>PMSU01000170.1 GCA_003168255.1 Actinomycetota bacterium
AACCGACCCCGAGCTCAGCACCACCCCCGCGTCGGCCACGACTTCGGACACCAGGGTGCATACACGGAATACCGCTCGTGGCACACTGGTTAACGGAGCAATGCGTGTTCCGGGGTCGGTGAAACTCCGAGCCGGCGGTTAAAGTCCGCGACCCGGCCACAGCGCTCAGTGGTGCCGTCACGAACGGGACCACGAAAGCGTCGGCCGGTTGACCTGGTGAAATTCCAGGACCGACGGTGAAAGTCCGGATGGGAGGAAGCACGCGCGCGGCCGTCACGGCCGCGCTCACGCGTCCGCGCGTGACCCGAACGTCCCCCCGGAGCCGCTTTCATGACGGCCCGAGGAGGAACGCGAATGTATACCGGGATCGTAGAAGAGCTCGGCGAGGTGGTCGGCGTCGAGCGCCTGACCGACGCCGCGCGGATAACGGTGCGCGGGCCGCTGGTCACCCAGGACGCCGCACATGGCGACTCGCTATCCATCAATGGCGTCTGCCTCACCGTGACCGGCATGCAGGACGGGACGTTCACCGCCGACGTGATGCTCGAGACCCTGACCCGGTCCTCGCTCGGCGACCTGGGCCCGGGCAGCCGGGTCAACCTGGAGCGCCCGATGCGGCTGGACGGCCGGCTCGGCGGGCACCTGGTCCAGGGTCACGTGGACGGAACCGGCGCGATCGTCTCGCGTAACCCCGCCGATCACTGGGACGTCGTGCGCGTCTCGCTGCCCGATGACCTGGCCAAATACGTGGTGGAGAAGGGCTCGGTCAGCGTGGACGGGGTGAGCCTGACGATCACCGCGACAGGAGAGGGCGCAGCCGGCGGCCTGCCCTGGTTCGAGGTCAGCCTGATACCGGAAACCCTGGATCGCACCACGCTGGGCCGTAAGCAGCCCGGCGACACAGTGAACCTGGAGGTCGATGTGATCGCCAAATACGTGGAGAAGCTGCTCGGCGGGAGCGCGCGGTCATGACCGCCGACGCGCAAGACCTCAGCGGCGCGCAAGACCTCAGCGGCGCGCAAGACCCTAGCGGAGCGCTCGCCCCGGACGGCACCCGACTTGACAGCGTCGAGCGGGCGATCGAGGACATCGCGGCAGGCCGGCCGGCTGTCGTGGTGGACGACGCGGACCGGGAGAACGAGGGCGACATCATCTTCGCCGCCAGCAAGGCCAACACCGAGCTGCTGGCTTTCATGATCCGCCACACCAGCGGGGTGATCTGCGTCCCGCTGCCGGGGAAGGAGCTAGACCGGCTGCAGATTCCGCTGATGACCACCGAGAACAACGAGCGGATGCGGACCGCGTTCACGGTCAGCGTGGACGCCAGGAACGGCGTAACCACCGGGATCTCCGCGGCCGACCGGGCCAGGACCGTCAGGGCACTGGTGGACTCCGCGACCGAGCCCTACGAACTGGTCCGTCCCGGCCACATCTTCCCGCTGCGCTACACCGACGGCGGGGTGCTGCGCAGGCCCGGGCACACCGAGGCAGCGGTCGACCTGGCCAGGATGGCGGGCCTGCCGGCGGCCGGGGTGCTGGCCGAGGTGGTCAACGACGACGGCTCGATGGCGCGGCTGCCGGCGCTGCGCGCGTTCGCCGACGAGCACGGCCTTGCGCTGATCTCGATCTCTCAGCTCATCGAGCACCGGCGGCACACCGAGCGGATGGTCCAGCGGGTCGTGGAAACCAGGCTGCCCAACGCGTACGGCGAGTGGCAGGCGTTCGGCTACCTCAACTCGGTGGACGGCACCGAGCACGTCGCCATGGTGCTCGGCGATCTCGGCGACGGTGTGGATGTGCTGACCCGGGTGCACTCCGAATGCCTGACCGGCGACGTATTCGGCTCGCGACGCTGCGACTGCGGGGCACAGCTCGCCGCCGCGATGGCCGCGATCGCCCATGAGGGCCGCGGCGCCGTGCTCTACCTGCGCGGGCACGAGGGCCGCGGCATCGGCCTGCTGAGCAAGCTACAGGCCTACAACCTCCAGGACGCCGGCGCCGACACGGTGGACGCCAACCTCGAGCTCGGCCTGCCCGCCGACGCCCGGGAGTATTACACCGGCGCGCAGATACTCGCCGACCTGGGCGTACGTTCCATCAGGCTGCTCACCAACAACCCGGCCAAGGTCAGCGGGCTGTCCGGATTCGGCATCGAGGTGGCCGGCCGCCTCCCGCTGCCCGTCCTCGTCACCCAGGAAAATATCCGCTACCTCACCGCGAAAAGGGACCGGCTCGGACATCAAATAGACGATCTTTTTCTGCCGAACGGTGCCGGCGGCCCACCCGCGCAAGCCGAGGCACGTTGAGCGGGGAAGGCCGTCCGGGCGCGTCCACCGTGGATGCCGCCGGGCTCAGCATGGCGATCGCGGCCACCCGCTGGCACGCGGAGATCACCGACTCGCTCACCGTGCGGGCGGTGGCGGCCGCCCGGGCGTGCGGGATCGAGCGGCCGCTCGTGCTGCGGGTGGCGGGCGCGGTGGAGCTGCCGGTGGTCGCCGCCGAGCTGGCCAGGCGGCACGACGCGGTGGTCTGCCTCGGCGCGGTGATCCGCGGCGGTACCCCGCACTTCGAGTACGTGTGCGACGCGGTCACCGCCGGGCTCACGCGGGCAGCCCTCGACGCCGGCACCCCGGTGGGTAACGGCGTGCTTACCTGTGACAGCCTGGAGCAGGCTAGAGACCGGTGCGGTCTGCCGGGTAGTCACGAGGACAAAGGATGGGAGGCGACAGTGGCCGCGCTAGATACCGCGCTGGTGCTGCGCACCATCCGCTGCGGCGTGCCGGGCAACGCGCCCCGACATTAAACCGGCCAGGGCACCGGGAGCACCCACTCGTTCATCCGACTGTCGGCTCTGCCGAACGTCGGCTGCCCGAGCAGGCCCCCCCGGCACGCCACATGCACGGTCCCGCCCCTCCACGTGCACGCCCCCCGTCCGATCGGCATGAAAGGCCTTGATCGTGCTTTCCCTTGTCCTTCCCAAAGGTTCGCTGGAGCGAGCCACGCTTGATCTGTTCGACGCGGCCGACCTGACCGTGCGCCGGTCTTCCGACCGGGACTATCACGCCTCGATCGACGACCCGCGGATCGATAAGGTGCGCTTCCTGCGCCCGCAGGAGATCCCGTCCTACCTGGAGCGCGGGCTCTTCGACATCGGCATCACCGGCCGCGACTGGATCTCCGAAACCGAGGCGGATGTCGTCTCGCTCGGCGAGCTACAGTACTCGAAGGCGACCTCGCGGCCGGTGCAGGTGGTGCTGGCGGTGCCGGTCGGCGCTCCCTGGCAGTCGGTGACCGACTTGCCGGACGGCGTCCGGATCTCCACCGAGTTTCCGTCGCTGACCAGGCGCTTCCTGGACTCTCACGGGGTCAAGGCGATGGTGGTCACGTCCTACGGTGCCACCGAGGCAAAGGTCCCCGACATCGTCGACGCGATCGTCGACCTGACCGAGACCGGCTCGTCGCTGCGCCGCAACGGGCTGCGCGTGCTGGACACCCTGGTGACCAGCTACACCGAGTTCGTGGCCAACCGGGAGGCCTACGAAGACGAGGCCAAGCGGGCCGCGATGGAGGACATCGCGCTGCTGCTTCGCGGCGCGATCCAGGCCAGGGGCATGGTGCTGCTCAAGCTGAACGTCCCCGCCGGGCAGTTGCAGGCGGTGACCGCGATGCTGCCGGCCATGTCCTCGCCGACGATCACCACGCTGGCCCGCGGCGAGATGAACGCGGTGGAGACGGTCGTGCCGAAGAGCGGGGTGAACACGCTGATCCCGGCGCTCAAGGCAGCCGGGGCGCGGGACATCCTGGAGATCCCCATCTCCAAGATCGTCGAATAGCCGGTCCCGCGCGTCCGCGTCCCGGGCACTTCTGTCCGAGGCATTTGTGTCCCGTGCCCACTCGCGTCCGGGGCCATCCCCGCTTAACCTGGGCATGTGCGCGACATCCTCGAACCGATCACGAAGTGGTGGGACTCCGGCGAGACGTTCGGCTTGGCCACCCTCGTGCGTACCTACCGCAGCGCGCCGCGGGAGGCCGGAGCCGCGCTCGCCGTCTCGGATGCGGGCGAGGTGATCGGCAGCATCTCGGGCGGCTGCGTGGAAGGCGCCGTGTACGAGCTCGCCCGCGAGGTGACGCAGACCGGCGTTCCGGTGTTCGAGACCTATGGCGTGAGCGATGACGACGCCTATGCGGTCGGCCTGACCTGCGGCGGGATCCTCGACGTGTTCGTCGAGCGGATAGACAAGGAGCGGTTCGCCGAGCTGGGCGAGGTGGCGGCCGCGGTGGAACGCGGTGAGCCGGTGGCTGTCGCGACCGTGATCGCCGGGCCGGGTCACATCGGGGCGCGGCGGGTGATCTGGGGGACCGGCATCGCCACGGACGCGCCCGGCAGCGTGGCCACGGATGCGTCCGGTTCGCCGGGCAGCGTGGCCCCGGATGCGCCCCGTGCGCCGGGCAGCGTGGCCCCGGATGCGCCCCGTGCGCCGGGCAGCCTGGGCTCGGGGGACCGGCTTGACGCCGCCGTGGACGACGATGCCCGCGGCATGCTGGCGCAGGGGCTCACCGGCGTGCGGCGCTATGGTGCGGACGGGGAGCGGCTCGGCGATGAGCTGAGCGTGTTCGTCAACTCGTTCGCGCCGCCGCCGCGGATGCTGGTGTTTGGCGCGATCGACTTCGCCGCGGCGGTGGCGCGGGTGGGCAAGTTCCTCGGCTACCGCGTCACCGTCTGCGATGCCCGCGGGCTGTTCGCCACCCGCGCCCGGTTCCCCGACGCGGACGAGGTCGTAGTGGACTGGCCGCACCGCTACCTCGCGAGCGTTGACGTCGACACCCGGTCAGTGATCTGCGTGCTGACCCACGACCCCAAGTTCGACGTGCCGCTGCTCGAGGTGGCGCTGCGCACGCCGGCCGGATACATCGGGGCGATGGGCAGCCGGCGGACCCATGACGACAGGATCGAGCGGCTGCGTCAGCTCGGCATGTCCGAAGCCGAGCTGGCCAGGCTGCGGTCGCCGATCGGCCTCGACCTCGGCGCCCGCACGCCGGAGGAAACCGCGGTATCGGTAGCGGCCGAGCTCATCCAGCTCCGCTGGGGCGGCTCCGGCCGACCGCTCATGCAGACCGACGGCCGCATCCACGGCTGATCCTCGCGTTACTGGCAGGCGCGGTAGAGGGTCACCGTAGAGCCGCGGAACTGCCAGGTCTGCATTGCGCAGAAGGCGTCGGGCGCGAATGTTGTGCCGTAAAACCTGCCCGGATGCTGCGTGGGATAACTGATCACCCAGAGCCTGTGCACGTCGGCTAGCCGCTGGTAGAGGACTGACGGGCTGACGTTCAGCCCGTACAGGGCATTCCTGTGCGCGGGCGAGGTATCCAGCCCGACGTCGCGGACGTGCACGAAGCCGGCCGGGTAGGCGTCCTTGATCAGCCGCCGCCCGATCTGCGAGAAGACCACTGCGTCGCCGGGATGGGCCTGGACTTGCAGCAAGCGGGAGACGGCGCGCAGGTCGTCGGCCGCCACCGCGGGCCTTACCAGCGGCTGCGTCGCGAGTACTCCGACCAGTATCAAGGACATGACCACCAGCGCAGGCCGGTCGGGCAGTCGTGCCACGGCGGCCACGACCAGCAGGACGAGCCCGGGAAGGCAAAACAGCACGTACCGGGGTTCCCACATGGGAGTGACCTCGGCGGCGGCAAGCATCACCGGCGGCAACATCAGCCATGGCGCCGCCACCCTCGCTGTTGTGCCGTTAGGGAGCAATGAGCGGTAAACGCGTGATCATCAAGTCCGCTTTGGGTCCGGGCTTGAACGGGCGCACGAAGACGACCGGGCAGGCGGCTAGTGCCAGGGCGACTAGTCCGGCGAGCACGTAGACCTCGCTGTCGATGATGCCGAGAGCGGAAAGGTGCAGCCAGTGCGAGCCGGGTACCTCGCGCGCGAGTCTTGTCCATCCGATAACCGCTAGCGCGCCGATGGCCGCCATGCCGAGGATCCTGGTCAGCGGTTTCCTGTTCTGGTCCCGGTAGAGGGCTAGGGCGGCCAGGAGGAGAGCGGGCACGGCGATGACCCAGTGATGAGTCCAGGAGATGGGCGAGATGAGCAGTCCGGTGACGGCGCAGAGGGAGAAGCCGAGTGCCTCGTCGCCCCGGCGCTGGGCACGGGCCGCGAGCGCCAGCCCGGCCAGCGCCACCACAATCGCCAGTATCAGCCAAGGGGCCCCCACGCGAGGCGTGTGCAAGGTCCGTGACAGCGCCCCCAGCAGGCTCTGGTTCTCCTCGTTTTGGACTGGGCTGACCCGTCCCGGATTCAGGAAGGTGGCATCCCAGTAGTGCGCCGAACTGCCGGGCATCACCGCGAATCCGGCGATGACAGTGGCCGCGAAGACCGCGGCGGCGGTCGCCGCCGCCCGGTAGCGGCGGGTGATGAGCAGGTAGAGCACGAAGATCGCCGGTGTCAGCTTGAATCCCGCTGCCAGGCCTATGGCCATGCCCTTGCGTCGCGATGTGTCCGGCAGGCTGAGGTCGTAGAGCACTGCGGCCGCCAGGAAGAGGTCGACTTGGCCATAGCCCAGCGTGGTTCGCACCGGCTCGAGCCAGATTCCTGCCGCAGCCATAGCAAGCGCCAGTCGCCAAGCGTCTCGCCGGTCGAGCCAGGACGCCACCGGCAGCAGCCGAAGCGCCAGGTAGAGCATCAACGGCAGCGCGATCACGCTCCCGGCAGTCAGCAGCGTCGCCGCCACCGCCCAGGGCGGCACCGCGGAGGCGGCAAAGACGACAGCCGCGAACGGCGGGTAGGTGAACGGCAGCCCGGCGAACGACAGGTGGTAGAGATTGGCGCCGTGCAGCGCCGCTTCCCCGCCCATTCGGTAGACGTGCAGATCGGTGAACTTAGCGTGGCCAGTCGCCGCGAGCACGCAGCAGATACCGGCCGACAGCGCATAGATGGCCGCGATCGCCGGAATTCCCAGGCTTGCGAGGCGCCTGCGGACCGTCGTCGGCCCGCCTGCCGACAACGCGACCGTCACCGTCCTGCTCTCGCTCACGACCCGATTCCCCGCTGGACCCCGAGTGCGATCCTGCCATGCTGGGCCTCGATTCGCACCCGGCACCGGACTCAGGGCCGCCCGTCTACCGGTCAGGTCGCCGCGCCTTCGCCGTTTTGCTGGTAAGGATCAACGAGCCATATACCCGTGATCCTCAAGTCCGCGTCGGGTCCTGGCTTGAACGGGCGCACCCACTCGAAGTAGCCGTCTGCGTCTTCTACAGCCTCGTCCGACCACCGGCCTGCTGGCGCATAACCGTGTTCGACGAGCCAGCCTGTTATCTCGCGCTGCGCTCCGCGTATCGATACAGACTGAACTCCGGGGTAGCTGGCGCTCTCGTCCTCGAAGATGAGCGTGCAGGTGATCTCGATGTTCTTCCGGGTCAGGATGGCCTGGAGAGCCTGCGGGCGGCGTTCCTTAGTGTTCGTCATGTCCTTAGTGTACTTAGTGCTGCTAGTGCGATCAATGGGCACTGCTATCTCTCGCGCTGGCGCATGATCCACTCGGGTACCCTTGGTGATCATGCGGACACGTGTTGCGGGCGTGCTGCTTGCCGCGGGCAAGGGGACACGGCTCGGCCGTCCTAAGGCCCTGGTGGAGATAGCCGGAGAGAGCCTGGTCGACCGGGGTGTTGCCATGCTCAGGGCCGGCGGCGCGGTCCCGATAGTGGTGGTCACCGGCGCGGCAACTGTCGAGCCGCTCGGTGCGCTGATCGTGCACAATCCGGACTGGCGCAGCGGCATGGGCTCATCGCTGGTCGCCGGGCTCACGGCATTGCCCGAGGCTGCCCTGGCGGTCGTGATCGCCCTGGCGGATCAGCCGTTGGTTGGCTCGCAGGCCGTCCGGCGGCTCATTGCCGCCCATCACGAGGGCGCCAGCGTGGCCGTAGCCGCCTACGATGGCCAGCCGCGTAACCCGGTGCTCATCGCACGCGAGCACTGGCCCGAGGTGATCGCCGCATCGGTCGGTGACGTGGGGGCGCGCGCGTTCCTGCGCAGTCGGGGCGACCTCGTCACCCTGGTCGAGTGCGGGGACACCGGCAGCCCCGACGATGTCGACACGCCAGCAGACCTGGCGCGGGTTACCAAGGCGATGGAATCGCGCGGAGTGCACCAGGGTTGAGCCGGAGCCGTTCGGAATAAAAATCATCGGCATGGGCTGGCTCGTTACGATCGGAGCGTGCCCATCGAGGTGATCGTCCTCAACGGAGGCTCCAGCTCAGGCAAGTCGACCATTGCCCGTGAGTTGCAGTTGATCTTGGCGGAGCCGTGGCTGACGTTCGGCGTCGACACGTTCATCGAGGCGTTGCCGCCGTCGGTGCGGGCGAGCGGCGGCATTGAGCTCAGGCCGGACGGGCAGATTGTCGTCGGCCCCGCGTTCCGCGCGCTTGAAGAGGCGTGGATCGGCGGCATCGCCGCCATGGCCCGGGCCGGCGCGCGGGTCATCATCGATGAGGCGTTCCTGGGCGGTGCCCGCTCTCAGCACAGGTGGCGCGCCGGTCTCGATGGGCTCGGCGTGCTGTGGGTCGGGGTTCGCTGCGACAGCGAGGTCGCCGCAAGGCGTGAGCTGGGGCGCAGTGATCGCGTCGTCGGCATGGCCGCGTCCCAGGCGGATCTGGTGCACGTGGGAGTTAGCTACGACGTTGCGGTCGACACCACCCGGACCGGGGCGCGGGAGTGCGCTCTGGCAATCGCCGCTCACGTCTGCTGAGTCAGCGCCTCGACTCCCCAGGAATGCTGGACGCTGTCGCCGGGCTCGATGATGAGCAGGTCGGCGCCGGTGACGAAGGCGTTCGGTGGGCAGGTCATCGGCTCGACCGCCAGGGCGCGCCTGCGATGCGACGGATCGAGCGGGTCAGCGGTGAACACTTGCAGCCACCGGTAGCCCTCGCCGGCCCAGAGGGAGAGGCCGCCCTGCGGCCCGGTGAGCCGGACCCGGACTCGGCCGTCCTGGCCGCGATGCAGGGCAGTGAACGCGTGATCGAGGCGGACATCGCCAATCGGGCGAGGGCTGCGGAAGTCGAACGGGGTGCCGCTGACGTCTTCGGTCGGTCCGGTGGGGATGCCCCGCTGGTCGGCCGGCTGCCAGCGCGCCGCCGGGAGCATCAGCTCGCATTCGTCGATGACCGGTGTGCCCGTGGTCAGGTACGGGTGCGATCCCGTCCCGTAGGGGGCGGGGCCGCGGCCGGCGTTGCGGGCGGTCACCTGGGCCCGCAGCCCGGTGTCGGCGTCCAGCCGGTATTCGGCCTCAAGGTCCAGGCAGAACGGGTATCCCGGCCGTCCGTGCAGGACATGGCGCAGCAGCACGCGGTTCTCGTCGCGGGCCGCTAGCGTCCAGTTCGCCCATCGGGTCAGGCCGTGGATCGCGTTCCCTGCGGCGGGTTCGCTGAGATCCAGCTGGAACTGGGCCCCATCGAACGAGTAGCGGCCGCCGTCGACGCGGTTTGGCCAGGGGGCGAGTAGCTGTCCCGCGGCGGCTGGCGGCAGCTGGTCGGCCTCGTAGCCGGTCAGCAGCGGCTTGCCGTGGTGGCGCAGTTCGCGCAGGCCTGCGCCGAGCTCGGTCACTGTCGCGGTGTAGCCGCCCGCAGAGATCTCATACTGCGTGCCGGTGAGCGGTATTGGCATGGCGTCATTCTGTCGGACGGCACTCGCGTGGCTTCCCGGCAGGTTCGGCGCGGGGCAGGTTCGGCGCGGGGCAGGTTCAGCGCGGGGGCAGGGCCAGCGCCAGCGCGGCGAGGGGCAGGTTCAGCGCGGGGGCAGGGCCAGCGCCAGCGCGGCGCGGCAGCCGGTCACCAGGCCCCAGGCCAGATCCGCGCCCGGCGCCTCGCCCGCGACTGAAGTCTGGCTGGTGCCTGGGGTCTGGCTGGTGCCTAGGGTCTGGCTGGTGCCCAGTGCGCGGCCGTTGCCCAGCACCTGGCCGGTGGCAAGCAACAGCTTCGCGGCCGCCGCGAGCGACTCCTGGCCAGCCAGGCCGCGAAGTACGGCGGATACCTCCGCGGAGGCCTGGCCATGCGCCGCGCAGTGCAGCAGCGTGGCGCCAAGCGATGTGGTCCGCCGCGATGCGTCGGAGGTAACCGCGGCGCCCAGCCAGTCCGCCAGCCAGACCGCCCGGGTCCCGCCAGAGATGGCGCCGCCGAGCAGCCGCAGCGCCAGCAGCAGTCCGTTGATCATGTTGTCTCCGCCCGGCACCAGCCCCAGGCCGAGGCCCACCATCCGTTCAGCCGCCTCCACCGCGCCCGCCAGGTCGCCGTCCGCGCAGCAGGCGGCCAGCGTGGCCGGGTCGTCGTGGTCGGCGAGGCTCGGACCGCGGCCGGACGATGTGCATGCGCGGTGCAGGGCGGTCGCGCCCTGTTCAAGCCGGGCACGGGACAGCGGGCCGAGGACGGGAGACGGATCCCACCATCGCAGCACGCGGACCGTGAGCTCGCCCGCCTGGACAGTGCCGCGGCCGATCCAGGCCTCGCCGGTCACTGCGCCGGGAACGAAGCGGTCCAGGCCCGCGGGCGCGATGGCGATGGAGTTCGGCAGCCGGGACGTACCGGTTGCCGCCACCACGAGCACGCGCGGCTCGGGGGCGGGCGGAGGGAGTTCCAGGTACACCGCGGCGGGGCCCGCCGCGATCACCCGCGCCGGACGGCGAGGACCGGTGAGCGGCTCGCGGACGGCGAGGCTCGCGGCCCCCGTCACGAGCAGAGTTCGCGGGCTAGCGGCACCCGTCATGCCCGCCACGGTACAACCGTAATGTGCCGACGGGGCTGCTGGGGAGCGGGGGACCGTCAGCCCCGTCGGCAATTGCACCATAACCGGCTGGGAGGCAGATGTGTGTAAATTTCACTAACCCTTGGCGAAATCCCAGGATTCTCAGCTACATTCCGTTGCCTGCGCGAGCAGGTTGGCTACGTTTCGCTAGGGTGCGGGCATGTCCGATCCGGCTTACCCTCCGAAACCAAGGCCGGGCAACCGGGTGGCGATCCTGTCTCCATCGGCAGGTCTTCCCGGGATCTTCCCCCGGCCGTTCGAACTCGGCCTGCGCAGGCTCCGCGAGGATTTTGGCCTGATCCCGGTCGAGTACCCGACAACAAGGCAGATGGGCTCCGCGCCAGCCGAACGCGCGGCTGATATCCACGCCGCCTTCGCCGACCCCGACATCGCGGCGGTGATCACAAGCATCGGCGGCGAAGACGAGATCCGGGTGCTCCCGTACCTGGACGCGAACCTGCTGCGGGCGAACCCCAAGCCGTTCTTCGGCTACAGCGACAACACCTGCCTGCTCGCGTACCTCTGGCAGCTCGGCATCGCCGCAACCTACGGCGGCTGCGTCATGGTCCAGTTCGGGCGGCCCGGCGCGATGCACCCGGCCACCGAGGCGTCGCTGCGGGCGGCACTTTTCACCTCTGGTGAGTATGAAATCGCTCCGGTCGCGGCGTACAGCGATGTGGAAAGGGACTGGTCCGACCCGGCGACTTTCGAGTCCGAGCCTGAGATGCAGCCTTGCGACGGCTGGAGCTGGCATAACGCCGGCCGGGTGGTCGAAGGCACCAGCTGGGGCGGGTGCCTGGAAGTGATCGCCGGGCTGCTCATGGCCGGCCAGGCGATCCCATCCGCACAAGACTGCCGGGACGGGGTGCTGTTCCTGGAGACCAGCGAGGAGATGCCGTCCGCCACCGAGGTGTACCGGATCCTGCGCGCTATGGGCGAACGGGGCCTGCTGGGCGTGTTTCCCGCCGTGCTCTTCGCGAGGCCGAAGGCCTGGTCGCTCGATCGCCAGACAACCGCGGCGGAGAAGGATGCTTACCTCCGCGATCAGCGGGAGGCCGTGCTCCGAGCGCTGGACGAGTACGCCCCGGACGCGATGGTGGTCCTCGACGTCGATTTCGGGCACACCGATCCGCAGCTTGTCATTCCCTACGGCGGCCGGATCAGGATCGACGGCGTCATGCGGCGCATCACCGTGCGTTATTAGCTCAGAGCTGCTGCCGTCGGGCGATCTCGCCTAGGGTGACGAGGCCGCCGGCGAACGTGGCGGCGAAGGCAGCGGGGTCGGTTCCCAGCTTGTCCTGGAGGTTGGCGTGCAGCCACAGGGTGGCGAAACCGTGCGCCGCCGACCATCCGGCGACCACCAGCCCGGTTATGTCGTCCGCCTCACCGGCCGCGACCGCGGCACGGGCGGAGTCGACCATGACACCGAACGCGGCGTCCCGCGCGGCGATGAGGTCGAGATCGTCGGCTCGGTAGAGGTCCGGCCGGAACATGACCTCGAAGTGGCCTGGGTGCTCGACGGCGAAGCCAACGTAGGCCGCGCCGCCCTGGATGAAGCCGTCAGGGCCGCCGGTCACCGGGGCGATCCGCTCGGTGATGAGGCGGAATCCTTCGGTGGCGATGGCAGTGAAGATCCCGGCCTTGTCGCCGAAGTGGTATGCCGGGGCGGCATGGGAGACGCCGGCTCGCCGGGCGATCTCGCGCATGCTCAGGTGACCGGCGCCAGCCGCCTCTACCTCCTGCACGGCGGCCTCGATCACGGCCTGACGCAGCCGGCCGTGGTGATAGGGACGAAGGGCGCTCCTGGGCATCACCATCAGGGTACTCCGATCTAGCCATTGACAAGTCTGTCTGGTTGACCAAGACTAGCCACTGTCAAGTTGCGCTGATCCGGAGGAGAACGGTGGAACGGTTCGACGTCGTTGCGGTCGAGCGGGCGCACTGGCGCGAGGTCAGCGGCGCGCTGGCCGCGTCGTTCTACGACGACCCCGTCTTCTCGTGGCTACTGCCGAACGACGCGACTCGTGCCGCCGCATTGCAGCGCTACTTCGCGATCGAGGCCCGGCACATCGTGCTCGAGCACGGTCTCAGCTTCGCCGTCACGGACCGCACAGGCACCGTCGGCGTCGCGCTCATCCTCCCGCCCGGACAGTGGCGTACGCCGCTACGTGTCCAGGTCGTCTACGGGCCCGGCTACCTGCGGACCTTTCGCCGCCGGACGCCCCGCGCTCTGGGCGTGCTGATGGGCATGGAACGACGTCACCTGCGTCGGCCGCATTACTACCTCCCTTACATCGGTGTCGTCCCGGCTGCCCAGGGTCGCGGCCTGGGGACCGCGCTGCTGGAGCCGATGCTCGACCGCTGCGACCGCGAAGGCATCCCGGCGTACCTCGAGGCGTCCAACGCCCGCTGCGCGCGGCTCTACCAGCGCCTCGGCTTCGACACCATCGAAGAGATAAGCCCGCTAGGCGCCCCGCCGCTCCAGCTGATGACCCGCGATCCGGGACGCTGAACCCGCACGCAGTCACGGACGGTTCCCGGCCGGGTGCCAGCCCAAAATGAATGTGGCGTGGCCTACCACCGATGGGNNGGGGGGTAATTTCACATTCACGTCGCCGTCCGGATGCATAGCTACCCGGCCGGAGTACGGTTTGCCTGGAATGTCCCGTATGCGACTTGGGGATGACGTCGCGGGGCTGGCTGATGCGCTATCGGCTGCGACATACGGCTCACTCCAGCGGAGCCGCACCCCAAGGATTCGTTGGAGGGGAACCCGGCATCGGCGCGTACAACTGTGGTCAGTCTGTCAGCGTACGTGCCGCGATCGCCGATGCGGAGATCGCCGCGGGGAAGCCGGCGTAGAACGCGATATGGGTGATGAGAGCGGCAAGCTCGTCCCGGGTCACCCCGTTGTCGCGGGCTAGGCGGAGGTGGAAAGACAGCTCCTCGGGCCGGTTGAGGGTGATTAAGGCGGCGACGGTTGCGATGCTCCGATCGCGCGGGCTCAATGCCGGATCGGCCCACACGTCGCTGTACAGCGGGTTGCCGACGAGCTCGGTGAGTCGGGGGGCGAAGTCGGCGGCCATTTCCGGCGGCGACGGCTCCGGCGTACTCATGTGGTCCTTTCTTACCTGTGTAGCCGCCATGCGCAACCCTGGTCGATGCGCCTGACGCTCAGGGCCGGGGGTTAGCTGGACGGCGGAACCAGGCGCCCGTCGCGTACCGCCTCCGCCGCCAGCAGGCCGAACAGGTAGAAGTAGGCGGATTCCTCGTCGTCGAAGAGCCGCATCTCGTGTCTACCTCCGTCCGACGCGCTGAACACCTCGAAACCGCTATCTGTCCTGATCAGGCACATGGCGCCGTCAACCTCTTCGTCCACCGCGTAGGCGTCCTGCGGCATCGCGGCCAGGTCGACCAGTTCGGCGAAGGTCTGCCGTGTCTGTGCGCGGGGCGGCCCCGCGGCCGACCCGCCGTGCCTGCTCCTGGGCGGTGGAACCAGCGCCGCAGCGTCCGGGGAGATGGGCTCAGCCTGCGAGGAGAAGGGCTCAGCCTGCGAGGGGATCGGCCCGGCGTCCGGTTCCTTCGCGGCCGGCTCCACGTACGAACGCATCACATCGGATTCCGCGGTAGCCGCCGGCCAGATCTGATGCGACACCGGGTAGGGCCGGTCAATGCGTTCTTCGGTGATGCCAGTCACTTCCTCGCGAGCAATCAGCACCTCGAACACACCCGGCTCCACTTGGCAGTACCCGAGCCGTTCGGCCTGGTCCGAATCGTGGCCGAGGTAGCCGATGTGCAGTTGCTCGCCCAGGTCGTCGAGTACCAGGCACGGCTCGCCACGGAAGCTTCCCGAGGGGCGCGATTCCCAGACCGCATCCACCTCTGCCCTGTTCACCGGCTTACGCCAGTGCCCCTTCGCGGGCTGGAACCCCAAGTCTTCGGGGGGCGGGCAGGCGGCAAACAGGACGATGTCGGAGTCAGTGGGACCGACCCCTGCCTCGTAGGGGACGCCGCGATAGGTGGCCATCAGCCTGTACCGCACCGGTCAGCCCTCCGGCGTGGGCCGGAGCCACGCCTGCCCGTCATGCCGGGCGAAGAATTCTTCCCCCGTCGGCGTGACCCGGTACATCTCGGTACCGACCGGGATAGGGCCAGGCTCGATGAACAGCTCGAAGGCCGCGCGGCTGGTCTCGGCGAGGCCCGCCTCGCCGTGCTGCTGGCGAGGGGTGTCACCGGGCGGACGGGGAGCCAGGTAGGTCTGCATCTCCAGGGCGTGCCACCGCAGCACCCAGAAGTCAGGCGCGTCGGCAGCAGGCCCGGCGTCCGCGGCTGGGACTTCGGGTGGCTCCAGTAGCCAAGCCGGCCCAGGAAACGCGGCGTCCACCGCGCGGTACGCAAATCCGGCGATCACCGAACGCAGGCCGGTGAGATAAGGCTCGACAAGATTCAGCGGGATCAGCTTTTCCATTAACGTGCCAGGCTCGATCCGCACCGGCGCGCCTAGCCGCGCAGGCACCGGCGCGCCCGGCCGCGCAGACAGCGGTAGGCCCTCCCCGGCCAGAACCGGAGCCCCGTCTCTGGCCGGCACCGGAGCGTCCTCCCCGGCTGGCACCGGAGCGCGTTGCCTGGTCGGCAACGCCGCGGCCTCCGTGGCCGGCACCGGAGCGTCCTCCCCGGCTGGCACCGGAGCGCGTTGCCTGGTCGGCAACGGCGCGCTCGCCGCGGCCGCCACGGCCGGCAAGGCGGGCGCCGGCGGGCCCTCCCCCGCAGCGCCCGGCCCGGTCGGCGCCGCCGAATCCGGAGCATGCAAAGGTGCCGCCTGCTCGACGGGCCTGTGCTCCTGACCGACTTGCGTCACGCATTTCCCCTGAGTTCGAAGGGGGTCCCATTCTGGAGACTCTCATATCGCACATATCTACTCAACTGGTTCCCGTGGAGTGGGGATGCGCGGGCTACCGGGCACACATGGCAGGATCGGCTGCATGTTGCGCTGGCTGACCGCGGGGGAATCGCACGGGCGCGCCCTCGTCGCGGTCCTCGAAGGCATGCCTGCGGGCGTGCAGGTCAGCACGCCCGACATCGCCGCCGCGCTGGCCCGCAGGCGGGCCGGCTACGGGCGGGGCGCGCGAATGAAGTTCGAGCAGGACGAGGTCGAGATCACCGCCGGGGTCCGGCACGGCTGTACCCTCGGTGGCCCGCTGGCCATCAGGATCGCCAACACCGAGTGGCCGAAGTGGGAGGTGGTGATGGCGGCCGACCCCGTCGACCCGGCGCAGCTCAGCGAGCTCGCCAGGGCGGCGCCGCTCACCAGGCCGCGGCCCGGCCATGCCGACTTGGTGGGCATGCAGAAGTACGGACACGACGACGCCAGGCCCGTCCTAGAGCGGTCCAGCGCCCGCGAGACAGCCGCGCGGGTCGCGCTCGGTGAGGTCGCGCGCCGCTTCCTCCGCCAAGCGCTCGGCGTCGAGATCGTCAGCCACGTGGTAGCGATCGGCCAGGTCAGCGCGGCCGATGGCTTTCCCCCAAAACCCGAGGATGCCGACCGGATAGATGCCGATCCCGTGCGATGCCTCGACCCGGTGACCAGCGAAAAGATGGTGGCGGAGATCGATGCGGCGCGCAAGGACGGCGACACGCTCGGTGGCGTGGTGGAGGTCGCTGCCTACGGGTTGCCGCCTGGGCTCGGCAGTCACGTGCACTGGGACCGCAAGCTCGACGGCCGGCTGGCAGGCGCGCTGATGAGCATCCACGCGATCAAAGCAGTGGAGGTCGGCGACGGCTTCACGACGGCCCGCTCGCGGGGTTCGGTGGCGCATGACGAGATCGAGCCCGCGGCCAACGGCGCTACCGGCGTGCGCCGGCGGACCAACCGCTCCGGCGGGATCGAGGGCGGGATCAGCACCGGCGAACTGCTGCGGGTGCGCGCGGCGATGAAGCCGATCTCCACCGTGCCGCGCGCGCTGGACACGGTGGACGTGCGTACCGGCGAGCCGGCCAAGGCGATCAACCAGCGCAGCGACGTCACCGCGGTGCCGGCCGCCGGCGTGGTCGCCGAGGCGATGGTCGCGCTGGTGCTCGCCGACGCGGCGGCCGAAAAGTTCGGCGGCGACTCGCTGGCCGAGACGCGGCGCAACCTCCGCGGTTACCTGGACGCGCTGGTGATCAGATGAGCAGCACTGGGCCTGCGGTGATCTTGATCGGTCCGCCGGGCTCGGGTAAATCGACGGTCGGACCGCTGCTCGCCGCCCAGCTGAATACCGGTTTCCTCGACACCGACGATGAGGTCGAGGCGGTCGCGCGCAAGCCTGTCGGGGACATCTTCGTCGAGGACGGCGAGCCAGCGTTCCGCGCCCTGGAGCGCCCGGTGGTCGAGCGGGCGCTCGGCTACCAGGGGGTAGTCGCGCTCGGCAGCGGTGCGGTGCTCGATCAGCAGACCCAGCGGCTGCTGGCCGGCCAGCAGGTCGTGTACCTGGAGACCGGCTTTACCGAGGTGGCCAAGCGGGTGGGCCTGAACAAGGCGCGGATACCGGTTCCGGGCAACCCGCGGGGCAGGCTGCGGGCCATGCTCGAAGAACGGCTGCCGCTTTATGCGAGTCTCGCGGGCGGCACCGTTCGGACGGATGATCTTGATCCGGAAGAAATCGCCGGCCGGATCGCGGCGATGACCGGGATAACGGCCGCGGGCTCCGGCCGGTGAGCGCGATCCGGATTACCGTCGGCGGTGAGCGGCCCTACGACGTCGTCATCGGGACCGGCGTGCTCGGCGAGCTGCCGGCGCTGGTGGGGGAGGGCGCTGTCGCGGTGATCCATCCGGCTGGCCTCGGCGGGATCGCCGGGCAGGCCTGCCGCGCGCTCACGCAGGCCGGTCACCGGGTGCATGCCGAGGAGATCCCGGACGGTGAGGCCGCCAAGGAAATCGCGGTGGCGGCTCGGCTGTGGTCGCGGCTTGCCGAGCACCGGATCGGCCGCTCCGACTGCATCGTCGGGATCGGCGGCGGGGCGGCCTGTGACCTGGCCGGATTCGTCGCGGCCAGCTGGCTGCGCGGGATCCGGGCGGTGCTGGTGCCGACCACGCTGCTCGCCATGGTGGACGCGGCTATCGGCGGCAAGACCGCGATCAACATCCCGGCGGGCAAGAACCTGGTCGGCGCGTTCCACTCGCCGGCCGGCGTGCTGGCCGACCTGGCGACGCTCGGCTCGCTGCCCCGGCAGGAGTATGTCAGCGGCCTTGCCGAGGTGATCAAGGCTGGCTTCATCGCCGACCCCGCGATCCTCGACCTGATCGAGTCCGACCCGGCGGCGGCCACCGTCCCGGACGGCCGGCCCGCCGTGGAGCTGGTGGAACGGGCGGTGCGGGTCAAGGCCGCCGTGGTGGCGGCGGATCTGCGCGAGGCGGGGCCCAGGGAGTTCCTGAACTACGGCCACACGCTGGGGCACGCGATCGAGCGGGTGGAGGAGTTTGGGTTCCGGCACGGCGAGGCGGTGGCGATCGGCATGACATACGCGGCCGAGCTCGGCCGCAGGTCAGGCCGGCTGGATGACCAGACGGCCAGGCGGCACGCCAGCGTGCTCACCGCGGTCGGGCTGCCGACGGCGTACCGGGCTGGCGCCTGGCCGCAGCTGCGGTCCGCGATGGCGGTGGACAAGAAGACGCGCGGGTCCCGGCTGCGGTTCGTCGTGCTCGACGGCCTGGCCAGGCCGGGGGTTCTCGCTGATCCCGCTGAGGAGCTTCTTGAGCAGGCATACCAGGAGGTCTGCCCGTCATGACGCAGGTGCTGGTGCTGAACGGTCCCAACCTGGGCAGGCTAGGTTCGCGCGAACCGGAGGTGTACGGGTCTGTCACCCTGGCCGACCTGGCGGATGCCTGCCGCGCGACCGGCCGGTCACTCGGGCTGGACGTGGATGTCAGGCAGACCGACGACGAGGCCGAGCTGGTCCGGTGGGTACACGAGGCGGCCGACGGCCGTATCCCGGTGGTGATCAACCCCGCCGCGTTCACGCACTACTCCTACGCGCTGCGGGACGCGCTGGCGATGCGGACCGCGCCGCTGGTCGAGGTGCACATCTCCAACCCGGCGGCGCGCGAGACGTTCCGGCACACCTCGGTGGTGGCCGGGGTAGCGGACGGGACGGTCGCCGGGTTTGGCCTGACGTCGTACCGGCTTGCGCTGGAGGCCATCGCCGAGCTGACCGGCCCGGCGACCGGCGAGCTGGCCGGCCCGGCGACCGGCGAGCTGGCCGGCCCGGCGACCGGCGAGGCGAGCCAGCGGTGATCGTCCTTGTCGGCTTCATGGGCGCGGGCAAGTCCAGCGTGGGGCGGCTGCTCGCGGCCAGGCTCGGCCTGCCGTTCGCCGACAGTGACCTGGTGATCGAGGAAAGGTGCGGTAGCCGCGTACCAGAGATCTTCGCCGAATACGGTGAGGCCGGGTTCCGAGTGGTGGAGCATGAGGTCATCGACGAGCTGCTGCGCGGGCCTGACGCGGTGCTGGCCGTGGGCGGCGGCGCGGTGGAGCACCGGGCGACGTGGCGGTTGCTGCGCGCGGCCAGGGTGATCTACCTCCAGGTCACCTACGAAGAGGCGCTACAGCGGGTGGGGGGCGACGCCGGGCGGCCGCTGCTTCAACGGCCGGATCTGCAAGACATCTACCGGCGGCGGCTGCCGGCCTACCAGTCGGTGGCGACGCTGACCATCGCGACCGGGGGACGCCCGGCCGAGGCGGTCTGCCGGGAAGTCGTCAGCAGGCTCGCCCCGGAGCCCGACCTCCCGCCCGGCCCTCAGGCCGGTTACGCTCGCTGAAGGAACCGAACGGTATTCGGCTGCACGAAGGGTTGCCAACATGCGCATCGGGATGGCCTTGAACTACGCCGGCGGCTTCGCCGAGACCGTCGAGGAGCTGGCCGACTACGAACGGGCAGGCCTGGACATCGTCTTCGTGCCCGAGGCGTACAGCTTCGACGCGGTGAGCCAGCTCGGCTACATCGCGGCGAAGACCACCCGCCTCCAGATCGCCTCGGGCATCCTCCAGCTGTACTCGCGGACGCCCGCGCTGACCGCGATGACCGCCGCCGGGCTGGACTACGTGTCGGGCGGCAGGTTCACGCTCGGCATCGGCGCATCGGGCCCGCAGGTGATCGAGGGGTGGCACGGCGTGCCGTATGACGCGCCGCTGGGCCGGAGCCGCGAGATCATCGAGATCTGCCGGAAGGTGTGGGCCCGCGAGCGGCTTGACTACCAGGGGCGGTACTACCAGATCCCACTCCCCGCCGACCGCGGGACCGGGCTGGGTAAAGCGCTGAAGCTGATCAACCACCCGGTGCGCGACCACATACCGATCGTGCTCGCCGCGATCGGGCCGAAGAACGTAGCGCTCGCGGCCGAACTGGCCGAGGGCTGGGAGCCGATCTTCTACCTGCCGGAGAAGGCCGGCGAAGTGTGGGGCGAGTCGCTGGCGGCCGGTCAGGCGAAGCGTGATCCCGCGCTCGGCCCGCTCGATGTGGTCGCGCAGGCGGCGCTGGCCATCGGCGACGACGTGGGCGGGTATATCGATTTCGGTAAGCCGATGGTCGCCCTGTACATCGGCGGCATGGGCGCGCCGCGGGACAAGGGACCGAACTTCTACTTCAACCTGGCCACGCGGTACGGCTACGGCAGCGAGGCCGAGAAGATCCAGGACGCGTACCTGTCCGGGCGCAAGGACGAGGCCGCCTCGTACGTGCCGCAGGAGCTGATCGAGCGGATATCGCTGATCGGGTCCGAGGGCTTCGTGCGGGATCGGGTTGCCGCGCTGCGGGAGTCCGGCGTGACGACGCTGAACGTCGCCCCGCTGGCCGCCACGCACGCCGAGCGGGTCGCCCTGATCGAGAAGATCCGCGACATGGCCGCCTAGCCCGCCGCCGGGGTCCCGCGTCAGCGCAGTCGACGCAGGACGTCGCCGAGGGTTGCCACGCCTTCGCTGATGTCGGTGGGCGTGTTCGCGGCGTAGCCCAGGACGAGACCTGGCTGGTGCGGGCGCTGGCTGTGCCACGACAGCGGCTGCACTTTCACGCCGCGGGCTAGCGACGCGGCAGCGAGGTCGGCATCGGCGAAGCTCGCGTCAAAGGTGATCATCAGGTGCAGCCCCGCGGCCGCGCCGTGCACGACAGCGCCTGGAAGGTGGGTTCCGATCGCCTCGATCATTGCGTCCCGGCGGCGGCGGTGGCGTCTGCGGAGGAAGCGAAGCTGGCGCTCCATCTCGCCGGATTCCATCAGCTGAGCCAGTACCAGCTGTGGCAGTACAGCATTGCCGAGGTCCGCGTTCCGCTTGGCGGCCACCAGGGCGCCCCGGTACTTCGGCGGCGGGACTACCCAGCCCACTCGCAGCGCAGGAGCGAGGAGCTTGGACACGCTTCCCGCGTAGCAGACATGGTCGGCGAGCATCGAGCGCAGGGCGGGAACTGGCGGCCGGTCGTACCGGTGCTCGGCGTCGTAGTCGTCCTCGATGATCAGCCCGCCGTCACGGGCCCACCGCATCAGCTCGCGACGTCGCTCGCCGTCGAGTACTACCCCGGTCGGAAATTGATGTGCCGGGGTCAGCAGCACCGCCGCAGCGCCACTGGCGCGTAGCTCGTCGACGCGAAGGCCGCCGGAGTCGACGCGGATCGGCGGCGTATCCAGCTGCCAGTTCAGCAGATGCTGACGGGTGCCGAGCGAGCCCGGGTCTTCCACCGCTACCGCGCAGATTCCGTCATGGAGCAGTACCTGCGCGAGCAGTCCGAGCGCTTGCGCGACGCCGGCGACGATGATCACCTCGGCCGGATCCACTCTGATCCCGCGAGTACGGGCCAGCCAGCTGGCGACGGCGTGCCGCAACGCAGGCGTCCCGCCAGGATCCCCGTAGCCAAAGTCAGCCGGCGAAAGGCCGGCCAGTACCGACCGTTCGGCGCGAAGCCATGCTGTCCGCGGGAACGCGGCAAGATCGGGCACGCCGGGCGACAAATCGATCCGCGCGGGAACCGCTCGCAACGAGTCGAAGATGTCCGCGCCGGGTACGGCGGCGAACAGCGCAGCCGGCGGCGGGCTCGTAGCCGGAGCCGGAGCCGGCCGCGCTGCCGTCGGTGCGCTCGCGGGAGCAGCGACGACAATCGTTCCGCCGCGCCCGCGCCCGGCGACGTGCCCGTCTTCGATCAGGCGCTGGTAGGCCTCGGTGACAACGCCGCGAGATACGGACAGTTCTCCAGCCAGGACCCGGGTGGCCGGCAGCTTGCCGCCCACCCGCAGGCGGCCATCCGATATCGCGAGGCGAAGTTGCCGAGCCAGCCAATCGGATAGCCCGCCAACGGGCGCATCGTCGATGTTCAGCTGAAGGAAGTCAGTCCCCGACGTTATGGACCGGTCATCCGGATTCTCTTTGGACCTACCCATCAGACCATTGTGATTGCAGGGTGAAACCATGGACACAGCGGCAACGCCCAGTCGGCCCAGCCGGCCCAGCCGGCCCAGCCGGCCCAGTCGGCCCAGTCGGCCCAGCCGGCCCAGCCGGCCCAGCCGGCCCAGTCGGCCTAGCGTGCGAAGTGTCGCCAAGGGCACGGTTGCCATGACGTTGGTCGGGAGCAGCGTCGGGGTGTCCCGCACCCTCATCGACGCCCCGCTATTCACCGCTCAGGCGATCCGCTATGCCGCCGCGATCCTCGTCTTGTTCGCCCTGGCCAAGTTGAGCCGTGCCCCGATCATGCGTCCTGCCGGGCGGGAGTGGCTGTGGCTGGCGGGCATCGCGGCAACCGGGCTGGTGCTGTTCAAC
The DNA here is from genome assembly GCA_003168255.1 of Actinomycetota bacterium. Lineage (GTDB taxonomy): Bacteria > Actinomycetota > Actinomycetes > Streptosporangiales > Streptosporangiaceae > PALSA-505. Next base: position 22,573 of record PMSU01000170.1, read on the forward strand.
GTCGCTATCGTGCGCGGCGTAGCGCACGCCGAGCCCGCGGTCATCGCTGTTGCCGTCGCGTGTGTGCCGATCCTGCTCGGCATCATCGGCCCGCTGCTGGAGCGCCAACCGCCTCGCCGCCAGATTCTGCTGGCTGCCCTGGTGGTTACCGCCGGGAGCGTGCTGGTGGAGGGGGCAGGCAGGACAGACGCGGTCGGCGTCGCGTGGGCGGCAGTCGCACTGGGATGCGAGTCGGCGTTCACGCTACTGGCCATTCCGGTTCTGCCCCGGCACGGGGCGTGGGGGGTCTCGCTGCATTCGGTGTGGATCGGCACCCTCATGCTGATCGTGCTCAGCGTCGTCACCGAAGGGCCGACTGCCGCCGCTCGGCTCACCCCGGCCGACTGGGCGGCAATGGCGTATCTGGCCATCATGGTGACTGCCGTGGCCTTCATCCTGTGGTACTCCACCGTGGCTGCCCTCGGGGCCGGCCGGGTGGGCCTGCTCACGGGAATCGCGCCGGTCTCAGCGGCCGTGACCGGCATCATGATGGGCAGCCAGGCGCCGAGACCTCTCGTCTGGCTGGGCATGCTCGTCGTCATTTCCGCACTGATCGCCGGCCTGTGGTCACCCACGACGCTGGCGGCGCCCAAGGTGATCACGCAGATAAATTCTCATGCTGGCCAGGGTGGCTGACTGGCCAGGGTGGCTGACATGCCGTGGTTCCGATATGGTCCGATGTCGTCCGCCGACCTGTTAGTCCGCCGCAGTCACGGGTAGGGGCCAGGGCAGCCCGGCTGCTTGCTGGCCAGCACACAAGGGGAGCAGCGATGTACGAGCCGTATCCGACCTCCTCGCAACCCGCGCAGGAGCCTCAGCCCATCGAGCCGCCGAGATCGGTGCGGACTGCCGTCAAGCTCATGTACGCCGGCGCGGCGGGCAGCGCGCTCTCCATGATCATCACGTTGCTGACCATCGGCAGCCTCAAGTCGGCCATCTTGTCCAGGCACCCGGACTACACCGCGGCGCAGTTGCACTCGGCCCAGGGCGTCGGCATCGGCAGCGCAGTGATCGGCGGACTGATCGCCATCGGCCTGTGGCTGTGGATGGCCTGGGCAAACGGCCGGGGGCGGGGCTGGGCCAGGATCGTCTCGGCGGTGTTCTTCGGCATCAACACCCTGGATCTGATTATCTCGTTCGCCGTGGTGCACGCCGCCGCCGCCCCGATCATCGGCGTCGTTGTCTGGCTCATCGGACTCGGAGCGATCGTGCTCATCTTCAACAAGGAGTCCGGCCCGTTCTACCAGCGGCAGCCTGCCCAGCGGTAAGTCTCGCCATGCCGGGCGGACGCTCCTGGCGCCGCTTGCCTTCGGGCCTTTCCGGCCGTTGTGGTAGCACGAGCGTGTTCGCGCGGTTACGTTAAAGCGGGTTCGCGCTCTAGGGAGGCAGTTGCCAATGTTCGGTCGGGTAGGGACCGCGATGGATAAGAACGTGGTCATCTGCCTGGCCGTTGTCGCGACGATACTGCTGCTCGCCGGCCTGGCGCTCGCGGTCGCCCCGTCGGCCAAGGCGCAGCCGGCCGGGCCGGCTAAGGCGCAGCCGGCCAAGGCGCAGCCAGCATCAACCCGCGCCACCCGGCCGACCGAATACGTAGACGTCTCCGTCGCCACCGTCTGGACCTCGCCTAGTTCGCCGCGCAGGATCGACGCGCCCGCGCTGAGCAACCCGGTGAACATCCCCCACTGGCTGGCCGGCCTGACGCCTGCCCAGAAGAACTGGCTGATATCCCACAACGCGACGCAGACCCAGGCGCTCTACGGCCAGCAGGTCGACATCATCGGGCAGCGAGGCAGCTGGGACGAGGTGGCGGTCCCCGGCCAGCCCACGCCCAAGAACCCGCTCGGCTACCCCGGCTGGGTACCGAAGGCGCAGCTCGTAGCCGCCCCCGGCTTTGCCCGCCAGCTCAAGAATCAGCCGTTCGCGCTGGTCAATCAGGTCAAGACGGCGTGGCTGTACGACAACAGCGGCTCGTCGGGGAAGTTCATCCAGGTCAGCTTCGGCTCGCGGCTGCCAGTACTGAAGCGCACCGCCAGCGCCGACCTCGTGGCGACACCGGCCGACGGCCCCAAGTGGCTGAAGGCAGCCGACGCGACCGTCTACGCCGCACGCATCCCGGTCCCAACCGGCGCCGATCTGGTCGCGACCGCGAAGATGTTCCTCGGCGTGCCCTACCTCTGGGCGGGCAGGTCCGGGTACGCGTTCGACTGTTCCGGCTTCACCTCGGCGCTGTACCAGTCATACGGCATCACGATCCCGCGCGACGCGGATGCCCAGGCCCTCGACGGCGGCGGCGCGCTGGTCGCCAAATCGCAACTCCGCCCTGGCGACATCCTCTTCTACGCGAACGCCGGCGGCATCTACCACGATGCTCTGTACATCGGCGGCGGCCGCGTGATCGAAGCCGGCCTGTCCGACGGGAAAACACCGCCGATCACCACTTCGTCGAGCATCTTCGGGCCGGACTACTGGGGCGCTATACAGTTTATTTCTTCCTAACGGCGCGGGGCGACCCCGCTGGCGGGCGGTTACGCCGCCGGCGGCAGCCTGGCGGGTCGGCGATCACGGCGTACAGTCTGCGCTATGCCCGAAATGCACGCCGCCCGCCGTGACCGAGCCCAGGCGCGGATCGCCGCGCTCGACGCCGACGCGGCCCTGGTCACGCACCTGCCGAACGTCCGCTATCTCACCGGCCTGGCCAGCTCCAACGCCGCGCTGCTGGTGCCTGCTTCGGGCGGCTGCCTGCTCGCCACGGACTCGCGATACGCGCTCGCCGCGGAGCGGGACTGCCCCGACATTGAGCTGCTGATCGAGCGATACCTGGCGCCCGCGCTCGGCCGTCTCGCCGCACAGCGCGGGTACCGGAGGTTGCTGTTCGAGGCGCAGGAGATGACCGTGGCCCGTTACACCCAGTTCGCCGGCGAGGCAGCCGGAGTTGAACTGGCACCGTTCGGCCAAACGGTTGAAGAGCTCCGCATGGTCAAGGATGAGGGAGAGCTTGACCTGCTCGCGGAAGCGTGCCGGATCAGTTGCCGCGCGTTCGAGGAGCTGCTGGCGACGATCAGGCCGGGGATAACCGAACGGCAGCTGGCGACCGACCTCGAGCGCGGGATGGTGGATCTCGGCGCGGAAGGGCTCGCCTTCGACACGATCGTGGCCAGCGGGCCGAACGGCGCGATTCCCCATCACTCGCCCGGCGAGCGCTCGTTGCAGCAGGGGGACCTGGTCACCATCGACTTCGGCGCGCGGTTCGGCGGCTACCACGCGGACATGACCAGGACCGTCAGCCTCGGCGAGCCCGCGCAGTGGCAGCGTGACACCTACGAACTGGTGGCGCGGGCGCAGCAGGCAGGCCTGGCGGCCGCCGTACCCGGTGCCGTCCTGACCGAGGTCGATGCCGCGGCCAGGGATCTGATCGGCGAGGCCGGCCATGGCGAGCACTTCAAGCACGGACTGGGTCACGGCGTGGGGCTTGAGGTGCACGAGGCACCGATGCTGGGGTACGGCTGCACGGGTAGACTCGCTGCCGGGGTCCCGGTCACCATCGAGCCAGGTGTGTACCTGCCAGGCATGGGCGGCGTCCGGATCGAGGACGTCCTCGTGGTGGGCGGCGACGTGACCTCAGGGAACTCCCGGACCTCTGGGCCTGGCGGACCAGGAGACCTGCTCACCACGACCACCAGGGAGCTGCTCGCGCTGTAATGCCGGGCGGGCTCCGGCGGCTAGCGCATCCAGGAGAGAACCAAACGTGGCCACGACGAACGACCTGAAGAACGGGATGACGCTGAGTATCGACGGCCAGCTCTGGAACGTCGTGGACTTCCAGCACGTCAAGCCGGGCAAGGGCGGCGCTTTCGTGCGCACGAAACTGAAGAACGTGATGTCCGGCAAGGTTGTCGACCGGACGTTCAACGCCAGCGTCAAGGTGGACGTGGCCAACGTAGACAAGCGCGAGATGCAGTACCTCTACCGGGAGGGCGAGGACTTCGTCTTCATGGACACCCGCGACTACGACCAGCCGCGCATCCCGGCTGCTGTCGTCGGTGACGGCGCAAACTTCCTGCTGGAGGAGCAGATGGCGGTGGTGGCCTTCAACGACGGGGTCCCGCTGTACGTGGAGCTGCCCGCGGCGGTAGAGCTGACCATCACCCAGACCGATCCTGGCGTGCAGGGCGACCGCTCCACTGGCGGCACCAAGCCGGCCACGCTGGAGACGGGGGCGCAGGTGCAGGTGCCGCTGTTCATCTCGACCGGCGAGAAGATCAGGGTGGACACCCGCACCGGCGAATACCTCAGCCGCGCGTGACGCGCAGCCGGCCTGCGAGGAACTCAACAATCATGGCGGTATATCGTGGCCGCGCGTAGCAAGGCGCGTAAGCGCGCCCTCGATGTGCTCTTCGAGGCCGAGTTGCGTGGCGAGCCCGTACTTGAGCTGCTTGACGAGCGGACTGCCGACGCTACCCCGCCGATTTCGCCGTACGCGGCCGAGCTTGTCCGCGGCGTTCAGGCGCACCGGGACCGCATCGATGAGCTGCTCGCGGCTCATGCCCAAGAGTGGACACTGGACCGGATGCCCGCCGTCGACCGCAACACCTTGCGGATCGGTGCATACGAGCTGTTCTGGGCCGCCGACGTCCCGGACGCAGTGGCGATCAGCGAGGCCGTGCTGCTGGCCCGCGAGCTTTCCACAGAGGCGTCCCCGGCGTTCGTGAACGGCCTGCTCGCCCGCCTGCTCAAGCTCAAGCCGACGCTGGCCGCGGAGGCGGTGGCCGCGGAGGCGGTGGCCGCGGAGGCGGTGGCCGCGGCGGCGGTGGCCGGAGGAACGGCGGCCGGAGGAACGGCGGCCGGAGGAACGGCGGCCGAAGGAACGGCGGCCGAAGGAACGGCGGCCGAAGGAACGGCGGCCGCAGAGACGCTGGCGCAAGACCCGATGCCCGGGGTGCCTGGCTAGCTGGACTGTGTGGAACGGGCACTCATAGGCGCCGCAGAAGTTCGCTGAAGCCGTCGTCCAGCCGCGCAGCCGAACCTGCATGACATGACATCAGTGGACTGCGCTCTTGACAACAGCCGCCAGCGATCAGCGCGTGACGGCGCGGTTCCCCGGGTGGACATCGTGGTACCGGTGCGCGACGAGGAGCGCGACCTCGCTCCCAGCATCCGGCGGCTCTGCGCCTACCTGCGGGACCGGTTCCCCTTCAGCGCGCGGGTGACGATCGCTGATAACGGCAGTTCTGATGGCACCTGGGCGGCCGCCGAGGCGCTGCGCGTCGAGTTTGGCGAAGTCCGTGCCGTCCGGATGGAGCTGCCGGGCCGGGGGAGGGCGTTGCGGGCAATCTGGCTGCGCAGCGACGCGGACGTCCTGGCATATATGGACGTCGATCTGTCCACCGATCTCAATGCCCTGCTCCCGCTAGTGGCGCCGCTGATGTCCGGGCACAGCGACCTTGCCATCGGGAGCAGGCTCGCCCGCGGTTCACGGGTGATTCGGGGACCACGGCGTGAGGTCATCTCCCGCAGCTACAACCTGCTGCTTCATGCATGCCTGGGAACCGGCTTCTCCGACGCCCAGTGCGGCTTCAAGGCGATCAGGCGTGAGCACGCACGGGCGCTGCTGCCGCTCACCGAAGACACCGGCTGGTTCTTCGACACCGAACTGCTGGTGCTGGCCGAGCGGGCCGGGCTGCGGATCCACGAGGTGCCTGTCGACTGGATCGACGACACCGATTCCCGGGTGGACATCGTAGCCACCGCGCTGGCCGACCTGCGCGGCATCATGCGCTTGGGCGGCGGGCTGCTGCGCGGCTCCATCAAGGTTCCGGTTCTGCGCGATGCTTCGCCCGGCGACTACACCTCCGGCGCGCCGCCCCGCGAACTACCCAGGCAGCTCACCAGGTTCATCGTCATCGGCGCGGCGTGCACGGCCGCCTACCTGCTGCTCTACCTGCTCCTTCGGCTCGCGCTGCCGGCCCAGGCTGCTAACGCGCTCAGCCTGCTGGTCACGGCGGTGGTCAACACGGCCGCCAACCGGCGGGTGACGTTCGGCATCCGCGGCCGCTCGCTCGCCGCGCGTCATCAGGTCAAGGGGCTGATCGCCTTCGCCGCGGGACTTGCCCTCACCTCGGGTGGGCTCGCCGGACTGCACGCGATCTCCGGCAGCCCGGGCGTGGGCTGGGAGGTAGCTGTGCTGGTCGCGGCCAACCTGGCGGCGACGGTTCTCAGATTCCTGCTGCTGCGGAGCTGGGTGTTCGGCGGGGCGAAGGCCCCGGTGCCGCAAGCGCGCCCGGCCCGGCACTTGGAGCTGATTCGCCCTACCGAGATCCTCGATCCGATTCAGCCGAACGGGAGCATCCAGTGACTGCCACCACGACGACCCAAGAGCATGCGGCCGTAGGCCAGCGAGTCCTGGCACGAGGCCGGATGAGAAGGCTGCTGCGCGGCAGGGAAACTGATCCCCGCTGGGCCCGTCCGGCGCTCTTTGGCCTGCTGGCGCTGACAGCCGTGCTGTACCTGTTCGACCTGAGCAGGAACGGCTGGGCGAATGACTTCTACGCCGCCGCGGTACAGGCGGGCACCAAGAGCTGGAAGGCGTTCTTCTTCGGCTCGTTTGACTCGTCCAACTTCATCACGGTGGACAAGACGCCAGGATCGCTGTGGGTGATGGAGCTGTCCGCCCGCGTATTCGGCGTCAACTACTGGAGCCTGCTGGTCCCGCAGGCACTCGAAGGAGTGGCCTCGGTCGCCATCCTGTATGCGGCTGTGCGCCGCTGGTTCGGCCCGGCGGCCGGTCTGCTGGCCGGGCTGGCGATGGCCCTGACACCGGTAGCGGTCCTGATGTTCAGGTTCAACAATCCGGACGCGCTCCTCGTTCTGCTGATGACCGCCGCCGCGTACACCATGGTGCGCGCGGTCGAAGCCGGCCGCACCAGGTGGCTCGTGGCAGCCGGTGTCCTGCTCGGCTTCGCGTTCCTGGCCAAGATGCTACAGGCCTTCCTGGTCGTTCCCGGGTTCGCGCTGGCCTACCTATGGGCCGGGCCGCCGAAACTCGGTAAGCGGATCTGGCAACTGCTGCTGGCCGGTGCCGCCATGGTGGTGAGCGCAGGCTGGTGGGTACTGGCGGCCCAGCTCACCCCGGCCGCTGATCGCCCGTACTTTGGCGGCTCCACCGACAACAGCGTCCTCCAGCTCGCCATCGGCTATAACGGGCTCGGCAGGCTCGACGGCAACGAGACCGGGTCTATCGGCTTCAACAGCAGCAGCGCAGGCGCTGCTGTCCATGGCGGCGTGGGCGGCGGTGGTGGTGGTGGTGGTGGTGGCGGCGGCTTCGGCGGCGCGACCGGAATCACCAGGCTCTTCTCTTCAGAGTTCGGCGGCCAGGTCAGCTGGCTGCTGCCCGCAGCGCTCATCTCACTGCTGGCCCTGCTCTGGGTCTCCCGCCGCGCCGCCCGCACCGACAGGACCCGTGCCGCGGCCTTGCTGTGGGGCGGATGGTTGGTGTGTACCGGGCTGGTGTTCAGCTATATGAGCGGCATCATTCATCCGTATTACGTGGTCGCGCTCACCCCGGCGATCGGAGCGCTGGTCGGCGTCGGAGCCACCGCCCTGTGGCGGGCACGACTCGGCTGGCCCGGCCGCACCGCGGTAGCCGTCGGCCTGGGTGCCACCGCCGTGTGGGGTTATCAACTGCTCAATAGGACGCCCTCGTGGTTGCCGTGGCTGCGCTGGGTCGTCCTGCTCGCCGGGCTGGCCGGAGCGCTTGCGGTGCTGGCGCGGCCGTACCTGGCCACCATGGTCGGGACCGCTCGCGGCAGGCTCGCGCTGGCCAGTGTTCCCCTCGTGTGTGCCCTGGTAGCGGGCCTGGCCGGTCAGGCAGCCTACGCCGTGGACACGGTGGCGACAGCGCACACAGGGTCGCTTCCGACTGCTGGACCGCAGACCACGTCCTTCGGCGGACCTGGCGGCGGCACCGGTGCTTTCGGCCGGACCGGTGGTCTGGGACAGGGCGGTGGTCTGGGACAGGGCGGCGGTTCCGGCCAGCCGGGCAGCACAGGCCGGGGCGGCGCGCCCGGGGCGGGTACGGGATCACCAGGAGGATCCGCGGTGCCGGGCAGGAACGGCAGCACCGGCGGTACCGGACGCGGAGCTCATGGCCTTCCCGGCAGGTCCGGCCTGGCTGGCCGGGGCGGCCGCTCCGGCTCCGCTAGTGGCCGGGGCGGCGGCACCGGCGGCACCGGCGGCGCCGGCGGCGGACTCAGCGGGAACACCCAGGTCAGCAGCGCGCTGGTCAAGCTGCTCGAGCGAGGCGCGTCCAGCTACAAGTGGGTCGCGGCCACGGAAGGTTCCCAGGAGGCGGCGCCGCTGGAACTGGCCACGGGTGATCCGGTGATGGCGATCGGCGGGTTCAACGGCACCGACCCGGCGCCCACGCTCACTGAGTTCAAGGCGCTCGTTGCCAACCATGACATCCACTACTACATAGGGCAGAACAACGAGAGTTTTGGCGGCGGGCAGGGCTCGTCGGCGATCGCTTCGTGGGTGGCTGCACACTTCAAGCACGAGACCATCGGCGGCGAGACGGTGTATGACCTCACCTGACCTCCCACCCCCAACAAGCAGAGTGGGAGGTCAGGAACAACTACAGCAGCAAGACAGCACACAGGCAGACGGCAAGCTACACAAAAAAGGTGGGGGGAAACCCAGGGACACCCGCTCCCCACAGCCCCGCAGGTTTCCCTAGGTTTCCCCGCACCCCCCATCCTCACTCTTCCTCAGCCCACCCAGGAGAACGCCGCTACGCGGCGCAAAACGCACCACGCACAGGCAGCCACCACGCAGACGAGGAACGAACACCCACAGCACAGGCACAGGCAGTCACCAGGTCCGCGAGGAAAGCGGCCGGCGACACCAGGCACAGGCAGTCGCCAGGTAACCAAGGAATCACGGAACTGCGGACAGCATTCGATGTCGCGTGCTTATCCCAGCTTCGCGCCTGGAAGGGCGACCAGGAGATCCACAGAAAGTGGTCACAACGGTCCGGCTTGGACTCAAGGGCGACATAGCACTTAGCAAGGAAGTCGCGGTATTGAGTAGGGAGATCGTTCTCGCGCTGGTAGTTCTTGACCTCTGCCACAAAAGATTGGTCTTCAAGGTCATCGCCACGGAAATTACCCCCGAGATCGAAGCTGAACGGTCTCTTCGGGGCATAGGGCCATTGAAAGTGGAGCAGCTCAGACATAGGGCGATCGGTCTGAGTCCACGATCCCTTAACGCGGCTGGTCAGGTCTAGCCACTGTTTTGCGCGCTGAAGACCGTCCTCCCCCTTGGCGTGCGCCTCTTCAACCGGCCACGAGCCGAGATTACGCACAGATGACAGTGGTTGGCGAGTAGGTGGCCCCTTTTGATCAAGTTGTTATAACGAGGATGGGGCTGTCTCAGGGCGTCGAATCCCAGACTTCGCGCCCCTCATCCCGCAGAGCGTTCACGTGCCGAATTTACAGGGCAAGCTCGGCCCAGACTCGCTTGCGCCGGTAGCCGGTGCGGTCACAGCCCCACCGCGCGCTGAGCGCGGCTATGACGGTCAGGCCGCGCCCGCACTCGTCATACATGCCTGCCTCGCGGGGCTCAAGCTCAAGCGGGCTCTGGTCCCATGCTTCGATCACGAGAGTCTTCCCGGTGGCGATCAGCCGCAAGGTGATCGGCGGACGCTCGGGCATGCAGGCCGAGGCGTCGGCGGCGTTGGTCATCATCTCGCACACCAGCATTTCCGCGTCCGCGACAAGATCACGCGGCAGTCTCCACTCCTTGAGCACGGCGACGGCATGCAGCCGGAAGCACCCGATCGCCGTGTCCAGCGGGGCGAGTTCCAGGGTGCTGCTGAGATAAGCGTCGGTGCCGGCGGTCATGGAAGTCCTCTGCGCAGGGGGATTCAGCTACTCCCCACAGCCTGTCTCTGCCGGTCTACGCTGTGTAGGGGCGCAGGCCACACGGCCAGCGAGTGCCCACCTGAGACCGTGCGTGCCAACGGGTGCCAAGCGCAGCAAGGGGAGAGCCGATGCCCGGCAACGGGGACCGCAGCAGGACACCGGAGGGCGTGTTCGGCAAGGCACTGAAGTTCTACCGGGAACGCGCCGGGCTATCGCAGACCGAGCTTGCCGCGCTGTCGAACTACTCCAACACGGTCATCAACAAGATCGAGAAAGGCTACCGGCCGCCGGCCGAGGGCTTCCCCGAGCGGATGGACGCTATCCCGCAGCTTGACACTCACGGGGAACTGACCCGCCTATGGGGATGGCTGGAGGACAGCGCCCGGCACCGCGCCTACCCGGGATGGTTCGACCGCTGGCCCGACTTCGAGGCACAGGCGGTAACGCTCCGGTGGTTCGAGCTGATCACGGTACCTGGGCTGCTCCAGACACCGGATTACATGCGCGCTATCTTGCGGACCCGCGTCAACACCACCGATGACGAGATAGACGCGATGGTCGAGGCCCGCATGGCGCGGCAGGCCGTCCTGACCAAGGACAAGCCCCCGACGCTGTGGGTAGCAATCACTGAGGCAGTCCTGCGGTGCCCCGTTGGCGGAACCTACGTGATGCGCGAGCAGCTTAACAAGCTGATAGAGGCTGCCCGCCAGCCGAACGTGGTCATTCAGGTGATACCGACCGCGCAAGGGGCGCATGAAGGGTTCCGGGGGCCGTTCATCATCGCGGACTTCAAGGATCACCCGGCCGTCGCCTACCAGGACACGGCGGTCCGGGGAATGATCGTTGACGAGAGCGAAGACGTGGACTCCCTCATGGTCCTGTGGGATACGCTCAGATCCGTGGCCCTGCCGGTGGCCGCATCCCTGGAACTGATCGAGGAAGTAGCCAAGACATGGACCTGAGCCGCGCCCAGTGGCGCAAGGCCAGCAGGAGCAACAGCAACGGCGGCGCGTGCGTAGAGGCCGCCAGCCTGCCCGGCGTCATCGCCGTTCGCGACTCCAAGGACCCGCACGGACCCGTCCTGACGATGCCCCCGGCCGCGTGGCGCGGCTTCATCGCTGACGTGAGGGCCGGACGGCACGACCTGACCTGAGCAGCCGGTCACACCTGAGAGTCCGTTTCGTCGGCTTCCGCTTCTGGGACGGCCAGCCGGTGCCGCGCGAGATTTCTGAGCCGAATGAACTCATCTTCATCGCCCCTCCCGGCATCTTCCCCGGCTCGCCCGTAGGCCCCTGCGCACGTCACGTACGACCCCGAAACGCCGCCTCTGGCAGCGGACGCGATAGGCAACCAAATTACACCGGCCACATGCTGTTAGCGTACGTATGGCCAGCTCAGGGCGGTGTAAAGAATCTTGAAGCAATCTGTTGGTACATATTGACAGTCACGCTGGAGCAAGATTGCACTGGCGGGTGATCCCCTTGCCGTACGGCAGTGCGGCGAATACGCGCAGCCGGTGCCTGCGCTCGCCCCAGCACGCCAGTATCGAACGCAAATTCGCTCGCTGCAACGCGTTACCGGTGTTGTGATATACGCTGCGGCAAGCCAGATTGCTCTTGAGAGTCGACGGTGCTGGTAAGGGCTGGGTAACGTGACCAGGGTGGTAAGCCTGCCCGTGCCGTTCTGCGGCCGGGACGCGCAGATGGCCGTGTTGAGCGAGCATCTCGACCGGGCCTGCTCCGGCGTGGGCACCGTGATCCTGGTTGAAGGCGACGCCGGGATGGGGAAAAGCCGACTTCTTGACGAGGCGGCGATGGTGGCGCGCCGCCGAGGTTTCCGGGTTGGGACCTGCATGGCTGATCCTGGCGACAGCATGGTCGAACTGGCGACCCTGATGGGGGCGCTGTTCGACGGGTCTGACCCGATCTTGGGCCGGGGGGAGGTCCCTCATCCACCGGCGCTGCCGGAGCAGCGGTACTGGCTGCTGCACGATCTTCAGGGCTTGCTCGAGCGGGCAGCGCTCGACGCGCCGCTTCTGATCTGTCTGGACGACTTGCAGTGGACAGACGGCGGTACGGCGGCCGCTCTGCGCGCTCTCCCGCGCCGGCTGGCGACCGTCCCCGTTGCCTGGATCCTGGCTTTCCGGCCCAGCCCCGGTTCGCACCAGATGCAGAACGCCTTGGACTACCTGGAGCACAGCGGAGCCGGGAAGGTGGTTCTTGGCCCCCTCGACAGCACGGCCGTGCGGCAAGTGACGGCCGGCGTGCTGCAAGCCGAGCCTGATGGTGACCTCCTAAGGATGGCTGAGCGCGCCGGCGGTAATCCGTTCTTCCTCGTTGAGATGCTGCTGGGCTTGCGGGAAGAGCAACTCCTCAGATTCGAATCCGGACGGGCCGAGCTGGTGGAGGCTCGGCTTCCGCGCCGGGTGGGGGAGAACATGCGGCGGCGGCTGGATCAGATGTCCGAGCTGGCGCATCAGGTCGCGGCCGTGGCCACTGGGCTGGGCCGGATGTTTACGCTGGACGACCTGGCAGCGATGCTTGATTGCTCGCCCTCGGCGTTGCTGAGCCCGGTGGCGGAGGTGCTTCGCGCGGGCTTGTTTCTTGAGAGCGGCGAGATGCTCACCTTTCGTCACGACTTGATCCTGGAGGCGGTCCGGGCCAGCTTGCCCTTGTCGGTGAGCCGGGCACTCGATCGCCAGGCGGCCACCGTCTCGATCGCGCGCGGCGCGCTACCGCTCGAGGTGGCGACCCGGCTGGCGGCGAGCGCTGAGCCGGGAGACGAAGTCGCGATCACGACCCTTTCGAAGGCCGCTGACACGCTGGCCACGACCGATCCGGCCGCTGCGGCCGACTTGAGTCAACGGGCCCTCGACCTCGCACCGCGCAATCATCCGTTGCGCAGGGTGCTCGTGGCCAATACCGCAGTTCGCCTGCATGCAGCTGCGCGCAGCGAGGAGGCGAAGTCATTCGCCGACACCGCTCTGCGCCAAGCGCTGCGCCCCGAGGAAGAGGCCGACTTCCGTCTGATCGTCTCGGCCATGTTCGCGATTTCGCCCGATATACGCACAGACTCCTGCCTCAAGGGTCTTGCCCTCCCGGATATTTCGGCCTACCTCCGCTCCCTCCTGTTTGCCAATCTGTTTCACAATCTGGTGACTGCGGGCCGGGTGGACGAAGCACGTGCCGTGCTTCCGGATGCGAAGGAGGCAGTGGGGAGATCCGGCGATGCGTGCAGTCGTTTCGTCCTGGAGCTTGCCGAATCCGGTCTGAACTACGCTGATGACCGCTTCGCGCCCGCGCTTGAACTCGTTGAAAGGGCGCGGCGGAGCGGTCGGGTAGCTGCCGACGAGGTAGGGGTGTCACCTCAGTACTGGCGTATAGGACAAGCCCGACGACAACTCACCACACAGTGGCTGTGCGATGCCCTCACCGTGGTCGACCGGCTGGACGAGTCGCTGCAGATATCAAACGAGAGCATCGCAGCCGCCCAGCACGAGCGGCAGGCCTGGGCTCTCAACATCTTTGAGGCCGGGCGCGCAAGGCAGCTGCTCCAGATCGGCCGCGTCCAGGACGCTGCCGCGACCCTTGGAGAGCTGTTTACCCCAGACATCGCGCACCAGGTCGTCAGCGTCCTGGATGCGGCAGGGGTCGTCGCTCTTGGGCGCGCGGCAATTCACGCCGGTGACCAGAGCCTGGCGAGGCAGGCCGCGGAGATTGCTCAAGTGATGCTCAGTCAGGACGCTCCGAGCGTCCGTCGTCACGCGGCCTGGCTGCTCGCGTTGCAGGCCATGGCAGACGGCGATCCGCTCCGCGCCCGCCGGTGTCTCTGCGTCTTCGGCGAGGACGAGCGCACGTCGGTACTTCCGCTGTTCCCGATGGATGTCACCGATGATGTCCAGCTGATTCGTATTGCCCTCGCCAGCGGCGATCGTATGCTCGCCGAACACGCCGCAGGGGCCGTTCAGCGCCGCTGGCAGCTCAACCGCGAGATCCGGTCCCTGCAAGCCGCCGCGGCACACGCAACCGGGCTTCTCAACCACAGCGAGAAGGACCTTGCCGTGGCCGTGAAGCTCTACGAGAAGGGCCCACGCCCATTGGCGCTTGCCTCAGCGCTGGAGGACCTGGGCGGCATCGCCGCCGATAGCGGCGGAACCCATCGCGGAATAGATGCGTTCAACCGCGCGCTCGTGCTCTACGCGGGTGCCGGGGCCACCTGGGATGCCGGCCGGGTGCGGCAGCGACTGCGCTCGCTGGGCGTGCGGCGCCGCGTGGTCCCGGCGCAGCGCCCCGATATTGGCTGGGATGCGATGACCGACTCTGAGCTCGCCGTTGCGCGGCTGGTAGCTCAGGGTCTGACCAACCGGGAAGTGGCCGAGCGCCTCTTCGTATCGCCCCACACGGTGAACGGTCATCTCCGCCACGTCTTCATGAAGCTCGGCGTCAATTCACGAGTCGACCTGACCCGGATCGCCGCCGGACACGAAGCGAAACGGCTGAGCTCACCGGTTTAACCGGATTACAGATCACGCGTACGCGCGGTGCTGGAGAATAGCGCTCTATGCGACAGTGATCGCTTGACTTCGGTCGTCGTCCGTGCGGCGAGGCGCCGCGGAGCTGAAGCCTCATCCAGCGATGAGATCGAACTCGTTGCCCTCGACGTCAGCGAGGGTCGTCCAGCGGACCGCGGCGCCCTGGACGCCGCGGAGCGTCCGGGCTCCTAGGCTGAACAAGCGCAAGGTCTCGGCCTCCAGGTTGTCGGTGATGAGGTCGAGGTGAAGGCGATTCTTGACGACCTTCGCTTCGGGTACCTGGTGGAACGCGAGCCGCGGTCCGCTGGTGGCCTGGTCGTCAGCGAGCAGCACGGCCTCCTCGGAGGTGGCACCTTCCGCGATCCGCCGGCGCAGGACGGCGCCCCAGAACCGGGCCATTGCGGCCGCGTCGGCGCAATCGATCGATATGCCGAAGACCTTGTTGCTCATGGTCGATCTTCCCTTCGAGCCTGTGGCACAGGCGACGCTGATCAGCCACACTGCCGGACTCATCGCGGTCGCCACGGCAATGCCGGGCGGCCTTAAAGGCGAGACGGGGCAGAATGAACAGCTATGTGGCGGGTGAGTTCTTGTTCAGCTCCGCGATCTGGGCGCGTGCGGCGCTGACGAGTTCGGCGTTGGTGTTCGCGTGCCCGGCCAGGCCCCATCCGCCCTCGGGCGCCTCGGTCAGCAGCACCCAGGTCCGGCCGACTAGGGCAGGATCGCCGGCGGCCGCCGCGACGATGTCGGTGAGCTGGCGGACGATCGCAAGCTGCTTGGCGCGGTCCAGCGCTCCCGCGTTGGTCAGGACCTGAACCCGGACGTAATTGCTGTCGCCATCGACGTTGGCCAGGGAGTCAGCGTCGAGGTCATGCACGAACGCGGCGGTGTTCTTGCGGAACATCGGGATGTCCGGGACCTGCTCGATCGTCATGACGGCGGTAGCGAGATCCACGGCCAGCTGGTGCTTGTCGGCGAACGTGCCGCTTGCGGCGTAGGCGTCAATCATGGGCATTGGGGGAATCCTTCCAGTCTTGCTCGGCCTCGAAGCTCCCGACAGCACCGTCTTGGACTCGGAACTGTTAGAAGCCACACGAGGGCCTGTGTAATTGATCTGTCCTGAATCGTGTGGGTCGCTTCAGGAACCCAGAGCGGGCAGCCCGGCTCCTGCGAGTAATGCGGCAGGATGGTCATGCGGTGGCCCGGACCGCCTTGAGGATTACATTGGTGACGGCGCAGGGGTTGTAGATCATGGACAGGTGCGGGGCGCCAGGCAGCATAGTGATGCGTGCGTGCGCCTGCTTGGCCATCGCCACCAGCGCGGCTGGCGGGATGGCATGGTCTGCGGTCCCGATCACGGCCCAGGACGGGATCGTCTTCCAGGCCGGGACGCCCGACTTCTGGGTCAGCGCGATGGTCGACAGCGGTCGCTGAGTGGCCGCCAGCACCCGAGCCTCGCCGACGGGCAGGCCGTTGGCCATGCAGGACGGGAATACGCTCTGCTTGATGTACGCGTCGGCGACGTCCTTCGGGGCACCGGGGAAAGGCACGATCGTCACGTTCGCCGCCGGCAGCACGCACGAGCCAGGCTGGGAGCTGACCAGCTGACCGATGGTCTGGCCCTGGGCGGGCGCGAAGGCGTCGACATAGACCAGCGCCTTGACCTGCCCGTCGCCGGTGGCGGCGTTGGTGATGACCGCCCCGCCGTAGGAGTGGCCGACCAGGACGATCGGTCCGGAGATGCTGTGCAGGAAGTCCCGGAGGAAAGCGCTGTCGTAGCTGAGGCCCTGAAGCGGGTTGGGCGGCACGTAGACCGTGTAGCCATCGCGCTGGAGTCGGCTGACAACGCCATCCCAGCTGGAGCTATCGGCCCAGGCGCCGTGCACCAGCACGATGCTGGGCTTGGGCTCGCCGCTTGCGGCGGCACTGGTATGGGCGGAGGCGACCTGGCTGAGCGGGATAGCCAGCCCGGCGATGGCCAGGACAGCGGCCATGATGATGCGCAGCCGTCTGCGCATGATTCGGATCGTCTTCAACAGAGGACCCCCTTCCCGTGGGACCTGCGGGTTATGACGTGTGCGATTTGGCGGTCGCTTCGGCAGCGGTCTTGATGAGCTGCGCCACCTCGTCGGGGTGGGAGACCATCGCGACGTGGCTCGACCGGATCTCGATGGTGGTGGCGCCCATCCGGCTGGCGAACTGGCGCTCGGCTGCGGGCGGGATCGCCTGGTCGTCGGCGGCAACCAGGTACCAGGACGGCAGCGATTTCCACGCCGGGACGCCCATGACATCACCGAAGGCGGACCCGGCCAGGGCTTGTTGCACGGCATGCATCACCTTCGCCATGACCGGATCGACGTCGGCGGCGAAGTGGTTGACGAAGTCGTCCTCAGGCAGCCAGCCGAAGCCCAGCTGGTCGGTGACCAGGTGGGCCAGCGCCGGCGTCACCGGTCCCTGCGACAACAGCGCGCCGAGCGACTCGCCCTGGTCGAGCCCGAACGCGGCGATGTAGACCAGTCCGGCGACGTTCGGCACGTCGGTGCCCAGCGCGGTCATGATCTGGCCGCCGTAGGAATGCCCGGCGACGATGGTCGGCCCGTCCTGGCGGTCCAGCACCTGGCGCAGCCGGGCGACGTCATCGGCCAGTGCGGTCATCGGGAACTGCGGCGCCGCGACGTGATAGCCGTCGGCCTGCAGGCGCTCGATGACGGCGCTCCAGCTGGAGCCGTCGGCCCACGCGCCGTGGACAAGGATGATGTTCTGTCGGGCGTTCATTTCGGTGGTTCCCTTCATTGCTCAGCTGAAGGTGACAATGGCTATTTTCCAAGGTTCCGAAATTATCTATCTTGCGTTATGCGAGGCAGCTCAAGGCAATTGTTCCGCTGCGACCGGGCGCCTGGGCGAATGGGATCTTCACCTATCCGCCGCACGGATTACTGGCTTCATCATTGCCCTACCCCTGCGTTGAGCTTGTGCGTTGACTCCAGTGTCGACCTGAGGCGTTCAGCCGACACGGCACGAACGTGCTATCTGTAAGCGGACTCTCCGCTCACCGCGCTGGAGTCACTCGTATATCGGCATCGCCCGTCCGCTTAGGCCTAGCGGCGGAGGCTGAGAGCTGGGGATCGGCACGGACGATCTTCCGGCGGCATTTCGCGGCGCTGGCTCAGGCTGAAGCCGGTGACTGCCGTGGACAGGGCACGGCAGTCGACGCGGGCAGCTCGGCTATAACCGCCGCGAAGCCCCAGTCGCCGAAGGGTGCGACGCTGCCGCTAGCGGTCCATTGTCTGGCTTCCAGCAGAATCGGGCGGCGTCGCGGGGCAGGGCGCCGATCTGGCCAGCGGCAGTTTCGGCAACCAGTCGCGGCCCGCCCCGCCATAACGGGTGCCGCCGCGGGATCATAGTGAGTTGCCGGGTGGCACTCAGCCCGGCCACTCGTACCTTGCCCGTGCACATCCCCGGCCCAGGCGGGTACGGGGCCACGCCAGCAGGTCTGTTGCCGTCCGCTCCAGTCGCATCGCGGCTGCGGTCCGGGCCGCCTGCTCGTCACCACCCCCACGATCGTGAACACGGCCAACCGCATGGCGGCGGCGGCCCGCTGACCCGCCGGCGCGACGAGGCTGACGCGCGGCTCGTCCGCCTCTACCTCAGCGAACGTGCGCGCGGCGCGCTGGGTGCGGTCCGGCGAGTCAGGGGGCAAGGGGCCACGACGCTATCGCGGTAGCCGGGCACCGCTGGAATCGTAGCCTAGGTGCCGTATTGCGGCGTAGTAGCGCATAGTAGGGCAAACGTGTGATGTTATCGGGGCGCGGCATTTGGGCGTCATAACGGTGCAGCCGTGCACCGAGAGGTTCGCAGCTGGCGGATGGCCGGCGGCGCTGCGGAAGGCACAGGGGAGGACCTGCGGTGAATGGTGAGCGGGCTAGCGGGACGAGCGCGCTAAAGCGGGCAGCGGCAGCGGCCGCGGTGGCTGCGCTGGTGTCGGCGGTGCTGGCCGGAGGCGGCAGCCGGGCCGAGGCAGCGCACCTGGGCGGCCATCCGGCGGTGGCCGGGGTTATCTCGACTGTGGCGGGGGGAGTCGGCGGCCCGGCCACTGCCACGAAGGTAGCCGTGGCCCCTCGCGCGTTGCTGTACTCCGGCGGCACCCTTTACGTCGCGGATTACCGTCCCGGGGGCGGTTCGGTGCGGGAGGTGAGCCCGCAGACCGACGACCTGACCACTGCGGTAGGGACCGATGCGACCGGGCCGCTCGGCGCGGGCGGCCCGTCGGCTAGCGCCGACGTCAATCCGTCTGGCGTCGCGACGGATCACTTTGGCAACGTGGTCATCACCACGGGCTCCCAGGTAGTGGTGGCGGCGGCCGTCACGGGCACGTTCTACGGGCAGTCGATGACCGCCGGGGACGTCTACACCGTGGCCGGGAACGGTACCGAGGGATACACCGGGAACAAGGGGGCGGCCACCAAGGCTGAGCTCGCGTTTCCCTTCGGGGTGGCGGTGGACTCCTCCGGCAACCTGGTGGTGGCCGACACGGGCAACAGCCGGGTCCGGGTGGTGGCGACCGTCACTGGCAAGTTCTACGGGCAGTCGATGACCGCCGGGGACATCTACACCGTGGCCGGCGACGGCACCTCCGGGTTCTCTGGCGACGGGGGCCTGGGCACTAGCGCCGCGCTCAACATCCCGGAGGGCGTGGCGGTGGACGGCCTGGGGAACCTTGTGATCGCCGACACCGGCAACAGCCGGGTCCGGGTGGTGGCGGCCCACACCGGCACCTTCTACGGGCAGTCGATGACCGCGGGGGACATCTATACCGTGGCCGGCGACGGCACTGCGGGGTTCTCTGGCGACGGCGGCCCGGCCACCAGCGCCGGGCTCAACGTCCCGGAAGGGACCACGGTGGACAGCGTGGGGAACCTGCTGATTGACGACACCGGCGACAGCCTGGTCCGGATAGTGGCGGCTACCACCGGCACCTTCTACGGGCAGTCGATGACCGCGGGGGACATCTATACCGTGGCCGGCGACGGCACCGGCGGGTTCTCTGGCGACGGCGGCCCAGCCACCAGCGCGGGGCTCAACGTCCCGGGAGGAATCGCGGTGGACGGCGCGGGGAACCTGCTGATCGCCGACACCGGCAACGACCGGGTCCGGATAGTGGCGGCTACCACCGACACCTTCTACGGGCAGGCGATGACCGCGGGGGACATCTACACCATCGCCGGGGACGGCCAGGACAAGCTCTCCGGCGTCGGCGACCTGGCCACCGATGCCGAGCTCAGCACTCCGGCTGGCGTGGCCGTGGACGGCGGGGGGAACACGCTGGTGGCCGACACGAACAACAACGAGGTGCTGGCGGTGCCGGCCAGCACAGGGAAGTTGTACAGCCGGCCAGTGACCGCGGGGCGCATCTACGATGAGGCCGGCGATGGCACCGCAGGGTTCTCCGGCGACGGCGGCCTGAGCCAAGACGCCGAGGTCGACGGGCCATATGCCGTGACGGCGGACGGCGCGGGCAACATGGTGATCGCCGACACGGGCAACAACCGGATCCGGGTGGTGGCGGCCCACTCCGCCAAGTACTACGGGCAGTCGATGGTCGCCGGGAAAATCTATACCGTCGCCGGGGATGGCACCGCAGGGTTCTCCGGCGATGGCCACTCGTCCACCGCGGCCGCGCTGAACGGGCCAGAGGGACTGGCGGTGGACAGCGCGGGCAACCTGGTGATCGCCGACACCGGCAACTACCGGATCCGGGTGGTGGCGGCTACCACCGGCACCTTCTACGGGCAGTCGATGACCGCGAAGGATATCTATACCGTCGCCGGGGATGGCACCGCGGGGTTCTCCGGCGACGCCGGCCCGGCCACCAGCGCCGAGCTCTCCGAGCCGGCCGGGGTGGCATCCGATAGCGCGGGCAACCTGGTGCTAGCCGACAGCGGCAACGACCGGGTCCGGGTGGTGGCGGCTACCACCGGCACCTTCTACGGGCAGGCGATGACCGCGGGGGACATCTATACCGTCGCCGGGGACGGCACGGCGGGGTTCTCCGGCGACGCCGGCCCGGCCACCAGCGCCGAGCTCAACAGCCCGGACGGCGTGGCGGTGGACAGCGCGGGCAACCTGGTGCTAGCCGACAGCGGCAACGACCGGGTCCGGGTGGTGGCGGCTACCACCGGCACCTTCTACGGGCAGTCGATGACCGCGGGGGACATCTACACCGTCGCCGGTGACGGCACCCCGGGGTTCTCCGGTGACGGCGGCCCGGCCACCGCGGCCGAGCTGAACGAGCCGGCGGGGGTGGCGTTGGACGCCGCCGGCGACCTGCTGATCGCGGACACGTCCAACGGGCGGATCCGGGAGGTGGCGGCGAACTGACGTCGAAGACGGACCCGCCCGCGTGCGTACGAGCATGGCCAGCGTGGCGGCGATCGTCGCTCAGGTCATGTCGCTCGGGTAGGCGGCACCGAGCGAGCTGACGTCGAGCTCGACGTCAGCCCCCACTGGCGGACCGCAGGGGTGCGGTTCGCCGTCGCGAGCACGCCGTTGTGATTCGACGAGGCGCTGCCGCAGCCGGCCAGCGCCGTGCCTGTGTGCCGCTGGTGTGACGGCTGCCCGCCATCGTGTGCGGGAGCCCGGCGATCTCGTCGCGGCAGTCGTCTCATGGGAGGGATCCATGAAGATTCGTAAGTCTCTCGCCCTGGCAGGTTCAGCTGCCGTCCCCGCAGTCGCCAGCGGCGCGACACGCCGCGTCGTAAGACGCCGCGTCGTAAGGAGGTGGGCGATGCGCAAGCTCTGGATAATTCCGGTGCTGCTGATAGCGAGCTGGCTGACCGCTGCCGCGCCAGCTCAGGCCAAGACGTCGGGATACGGCACGGTGTCGGGCACGCTGACGACCCCGCAAGGCGCACCGTTGAACGGGATGTGCGTCAACCTCTACAAGAAGAGCTACCACAAGGGTAATCCGATCACGACGGCGCCGACCGGGACGGGCGGCCCCGACGGGTTCTTCACCCAGGCGAACGTGCCCGTCGGCAAGTACGTGGCCTTCTTCTGGAACTGTGGCGCCGGCTCGATCGACCCGAACTACGTCAACATCTTCTACGGCGACACCTACAACCCCATGAAGGCCACGAAGTTCACCGTGACCAAGAACGCGACAACGTCGCTCGGGACCAACCCGATCCCGCTCGGCGGCACGATCACCGGCACCGTCACCGACTCCACCCTCGGCGGACCCGCGATCTACTTTCCCGCCGTCGGCATCCTCATCCCGGGCGCCCAGAAGCTCAACCTGGTGGACTCGGGCCAGGGCTGGTACATCGTCTGCGCGGGCAGCAACGGCCAATACTCCGTCAGCGGGGTACCGACCGGCGGGGTGAAGGTGGTGTTCGCCCCCAACAACTGGGGCTGCCCGTACGACGCCAACGGTGACTTCAACTTTGATTTCTACAACCAGTCGGAGTCGGGCACGGTCGGCACCACCGCGGACGGCACCCTCACCGTCGACGGGTCGGTGACCGAGGGTCCCAGCTACCCGCCGTCCGGCTCGACCGACCGGCAGGGACGCACGAGCACCTCAGCACGCGTCCCGCACGCCCGATCCTGACGACTCCTGCCTGCTTTCACTGCGCTGGGCGATGCTCACCGGGGGCGTTCCCGACGGAACGCCCCCGGCCGGGTTGGTAGCCGGAGCAAGCCGCACGGCACAGCGGGCAGCAGCCAAAGCCGCGTGCGAGCAGCAGTACCTGCGGGTTCCCGGGCACAGCCGCAATCCTCGCTCCGACCGCGGCGACGGCAGCGTCTCGTATAAAATCGGCAAATACGCCTCCCTCTGGCGAATCAAGCAGTAGGTTTTCGTATGCGGGAACCCTCTTGGGGTCTTATCGCCTTGGGGGAGTAACGCAACCGTATGTAACGGTGCAGGCACGTGACGTGGGCTGCGGGGGCGGCTGAGCTCCTCCCTGGTATGTCCCTGAGGCGGGCAGGTGCGACCTATGGACTACGGCGCGATGACGGGCGGCGGGATGCCTACAGCGCCGCGCGCGGAGCCGCACTGGTGAGCACCACCGAGCCGACCTCGCTGGAATCAACCACCGAGCCGACCTCGCTGGAATCATCAGTGACCGGGGCCACCACCGCAAACACACCGCACACCCAGCCCACCCCCACCGTTTCCCTGCCTCTCAGGGACGAGAAGCCCCGGAACGGCTTGCACGCCACGGCACAGGCCACCAGGCAAGCGCCAGCCGGGTCACCAGTGCGCACGGTCACAGTCACTGCCTGGCGGCGTCGCCGCCAGGCGCGCGAGTTGCCGCCCCGGCTCCCGCCGCCTCCTGACGACGAGAAGCTTTCGAACGGGTTCCACGCCACGAGCGGTGCGGCCGCTCCCGGTTCACCGAACGCGATCGGCGGCGGCTTCGCTCAGTCGCAGCAGGCAGGAATCACCGCGATGGTCGGCCTCGCCAGAACCGAAGCGCCGCCTCAGTCACTCCCCGCGGTCAAACCCCCGCAATCCCAGGCTGAGTCACCAGCATCGCCACCAGTCTTCGCCGCCAGCGCCGCATCCACCCAGCTCTTGCCGGTCACCGTCCAGCAACCGGTCACCGCCCAGCAACCGGTCACAGATCGGCGTGGGCTTCCGGTGCGCCCGGCAACGCTGTCGCTGCTCGTTATTCTCACCATTCAGGCTGTTCTGTCACTGCAGTTGGTCCACAGCAACAGCGCTTTCACCGATGAGGCCTTGTATCTGTGGGCCGGGCATCTGGAGTGGGCGCACTTGCTGCACGGCACGCCGATCCCGCCGTTCCCGGCGTATTTCTCCGGGGCGCCCATTATCTACCCTCCGCTCGGCGCGCTCGCCGACTCGGTTGGCGGTTTGGCGGGGGCGCGGATCCTGTCCCTGTGCTTTATGCTCGGCGCAACGTCGCTGCTTTGGGCGACCGCGAGCCGCCTCTACGGGAAGCGGGCCGGATTCTTCGCCGCTGGCTTGTGGGCGCTCCTCGGGCCGACGCTGAAGCTCGGCGCGTTCGCCACGTTCGACCCGATGTCCCTGTTCCTGGTGGCGCTGTCCGCCTGGTGCGCGGTCCGCGGGGTGGAGCGACGAGACTTTACTCGCTGGATTGCCGTATCGGCTGCTGCCTTGATCCTGGCGAACGCGGCAGCCTATTCGTCGGCAATCTTCGACCCTGTAGTGGTGGCCATCACGCTCCTGACGATGGGGCACGAACAGGCCGCGAAGCTGGCGAAGATGCGCGCGGCCGCGCTTGCCGCATTCGTGATCTCGGTGCTGATCCTGCTCGCCGACGCTGCGGGCGGGGTCTACTGGGCCGGCATCAGCGCCACCGTGCTCAGCCGCGTGCGCGGCACCAATCCAGCACTCATGGTGCTTAGCGCCGCATGGAGGTGGACTGCGCCAGTTGCGGTCATAGCCGCGGCTGGGTTAGTGATCTGCGTGGTGACTAAGCGGAGTCGCCGTACCCGCGCGTTGCTCGCCGTCCTGGCTGGCGCGCTCCTGCTCGTCCCGCTTGAGCAGGCGCGAATCCACACGATTACATCTCTGGACAAACACACCGACATCGGTGCCTGGTTCGCGGCTATTGCCGCCGGCTACGCGATCAGCGCGCTTGGTCGGCTGCGCATTCCGGCACTCGCACGCGTGATTGTGACGGCCGTATGCGCGGCGGCACTTGCCATTCCAGTAGCCACCGGGTTCGTTCAAGCGCGGGAGTTGTTCGGGTGGCCAAACTCCCAGCCGTTTGTTGCTGCCTTCCGCCCGCTGGCCGAGCACTCCACTGGCCCGCTGCTGGTTGAAGCCCCCTCTCCTGCGCGCTATTACCTGGGCTCGGCAGTCCCATGGCAGCGCTGGTCAAGCACCTGGGCGATCACACTGCCTAACGGCCGCAGTGTCGGCTCGTCGAACGGTGGCGTTACGAGCGCAGGCAAGCCAGGCATCTACACTCGCCGGATCGACGACGGCTTCTTCGCGCTGGTAGCGCTGAACTCGACGACGACGCCCGAGCTTGATCGCCAGATTACTGAAGCTATGGTGCGCAGCCATCGCTACCGATTCGTCGAGTCGGTCCCTTACGATGCCAGCTACTACGCCGGCTATTACGCCATCTGGGAACGCACGGCAGCTACGGGGACCCGGTGAGCGCACTTGCGGCCCGCGGCCGCCACCGCTCGAATGGCCTGGTCCTTCCCCCACCGCCGCACGACGCCGAACGGGAGTCCTACGCCTGGCGAGCGCTGCCGTTCCTCACGGCCAGCCTTTTCCTCAGTGCCGTCTGTGTCGTGCTCGCGCAGGCGCTCATGGAGATCCGCAACGCGACGGTCCTGCCTGTCGCCGCAGCCCTGTTCGGCGGCTACACCCTGGTCTACCTCGCCTACCAGGCGGTGAGCCTGCCGGTGAACTTCACCGGCCGCAGCTTCGACCTCGCCACGCACGACGCGCTGGTGGCTGGCTGGCAGCCGGACTGCTACCCCAAGGTAGACATCTACCTGCCGATCTGCAGTGAGCCGATCGAAGTTCTGGCGAACACGTGGGCCGGGGTGTCGGAACTGATAGACGCCTACCCCGGCTCGGTGCAAGCCTTCGTGCTCGACGACGGGGACAGCGACGAGGCGGAGATCCTCAGCCAGTCGGTTAGCTTCACCTATATCCGGCGGCCGGTCCATGAGCACAAGAAGGCGGGAAATCTTAATTACGCGTTCGAACGTACCTCCGGCGAGCATGTCGTCATCTTCGACGCCGACTTCCGGCCGCGCGCCGACTTCCTCGCCGAGACTCTGCCGTACATGGACGACCCGGCTATCGGTCTGGTGCAGACCCCGCAGTTTTTCCGGGTAAGCCCGCGCCAGAGGTGGGTGGAACGCGCGGCCGCGGCGACACTGGAGATTTTTTACCGGGCCGTGCAGGTCTCCCGTGACCGGTTTGGATCCGCGCTGTGCGTCGGATCGAACTGCGTTTACCGGCGCGCAGCGCTGGAGCCGGTCGGCGGGTTCACGGTCATCCCATATGCCGAGGATTCTCACACCGGTCTTGATGCTCGCCGGCAGGGCTACCAGCTCAAGTACATCCCGGTGCCGCTCGCAGCCGGGATCTGCCCGTCCAATCTGGACGAGTTCACCCGCCAGCAATACAGGTGGTGCTGCGGCGCGACATCCCTGGTGTGGACGCGCCACATGTGGTCCGTGCCCATGCCATGGAAGTCCCGTCTGCCCTATATCGCAGGCTGGCTATGGAACCTCACGACAGCCCTGCGGACTTTGATCCTGCCACTCATCCCCATCATGCTGCTCGCCTATCTGCCTGGCGAGATCCAGCTCCGCAACGCGCTGCTGCTCGTCCCGGCGGTCATCACCGGGACCGTGCTCTACCCGCTTTGGCACAATGCGCCTTATTCGCCGCGTATCTGGCCACTGTCTCTCGCGGTCGGCTGGGCGCAGGCCCTTGCCCTGTGGGACTTCTCACGCGGCAAGGTCATGTCCTGGCAGCCAACCCGCGGGCCTGGTGATGCCACCCGCCGCTTCTGGTGGGGCATTACCCTGTGGAACGGCACTCTGGCTATTGTGTGGCTCAGCCTGGCCGGCTGGCGAATCGAGCAGACCGGCTCACCCAGGTTCGGCGTCGTCGCAGCCTTTGGCGTCATCAACGCGTTCATCGTCGGCCGACTGATCTTCCCCGGGAGGAAAGCCGCATGACCTCGTCGCAGCCAGAGCCGCCTGGGCCTCGGTCCCTGCGGCAACAACCGCAGCGCGTCCTTGCCGTCGTCCTCTGCGTATGCGTGGTCGCCGTGGTAGCGGTTGTAACGACGACCCTGGTAAAGGTTGCGGGCCGGCCTGGCGCGGTAGCGCCACCGGCAGTGAGCGGCGCACTTTCGATCGGAGAGTTCAGCCATCATCATGTGGTGATTACGCTGCCCGGCCACCCCGCGTCTTACCTGGGCGCCTTCGTCAAGGGCGTGCCCGCCAGCTACGCGCCGATGCAGACGTTCGCCGACGCTACCGGCGAGCAGCCAAATGTCGCGCTCTACTACAGCGGCTGGTATGAAACGTTCCGGTCTTCATTCGCCGGCCAGGCGAAACGCAACGGTGCCGTACCGTTTATCCAGATAGACCCGACGGACGTCGATTTCAAGGCGATCGTCGGCGGCGCGTACGACACCTACCTGGAAACCTTCGCTACCGCTGTGGCGAGCTACGGCGCGAGTACCGGCCAGGGCGTCGTCATAGGCTTCGGCCATGAGATGAACGGAAGCTGGTTCTCCTGGGGGTACCGGCACGTAGCCCCGGCATTGTTCGTCGCCGCCTGGCGGCACATCGTCAATGTGTTCCGGCAGCAAGGCGCTGACGACGTGACCTGGCTGTGGACGGTCAACATTATCGATACGCGGGACGGCATTCCTTCGCCGGTCAGCTGGTGGCCCGGCAGTTCATATGTTACCTGGGTAGGGATTGACGGCTACTACCTTAAGTCGTCCTGGACATTCGCTTCCTTGTTTGGGCCGACCATCAAGACCCTGCGCGCCCTGACCTTTGACCCAATACTTATTTCCGAGACAGGCGCGGCGCCTGCCGTAGGCCAGCCAGCGAAGATCGCAAACGTCTTCACCAGTGTCCGGGCTTACGGACTTCTGGGATTCGTATGGTTCGACGCCAATGGGGTGCAGGACTGGCGTCTTAGCGGCCCGGCGTCATTCACTGCATTCCGGCGGGGTGCTATGACGTTCGGCAGGCCCGCGGCATGAATGATCGGCTGGGTCGCACTGTGCTCGGCAACGGGTGCCGCGTCTCCAGCACCACGGATGGACGTAATACGGTTCTTGCTGATACCGAGCATGCGGGGCGGCACCGTAAAGGCTCGCTACGACTCCGTAGTCAGGTCCGCCAGTACCGGGCAAGACTGGTTGCGTTCAGGAGTCGCAACCGAGACGGTGCTCGCCGCACACCTCCCGGCACACCCCGCCGCACGCTTCGCCGCACACCCCGGCCACCCCCGGATTACCGGAGGAAGGGCCGGGTGAAGGTCGCACGGGTCGTGACAATCGGCGCAGCGATCATTATCGCGACCGGGGTCGCTGTGATTGCGGGCGTCGGCGGAAAGACCGGGGGGACGAATCCTGTTGATCCCGCTGCGCCGCCCTCGTCGGCTGTCTCGCACGTGCCAGGGACCTATCTCGGGGTATACACGCCCGGGGTACCTGGCTCGTATGCCGGGTTGACAGCCTTCACCGCGGCTACCGGGGTCAGGCCAAGGGTAGTCGTGTACTACAGCGGATGGCAGGAGCCGTTCCAGGTCCGGTTCGCTGCGATGGCAAGCAGGCACGGCGCCCTGCCACTCGTGCAGATCGACCCGACTGGGGTCAGCCTTCCTGCGATCGTATCGGGACAATATGACGTCTACTTGCGGACCTACGCCGCCGCGGTGAAGGCCTTTGGCGCACCGGTGATCCTCTCCTTCGGTCATGAGATGAACGGCGACTGGTACAGCTGGGGCAACCGGCACACATCGCCTGCGGTGTTCGTAGCCGCCTGGCGGCACATTGTCAATGTGTTCCGGCAGCAGCGCGCTGACAACGTGACCTGGCTGTGGACGGTCAACGTCATCCATAAGGGCGGCGGTATTCCTTCACCGGCCCGCTGGTGGCCGGGCAGCTCGTATGTGACCTGGGTAGGAATTGACGGCTACTATTACCGGCCGTCTTGGACGTTCGCTTCTTTGTTCGGGCCGACCATCAAGGCCGTGCGCTCGCTCACCCTCGACCCAATACTCATCTCCGAGACATCCGTGGCGCCTGCGGCAGGCCAGCCGGCGAAGATCGCCGACCTGTTCGCCGGTATTCGCGCTTATGGGCTTTTGGGGCTCGTCTGGTTCGACGTTAACCGGATCGAGGACTGGCAGCTCGCCAGCCCGGCGGCCATCGCGGCATTTCGCCAAGGCGCCACCGCGTCCGAGAGACATGCATCGTGAATATCGGCTGCGGCCTGCCCTGCTCGCACTGAGCGCGGGCCCGACCCTAGTAGCCGCATTTGCCAAGAACTGTCTCATTTGCCAGAGAACTGTCTACAGCCGGGCACTCGTCGGCCAGGGGGCCGCCGCGCCGTGCGAGTCTGGCTGCACGCTTGGCGTCTTACCCGGATTACCTGCGATATCCAGAATTTCAGCAAAACCCCTTCGTCTGGAGGCGCCGACTAGTACGTTTTGGTGTGCGATTGCTCTATAGGGGGATCGCCACCATATATGAGGGTGTTGGCACAGGACGTGAGCTGTGGGGCGGCTGAAGTCTCCCCGGCACGTCCCTGACGCTGGCAGGGGCGGTCTATGGACTACGGGGCGATGACAGGCAGCGGGGTGCCGCCAGCATCGCAGTCGCCGGATGGCTCCGCCCGGGGCGAGAGACCGGGAGTTGACGGGAATGACGTCCGGGCCGGCGCGGGCAAGCGGGGGGCGCACGCGGCTGGTGCGCCCGTGCCGGTGACCGGGGGCCCGGCTTTGCATGGGCGCGAACGTGGCCCCGGGGCAGGCATCGCCGGGCTACGTTTCCCTAGCGCGTGGCCGCTGCTGGTCGTGCTTGCCGTGCAGGCGGCGCTCTCGCTACGTCTGGTTTGGGCCGACACGGCGTTCCAGGATGAGGCCACGTACTTGTGGGCCGGGCACCTGGAGTGGGCGCACTGGCTGCATGGCACGCCGATCCCGCCTTTCCCGGCCTACTTCTCCGGAGCGCCGGTCCTCTACCCGCCGCTGGGCGCGCTGGCCGACAGCATCGGAGGGCTGGCCGCGGCCCGGATCCTGTCCCTGGTCTTCATGCTCGGCGCGACGGTCTTGCTGTGGGATACCGCTGATCGGCTGTACCGGCGCAAGACAGCGATTTTCGCTACCGCGCTGTTCGCTGTCTTAAGCCCGACGCTGCATCTGGGGGCGTTCGCTACCTATGACGCCGCGTCGGTGTTCCTAGTCGCGCTTGGCGCCTGGTGTGTGGTCCGGGCCGGCGACCGGGGGGAGGGGACCGGCTGGCTGGTCGCGGCGGGCGCCGCGCTGGCTGTTGCCAACGCTGCGGCGTATTCGTCGGCCCTGTTCGACCCGGTGGTGGTCGTGCTCGCGCTGAGCACCGCGTTGCCGTCCGGCGGCAGGCTTGCTGCCCGGCGGTGCGCGATCCTGGTGACCGTCGTGGTAGCCCTGCTGGCGGCGGGATTGCTGATCGGCGGGAGCTCCTACCGCACCGGTATCGACCAGACGACGCTGGCGCGGGTCGCCGGGACCACCTCGCCGCTGTCGGTTTTGACCGCCGCCTGGTCGTGGACCGGTCTCCTCGTGGTCCTGGCTGTGTGCGGCGTGATCATCAGCTGGGTCGGCCGACCAGGGCGGGCGCGGACGTGGCTGCTGGCGGTCCTGACCGTCGCCGCGCTGCTTGGACCGCTGGAGCAGGCGCGCCTGAACACCAGTGTCTCACTGAACAAGCACGTGGATCTGGGCGCCTGGTTCGCCGCCATCGCCGCGGGCTACGCGGTGGACAAGTTCATCTCGGCCGCACCGGCTGGCAGGATGCGGGTCCTCACCGGCGGCGCCTGCCTGGTCTGTCTGGTCTTCCCGCTCGAACTGGGGGCCAGCCAGTCCTGGGTGTTTTCTACCGACTGGCCCAATGCGTCCAGTTTCATAGCCATACTCCGCCCGCTGGCCGATCAAGGTAACGGGCGCCTGCTGGTCGAGGACGCGTCCATAGCGAGGTACTACCTGCCGGTTGGGAGCCAGTGGCAGCGATGGTCAACCACCCGCAACATCGTCCTGCCGTCAGGTGCCAGCACCGCCGGCCCGGCCAGTGCCGCAGGCGTCACCGGGCCCGGCAACCCTGGCGTCTTCGCCGAGTTCGTCACCCACGGCTACTTCTCCCTTGTCGCATTGAACTACGCGGACACCACAACCCTCGACCGCCAGATCACTGCTGATCTTCGCCGCAGCCATCACTATCGCATCATCGATGTCGTCCCCTACGGCACGGCGGCCCCGCCCTATGGCACCTACGTGATCTGGCGATACGAGCCCCAGTCGTGAGCAGCACCCAGCGCGCCGCACTGGAGCCCTCAGTGCGGGCGGCCGCCGTCGCAGCCGCGCCGCACCGTCAGGCGGCTCCGGCCCTTCCCCCGCCGCCCGATGACAACGAGAAATACGCCTACATCCGCCGCAACCTGCCTTACCTGGCGGTCACGCTTGTCATCAGCGCGACGTGCCTCATCATCAGCCAGATCCGGTTTGAGATGCACGACCCCGCGCTGTGGCCGTTCGCGGCCTTCACCGCCACTTACATCACCTACCAGGTGATCAGCCTGCCGGTGAACTTCACCGGCCGTGGTTTCGACCTGGCAGCCCACCAAGGGCGTATCGCGGCCTGGCGCCCGGACAGCTATCCCAGCGTCGATATCTACCTGCCGATCTGCGGCGAGCCGATCGGCATGCTCCGCAACACCTGGACCGCCGTGGCTGAGCTCATCGCGAGCTACTCGGGGCAGATCCAGGCCTACGTCCTCGACGATGGGCCCTGCGACGAGGCCCGTTCGGCGTCGCAGTCCTATGGCTTCTGCTACGTTCGCCGGCCCGATCTGCGCGTCTACAAGAAGAGCGGCAACCTGCGGTACACCTTCGCCCGCACCACGGGCGAATACCTGGTCATCTTCGACGCCGACTTCGCGCCGCGGCCTGACTTCCTCGCCGAGACTCTTCCCTACCTGGACGACCCGGCGGTAGGGATCGTCCAGACGCCCCAGTTCTTCCGGGAGAGCGCCGTGCAGACGTGGATCGAGAACGCGGCAGGCGCTATCCAGGAGGTGTTCTACCGGTCGGTCCAGGTGGCCCGCGACAGGTTCGGCGAGGCCGTCTGCGTCGGGACCTCTGCGGTGTACCGCCGGACCTCGCTGGAACCGCAGGGCGGCCCGACGCTCATTCCCTATGCCGAGGACGTGCACACCGGGCTCGACGTGCGCCGGGCCGGCTGGTCCATCGTCTACCTGCCGCTTGTGCTCTCGACCGGCATCTGCCCGGACAACCTCGACGCGTTCGTTCGGCAGCAGTACCGGTGGTGTACCGGGAACGCGGGCATCGTGTTCTCACGCCGGCTGTGGGCTATACCGATGACCATCCCGGGTCGGCTCACCTACATCTCCGGGTTCTTCTACTACGCCTATACCGGCCTGCTCACGTTCTTCGGACCCATCATTCCCATAGTCATGTTGGCGTTTCTTCCCGGCCAGGTCAGGTTGCGAAATTTCGTCGTACTCCTGCCGGCCATGATCTCCGGGTTCGTGCTTTACCCGCTATGGCATCGCTCGACATATGGGCCGTCGGTCTGGCCGCTGGGGATCGCCAGGGGCTGGGCGCATGTGTTCTCTATCTGGGATAGCGCCCGAGGGAGGACGATGAGCTGGCATCCGTCCCGGACGCCGGGCAGCGCGCTGCGGCGGTTCCGGGTGTGGGTCACCTGGTGGAGTGGCGGCACGGCCGCGGTGTGGGCGGCCTTGGCCATCTGGCGCACAGTGACCCTTGGCTCTGCGCAATTCGCCGTATTGGTCTTCTTCGGCATATTGAACCTCGCCATCGTGAGCCGTGTCATCTTTCCGGGGGGCAGGACGGCATGACGTCACCACGCATAATCACGACATCGCCACGCATAATACTGATGGCAGCCTTTTTCGCCGCTGTTGTCGCCCTCACCTTCACCGGAGTTCGCTTCGCTTACCTGCCTTCTGGCCCGGTACCTGTGCACGCGTCTCTGCCATCGAAGCCGTCCTCTTATCTCGGCGTCTACGAGACGGGGTCGCCGCCGGCCTACCAGCCGATCGCGGTCTTCGGGCAGGCGGCTGGCAAGCAGCCCAACATGGTCGGCTATTACAGTGGCTGGGCGGAGCCCTTCGCGGTATCGTTCGCGCAGAGAATTCGTAGTCACGGCGTTGTCCCGTGCGTACAGATCGATCCCACGTACGCATCGGTTTCGGCGATTGCGGCCGGTGACTATGACGGTTATTTGCGCTCATATGCCGACAGTGTCCGGGCCTTTGGCCACGCGGTCGTCATCGGCTTCGGGCATGAGATGAATGCCCCTTGGTATTCGTGGGGTTACGGGCACGTCCAGCCGTCGACATTTGTGCAGGCGTGGCGGCATATCGTGACGCTGTTTCGCGGTCAGGGCGCCGACAATGTCACCTGGCTGTGGACTGTCAACCAGGACCGCCCTGGCACTGGGCCGGTCGCACGTTGGTGGCCGGGCGCGAGTTACGTCTCGTGGGTCGGCATCGACGGCTATTACTTCAGGCCGTCCGATACGTTCGCCGGGGTCTTTGGCCGGACCATTGATCAGGTGCGGGCCTTCACTGACAAGCCGGTGCTGCTGTCTGAGACCGCCGTGGGGCCCGACGCCGGCCAGTTCGCCAAGATCGGCAACCTGTTCGACGGTATGCAGCAGGACGACACGCTCGGGCTTGTCTGGTTCGATAAGACCCAGTCTGGCGGGATATACCGCCAGGACTGGCGTATCGAAGGCAACGCGGTGGCCGAAGCGGCCTTCCGCCTCGGCGTCTCCACGCTGACTCTGGCACACCCGTGAGCCCGGCGAGGAGTACACTGAGTAGTTATGTGGTCACAACTTGTCCCTTAGAGTTGCTTAGCAGCTGATCGTATGCTGCGCTGTCTTTGGGGCATACGCGAGATCTCGCACGCGTCCTTGGGGGTTGGTCGCATGGGCGATGACAGCCGCGTCCCGCCGCTGTCCCAGCGCGTGCCGGGCGGGAGCGGTGGGCCTAGGCCCGTGACCCGGTTAATGCCGCCGGTGCTGACCGAGTCTGTGGTGCAGCGAGTACGCGCCGCGATTGATGTCTCCCGAGAGCAGGAGCAGGCAGCCACTCGTGAGCGGGCCGTCCCCCATGAACAGGCACCCCCCCCGGAACAGGCAACGCATCTTGCCGGGCCATCGGCCGCGTCCTCGCGGCTGGCGGGTGCGGATACCGGGCCTGTGCCGCCCGCCCAGACGGTTGTGCCGCCTGCCCAGACGGTTGTGCCGCCTGCCCAGACGGTAGAGTCCGCGCACCCCGCCTCGCCATGGTTCCCGGCCGATCCAGACGACGACACCCAGCCGTTCGCGGCCATCCCCAGCTCGGCCATCCCCAGCTCGGCCGGCAGCGACCAGGTGAATCCGGCTGGGGACATGATCAGCGTCCAGCCGGAGCGCGAGGCGTGGCGCCACACCGCGGTCCCGCCAGCGCAGAGCAAGCCGGCCGCCGCCCGGCGAGGGCTTGCCGAAAAGCCCAGGCGGCCCAGTGCCCCCAAGGCCCCGCCCCGTCGGCGCCGCCGAATGGTCGGCGTCTTCCTCTCGGTGGTGGTGCTGCTCACCGCCGGCTTGCTGGCATACACGCTGTCCCGGCATACGGCAACCGACAAAGCGGGCAATGTTCACCGGGTCGTCGCTGCTCCCGATCAGGTCACTCGCAACCTGGCTGCGTCCTGGGTCGCCAGTCAGGTCAGCAGAGCCGCCATCGTGTCCTGTGATCCGGTGATGTGCCAAGCGCTCAGGGCGCACGGGGTTCCCGCTGCCAGCCTGCTCGAGCTGAGTCCAGGAAGGACCAATCCGCTCCGTTCGGAGATTATCGTCGCGACCCAAGTCGTCCGCGGGCAGTTGGGCAGCCGCCTTGATTCCGTCTACGCGCCTGCTGTCATCGCGAGCATGGGCTCAGGGAACCTGCGAATCGACATCCGCGCGGTCGCCCCGCACGGAGCCGCCGCATACCTGTCCGCGGTGAACGCGGACGTGCTGGCCCGCAAGGCTGCCGCAGTCACGCTGCTGCACAGCCAGCGGATTGAGCTCTCGGCGATCGCCCGCACGCAGCTAGCCGACGGCCAAGTCGATTCGCGGCTCCTGGTCACCATCGCCGGCCTGGCCGCGATTCACCCGGTATCCATCCTGGCGTTCGGTGACGCGGCAGCTGGCGCCAGCCCGGGCATCCCGCTCCGTTCCGCGGACTTGGCAGCGGCAGATGGCGCCGCAGGCATGCGGAGCTCAGCGTACGTACGGTCGATGGTCGGCTTCCTGCACGCCCGGCCGGCGCCCTACCTCCCAGCGCAGATCAAGACGGTGCGCCGGGCGGGCGGCCAGGCCGCCCTGCGTATCGAATTCGCCGCGCCGAGCCCGCTCGGGCTGCTCGCCCCTCCGGCCTAGTGCCCGGGATCAAAAGATCTGCGGGCACCAGGGCGCTGGATCCCAGGACATGGCGGTGGAGAGCGTGGCCAGTGCGCCCTTGCGGCGCTCGGTCACGCGGCCGGCCGCCGCCAGCCAGCCGAGCCGAGTGCCGCCCAGGTAGGCGGCGCCAAGCGCGCTGACATCGAGGACTAGATCGGCGGGACCGGCGGCCGGCTCGCAGCTGGCCGCCAGCCCCATTCCTGAGCCGGCGAAACCGGCCCCGGCCCCGCTCCCGGCCCCGCCCCCGGCCCCGCCCCCGCGCCCGGCCCCGGACCCCACCCCTGCGGCATCCGTGCGGAGCCGCCACGTTCCCTGGTTAGCCGTCAACAGCGAGTCAGTTACCTCCAGGACCACGTCGACCGGACAGGCATACCTGCGCTGGGCGAGGGCCTTGGGCACATCCGTCAGCCGCACCCAGAGCCCGTCGCCGATCCGGCGACGGGCTCGCCGGGGGTCGGCGAGCATCTGTAGCAGCGGGTCATCGACCGGTCGCAGCAGCGCGGTGAACTCGGTGGCCAAATCCCTGCCGAGCAGGTCGCCCCAGATCGCCGCGATCGCCGCCGGGTCGCTCGCGATCATCTCCCTGATGGAGAGCGCGCTGTCCGGCAGGAAGGTTTCCTCGTCCCACCGGCCCTTCGCGCAGTAGAGCGCGTACCCGCGGGGACCGCTGTCGTCCTCGGCGAGCACGCAGCGCACTGGGTCGGTGTCCGGCTGGCCTTGATCACGGGTGCCGAGAGCCCGGTTCCACCAGAACTCGTCCCTGGCGTACATGCCCGGCCTTGTCGGCAGCACCGTCTCGTAGACCTTGCCGACCTCCGCCCTTACCGACTCGGGCTCGGCGATCCTCAGCCGCAGTCCTGGCTCGGCAACCGGTGCGGTCCGGCCAAGGGCACCATCGCCACGGCCGAAACTGAAGCCGGCATGCCAGGCCGCCGCCCCATAGCCAAACCTGCCGTAGATCTCTGCCTCGGACGCCCACAGCGCCGCGATCGCCTCGCCCCGCTCCCTGATGTCAGCCAGCTGGCGCCGCATCAGGCTCGACATGATGCCCCGGCGCCGGTGCGTCGGCATGACGGCGACCCAGGTCACCCCGGCCACGGCCGCCATCGCGCCGGGCAGGCACATCCGGAGGCTGTACACGCCGGCGATCCCGACCGGGATCCCGCCGTCAAACGCCGCCAGGCTGCGGTCGGACTCGAACTGCTGGAGATGTGCCTCGCGCAACTGCTGTGACAAAGGCCGGCCGTGGAACGCGTGCTCGTCTACGGCATGGAAGGCGGTGAATTCGTCCGGGCCGACCGGCCGGATCGGGTAGAGATCTGTCATGCCTGCCTTCCTACCCGGGCTGCGCCGCGAGGGCGACTCTTTTAAGAACGGCGGCGCGCGCCCGGGCGGCCGGCGTGGCGCTGGCGGGTGGGCCTGCCCGTTCGGAATAATCGGGGTCCTGGGTGACGTGCCAGAATCACGGCTGGCCGATACAGTGCGGCCATCATGGTTTCCTCCCCGCGTTTGCGTCCGCGCAGCCTGCTTGGCTGGGCGGGCAGGGGCGCGGAGTGGGTCCGCGGGATGGTGCGCGGGCAGTTCATCACCGGGAACCGGCGGCTTGCTTTCCTGCTTGCCCTGGTCACGGCGGCTATCGCCGTCCTCGCGGTGCATGTGTCCGTGTGGTGGTTCTCGCCCGGGGTGATGATCCTGCCGATCCTGGCGGGTGGCCTGCTGCTCTGGCCGCGGGCCTTGCGGATCTTGTACGGCATGGTTGCGGCGGGGTTGATCTACGACACGGTAAAGGGGCGTGCCGGGCCGGGCATCATCGCCACGATCGTGGTGACGGCGATCTTCGCCGACGTGCTCGCTAGGACGAGGGAGAAGCTCGGCATGCAGGCCTTGCGGGGGGACCAGATGCTCATCGAACTGCGGAACAGGATCCGCGCACAGGGCAAGCTGCCCGACCTTGGCGACGGCTGGGACTCGGTCTCGATCCTCAAGCCGGCCGGCGGAGTGTCGTTTGGCGGTGACTTCGTGGTGTCCGCGTGCGACGGCAAGACCCTCGAGGTCGCGCTGGTGGACGTGTCGGGCAAGGGACTCGACGCCGGCACCCGCGCGCTGCTGCTGTCCGGTGCGTTCGGCGGGCTGCTCGGGTCCGTTCCGCGCGAGGAGTTCCTCGCCACCTGCAATTCTTACCTGCGCCGGGTCGCAGCCTCGGAGGGCTTCGTCACCGCCGTCCACCTCGCGCTCGACCTGGCGACGGGGGAGTACGTGATCGCTTCCGGCGGACACCCGCCTGCGGCGCACTTCGATGCCGGCAGCGGCAGCTGGCGGATCACGAAGGCGCATGGCATCGTGCTCGGCGTGGTCGCCGACACCCGGTCCGTGCCGGAGTACGGGCTTTTGCGGCCAGGAGACGCCCTGATGCTCTACACCGACGGCCTTGTCGAGGCACCCGGGCGGGACATCGATTCCGGCATCTCGGCTCTGCTCGGCGAGGCGGATCGGATGGTCATCTCGGGATTCAAGGCGGGTGCGGGCACGCTGGTCCAGTCGATGCAGGATGACATCGGCAGCTCCGACGACTGTGCCCTCGTGCTCATCTGGCGCTCGTTACCCAGGTGAGGCCGTTACATCGTAGATTTTTCCTAACGGTGCCTACCTGGCCAATCGCAGGCCCCCTCCGGGCGCCCCGGTGCGACGTCCATCCGGTGAAGGGGCCGGCCGCGCCGGACTTCGTCCTGCACTAGCGCCCCCGCCACTGCGGGCTCCGGCCTTCGGCCATCGCCTGGCAGCCCTCCTTGAAGTCCTCGGAGTCGAGGCAGCGGATCTGCCCTTCCAGGACCAGCCTGAGGCTCTCCTGGGGGCCGCGGTGCCACGCCGCGTCGATCGCCCGCCTGGCCCCCCGCACCGCCAGCGGGGGCTGGGCGGCCAGGCGCCCGGCGAACTCGGCCGCCGCGGCGTCGAGGTCTCCGTCGGCGACCACCCGGTTGGCCAGCCCGATCCGCAGCGCCTCGGCGGCGTCGATGACGTCGCCGAGCAGGATCAGCTCCCGGGCCCGGCTCTCACCGACGATCCGGGGCAGCCGGACGGTGGCGCCCATATCGGGCAGGATCCCGTAGCGGCTCTCCACCAGGCCCACCTTGGTGCCCTCCGCGAAGATGCGGAAATCGCACGCCAGGGCCAGTTGCAGGCCGGCGCCGTAGGCGTGGCCGCGGACGGCGGCGACGCTGGCGCAGCCGAGGTCGGGAATCCAGCTGAAGGTCCCCGCCACGGCCAGGCCCGCGGCGACGGCGTGCTCCTCGTCACCGGGCCGCTCAGCCCTGTCGGCCAGTATCCCGGCCAAGCCCTCGACCAGGTCGATGCCGGCCGAGAAGGCCGGCCCGTCTCCCGTTACCACCAGGCATCGGAGGGTCTCGTCGGGCAGCAGCTCGACGCCGAGCCGGGCCAGCTCCGCCCACATCAGCGGGTTCTGAGCGTTGCGCTTGCCGGGACGGGCCAGGGTCAGGGTGCCGATGTCCCCGTGGCGCGCGTAGCGAATGGTCTGGTATGCGTCCGGCATCGGCATCGGCTGTCCTCCTTAGATCGGGCGGCACGGCTAAGTTGGATTTTGCTTAACGTCCATCCATACAGGACTGTATGGATAACCTTGCGGC
Organism: Actinomycetota bacterium; assembly: GCA_003168255.1. Classification (GTDB taxonomy): domain Bacteria; phylum Actinomycetota; class Actinomycetes; order Streptosporangiales; family Streptosporangiaceae; genus PALSA-505. The sequence continues at coordinate 60,923 of PMSU01000170.1, forward strand.
ATTGTCAATGCCGCGCCGAACGCGAGAGGGGATAGACGATGGCCGCCCCGACTCGCACGCCTCGCGGCAAGTGGATCGAAGAGGGACTGCGGGCCCTCGCCGCCGGCGGCCCTGACGCCGTCAGGATCGAGCCGCTGGCCCAGGCGCTCGGCGTCACCAGGGGCGGCTTTTACTGGCACTTCAACGACCGGAGCGCGCTGCTCGAGGAGATGCTCGACAGGTGGGAGCGGGCGACCACCGAGGAAGTGAACGAGCGCCTCGAGCGCGAGGGTGGCGACGCCAGTGCCAAGCTACGGCGGCTGCTCGCGCTCACCTCGTCCAGCGTTCTGATGACCGACCTCGCGGTCCGCGACTGGGCCCGGCGCGACCAGGCGGTCGCCGTTCGCCTCCGGCGCCTCGACAACCGGCGGATGGATTACCTGCGCGCGCTGTTCGGCACCTTCTGCGCCGATGCGGACGACGTCGAGGCCGGCTGCATGCTCTTCTTCTCGCTGCTGATCGGCAACCACTCCATCGCCGCCGACCACGGCACGCGCAGCCGCGCGGACGTGCTGAACCTGGCCCTGAGACGGCTCGGCGCCCCGTAGCGCCGCGAGCGGCGCCAGCCTGAAACCGTCAGGGTGCGGCGGAACGATGGGCGCCCGCCTGCCGCGCTCGGTCGGCAGCGGGTTCCTGATCCGGTGTCCCGGGTGGCTGGATGTCGTTGCGTGCAACGGCGAGGTAGGCGACGAGGGCGGCGACGGCGACCGCCGCGATCGCAGCCGTCGGGCCGTCGCCGAAGTTGGCGCCGCTGAGCTTGTGCGGCTTGCTGACGTAGTCGGCGAACGAAGCGCCGAGGGGCCGGGTTGCCACGTAGGCGAACCAGAAGGCGAAGACGGCGTTCAGCCGGAACCATGACCAGGCCACAGCGGGAATCGCGATGATGACGCCGAAGGAGATCCCCGACGCGAGGTAGCCCATGCCCAGCGCCGTGGCCGTGAAGTCCCCCAGCGCGGTGCCGAGCGCGAAGGTGGCGAACACCGTGGCCCAGTAGTAGCACTCCCGCCGCTGCGTGGTGATGCTGTGGATCGACAGTGTGCCCTCGCTGCGATGCCAGCGCCAGAAGATGAGGGCGAGCACGACGGCCCACAGGAGCGTGGTGCCGGCATAGGGGATGCCGACGAAGAGGTGCAGGGTGTCCGACGCGCCGGTGCCAAAGATCGCGATGGCGAAGGCGAGGAACCAGTAGGCCGCCGCGACGTAGCGGCGGGTCCGGAACTGCCAGACCAGGCCGATGACGAGGAGACCGGCCTCGACGCCGCCGCCCACCACCCGGCTGCCCAAGGAGAGATAGTCCGATGTGGCCTCGCCGCCGGCGGTCGTGAGGATCTTGATGACCCAGAACAGGAAGGTGATCTCCGGCACCTTGGCGGCGAGGGGCTCCGCGAAGACGCGGCGGCCGGCGCGGGAAACGGAACTGCCTTCCGTGGCTTGCGATCTGCCGAGGCCGAGTGCGCGGTGCAGCAAGGGCGGCAGTTGAGCTGGCAAGATGCCCCCTCGGGCGGGCGATGGGCTGGAGCTGCCCTGGACCGGGCGAGTGGAGCGCAGCCGGGTACGGGGGGGTACACGGCTGCGCAAACCGAGGCTATGCCTCAGCCGCGCGCCCCCGGTACCTCCTAGAGGACGAAATCTGGCGTCCCCGGCTCATCCTCAGGTCGGACGGCGACCAAGCATTGGGCGCTCTACCAGCGGCGATGCCGGCCAGGCACCGAAGCGCCGGCTACCAGCGCGAGGTACCCTGCCGGTAAGTAACCACGAAGGACGCAGCATTGGGCACTATGACCGAGTTCCCCAGACTGCAACGGCCTGCACTCCAGCCGCCAGATGAGATCACCCACGGCCTGTTCGGCAGGGGCCGTCACCTGGTGCGCACCCACCCGCTGGCCACCGACGCGCTGCTGGCGGTGGTGCTCCTGGCGCTGTGTACCGTGTGGCTGGCGGGGTCGCGCTTCGCCGGTTTTCACCCGGCCATCGTGCAGACGGCGCTCGTCGCCGCGATCGCCGCCCGCCGCGTCTGCCCTTCCGCGGTTTTCCTGCTCACGAGCGCCATCGCATTCGCCCAGTGGCTACTGGGCTTCCCGCTGCTCGGCGACGCGGCGCTGCTCGTCGCGCTCTACACGGTGGCCGCCCACCAGTCACGGATCCGCGCCCTGCTGGCCGCGGGGCTGCTCGAGGCCGGGGCCGTCATGGCGGCGATCCGGTGGGAGCCGGCCGGGCCGCTGCCGCGCTCGTTGCTGTTCCTCACCGCCACCGTGGTGGCCGCGCTGTTCGCCGGGCTGACGGTCGCCTCGGGCAGCAGGTACCTGGCCTGGATGGACGAGCGTGCCCGGCGGCTTGAGGTCGAGCGGGACCAGCAGGCCGCGCTCGCGGCCGCCGGCGAGCGAACCCGGATCGCCAGGGAACTCCACGACATCGTCTCGCACAGCCTCTCGGTCGTCATCACCCTGGCCGATGCCGCGGCGATTGTGAGCCGCGCCGACCCCGGCCGCGGCGCCGAAGCGATGACCGAGGTCTCCGAAGTCGGCCGCCACGCCCTGTCGGATATGCGGGCGATGCTCGGCGTGCTGCGCACCGAAGAGCTGTCCGCCGACCTGGCTCCGCAACCCGGTGTGGCCCAGCTCGAGGCGCTCGTCGACCGAGTCAGGGCGACCGGGCTGGCCGTGGACCTCGCCGTGGAAGGCACCCCATTCCCGCTCGGCGCCGCGGCCGGGATGACGGCATACCGCATCGTCCAGGAGGCGCTGACCAACACGCTCCGGCATGCGCAGGCCCGCCGCGCGTCGGTCACGATCCGCTACGACGCCCCCCAGGTGCGGGTGCGGGTGGCCGACGACGGCACCGCACCGCCGCTGGACGGGCACCGGGGACACGGCATCGACGGCATGCGTGAACGGACGGCCCTGCATGACGGCGTTCTACAGGCCGGCCCGGTCGCCGGGGGAGGCTGGCTGGTCTCGGCGACCCTGCGGTCCTGCCCGGCCAGGTCTCCCGCGGCGATGCCCGGATGAGCATCTCCGTGCGCCCGGCTACTCCTCGGTGCTGCCCTCGGCGGCGAGGACCGCGTCGAGATTGGCCTGCATCTGGGCCTTGATAGCGGGGTGGACGGGTATTCCCGCGCACTGTTTCAGGGCGCTGACGACGCGGCGCAGCAGCTCAGGATCGTGGTCCTGGGTGCCAGGAACCAGTCCAGGCCTGCGGGCCGTCTCCAGCGCCGCAAACAGGCTGTTGACGATGGTGACGTAGTCCTGGGACCCCGGGGCCACCTCGGCGAGGGCTTGCTGGAGCAGGTCGATGGCCCGGGAAAGATCCCCGGCCCGGTCGGCGTGGGGCCGGACGCGGACGCTGACGGCGTAGGCAACCAGCAGGTTGGCAAGGTTGCGTTTCAGCGCGGGCACGATCTGCGGCGGCGGCGGTGGCGGCCGGCTGTCGTCGGGCACCAGCAGACTGTCCAGCAGTTGGATCGGCACTACCAGGTCGCCGGGGCCACGCCAGCGCTCGACGCCGTCGACCGAGATCACCCGGTAGGTTTCGCCGAGGCCGCCGGTCCGGTCAAAGCGCTCGCCCGACGCCCAGGCCGCATTGAGCGCACGGTTGTAGATTTCGACGTCGCCGGGCGGCGTGTTCGCCACCGCGTCCAGGAAATCCTGCACCGCCGTGGTCAGGTCCGTGAGCCCGCCCTTGCGCAGGTAGCGGAGCATGAGCTGGTAGCCGCGGGTATGTCGCAGCACCGGCAGGTCAATCATCGTCAGCGCCCGGCCAAGCAATGCGATGACCTCGTCGGTATCGCTATCGCCTGCGTGTGCTTCCACCCGGGCCGACAGCGCCCGGGCCAGGTCGATGACGCACTTGAGGTAGTCCCTTTGCCCCTCGCCGGTAAGGGCGAGCGCCCGGCGCAGGGCATCGATGGCAGCGTCGAGATGCTCCCACTGCTTCAGCCGGTATGCGGCTTCCGCCATGGCCAACCGCACCGTCCCAGGGTCGGGCAGCTCGTCGAGGGTAGACAGCGCGGCCGCCCAGATGCCGTCAGGGACCGGGCGAAACGGCTCGGCGCGCGCCACCTCACCTAGTACGTAGTCGTGCGCCGCCAGCCCGCCAGCTCGCTCCGAGACGAGAGCTTGGCGTAGCACTCGCCGCTGGCACCACTGGAGTAGCTGATCGAAGGTCTCCTCCGGGTGGCCGCGCTCCGCGCTCAGCGCGTCGGTCCAGAGCGAACGAGCGACATCGACCCGGAGGCCGTCGGGCCGGCCGGTCCGGTGCCAGTTGATCACCAGCCAGGCGAGCGTGCGCCGTTCGTAGCTGGCGTCGCGCAGCCGGAGCACAAGCTCAGGGCCTGCGATCAGCCATTCAGGAAGTCCGATTCCTTGATCGAGGGCGGTGCGCAGACCAGGGTCGGTGACGTGCTCAAGGGCGTCAGCGCGCTCGGCCGGTGACCACTGCCGATCGACCGGTACCCGCGCGATGAGCCAGGTATCGCCGATCAGATCCCAGCCCGCCGGGCGACGGTCGCCGGCCGGCTCAAGGGCGTCGAGCTCACCGCGGTTGATCGTGGCGATGACGACGAGGCCCTCGTAATCGGTGATGAGCCGGTCGGCAAGCGCCTTGCTGAACCCGGCGCCGGTCAAGTAGCGCTGCACGTCGTCCAGCCACAGGACGCTGTCACGCAGCTCGAGCTCGCCCCTGTCCGCCGCATCGGCCAGCTCGGCGAGCCGATGATCGGGCCGCGGCACGAGAACCGGGCTGTCCCGCAGCTCCGCGCAACCGCGAAGCGCCTCGGCCGCCGCCCGGGACTTGCCGGCGCCTGAGTCTCCCAGGACGAGCACCATGCGCCCCTCGGTGCGGCCCGCACGGCTCGCCCGCACGGCAGCCGACAGCACCACGTCGAGCCGGTCGTCGAGGTCGCGCCGCACATAGCGCACCACCGCAGCGCCGTCAGCTGACAGCAGGCGGGGCTCCTTCACGCCTAGCTTGCCGAGCTCGATGTCGGCGGCTCTCGGCGGCGCGCCGTCCGCGGCGAGCACCTCGAGGCAGTGCCGCCAGCTCGGTGCCGCCGCGACCTCGATCACCGCATTGCCAGCGAGCTCGCGCAGCGCGGCCCGGAACCCCGGCTGGGCCGCGAGAGCGGCAACCGGGGTCACGAACAGCCGCCGCTGCTGGCGATCGGGCGCGGTGGCCTTGACCACGCCGACGATGCGGTGATTGCCATCGCGGACGGCGGCGCCTGACATTCCTGCCCACAGCCGGGAATCGCTGGGCACGCTCGTCTGAACGTCGAAAGGAAGCTGGCCCCTGCGCGGCTGACCCCCGGGCAGCAGCACGCCGCTGGCCTGCTCCGGCACACGCAGCCCGCCGGTACGCGTCTGCGATTCGGGGAAGCCGATCGCTTCGGCCCTGTCGGCGCCGGTGCCTACCTCGGCCAGCCGGGGCCGCGGGCTTCGTGGTGGCTGCCAGGCAGGGTCGGTGATCTCGAGCAGGGCCAGGTCCGGCGCAGCCTCACCGGTCCCGAGATCGGCATCGGAGCGGTACACGACGCGACAGGCGTACCAGGCCGGATCGGCGGCGAGCTCCGCCCGGCGGACCTCCAGCTTCCCGCCGTCAGCAGGCAGCCGGCGAAGGACATGCGATGCGGTCAGGACCGTCCGCCCGCCGAGCACCCAACCGCTGCCGCAGTAGCCGTCGCCGAGGTTGTCCGCAGCCCAGACCTCAACCAGGCGATCTAGTGCGCCGCCCGGCATCAGGTCCCGTCTGGTCGGCCGTGTCGCAGCCTGGCGACGTCGATCGGGACATGGCTGCCGTCCGCGGCCACCTCGTACGGGCTGAGCGTGACGGTTACGGTCTGAGTGACGGTGTTGCTCGCGTCGTGCTTAGCTCCAGCCTGAAGCACCCAGATCCTCAGGCCGCCGCCCACCCCGTTCTTCTTCTCGACCGCCACGGTGAAGGTGAGCTCGACCGGACCGACGTCGAACCGCAGGGAGCTCTTCTCGCCCTCGGCCCTGGCCTGCTCGAGCTGGCGGCGAACCTCGCCGATCACGTCCGCGATTGACGGGTCCTCATCGGCCATGACCCTCACCCACCCGAAGCTGGTTATCTCGCCTCGAATGTTAGTAGCGGCCCGTGGACCGAGTGTCAAGGCGCGGGTCCGACGGCGAAAAACCCAATCGACCGATGATCATGCTCTGCTGCGCGAGGCCGTCCGGGCGAGGCCGCGGTCGGTACCAGCGGTCCTGCGCGCGCGGCGAGCCAGGTCCTGGCCGGGCAGCCCGGCAGTCCGGCCGGAATGCCGGGCTCGCGGCGGTGACCTAAATGGTTTGCACCGTTGAATACCATGAAGACGCAATTCACCATTGCAGGTGTGTAGCCATCCGGTAACTAATGCGTTACGGTGCTCACTCGATGACCGGCCTATCGTTCGCTTATCGACTGTTATCGCCATGCAGCGGGCGCGCCGTTGCCGCGGCCGCGGCAACGGCGACGACGACGCTCACCCGACCGGGTGAGATCACCTTCGGCATGACCGATGCCAGGCTAAGCCGTGCCCTGGCAAGCGCGAGCGTCTGCCCTGGCCAGACCCGCCTGCCCGTCCCTGCCCGCGTCCGCCTTGCGGACCTGGCCACCGCACCGGCGGCGATGCCCGCTAGCGATCAGGCCCGGCCCGACGCTTTCCCGCCGTCGCGAGGAAGGGCGGCAGCCCGGGCTCCGGCAGCTGCCGGGCCCGCGCCCGCCAGCAGTTCACCAGCGGGTATACCCGGCCTGACGCGCTGGCCGGAGGAACGTGCCGGCGATTCCTATCACGTTCCCTTGCGTGGTGCAAAGTAAATTTCCGGCGGGACAAGTTCCGTCAGACCAGGGCCAATAGAGCTGCCCGACTGACGAGAAACGACACGCGTGTCATGTGACGCCCATGTCATTATTTGCATTTCTTTGAGTGCTGTGAAGAAAATAGGCACCGTGACGCGCGGCGCGACATCAGCCAGTTATGGGCGCGGTCCCCTCAGCGTGCCCCTCGGGCGGCGGTGGCGGGGGACCGCGATGAGCCATGTCGGCACCCATGCCCAGATTCCGTCCGGAGATGCGGCGGTCGCCGTCATCACGGCCGGCGCCGCGGCGAAGGCGCCCGCGGAGAATTTCCCGGTCGCGCTGCGCCTGCTGCCTGCGCGGTACCGGCGGCACCTGATGGCCGTCTACAAGTTCGCCAGGACCGTGGATGACATCGGCGACGAGGCACTACCCGACGAGGCGCTTCCCGCCGCGGCCGAGCGGCTCCGGCTCCTCGACGAGCTCGAGGACGATCTCGGCCGGCTCTACAGCGGAGGGGTTCCGCAGCTCGAGGTCATCGGTCAGCTGGCGCCGACCGTGACCGAGTGCGCCGTCCCTGCTCAGCTGCTTCGTGATCTGATCCAGGCGAACCGGCAGGACCAGGCGGTCAGCCGCTATCAGACCTTCGACGACCTGCTCGGCTACTGCAAGCTGTCCGCGAACCCGGTGGGCCGGATCGTGCTGCACATCTTCGACGCCTACTCGCCGCGGCGGGCCAAGCTCTCCGATCACGTCTGCACCGCGCTGCAACTCGCCGAGCACTGGCAGGACGTGGCGCAGGACGCGGCAGCCGGCCGGATCTACCTGCCGCTCGAGGATCTGGACAGGTTCGGTTGCACCGAATCCGAACTCGCCGAGCCGACCGCGGGATCCCAGCTGCGCGCCCTGATGTCATTCCAGGTGGTGCGGGCATCCGCACTGCTCAACGCGGGCTCGCCGCTGATCGCCACGCTGCACGGCGCGGCCAGGTTCGCGGTGGCAGGCTATGTCGCTGGCGGCCGGGCCGCGCTCACCGCGATCGAGGCCGCGGATCACGACGTGCTGTCGGCCACCCCCCGCCCCGACAAGCGGCGCCTGACTGCCGAGCTTGCCCGCGCCTACACGAGGGGGAGGTGAGCGTGCAGTGGACGTGACAACCGCGTACCAGCACTGCGAGCAGGTCACCTCGACCGAGGCGCGGAACTTCTCCTACGGCATCAAGCTGCTGCCGCCGGCCAAGCGGCGGGCGCTGTCCGCCGTCTATGCGTTCGCCCGCCGGATCGACGACATCGGCGACGGGACGCTGCCCGCCGCCGACAAGCTCACCGCCCTGGCCGAGGCCAGGGTCGCGGTGCAGGCGCTGGCCGGCGGCCAGCCGCCCGCCGGAGATCCCGTGCTCATCGCCCTGGGCGACGCGGCGCGCCGCTTCCCGATCCCGGTGGAGGCGTTCGCCGAGATAGTCGATGGCTGCGTCGCCGATGTCCGCGGTACCAGCTACGCCACCTTCGACGAACTGCTGCACTACTGCCGGTGCGTCGCGGGTTCGGTCGGCCGCCTCTCGCTCGGCGTCTTCGGTGCGCAGGACCAGGAAGCGGCGGCCCCGCTGGCCGACGCGCTCGGCGTCGCCCTCCAGCTCACCAACATCCTGCGGGACATCCGCGAGGACTACCACAACGGCAGGGTCTACCTGCCGGCCGAGGATCTCAGCCGGTTCGGCTGCACGCTGGACGGCACCGGCGGCCCAGAGCGCGGCGATACCCAGCCGCCGATGGATTCCGGTCCGCTGGCGCGGGTGGTCGAGTTCGAGGCGGACCGCGCGCGCACCTGGTACGCGACCGGCACGCGGCTGCTGCCGATGCTGGACCGGCGCAGCGCCGCCTCGGCCGGCGCGATGGCCGGCATCTACCGGCGGCTGCTCGAACAGATCGCGGCGGCCCCGGCCGAGGTGCTGAAGGGCAGGCTCTCGTTGTCCCCAGGAGAGAAGGTGATGGTGGCCGTCCGGTCACTCGCCGGGATGGTGCTGCGACCCAGGCCGCGCACGATCTCGCTGGCATCCGCCGCTCCCAGGGAAACATCATGACCGGGCGCCGGGTGGTGGTCATCGGCGGCGGCCTGGCCGGCATCACCGCCGCCATCGCGCTGCGCGAGTCGGGAATCGACGTGACCCTGCTCGAGGCCAGGCCGCGTCTTGGCGGTGCGACCTGCTCCTTCACCCGCGACGGCCTGGTGGTCGACAACGGCCAGCACGTCTTTCTCCGCTGCTGCGCCGCCTACCGCGGGCTGCTTACCAGGCTCGGCATGACCGACGCCGTCAAGCTTCAGGACCGGTTCGACGTGACCGTGCTCAGGCCGGGCCCGGCGATACGGCAGCGGCGCCACGCGCGACTGCGCCGGAACGCGCTGCCAGGCCCGCTGCACATGGCGCTCGCCCTGGCCAGCTATCCACTTCTTTCTTTTTCCGAACGGCTGCGGGTTGCCCGTGCCGCCCTAGCGATGAAACGCCTCGACCCGACGGACCCGGCGGTCGATGAGCTAGCGCTCGGCGACTGGCTGGCCGCCCGCGGCCAGAGCGAGCAGGCCCGCCGTGCGCTGTGGGACTTGTTCACCGTGTCCGCGCTCAACATCGCCGGCGATGACGCGAACCTCGCGCTAGCCGCGACCGTGGTGAAGACCGCGCTGCTGGGCGCGCGGGACGCGGCGGACATCGGGGTGCCGGCGGTGCCGCTCGGCGACTTGCACGGCGGGGCGGCGATGGACGTGCTACAGCGTCTCGGCGCGGAGGTCCGGTTGGGCGCCAAGGTAACGGCCATCGATGTCGCGCAGGACAGCCTGCCCGGCATCGGCCGCATGTTCACGGTCCGCCTTGGCCGCCATGCCGACCGGGAAACGGCGTCGCCGCTGGACCGGAATGCCGCCACAGCCGCGAACGGCATGGCGATCGAGGCGGACGGCGTGATCATCGCGGTACCCCCTGATACGGCGGCGCGGCTGCTGCCGTCGGCCGCGGCCAGTGCTGCCTCCGCCGCGTGGCAGGGGCTCGGATCATCGCCCATCGTCAACGTGCACGTTGTCTATGACCGGCGGGTGATGAAGCTGCCGTTCGTCGCGGCTGTGGACTCGCCGGTGCAGTGGGTATTCGACCGGACCGAGCCGTCCGGGCTCGCCCGGGATCAGGCACGGGCGGCTGGCCAGTATCTCGCGGTGTCGGTGTCCGCCGCCGATGAGATGGTGGACATCCCGGCCGCGCGGCTGCGCGAGATTTTCCTGCCGGCACTCGGCGAGCTATTTCCGGCGGCCCGCACCGCGCGGGTCACCGATTTTTTTGTCACCAGGGAACGACGTGCCACGTTCCGCCAGGTGCCTGGCTGCGAGCGGTTGCGGCCATCAGCCGCAACCGGCCTGCCTGGCCTGGCGCTTGCCGGAGCGTGGACCGATACAGGGTGGCCTGACACGATGGAGGGGGCCGTGCGGAGCGGACTGAATGCGGCACGAGAGCTACGCCTGGCGCTTGACGCGCCGACGCAGGCTATGGCCGTGCCACACCCAGCCGGAGTTCTTGGAGCGGACGCATGACCGCCTTGATGCCGGAGGGGGTGGCTGTCGCCCGCGATCTCGTCGGGCCCGCCCTGGCCGCCTCCGTCGACCGGCTGTCACCTGAAGTGCGGACTGTGGCCGCCTACCATCTCGGCCTGACCGACGCCCAAGGGCGCCCAACGGGATCCGGGGGGAAGGCACTGCGGCCCGCGCTCGCCCTGCTTTCCGCCAGGGCGGCAGGCGCCGCGCCGCAGCGAGGTGTTCCCGCCGGGGTCGCCGTCGAGCTCGTGCACAACTTCTCGTTGCTGCACGACGACATCATGGACGGTGACATCGAGCGCAGGCACCGGCCGACGGCCTGGAAGATCTACGGCGTCGGCGCGGCGATCCTGGCCGGCGACGGCCTGCTCGCGCTGGCCCAGGACATCCTGCTCGAGGACGGCGGTCCGCAGGGCAGCTGGGCCGCCCGCTGCCTGTCCGCGGCGGTGCTGCGGCTGATCGCGGGCCAGGGCTCGGACCTGGCGTTCGAGCAGCGCGACGACGTCACGCTGGGCGAGTGCCTGACCATGGCGGGCGACAAGACCGCCGCGCTGATGGCCTGCGCGTGCAGCATCGGCGCCGTCTACATCGGGGCGCCGCCGGCGCTGGCCATGGGCCTGGCCGGATTCGGCGCGCACGCCGGCCTGGCCTTCCAGCTCACCGACGACCTGCTCGGCATCTGGGGAGCGCCGGAGATCACCGGCAAGCCGGTCCGTTCCGACCTGCGGAGCAGGAAGAAGTCGCTGCCGGTCGTGGCGGCGCTGACCAGCGGCACGGCTCAGGGCAGCCAGCTCGCGGAGTTGCTCGCCGGGAAGGAGCCGCTCACTGAGGACGACCTGGTTGTCGCGCAGCGGCTGGTCGAGGAGTCCGGTGGCAAGCGCTGGACCGAAGCCGAGGCCGACACCCAGCTAGCCGAGGCGGAGCGGTGCTTGGCAGAGACGGACATGCCGGACGACGTGCGGGCGGAGTTCTCCGCGATCGCCCAGTTCATCACCACTAGGCAGAGCTGACCGGCTAGGACATCGGATGACGCTGACGCAATCTGGATTGCAGGCCGGCCCGGCCGGGCCGGCCGAGGCCGCCCGGCTGACGCTGAAACGCGCCCGCGATCACCTGATCGGCCTCCAGCATGAGGCCGGCTGGTGGCAGGGCGAGCTGGAGACCAACGTCACCATGGACGCGGAAGACCTGATGCTCCGCGAGTTCCTCGGGATCAGGAGCGTCGTCCAGACTGCCGAAGCAGCCCGCTGGATCCGGTCCAAGCAGCGCGCGGACAGCACCTGGGCCAACTTCCACGACGGCCCGGGCAATCTGTCAACCAGCGTCGAGGCTTATGTCGCGCTGCGGCTGGCCGGTGACTCGCCGGACGCGCCGCACATGGCCGCGGCGGCCGACTGGATCCGCGGCGAGGGCGGGATCGAGGCCACCCGGGTGTTCACCCGGATCTGGCTGGCTTTGTTCGGCCAGTGGTCCTGGGACGAGCTGCCCGTCATCCCGCCGGAGCTCATCTACCTGCCGGCCTGGTTCCCGCTCAACATCTACGACTGGGGCTGCTGGGCCCGTCAGACCATCGTCCCGCTGGCCATCGTGGGATCGATGCGTCCGGTCCGGCCGCTGCCATTCGGGCTGGACGAGCTGCGAACCGGAGTTAGGTCGCCGGGCGCAAAGCATGATCCGTGGGCGGTCGTGTTCAACGGGCTCGACAAGGCACTGCACGTCTATGAGAACAAGGCATTGGGAGCGCGGCGACGCCGCTCGATCAACACCAACCCCAATCCCACCTCCAAAACCGCCCGGATAGGCCGGCGGCGGGGCGGGCCAGCCTCGGTGGTCCGGCGGGCGGCGCTGCGGCGGTGCGCGGAGTGGATCATTGCGCGGCAGGAGCGGGATGGCTGCTGGGGCGGGATTCAGCCGCCCTGGGTGTACTCGCTGATCGCGCTGCACCTGCTGGGGTACGGGCTCGATCACCCGATCATCAAGCGCGGGCTGGCCGGGCTGGACAGGTTCACCATCACCGAGGACTCGCCAGCCGGGCGCATCCGGCGGCTTGAGGCCTGCCAGTCACCGGTGTGGGACACCGTGCTGGCCATGGTCGCGCTCGGTGATGCCGGCACGCCGCCTGACGATCCCGCGATGACGAAGGCCGCCGAGTGGGTGCTGGGCGAGGAGATCCCGGGACCCGGCGACTGGCAGGTGCGCAGGCCGCGGCTTGAGCCGGGAGGAGGCTGGTCGTTCGAGTTCGACAACGACGGCTACCCGGACACCGACGATACGGCGGAGGTCGTCCTCGCGCTGCGCCGGTGCTGGCCCGCGCGGCAGACGTCCAGAGACAGCGCCGCGCTGGACCAGTCGGCGGTGCGGCCGTCCGGTGCCGCCTTGCTGGATCCGTCGGCGGTGCGGCCGTCCGGTGCCGCTCTGCTGGACCAGTCGGCGGTGCGGCCCTCCGATTCCCCCCCGCCGGACCAGGCGGAGCGGGCCGATGATGCAGTGCGGCGGGCCATCCGCTGGCTCATCGGCATGCAGTGCAAGGACGGCGGCTGGGGCGCATTCGACGCGGACAACAGCCACCAGATCGTGACCAAGCTGCCGTTCTGCGACTTCGGCGCGGTGATCGATCCGCCATCCGCCGACGTGACCGCGCACATTGTGGAGGCGCTGGCCGCCGAGGGCATGGCCGGCTGCCCGGCTGCGCGCCGAGGGGTCGCGTGGCTGCTGAAGGCGCAGGAGAGCGACGGGTCGTGGTTCGGCCGGTGGGGCGCGAACTATGTGTATGGCACCGGAGCGGTGCTGCCCGCGCTGATCGCCGCCGGGGTGCGACCAGGTAAACCGTGCATCCTGCGCGCCGTCGACTGGCTAGAGGCGCACCAGAACCCCGACGGCGGCTGGGGCGAGGACATGCGATCCTACGACGACCCAGGCCTGGCCGGGCGCGGCGAGTCCACCGCGTCGCAGACCGCATGGGCGCTGCTCGCGCTGCTGGCGGTCGAGGGAACGCACGCCGCGTCGAGCGTGGCGATCGAGCGTGGCATCGGCTGGCTGACGGCCAGCCAGCACGCCGACGGCACGTGGGACGAGCCGCAGTACACCGGGACGGGATTCCCCGGCGACTTCTACATCAACTATCACCTGTACAGGCTCGTCTTCCCGGTCAGCGCGCTTGGCCGGTACCTGCGAAGCGCGGAGGGTGCAGCGTGACCAGCCAAGTCGCCAACGGCAGGCCAGAGACGACGCAAGGCCCGCTGGTCGTCTGCGCGCCGCTGGGGGTTGAGGCGCGGGCGCTGCGGCGCGGCCTGCGCCGGGCCGGCGGCGACAGCGACCGGGTGGTACGCACCGGGTACGGACCGCAGCGGTCCCGCCAGCGCGCTGAAGAGCTCAGCCCGTCAGCGTTCGGAATGCTTGCCGTCGCCGGCACGGGCGCTGGCCTTGTCCCCGACCTCAAGCCAGGAGACCTGGTCGTCGCTACCGAGGTCGCCACCGGCGGGGCGGCGGGGGTGGCGTGCCCGTCGGCGCCGCTGCTCGCCGGAGAGCTGCGCAGGGCCGGGCTGCGGGTGCGCACCGGCAAGATCGTAACCGTTGACCACCTGGTCAGCGGCGCGGACCGGGAGCGTCTTGCCCGCGACGGCGCCCTGGCCGCGGACATGGAGTCGGCGCCGCTTGTCGCTGCGGCGGGCGGGCGTCCGGTGGCCGTCATCCGGGCGATTTCCGACATCCCCGGCCGGACGCTGCTGCACCCCAGGACGGTGACCGGCGGGCTGGCCGCGCTGCGCTCGCTGCGTGCGGCCGGCGAGGTACTCGACCGGTGGGCCGCCGCGGCGGGGGAGCGGCAGGTGCTGCTTGCCGGGCCGCGGTCGTTCTGCGCCGGGGTGGAGCGGGCAATCGAGATCGTCGAGCGGGTGCTCGACCAGCAGGGTGCGCCCGTCTACGTGCGCAAGCAGATTGTGCACAACACCAGGGTGGTGACCGATCTCGAGCGGCGCGGCGCGATCTTCGTGGACGAACTCGACGAGGTGCCGGACGGCGCCACCGTGGTGTTCTCCGCGCACGGCGTGTCGCCCGCGGTACGGGAAGAGGCTGCGGCCCGCGGCCTGTCCGCCGTGGACGCGACCTGCCCGCTGGTGTCCAAGGTGCACGCGGAGGCTAGGCGATTCGCCGACAACGGGTACCTGATCGCGCTGATCGGGCATGCCGGCCATGAGGAGGTCGAGGGCACTATCGGCGAGGCGCCGGAGTCCACCGTGCTCATCGAGACCGCGGACGATGTGGCAAAGCTGATCCCGGGGCAGCCGGACAAGATCGCGTACCTGATGCAGACGACCCTGGCCGCCGACGAGGCGAGCGGTATCGCCGAGGCCCTCACTAGCAGGTTCCCGCAGCTCCGCAGCCCGCGCAGCGACGACATCTGCTACGCGACAACCAACAGGCAGAACGCGGTTCGCGCGGTCGCCGCCGAGGCCGACCTGGTGCTCGTAGCCGGCTCGGCGAACTCATCCAACTCGGTGCGCCTGGTGGAGCGGGCGCAGCGAGCAGGCACGCCCGCTTACCTGATCGACGGCCCGGAGGACATCGAGCTCAGCTGGCTTACGGGCGTGTCCACCATTGGGCTGACCGCGGGCGCGTCCGCGCCGCCCGCGGTGGTCGAGGAGATCATCGCCGCGATCGCCGGGCTCGGCCCGGTGCAGGTCAGCGAGCGCGTGATTACCACCGAATCCATCCGTTTCGGCCTGCCCCGAGAAGTCAGGCAGAAATAACATCCGCCCCCCGCAGACAACTAGGAAACCCTCGCAGGAGGTACGGGACTAATGAGCATGCCGTTGCGCCAGAGCCTGCGGATCGGGTCATACCTGATGCGCCAGAAGCTGGCCCGCAATTCCAAGTTTCCGCTGCTCGTCGAGCTCGAGCCGCTGTTCGCCTGCAACCTGAAGTGCGCGGGCTGCGGCAAGATCCAGCAGCCGCACGATGTGCTGAAGCAGCGCATGCCGGTCGAGCAGGCCATGGCTGCGATCGAAGAGTGCGGCGCGCCCATGGTGTCGCTGGCCGGCGGCGAGCCGCTGATGCACCCGCAAATCGACGAGCTGGTGCGCCTGCTCGTCGCCAAGAAGAAGTTCGTGTTCCTGTGTACGAACGCGCTGCTGCTGCCCAAGAAGCTGGACAAGTTCAAGCCGTCGCCGTACTTCGCCTTCGTGGTGCACATCGACGGGCTGCGCGAGCGGCACGACGAGTCGGTCTGCAAGGACGGCGTGTTCGACGAGGCGGTCGCGGCGATCAAGGAAGCCAAGCGCCGCGGGTTCAAGGTCAACACGAACACCACGGTCTTCAACACCGACACGCCGCAGACCGTGATCGACGTGCTCGACTACCTCAACGACGACCTGGGCGTCGACGAGATGCAGATCTCGCCTGCCTACGCGTATGAGAAGGCGCCCGACCAGGAGCACTTCCTCGGCGTGACGGAGACCAGGGAGCTGTTCAAGAAGGCGTTCGACAACGGCAACAGGAAGCGGTGGCGGCTGAACCACTCGCCGCTGTTCCTCGACTTCCTCGAGGGCAAGACCGACTTTGGCTGCACCGCGTGGGGGATTCCTTCGTACTCGCTGCTCGGCTGGCAGAAGCCGTGCTACCTGATGAACGACGGGTACGTGAAGACCTACAAGGAACTGATCGAGACCACCGACTGGGACTCTTACGGGCGCGGCAAGGACCCGCGATGCGCGAACTGCATGGCGCACTGCGGCTACGAGCCGTCCGCGGTCCTGGCCACGATGGGATCTCTGCGCGAATCGATCCGCGCCGTCCGCGGTATCTGATCGGCGGGGTGCCCGGCACGCCAGCTCCGGCTGCCGGCCCCCCGCCGCCCGGCTCGCCATCACCCCGCACCAGCCAGGCAGGGACAAACGCCGCGTGGGTCATCCCCACCCGGATAGTAGGCGTCTAGCCATGGGCTCGCCGTGCCCGCGGCCATATGGCCTGTTGTCGGGCTGATTATCGCCTTCTCCTCCTTCGATGAGCCCAGCTTGAATGAGATGGTCTGCCCTGCGAGGCAAGCCAGCGGTCAGCTGAGGGTGTGCAATACCAGATGTTCGGCGCGACGTAGGCATACAACATCTGGTTATCCTCAGGGCCCTTTCAGGATCTGCTCAGGAATCACCGCCACGATGAGTGCCCAGTGCAGGATCACGCCCAGGCGCGACATCGTCACCTGCGCTGCCGGACCTGTATCCGTGTCCCATGAGGGACGCGGGACGGTGCAGAGGAGCTCATATATGTTCTTTACTTACCTGCGGCGTGAGCTGCGGCGGCGGATGCGTCAGGCGGCCTTCATCGCGATGGGGCTTGCGGTGGGCATCGGCCTGGTCATCACGGTTACCGCGGCCTCTGCCGGAGTCAGGAATGCGCAGGGCACCGTACTGCATTCGCTATACGGAGTCGGCACCGACGTCACGGTCACTAAAAAGCCCGCGGCGGGATCGGGCGGGCCGGGATCTTTCGGTTTCCGCGGCCAGACCGGCACGAGCACCAGACCCGCAGCGGGCACGACGATCGACATAGACAATCTTCGGGGGGCCGGGCTGGGGACGCTGGCCTCCTCGTCGGTGACGTCCATTTCCCGCGTGCATGACGTCGCGGCGGCGGCCGGCGGCCTGACTCTCACCGATACCAAGATCACTGGAAAGATCCCGGCATTCAACTCATCCAGTGGCGGTGGATTCGGCGGCGGTGGCGGAGGCAGCAGCGGCGGCGGCAGCTTCCGCGGGTCTTTCACGCCCACCTCGTTCAGCGTGAATGGCGTGGACATCGCCACTGGCGAGCTCGGCCCGCTCAGCTCGGGGAAGATCACCTCGGGCCGGACCTTCGACAGCTCAGACGTCAGCGCGAATGTGGCCGTGGTCGACTCCAACTACGCGACCTCGAACAAGCTGAAGACGGGCTCGACGGTCACGATCGCCAAGACGAGCTTCAAGGTAGTCGGGATCGTCAGCGAGCCCGCCGGGGACAGCACTTCCGACGTATACATCCCGCTGGCGCGGGCCCAGGCGCTGGGGACAAGTTCGACGGGCGGGACGCTGAAGAACGACGTGAACTCGATCTACGTAGCGGCCGCCAGCGCCTCCGACATCGGCAGCGTGCAGAAGGCGATCAGCGGCCTGCTGCCCGGCGCTACCGTGACTACCTCGGCCAGCCTGGCCAGCCAGGTCACCGGATCGCTGGCAAGCGCATCCAGCCTGGCGAACAATCTCGGCAAGTGGCTGGCCATCGCGGTGCTGATTGCCGCGTTCGCGCTTGCTGCGCTGCTGACGATGTCGGCGGTATCGCGGCGGGTACGGGAATTCGGCACGCTCAAGGCGCTCGGCTGGCCTAGCCGGCGGATCGTCGGCCAGGTGATGGGTGAGTCGATCGTCGTAGGCATCATCGGGGGTGCGGTGGGCGTGGCCCTCGGATTCGGCGGTGCCGCTCTCGTCTCCAAGCTCGCGCCCTCGCTGACGGCGCAGGTAGGCCCGACCACCGGGTCGGCGAGTCCCGGCGGCGCACGGACGTTCGGCGGCGGTGGCTTCGGCGGCGGCGGTTTCGGCGGAGGGGCGGGTAACTCCTTCCGTAATGCGGCAGCCGACGCGGGGCACGCGGTTGCCGTGCACCTGACCGCGCCGGTCACGCTGACAGCGATCCTGGCGGCCGTGCTGCTCGCGGTGGCGGGCGGGCTCGTGGCTGGCTCGTTCGGTGGCTGGCGAGCCGCGCGGCTGCGGCCCGCAGCAGCGCTGGCGAAGGTGGAGTAAAAGGGAGGCGTTATGTACAAGCTGTCTGGGGTGACGAAGGAGTATCAGAAGGGCAGCCGGGTGGTGGCTGCGCTGCGGGGGGTGGATCTGGTGATTGAGGATGGTGAGTGGCTGGCGGTGCAGGGCCGGACGGGGCATGGCAAGACGACGTTGCTGCAGATGCTGGGGGGGCTGGACCGGCCGACGTCGGGCACGGTGGAGTTTGACGGGCAGGATCTGGCGGCGATGCGGGAGTCGCAGCTGACGGGGGTGCGGGCGGCGTCGATCGGGTTTATTTTCCAGACGTTTAATCTGGTGCCGACGTTGTCGGCGGCGGAGAACGTGGAGGCGGCGCTGGTGCCGTTGCATGTGGCGGCGGGGTCGCGGCGGGCGCGGGCGGCGGCGGCGCTGGAGTCGGTGGGGCTGGCGGACCGGGCGCGGCATGTGCCGTCGGAGTTGTCGGGCGGGCAGCAGCAGCGGGTGGCGATTGCGCGGGCGTTGGTGAAGGAGCCGAAGGTGCTGCTGGCTGATGAGCCGACGGGGAATCTGGATGAGGATACCCGTGATGAGATCATCGGGCTGCTGGAGAGGCTGTGGCGTGAACACGGTCACACTCTGGTTCTGGTCACCCACGACAGTGCGCTGGCCCGGCGCGCCCAGCGGGTCGCGGTGATGAAGAACGGTCAGCTGGCGATCAGCCGCGCCGCCGGAGGCCGGACCGCGGCCACCTGATAGCCGAGATGGATGTGGCAGAGCCCCCCACGGGGGGTAGGTAACGCCACATTCATCTCGGCCCTGGCCGCTGCGCGGCCCGTGATCGGCGCCCAGCAGTCACCATCTGCCCCGCCTGCCCCAGGCATCCCTTCCGGCCTCACCCCGCCAGAGATCGATGCCGATCTACTGTTCACCTATGAACGGCCAGGCTCCATTGATCAGCAGCCCGGTCGTTACGGACTACCTCGAGGGATCTGGCGGCGATGCGGGAGTCGCAGCTGACGGGGGTGCGGGCTGCGTCGATCGGGAGGCTGTGGCGCGAACGCGGCCGCACCCTGGTGCTGGTCACCCACGACAGCCCGGTAGCCCGCCGCGCCCAGCGGGTCGCCATCATGGCCAAGGGCAGGCTCTCGCTGCGGCAGTCCCCGGCGGCTGAGTCCCCGGCGGCTGAGTCCCCGGCCGCGGCGTCACCGGGGCGAGACGCTGGCGGCCGCGGACAGCCGAAAGGACAGGCCAAGGCGCCGGTAGATGGCGATGGCCGGCGCGTTCGACCTTTCGACCATCAGGGCCACCCGGCCATGGCGGGCGATCAGTTCGGCGACCACGAAACGGCACACCCGGCCGCCGAGCCCGCCGCCGCGGTGCGCCTCGCTCACCGCGACCCCGGCAAGCAGGCCCACCGTCGGCGCGGCCCACGCGTCGGCCGCTACGGCGGCCAGTTGTCCGCCGGGAGCCGTGACGCCGGCCCAGCGGCGCACCCCGGGCACGCCGGGGCGCGCGTAGGAGCCGGGGAATGCGCTGTCGAGCAGCCTGTCCACCGCGGGCATGTCGTCGGCATCCAGCCACCGAGGCGTCCCAGTGCCGTCGTCCGGCCTGGATCGCCGCGGTGCGATCGGCGCCGGGCCGTGCGCCTGCGTGGCCATCCAGCCGAACTCCTTCGCCAGCTGCAAGCGCGGCAGTCGCTGGCACAACTGCGAGATCAGCGCATGACTGCCGAGCGGCCTGAAGGACGGGCCGGTCAGCCGCAGCACCTCGTCAACAAGCCGGGCGGCCGGCCCCGGCCCGCCCCAGACAGCTATACGGTCACGGCAGGAGAGGTCCGGACTTGCCACCGCGACCGCATCGGCGAGCCCCGTGCCGCTCCCGTCCGCCAGGCCAGGGCCGACCGCCCAGGCCCTGGCAGGACCGGTCATTCCCTGCCCGGCCCACAGGCAAAGTGGGTCGTCGCCGCAGGCCGCGACCAGTTCGGCAGGCGTATGCAGTTCGAGCACGCCTCTCCGTTCGGTATAAATCTCTTTAGGGTGGACCCGCGGGTTCGGCCCTGAGGTCTACCGCATCCATCCCAAATAGGGCTAAAGTCCAGCACATCCCCCCGCGTGCAACGTCGCACAGCCTGGAGCGTGATTTGTGTATCGCATTAACAGAGTCTTGCGTTTGCTGCTTCCCGCCGCGCTGCTGGCTGCCGCGGTCAGCCCGGTCGCGGCGGTGCCCGTGCTGGCCGGCACCATGGCTCCGGCGGGGGGCGGGACCACCAAGGAATACACCGGGACGTTTCACGACGGAGCGACCTACCTGATCCAGGTTCCCGCGAAGTGGAACGGGACGCTGTTCCTCTACAGCCACGGGTACGTGGTCCCCGGATCGTCGAACCCCGCGACGGATGTCGGCGACTCGATCACCGGCGGCTGGATGCTCAGCCACGGCTACGCCCTGGCCGGCTCGTCGTATGCGACCACCGGATGGGCGGTCCAGCAGGCGCTGCCGGACCAGATTCACACCCTCAATGTCTTCGACAAGGTCGCCGGGACGCCGACGCAGACCATCGCCTGGGGTCACTCACTCGGCGGCATGATCACGGCGGGCCTCGTCCAGCGCTACCCGACCCGGTTCAACGCGGCGCTGCCCATGTGCGGCGTAGTGGCGGGCGGGGTTGCGACCTGGAACACCGCGCTCGACTCTGAGTTCGCGTTCCAGCAGCTGATCGACCCCTCTGTCCAGGTCGTGAACATCACTAACCCGGGAGCCAACGTGGTCTCGGCCTACGAGGCCGCGGTGGCAGCGCAGAAAACCCCAGCGGGCCGTGCCCGGATCGCGCTGGCTTCCGCGCTCGCCGACACGCCGGGCTGGTTCACACCGCTTTCCAAGGAGCCGGCGGCCACGGATTACAAGGCCCAGGAAGCCAACCAGTACCTGTGGGACACCCAGGTAGACTTCCCGTTCGCTTTCGACCTGCGGGCCGAGCTTGAGGCCAGGGCCGGCGGGAACCCGTCTTGGAACACCGGCGTCAACTACTTCAAGGATCTGCTGAAGTCGGCTGACCTCAAGGAAGTGCTCGCGATGTACCACGCGGCCGGACTGTCCCTGGACCAGGACCTGGCCACGCTCGCGGCCGCCCCGCGGATCTCGGCCGACCCGTCGGCGCTGAGCTACCTCAAGAAGAACATCGACTACGACGGCAACCTGAGCGTTCCCGTGCTGACCATGCACACCGTGGGGGACGGGCTGGTAGTCCCGGAGAACGAGCAGGCCTACAGCGCGGTCGTGGCCAAGGCGGGCGACTCGTCGATGCTGCGGCAGATATTCGTGAGCCGGGCCGGCCACTGCGCGTTCACGCCAGCCGAGACCATCACGGCGGCGAAGGTGCTGCTGCGCCGCCTGGCCACCGGCCAGTGGAGCGCGGCCCCGCATAGCCCGTCCGTGCTGAACGCACAGGCCAAGGCGCTCGGCCCGACCTACAACGTCTACCCCAACGGCAGCGGCACGGAGGTTGCGACCCCGCCGGCCTTCCTGCACTACACCCCGGCGCCCTACCTTCGCCCGCATGACAAGGAGTAGCCGCCGCAACCCGTGACCGCAACCCGCGGCGGCAGGTATCGTTCCTGCCGCCGCGGGTTGCGGCGTTAGCTGGCACCGCCCGGCGCCAGTGGTGTTCGCGGTGACTATCGATTGCGCGGGAAGCGCGCGGACGCGGCCGCGGCGGTTGCTAGAGCTGGCCGACGTCGGTCACCCGCAGGACGGCCGCGCCGGCCGCGTCCGAGGCCGCGAGGTCGATCCGCGCGCTGATGCCCCAGTCGTGATCGCCAGCCGGGTCTTCGAGGATCTGGCGCACCGACCAGTGGGCCGGGTGCTCTTCGATGATCAGCAGCCCTGGGCCTCGCGCGTCGGCGCCGGTGCCGATCTGGTCATGCTCGGCGAAGTACGGCTCGAGCGCGTCGGCCCAGGCATCGCCATCCCAGCCGGCCTCGGCGTCCAGCGCGCCCAGCTCGTCATAGTGGCGCAGGGCCGCGAGCTCAACCCGGCGGAACAGCGCATTGCGCACCAGCACCCGGAACGCCCGCATGTTGCGGGTTACCGGCGGCGGCCCCTCGTCGGGCGAGGCAGCCGGGTCATCGGCCGGGTTGCTCAGCCGCGCCCACTCGTCGATCAGGCTGGAGTCGACCTGGCGGACCAGCTCGCCCAGCCATTCGATCAGATCGATGAGCTCCTCGGTCTTGGCCTCATCCGGGACGGTACGGCTCAGTGCCTTGTACGCGTCGGACAGGTAGCGCAGCACCAGCCCCTCGCCGCGAGATAGCCCGTAGAAGCCGACGTACTCCACGAAGGTCATCGCCCGCTCATACATGTCGCGCGCCACTGACTTGGGCGCCAGCTGATGGTCGGCGACCCAGGGATGGCCCTGCCGGTACATGTCGTAGGCAGCTTCCAGAAGGTCGGCGAGGGGCATGGGGTAGGTGACTTTGTCGAGCAGTTCCATCCGCTCGTCGTACTCGATGCCGTCCGCTTTCATCTGCGCTACCGCCTCGCCGCGCGCCTTGAACAGCTGCGCCTTCAGCACCTCCCGCGGATCATCCAGGGTGGCCTCGATGACCGAAAGCACGTCCAGCGGATACTCGGGCGACTGCGTGTCAAGCAGGCCGATCGCGGCCAGCGCGAGTAGCGACAGCGGCTGGTTGAGCGCGAAGTCGTCCTGTAGGTCCACGGTCAGCCGCCAGCGGCGGCCCAGCTCGTCGGGCTCGGCGAGCCGCTCGACTACGCCCCCCGCCAGCAGCGCGCGGTAGATCGCGAAGGCATGCCGGATATGGCGACGCTGCGCGGCAGGTTCCTCGTCGTTGTCGGTCAGCAGGTGGCGCATGGCCGCGAACGCATCACCTGGCCGGCCGATCACGTTGAGCAGCATCGCGTGGCTGACCGCGAAGCTGGATTGCAGCGGCTCAGGCTCCGCCGCCACCAGCCGCTCGAACGTGGGCTTGCCCCAGGAGACGACACCCTCGGGCGGCTTCTTCAGTACCGCCTTGCGCCGCTTCTTAGGGTCATCGCCGATCTTGGCCAGCGTTCGCTCGTTGTCCAGGACATGCTGAGGGGCCTGCACGACCACGGTACCGACCGTGTCGAAGCCGGCCCGGCCCGCCCGTCCGGCGATCTGATGGAACTCCCGTGCCTGTAGGTGCCGGGCCCTGGTCCCGTCGTACTTGGACAGCGCGGTGAACAGCACCGTGCGGATCGGCACGTTGATGCCGACGCCGAGGGTGTCGGTGCCGCAGATGACCTTCAGCAGGCCGGCCTGCGTCAGCGTCTCCACCAGCCGCCGGTAGCGGGGCAGCATCCCGGCATGGTGGACGCCGATGCCGTGCCGGACCAGCCGGGACAGGGTCTTGCCGAAGCCAGCGGTGAACCGGAAGTTGCCGATCAGGTCGGCGATGGCGTCCTTCTCCGCGCGGGTGCATACGTTGATGCTCATCAGTGCCTGGGCCTGCTCCACGGCGGCTGCCCGGGTGAAATGCACCACATAAACCGGCACCTGCCGGGTGTCAATCAGCTCCCGCAGCGTCTCATGCAGCGGCGCGAGCACGTAGGAGAAGACCAGCGGCACCGGGCGCTCCGCCGAGCGGACGACAGCGGTCGGCCGCCCCGTGCGCCGGACCAGATCACGTTCGAACCGGCTGACGTCGCCCAGCGTGGCCGACATCAGCACGAACTGTGCTCGCGGCAGCTCGATCAGCGGCACCTGCCAGGCCCAGCCGCGATCGGGGTCGGCGTAGAAGTGGAATTCGTCCATCACCACCTGGCCGACATCGGCCTGCTCCCCGTCGCGCAGCGCGATGTTGGCCAGGATCTCCGCGGTGCAGCAGATGATCGGCGCGCCGGCGTTCACGCTGGCATCCCCGGTCATCATGCCGACGCTGGCCGCGCCGAACATCTCGATCAGGGCGAAGAACTTCTCCGACACCAGCGCCTTGATCGGCGCGGTGTAAAAGCTTCGCACGCCCAGTGCCAGGGCCGCGAAGTGCGCGCCGGCCGCGACCAGGCTCTTGCCGGAGCCGGTCGGACTGCTCAAGATCACGTTCGCACCCGAAACGATCTCGATCAGGGCCTCTTCCTGATGCGGGTACAGGCTGAGACCCTGCTGCCCAGCCCAGTCGGCGAAGGCATCGAAGATGGAGTCGGGATCGGCGGTCGGGGGGAGCTGATCGATAAGTGACATGGTTCCCTCATCGTGCCCGCCTGCCCATGCGCCCCGCCAGCCAGGTCCCCGGGTGATGTCCTCAGGCGCCGCCACCCTCGAGCTCTGCCCGGCGCCGCATCTCCTGCGGCGGGACGTCTTCGATGTGCGTCTGGATGCTCCACACATGGCCGAAGGGATCCTCGATCTGGCCGACCCGATCGCCATAGAAGCGGTCCTGGACCGGTCGGTCGACGGTGGCGCCCGCCTCGGTCGCCCTCGCCACCGTCGCGTCGACGTCCTCGACGTAGATGGACAGCACCACCGGCGTACCGCCGATTGTCTTGGGACCCAGCACCCCCAAGTCGGGATACTCGTCGGCCAGCATGACCACCGAGTCGCCGATACCCAGCTCGGCGTGGCCGACCCTGCCGTCGGGGCCATCCATCCGGACGCGCTCGGTGGCGCCGAAGACATGCTTGTAAAACTCGATCGCGTCCGCCGCCCCATCGATGTGCAGATACGGGCAGATTCTCGGGTAGCCGTCGGGAATCGGCGTCACGTCAGCCATGGTGGACCTCCTCGCTGGGTTACAACCGGTGTCAGCTCGCCGTCAGCTCCGCCGGTGGCGGTGAGCCAGAGCCGATCTCGGCCTTGAGCGCGGCGAGCTCCTTGTCCACCTCGGCGGCCGACCCGGCTTCGTCGAGCTCCTTCTGAATGTCGTCGGTGTCGCCGCCGACGTCTTCGAGCACTCCGGACTGGAGCAGCTCGTCCATGGCGCCCGCGCGGGCCTGCATGGTGGCGATCTTGTCCTGGGCCCGCTGGATTTCCGCTCCCGAGTCGCCGAAGGTGGTGGAGATCCCCGCGGCGCTCTCGTCTACAGAGCTCATGGCTTTCGCCGCGGTGTACTGCGCCTTCAGCACTTCCTTCTGCGTCCGGAAGTCATTGACCTTCTTCTGTAGGGCAGCGAGGGTGTGCTCGAGCTTCTCCTCCTGCTCGGTGAGCTGCTGATGCTGCGGCTCCATGCCGTCGATCTGGGCCTGCGCGGCCGCCTTGCGGGAGAGAGCCTCCTTCGCCAGATCTTCCTTGCCCTGGGAGAGCGCTGCCTTCGCCTGATCTTGGAGATGGTCCACCGTGTGCTGGAACTGCTGCTCCTGTAGCTCGATCTGCTTGCGCGACGCGGCGATGTCCACCAGTCCCCTGCGGACTTGGGTGATCTGCTCGAGCATCTGCTCGTAGGAGAGGTCGAGCATCTCGTCGGGCTTCTCGGCGGCGTCGAGTGCCTTGTTGGCCTTGGCCTGGACTATGGCGTGGGCCCGTTGGAAGAGGGACATGTCAGTCTGCTCCTAGTCGATGGTGAGCGGAGCCGGCACCGATTCCGCTGCCGAGCCGGCTCCGGTTCGATGCCGACGCTCGCACCGGAACCGATACTTCGAGAGGCTACCGCCCGTTGCGGTCCCCGGGCCGACGGGCGGGCTCGGTTACCGTTGGCTGGAGGCCGGCGAGGTAGCCGCGCCATCCCCGCGTAGCGCCCCGTGGACGAGGAGGCAGCCGGATGCCCGAGGCAGCAGGGTGCCACATCCTGGCGATCATGGGCTCGGGTGAGACCAGCCCGACCATGGTGACGGTGCACCGCGCGCTTGTCGCGCGGCTGGAGACAGATCGCCCCACCGCCGTTCTGCTGGCGACGCCTTATGGTTTTCAGGAGAACGCCGACGATGTCTCCGCCCGTTCGAAGGCATACTTTGCCCGCAGCGTCGGCCTTGACGTGACCGTGCTGCCCGGCACGCGGCCGCCGCCGGGCGGCGCGGTCACGGGCGAGGAAAGCGCCGGAGCGCTGCTCGCCGCCGACTGGGTGTTCTCCGGCCCGGGCAGCCCGACCTACGCACTTGCCGAGTGGAAGGGCAGCCCGGTCGCCGAGGCGCTGCGGGACCGGGTGCTGGCCGGCCAGGGGGTGACCGTGCTCGCCTCCGCGGCTGCGGTCACGATCGGCATCGTCGCCCTGCCGGTATATGAGATCTACAAGGTCGGAGCGGCGCCGCATTGGCTGGACGGCCTTGACCTGATGGGCGCCCTGGGGCTCAACGTCGCTGTCATCCCGCACTACGACAACGCCGAGGGCGGCAACCACGACACCCGGTACTGCTACCTCGGTGAGCGACGGCTGTCGCTGCTGGAGCGGGAACTGCCCGCCGGCGCGGCCGTGCTCGGCGTGGACGAGCACACCGTGGCGATCTTCGACCTGCGGGCGGGAACCGTCGAGGTATCGGGCCGCGGTGGTGTCACGGTACGCCGCAGCGGTGTCAGCACTGTCCTGGCCGCCGGAACGGTTATCCCGCTCAGCCGGCTTCAGGATCTGGTCAGCCGCGGCACGCCGGCGACTGACATCGGGGCTGCCGGGCCGGAGCCAGGGTCGGCCCCGGATCAGCCGGGGGAGCCGGTGCCGGACGCGCTGCCCGATATCACCGTGGCCGCGCAGCGCCGCTTCGACGCCGCGGAACACGACCGTGACGCATCGGGGATGGTGGCGGCGATCCTTGACCTGGACACCGCGATTCACGCGTGGGCCGCCGACACCGAGGAAGATCAGGGAACGGAGCAGGCGCGGGCGGTGCTGCGCAGCCTGGTCGCCCGGCTGGGCCGGGCTGCCCAGGACGGCCTGGGCGACCCTCGCGAACGCCTGGAGCCCGCGATGGAGCGCCTGATCACGTTGCGCGACACGCTGCGCCACCAGGGCAGCTACCCGGCCGCCGACGCGATCCGCGACGCCCTCGCCGCGGCCGGCCTACAGCTTCACGACAGCGTCGACGGCACGCGCTGGGAACTCGAGCCGCCCAGCGCGCCTGTGAGCTAGCCGCCAGGCGCGCCGGTCAGCGAGTAAGCCCAGTGAGTAAGCCCAGTGAGTAAGCCCAGTGAGTAAGCCCAGCCTGCTGCGCAGCCCCCGGTGCTCGCCGTAGCTTTGTAGGGTGGCCGACAGCCGGTCAGATCCCCAGTCGCAGCCGGGACGGCCTGACGTCCCGGATCTCGCGTCGGCGTCCGGACTCGGACGGCAGGTGGTTCGTAACCGCCTGCTCAGCCAGCTGCGCGCCAGCTCAGTCGCGCTGGTCGAGGCGGGGGCCGGCTACGGCAAGTCGGTGCTCGCCTGGCAGTACCGCCGTGACCTCGGCGTCGCCGCGGCCTTCGTGCCGCTAGGCCCCCCCGACGATGACCCGGCCATCCTGATGGGCTCGCTCAGGCGCGCCCTGCTGGCATCCAAACTCTCCGACCTGGCCTCAGCCACCGACGTGGCCGATCCCGCCGCAGGCGTCGAACGGCTCCTTGACGCGCTCGCCGGATCACGCGTGCCGCTGCTCGCTGTCCTCGACGATGCCCACCATCTGCGCGGGCCGGAGGTGACCGACCTGGTACTGCGGCTGGCGCGAAGCCTGCCCGCCCCGCACCGCCTGCTGGTCGCCGCCCGGCAGCTAAGTCCCGGACTGGAACCGCTGCGCACGATCGCGGCCGCCGCCTACCTCGACACCGCGGCGCTCGAGTTCACCCAGCAAGAGGCATCGGCGCTGGCCGCCGGCTACCTCGGGCGGCAGCCCTCGGGCTGGGAGCTGAACGTGCTTCTCGAGGCGACAAGGGGCTGGGTCACCGCACTCGTCCTGGCCACCTCGTCCAAGGCGTCCGTCGACGGGCTCGCCCGCGGCCAGGGCCCGGCTAGCCGCGACGACATGACCGTTGCCCCGCTGCTCGACCCGATCATCGCGCTGCTGCGGCCGGCGGACCGGGGCGCGGTCGTTCAGCTCGCCCACCTCCCGATGCTGTCCGCCGAGATCGCCGATGCCGTCAGCGGCGCCGACGGCACGCTGCACCGGATCATCGCGGTCGGCATTCCGGTCGCACGGACGCCGACCGGCTGGTGGGAGATGCCCGGTCCGGTTTCTGCCTACCTGGCGTCCCAGCATGAGCTGGCCCCGCAGACCGCGAGCATCGTTGCCGGCGCCTACGAGCAGCACGGCGAGCCGCTGGCCGCAATAAGGACTCTGCTGGCGGCACGGCTCCCCGCGGCGGCGGCCCGCACGCTGGCAAACATCGCCGTCGACAAGGTGGAGGACATCGGCTGGGCGACCCTCCGCGACCTGGTCGCCGAGCTGCCGCGCCCCGCCGTGCAGGAGTTCCCGAGGGTCCTGCTGCACCTGGCCCGGGTCGCCGAGATGACGCACCACGCCGACATCCGCACCGACGCCCTGGCCCGTGCCGCCGCGATCCTGGACGAGCAAGCC
The DNA here is from genome assembly GCA_003168255.1 of Actinomycetota bacterium. Lineage (GTDB taxonomy): Bacteria > Actinomycetota > Actinomycetes > Streptosporangiales > Streptosporangiaceae > PALSA-505. Next base: position 89,497 of record PMSU01000170.1, read on the forward strand.
GAGCAAGCCGAGCAAGCCGACCCGGTCTTCCGCCGCGAAGTCGACGCCGAGCGAGCCCGCGATCTCATGTGGGACGAGCGCACCCGGGCGCAGTCAAGGACGCTGGCCGCCTCGGTCGTGGCGAACGCGGGCGAGGACGAGACCACGGCACGGGCCAGGGCGCTCGACGTGCTCGGCCGCCTGGCCTCCTGGTTCAGCGCCGACGGCGTCCAACCGGAGGCCGAAGCGCTGCTGTTGCAGTCGGCCAGGCTGGCTCGCCGGATCGGGCAGCGGACCTGGGCGGCGCAGGCCCTGGTGGCGGTCGCCATGGGCTTCTACTTCGCGCTCTGCCGCTATGAGCGTGCCCTCGCCACGCTCAACGAAGTGCTCGCCCAGTTGCCCGCCCGCAGCCTCTACCGGGCAACCGTGCAGAGCTTCGTGTCCGATGTCCTGGTCGAGCTGGGCCGGTTCGGCGAGGCCGAGGCAAGCATCGACGAGATGCGCGAGATCGGCCAGGCCTACCGCGAGGAATGGGCGATCGCCTACGCATCGTGGAGCGAGGCGGCGCTCGCCTCGTACGCCGGCGATCGCGACCGGACCGTCCGGGCAGTGCTGGAAGCCGAAGCGCATCGCGATGTCTGGTACGACCAGGCTTCGGGAGTGGAGTTCCTGGCCTGCGCCTGCGACCACCTCGACCGGGTGGGCGAGCACAAGATGGCGGCTGACCGGCTGGCGCGGGCACAGCAGCGGATGGCAGGCTGTGAGCGCCCGGTCCGGGTCTTCGGGGCGGCCGTGCTCGGGCGTTCGGGCGACCCCGCGGAGGCAGCCAGGGTCATCGCGCAGACGCTGGCCGACTACGACCTCGAGCCGCAGGAGCGGTGGCCGCTGCTGTTGATGCAGGCCTACGCGGCATACCGCCGGGGAGATCCGCGGGCGGGCAGGCTCGCCGCCGAGGCATTCGACGTATGCCTCGAGCTGGGCCATCCCGACGGGCCGCTCACCCGCGAGCGCGTCGTGGCGCAGACGTTGCTTCCGCTGGCCGCGGCGGCAGGCTCGCGGTCGGCCCCGGCGCTCGGCTCAGCGGCCGGCACCCTGTCGCTCACGCTGCTCGGCCGCTTCGAAGTCCGGCGGCAGGAGACGCTGGTCGAGCTCCCGCCCGGCCGGCCCGCCAAGGCGGTGCGCGTGGTGGCGGCGGCCGGCGGCCGGATGCACGCCGAGGAACTCATCGAGATCCTGTGGCCTGAAACCGATCCGGAGGCCGGCCGCAACCGGCTGCGCAACCTGCTCAGCCGTCTGCGGACGGCGGCCGGAGATGTACTCGTCCGTGATCAGGAAAAGATCGTTTTTCCGAACGGCATCGAGTCGGACGCCGCGCTGTTCGAGACCCAGGCGCGGGCGGCCATCGCCGCTCGATCGGCCGGTGAGGTCAGCCGGGCGCTCGGTCTGGCCAGGTCGGCAGTCTGGCGGTATGGCGGCGAGCTGCTGCCGGACGACCGCTACGCGGACTGGGCGGCGGTGGCGCGGGAGCGGCTGACCGGCCTGCACGTCGAACTCCTCGACGTCCTGGCCGCCGACGCCGCCGAGCGTGGCGACGTGGACGAGGCGGTCCGGCTGCTGCGGCGAGCGACCGAGTCCGAGCCGCACGACGAGGACCGGTTCATCCGGCTGGCCAGGATGCTGGCGTCCCAGGGCCGCACCGGATCGGCCAGGACGACCCTCGATCGGGCCCGGGCTTTCCTCGCCGAGCTGGGGCTGCCGCCGTCGCGCCCGCTCGTTCTCCTCGAAGGAGAGCTCGGCCACGACGGCATCAGCGTCGGTGTGGCCTTATGTACCGCTAAGCCCGTTTAATGCTCATTGGACGGTGCGTCCCTACGGTTGGCCGCAGTGCCGGCGAATAACTGAGGACGAGGGGTGAGCAACATGAGTCGACATAGCTTCTCGATGACGAATCCTGCCCGTGGCGTGCTGAAGTGGGGTGCCGTCGGCGCGATGGCATCCCTCGCGCTGCTCGGCCTGCCGGGCGGTGCGGCGCTGGCGGCGGCGGCCAATACCGTGAGCCTGGCCACGATTCAGCTGGACTCGCTCTCGGCCTCGGCGACGGACGTCACCTACACGGTGACCTTCAAGTCGGCCCATGCCCTGACGCAGGGCACGTCGACCATCACCCTCGCCGCGCCCAGCGGTACGGCGCTCCCGTCCGGCACCTGCTACAGCGTCGCTGATGACGCCACCGGTGCCGCCGGCTGCGACGACCCGACGCCGGCCGGCACCTCGGCGGTGATCACCATGCCGGTGAACGTCGCCGCGGGCGATCCCGTCTCGGTGCGGGTCCCGGACGTGGGTAACCCGACCTCGGCCGGTGCCAAGACGCTCAAGGTCTCGACCAGCGCCGACCCCACGACGGTGAGCCTGCACTACACGCTCGTCGCCAAGCGCTCGGTGGGCGACGCGTCGCTGGCGGTGTCGTCGTCGTCGGCGTCCGCGACCGGCGTCACCTACTCCGTCACCTTCGCCAGCACCGACCGCCTCAGCCGGACTTCGCAGGTCAGCATCGCCTTTCCCAGCGGAACCAAGCTGCCGGCCGGCGGCTGCTCGCAAGTCGACTGGTTCAACGGCACCAACGGCAGTTCGGGCTGCGTCGCAATGGCCGCCGCCGGCACGACCGCAACGGTCACGGGCCTTCAGTCCAACGCCGGCGACATGAACACGATCACGTTCTACGGCGTGACGAGCCCGGGTTCCACCGGGACCCACAACGTCAAGCTTTCTACGACGTCGGATCCTAAGCAAGTCACGCTAACCTACTCACTCGTCGCCAAGCGATCGATAACCGATCCTTTCCTTCAGCTCAGCTCGTACACGCCGTCGGCCACCGGAGTGACCTGGGCCGTCGGCTTTGTCGCCCCCGACCGCCTCGTCGACAGCGGGGTTGACGAAACGTCCACCAGCGTCATCATCAGCGCACCGGCCGGGACCAAATTCCCGGTCGGCGGCTGTGGCACCTACGTCTTCATCGACGCCGGTCCCGCCGGGTCGCAGGGTCCAGAGAACGGCTGTTCCAGCGGCACCGTGACCGATAATGGCGCGAAGGTGTCCGTCACTGCGGGGTTCGATACCAACCCGGGCAACACGATCTTCGTCGTGATCAACGGCGTGAAGAACCCGGCGAGCATGACCTCTGTCAAGGTCTCGACCAGTGCCGATCCCGCCACGGTGCAGCTCGGGCTGTCCGGCCCGACGGCGATGGCCGCCACCGACCAGCTGACTTCGACATCGGCCTCGGCAACAGGCGTCACGTACGCGGAGACGTTCGCCTCCACCGGAGCGCTCACCAGCGGGACGTCCACCCTCACGCTGACATCGCCAGGAGCGACGTTCGCCACGGTGTGCCCCGGCGAGTACGCCGTCATCGACGACACGACCGGAGCTGACTCCGGTGCCTGCCCGGTGAGCGGAAGCTCGCCAGGTTCCTCCATGACGCTGGCCGATCAGCTGACCTCGAGCGCCGGCGACGAGATCACGGTCCTCGCCTACGGCGTCGCCAACGCCACCGCGAGCGGCGGCGGGACCTTCGCCGTGACGACGTCGGGGGCCGGCGGCGTTTCCCTGCCCATTCACCTGACAGCGAAGACCTCGGTCTCATCGCCTGTTCTCAGCCTGGCCTCGACATCGGCGTCCGCGACGGACGTTGCCTACTCGGCCACCTTCACCGTGGCGAACGGGCTCATGGTCAACGGGCTAGGGGACGACTTCTCCACGATCGCGCTGAGCGCAGCGGCCGGCACGAAGTTCCCGGCCAGCGGATCCGCCCTCGTGTTCAACGACGCCACCGGGACCGAAGCCGCCTCCTCGTACACCGGTTCCGGCGCGACGGCGACGGTGCTTCCTGGCTCCGGCGGCGACCTGGGGGCCGGGCCGGGTGACGAGATCAGCGTCATCGTCTTCGGCGCCACCAACCCGTCATCGAGCGGGCCGCGGACCGCCTCGGTTTCGACCACGTCAGACCCCAAGGCGCTGTCCGCCGGCTACCCGCTCACCGCGGCCACTGCCGTCGCCAAGGACATCCTCCAGCTGAGCTCGCTGACTGGCGGCGCGTCCGGCGTGACGTACTCGTTCACCTTCCAGGCGGCCAACGGGCTCGTGACGTCCGGATACTCTGATTCGACGATCACGGTTACGCTGCCGACGGGTACCGGCATGCCGCCGAACGGGTCCGGCGACGTCAACGTCCTCGACAACACCACCGGCACCGACTGCGGCGGCTTCGCGACCAGTACCGGGACGACGGCCACGGTGCAGCTCAGCACCGGATCCTGCCCGGGGGAGCTGGCAGCAGGAGACGTGGTCACGCTCACCCTCGCGGGCGTCACGAACGCGCCCAGCCTGACCGGCACCTCCGCGGAGCTCTCGACGAGCTCCGACCCGGCGACCGTCACGACGGCACTGCCGTAAGCCAGTGGCCGGGCGATCGGCACCCGATCGCCCGGCCAGCAATCCGCGGTCCCGGCCCTGGCGGGCAGGCCGGGACCGCGGGTCGGCACCTCCGCGGCGTTGCCCGCCGGGCCCGGATTTCCGGCCCTGACTTGCGCCGGGCGCGGATTTTCGGCCCTGACTTGCGCCG
>PMSU01000154.1 GCA_003168255.1 Actinomycetota bacterium
CCGTCCGCGGGCTGATGAACAAGGTGCCGCCGACTTCCTTGCTCGTGTTGCCCCGGGCCACCAGCAGCATGACCTCCATTTCGCGGCGGGTAAGGCCTGCGGCCCGGCTATGTGAGCGCGCCCGGCGGCGCGGCTTTTCACCTAGCCCGGACAGCGCCGCCGCGCAGCTTATGCGCAGCTGCTGGGCGCCGAGCCGGTCGGCGGTGTCGTGTGCCGCGTACAGCAACTCCCGCGCGCGGGAGTCCTCGCCGAGTTCCAGGGCTGCGGCGGCCGCGCGGCGCTGGGCTTGCGCCGCCGCGAACGGGAGGTCCAGCTGGCCAAACATCTCGGCCGCAGTCCCCAGCTCGCGCACCGCCGTATCCGGCTCATCCGCCAGCAGTGTCTCGCCGCGCGCGTGAGCCAGCGCGGCGACCGCCTCCGGCTGCGCGGTGGCCTCAGCGATCTCGGATAGGGCAGCGGTGCAGGCGCGGGTGTCGGTGATAAGTCCGCGCTCGGCGAAGAAGGTGGCCGTCCACTGCAGGATCGGCACGCTGTAGTGCCGCTCCTGCGTCTGCGCGAGGCGAGCGAGCATCTGCCGGGCCCGGTCTGCGGCGTCGCCGTGAGCGCCGTCGGCGTCCGCCAGGACGCACAAGCCCCAGGACGAGAACAGCTCCATCGCCGTGAGCTCGATCCGGGTGGCGATCACGTTGCTCTCCACCAGCTGAGGGCGGGCCAGCCTGGCCGCCCCCGGATGGCGTGTACCAAGCCGAGCATGCCCGTGCCCACCGCCCGCGCGTGCGGCGCCGCCGTCGCCGAAGCGAGCACGTCCTCGCATACGCCGACCGCATGGCCCCATTCACCGCGGGAGAACAGCACCGCCGTGGCGCAGGCCCTGCACAGCTGCCCGACGGCATCGGCCCCGTGCGCGTCACAAAACTGGTACGCGGCCGCCGCGGCCCGGTAGTCGCCAGAATGCTCGAGCGCGTCCGCCAGCCGCTGCTGTAGTTCCGCGGCGGTATCTGGCAGCGACCCTACGAGCGCCTGGTCCAGCGCCGCCCGGACGGCGGCGATTCCTTCGCCAGGCTTCCCAAGCCGCGACAGCACATTGCCACGCAGGCCTTCGGTGCGCAGCAGCAGATCTGCCCGCCCGCACGCTTCGGCGTCTCGCTGGGCAGCGCTCAGGGTAGCCAGGGCAGCGGAGTAGCTGGCCGCGGAACGCAGATGGGTCGCCACCGCAAGCCGGTCGATGGCCGCCTCGCGGCCGGCAGGCCCGCGGCGCAGAACGCCACAGCCGCCGTCTCACGTGCGGTCAGCGCGGATTCCCACTGCCCGCGCAGTTCGTGCGCGAGAGCCAGCCGCCGATATGTACTCGCCAGGGCGCCGGCGTCGCCGCGGCGCTGATGCCCGTCGGCGAGCTCGCGGAGCAACACGACCGCGTCGGCGTAGTCCGAGCACATCTCAGCGCATCGGGCGAGCCGGTCGATGACAGCCAGCCGGTCGTCATCGCATTCATCCGATGGCCAGTGTTCGAGCGCTGTCCGCAGGGCGCGGGCGGCATCCCGGTACGCGTGCACCGCGTAATGCTCCTGCGCCGCCGCCACCAGCGCGCGTCGGGCCGGCTCGAAATCCCTGGCGGCGAGGAGGTGCGCCGCGATCAGCGCCGGAGCCGCGCCGTCGCCGGTCAGCGCGGCGGCCAGCGCCCGGTGCAGGCTGCGGCGGCGAGACCACGGAATGTCGGCATAGGCCGCCTCCCGGGCAAGGGGGTGGCGGAAAGCCGCTCGCCCCTCGGATGCCTCGGTCAGCAGCCCGGATCCGGTGAACCCGTCGGGCCACGTGGCCAGGTCGGCCGCGGCGAGGACGGCATCGAGGTCGAACTCATTGCCCGCCACGGCGGCGGCCTCAAGCAGCGCCCGCTGCGCATCGGTCAGCCGCGCCGCTCGCAGTAGCACCGCCTCCCGGATGCCGTCAGGCACCGGCGCGGCCCCCGCGCCGGCCAGCGTGACCGCTCGGTCCAGGTAGGCGAGACGGCCGCCATCGCGCAGCGCGAAAGCCAGTTCCTCGACAGCGAACGGCAGCCCGTCGGCCCGGCTGGCCACCACCGTGGTCAGCGTCGGCTGCGGCTCCGCCCCGAGCAGCCCGACCAGCATCTGCTTCACGTCGTCATCACCGAGCGGGCCGAGCTCGATTTCGGCGAGCTGGCGGTTTCTGCGCAGCAGCGCCCGGACGGCGCGGAGCCGATGGCCGCGAGGGAGCTCGTCGCTGCGGTAACACCCGACCACGGTTACCGGCAGGTCTCCTGCCGCATCGGCCACGGCGGGCAGCAAGCCGAGGGTAGCCTCGTCGGCCCATTGCAGATCGTCGAGGAACAGCGCCAGCGGGTTGCCGCCGCCGGCCCCGGCCAGCACGGAGCACAACGCCGCCGCGAGGGCCGTAGGATTCGGCTCCGGCGGCGGGGCTCCCAGCTCAGGCATGATTTGGGCAAGAAAACCACCATTTGGCCTAACGGCGCTGCCGACAACCGGCCGCAGAGCCCGGGCAATCACGTCGTAGGCCGGGCTCGCCCACTCAGTCGCCCGGCCGCGCAGCGCCGGGATGTCCGCGCTGGCAAGCACGTGCTCGACCAGCGTGGTCTTCCCGGCCCCCGCCTCCCCGGCGACGAGGACGACCGGCCCCGGCCGGCCCCGGCCGGCCCCGGCCCGCCGCCAGCTGGCGGCGGAGCGCGGCGCACTCGGCGTCGCGCCCCACCAGCAACCGGCTCACGATCACAGCCTGCACCCCCCGCCTCAGCGGCCCGCTTGCGAGCCAGCTCGACAGAGCCGTCGTGATAGTCCGAGCTGGTGAAGTGCGATTGCGGATATGCCTGCGCCAGCAGCACGGTCGAGGCGCCCAGGCCGCAGCCGACGTCGGCGACGCGACCGCCCCGCTCCAGCTTGGCGATCACCCCGTCGAGCGCGGGGAGCCAGTCCTGCACCAGGTGAGCCGCGTAGCCGGGCCGGAAGAACTGCTCACAGCCCACGATGACGTCGGGGTGCTGCTCATGCCAGCCCAGGCCGCTACCGGTGCGGAACGCCTCGGTGATCGCCGGGACGGCCGACAGCGCGCCGAGCGCGAGGGTGAACGCGCCAGGGACGTTCACCGGGCCGTTCGGATCGGCCAGGGCGAAGGCCTGCTCGGGGGTAAGGGAGTAATGGTCGGTGTCGGCGTCGTAGCTCACGTAGCCGCCGGCCGCCTGCCCGGCGAGCCACTCGCTGACATACCGGAATCGGTGCCGGTGCGGGCCGCCAGCTCCGGCCCCGTCGCGGGCCCGCCGGTCGCGAGCGACCGGTACAGACCCAGCCGGTCACCGATGACCACATTCCCGGCGGACACCGCCGCGCCAAGATCACCTGCGAACTTGTGCACGAACTCCATAAACGCATCGAGATCAACTGATGCCATCGTGATCACCTCTCCTGTCGTGGGTGATCACACGCTAAAACGGGGCTGGACTGCGGCGATACCGTGAAACTACGGTATCGCCACAGTCCAGGCACACTGTCAGCCAGGCGGGATCAGGCGGCAACCGCCGGCTGCGCCGCCGGCCGGGATGCGGCCGGCTCGAGGGCGAGCTCGAGTACCTCACGGACATCGCTGACCGGGTGAATCTGGAGCTGCTCTCGGACGGCCTCGGGCACGTCCTCCAGGTCGGGCTCGTTGCGCTTGGGGATCAGCACCGTGGTGATCCCGGCCCGGTGGGCGGCGAGCAGCTTCTGCTTCACCCCGCCGATCGGCAGCACCCGGCCGGTCAGCGACACCTCTCCGGTCATCGCGACGTCGCTGCGCACCAGCCGGCCGGACAGCAGCGAGGCCAATGCGGTGGTCATGGTCACCCCCGCGCTCGGCCCGTCCTTCGGCACGGCGCCGGCCGGCACGTGCACGTGCACGCCCCGGTCCTTCAGGTCGCCGACCGGCAGCTCCAGCTCGGCCCCGTGCGAGCGCAGGTAGGACAGCGCGATCTGGGCCGACTCCTTCATCACGTCGCCCAGCTGGCCAGTGAGCGTGACCCCGGTGTCGCCGGTCTCCGGGTCGGCCAGCGACGCCTCGATGAACAGCACGTCGCCGCCGGCGCCGGTGACCGCGAGGCCGGTAGCCACGCCCGGCACCGCCGTCCGCTCGGCCGACTCCGGGGTGTGCCGCGGATGCCCGAGGTACCCGTGCAGGTCATCAGGGCCGACGGTGACCGGGAGCTCGGCCTCGCCGGCGGCCAGCCGCGCGGCGATCTTCCGCAGCACCCGGGCGATGCCGCGCTCCAGCCCGCGCACGCCCGCCTCGCGGGTGTACTCGGCGGCCAGCCGCCGCAGCGCACCGTCGGTGACCGTCACGTCGCCGGCGTCAAGCCCGGCCCGGTCAAGCTGCCGTGGCAGCAGGTGGCCGACGGCGATCGTCACCTTCTCGTCCTCGGTGTAGCCGTCCAGGCCGATCGGCTCCATCCGGTCAAGCAGCGGCTCGGGTATCGCCTCGACCTGGTTGGCGGTCGCGATGAACAGCACGTCGGACAGGTCAAGCTCGACCTCGAGGTAATGGTCGCGGAAGGTGTGGTTCTGCGCCGGGTCCAGCACTTCGAGCAGCGCGGCGGTGGGATCGCCGCGGTAGTCGGTGCCGAGCTTGTCCACCTCGTCCAGCAGGATCACCGGGTTCATGGAGCCTGCCTCGCCGATTGCCCGCACGATCCGGCCGGGCAGCGCGCCGACGTAGGTACGCCGGTGACCGCGGATCTCGGCCTCGTCGCGGACGCCGCCGAGCGCCACCCGGGCGAACTTGCGGCCCATCGCCCTGGCCACCGACTCGCCCAGCGAGGTCTTGCCGACACCGGGCGGGCCGGTCAGGGCCAGCACCGCACCGCTGCGGCGGCCGCCGACCAGGGTCAGGCCGCGGTCAGCCCGGCGCTTGCGGACCGCCAGGTACTCGATGATCCGGTCCTTCACGTCGTCAAGCCCGGCGTGATCGGCGTCGAGGATCGCTCGCGCGGCGCCGATGTCGTAGGCGTCGTCGGTCGTGGTGTTCCACGGGATCTCCAGCACCGTGTCCAGCCAGGTGCGGATCCAGCTGCCCTCCGGCGAGGCGTCCGAGCTGCGCTCCAGCTTGGCGGCCTCCTTGAGCGCCGCCTCGGCCACCTTCTCCGGCAGGTCAGCGGACTCGATCCGGGCCCGGTAGTCGTCTTCCTCGGTGCCCGGCTTGCCATCCAGCTCGGACAGCTCCTTGCGGATCGCCGCGAGCTGCTGACGGAGCAGGAACTCGCGCTGCTGCTTCTCCATGCCCTCGCGGACGTCGTTCTGGATGGTCTCGGCCACGTCCAGCTCGGCGAGCGCGTCGCGGGCCCAGCCGGTCAGCCGCTCCAGCCGCTGCTCGGGGTCGATGGTCTCCAGCAGCTCGGTCCGCTGCTCGAGGGTGAAGTACGTGGCATAGCCGGCGCTGTCGGCCAGTGCCGACGGGTCGGTGATGTTCTGAAGCACATCGATGACCTGCCACGCGCCGCGCTTCTGCAGGATCGTCGTGGCCAGGCCCCGGTACTCGCGCGCCAGTTCCTGGGCGCGGGCGCTGGCCGGCGGCTCGTCCACGACGGATCCCTGCACCCACAGTGCCGCGCCAGGTCCGACCGTCCCGGTGCCGATCCGCACTCGGGACATGCCGCGGATCACCGCGGCGAGCTCACCGCTGGGCAGCCGGCCGGTCTGCTCGATGACGCCGAGGGTGCCCACCGGCGCGTACTTGCCGCCCAGCCGGGGCACCAGCAGCACCTGCGGCTTGGCGTCTGCTGCGCCGGGCGTCGAAGCCGACAGTTGCGCCGCCTCTATGGCCGCGCGGATCTCAGCCCCCGACATCTCAACCGGGACCACCATCGTGGGCAGCACGACGATGTCATCTAGCGGCAGAACCGGCAGGGACACATTTTCGCTCATCAAAGTCACTTCCCGAAAGTCAGTGGTTGCACGTTCAACGTCAGCCAGCCGGGATTGCTTCCGGACCTTTGTTCGCTGTCAGCGATTGCACCTTGGCCAGCTGCGAGTGGGCAGGCCAGATCCAGAGTGATCGCCTTACTCACAATTCCCCTCTAGCAAAAACCGTCGGACCCCGGCGGGTATTCCCGGGCAGCTGAATGGAGCCGCGGATGGGCGCGTATTCAGATCGTGGCGCGTTAGTTCCCCGACGGCAAGAAGACGGCATGAGCGCGGCAGAGCAACCCTTCCAGCGGTTGTTGTCCAGGCCGCATTCGACCCCGGTACGCGTCCGATAGAGGTCGGTCCAGATCCGCCCGAGACCAAGGCGCACATCTGCCGCCAGCCGCCAGCCGCACCCCGCCAACCGCCAGCCGATCAGCCGCGCCCCTCTACCGCCAGCCGCCAGCCGCACCCCGCCAACCGCCAGCCGATCAGCCGCACCCGCTCTACCGTCAGCCGCACCCCGGCGAATGTCGTCGATGTGGCAACGCCTACCACCGGTGGTAGGCCCTGCCACATCGATCAAGGTCGAGCCCACCGGACGGGGCGGGACGTCGCTCCGGGAGGGATAGCTGGGGTAGATGGGGCAGGTGGTGGCCCGGGCGCGCAAGGCGGAACGCGGAAGCCAGGATCAGGCGTGCATCGGGCGGCCCAGCCGCATCCGCGCACCCGGCGGGCGGCCCAGCCACATCCGCGCACCCGTCGGCGAGCGGCCCAGCCACATCCGCACACCCGCCGGCGGCCCAGCCACATCCGCGCACCCGCCCGCGGCCCAGCCACATCCGCACACCTGCTGGCGGCCCATAATGTGCAGATCCGAATCGAGGCGGCTGACCTCCCTGGGAACTCCTGCGGTCCCAGCCCCGACTCGCCGGGCGGGTACCACAAGAACCATGTCGGGGTGCGACGCCGGAACCGGCGAGACGAACTGCTTGGCCTGGTTCCCGGCGATGCGTCTTCCGCCACCTGGACCATGGACTGCCACGCCGTCCCATCGCCGGCCGGAGTCGACCTCAAGGGTCTGTACATCCAGGGTCCGCCAGGTGGCCGGTTCATCTACCTCTCCTGGGTCACCGTCGATGACGCCGAGAGTCTCACGCTGCTGCGGCGGGCGAAGCTGTGGCTCGATGCGATCGGCCCGCGGTGATCGACAGCGCCGCGCACCTGGGGCTGCTCGTTGGCCGTCTCGGCTTGACCGATACCAAGGGGAATCCGTTGTGCGCTGCCGCGGCCTCCCGTGATCGAATGGTCCGCCGTGGCCGCGGATTGATGCTGCACGAGCTCAACCCGGCAGCGCAGCCTCAGGCATTCAAGATGCCCCCGCATACTCGATGCACGAGTTTATCCGGCGCGGTCGTGCCTGACTCCGTAACCTGCCTGGCCTGCACCGGAGAATAAGGCCGGGCGAGCGATCAGCGCGGAGCCGTTCGGCAGATATTTCTTTTACTTTTTGCCTGGGACCTTAGGTGTGTCCTTGACCTGCCTGCGGCCGATCTTCGAGCCGAGCCAGACTAGCGGATCATACTTGCGCCCGGCGACGCGCTCCTTCATCGGGATCAGCGCGTTGTCGGTGATCTTGATGTGTTCCGGGCAGACCTCGGTGCAGCATTTGGTGATGTTGCACAGGCCGAGGCCAAAGTCGTCCTGCGCGATCTCGCGCCGGTCCGCGGTGTCCGCCGGGTGCATTTCCAGTTCGGCGATCCGCATCAGGAAACGCGGCCCGGCAAAGGCGCCCTCGTTCTCGGTGTGGTCGCGGATAACGTGACACGTGTTCTGGCACAGGAAACACTCGATGCACTTGCGAAATTCCTGTGACCGGTTCACGTCCACCTGCTGCATCCGGAATTCGCCCGGCTTGGTCGCCGGGTCCGGCGTGAACGACGGGATCTCCCGCGCCTTCGCGTAATTAAAGGAAACGTCGGTGACCAGATCCCTGATCACCGGGAAGGTACGCATCGGCGTGATCGTCAGGGTTTCATTTTCCCCGAACGTTGACATCCGGGTCATGCACGCAAGCCGCGGCCGTCCGTTGATTTCCATCGAGCAGGAACCGCACTTGCCCGCCTTGCAGTTCCACCGGATGGCCAGGTCGCCGGCCTGGGTGGCCTGTAGCCGGTGCAGCACGTCGAGGACGACCTCGCCCTCGTTGACCTCGACCTTGTAGTCGGCGAGATCGCCGCGGCCGGCGTCGCCGCGCCAGATCCGGAGCTGAGCCTGGTAACCCATTAGTGCTTCTCCTCTGGCGTGACGGGCGCGGGAAGCTCGTCGGGGGTCAAGTATTTCTTGAGCTCGTCGCGGTCGAACCGCGCGAGCAGGTCGGGGCGCATCGGCTTCATCGGCTGCCTGGACAGGTGCACCCGGTCGCCGTCGAGCGTGCAGATCAGGTTGACCTTCCGCCACTCCGGTGACATCTGCGGGAAGTCGTCACGGGCGTGGCCGCCACGGCTTTCCTGCCGCTCGAGGGCGGCCAGCGCCACGCATTCCGCGACGATCAGCATGTTCCGCAGGTCCAGGGCCAGATGCCAGCCCGGGTTGTAGCCGCGGCCGCCGGCCGCACCGACCGTCAGCACCCGCTCGCGCAGTTTCTCCAGTTCGGCGAGGGCCTGCTTCATCTCCGTCTCGACGCGGATCAGGCCGACCAGGTTGGTCATGATGTCCTGCAACTCCGCGTGCACCGTGTACGGGTTCTCGCCGCCAGGCCGCTCCAGCGGCGCGCTCGCCTCCGCGGCCGCCGCCTCCAGGTCGGCCTGCGCGATCGCCGGCCTCGCGGTGAGTCCGTCGAGGTAGTCGGCGGCGCCGATGCCGGCTCGGCGGCCAAAGACAAGCAGGTCAGACAGCGAGTTGCCGCCGAGCCTGTTGGAGCCGTGCATGCCGCCGGACACCTCGCCGGCCGCGAACAGGCCGGGCACGGCAGCCGCGGCGGTGTCCGGGTCCACCTCCACGCCGCCCATCACGTAGTGGCAGGTCGGCCCGACCTCCATCGGCTCCTTGGTGATGTCGACGTCGGCGAGTTCCTTGAACTGAACGCACATGGACGGCAGCCTGCGCAGGATTTCCTCGGCAGGCAGCCGGCTTGCTATGTCAAGGAAGACACCGTCATGCTCCGAGCCGCGGCCGGCCTTCACCTCTGAGTTGATCGACCGGGCCACCTCGTCGCGGGGCAGCAGCTCGGGCGGCCGCCGGTTGTTCTCCGGGTCGGCGTACCAGCCGTCGGCCTCTTCCTCGGTCTCCGCGTACTGCGCCCGGAATACGTCGGGAACGTAGTTGAACATGAACCGCTTGCCCTCGGAGTTGCGCAGCACCCCGCCGTCGCCGCGTACCGACTCGGTGACCAGCAGCCCCTTCACTGACGGCGGCCAGACCATCCCGGTCGGGTGCAGCTGGACGAACTCCATGTTCAGCAGCTTCGCCCCGGCGAGCAGCGCCAGCGCGTGCCCGTCGCCGGTGTACTCCCAGGAGTTGGAGGTCACCTTGTACGTCTTGCCGATGCCGCCGGTGGCCAGCACCACGGCCGGCGCCTCGAACAAGATGAAGCTTCCGCTGTCCCTGACGTAGCCGAACGCCCCGGCGATGCGATCGCCGTCTTTGACCAGCCTGGTGATCGTGGTCTCGGCGAACACCTTGATCATGGCTTCCGGGTCGCCGTGCGAGACGGCGTCCTCCTGCTGTAGCGCGACCACCTTCTGCTGGAGTGTCCTGATCATCTCCAGGCCGGTCCGGTCGCCGACGTGTGCCAGCCGCGGGTACTCGTGCCCGCCGAAGTTTCGCTGGCTGATCTTGCCGTCCTTGGTCCGGTCGAACACCGCGCCCCAGGCCTCGAGCTCCCAGACCCGGTCCGGTGCCTCGTTAGCGTGCAGCTCGGCCATCCGCCAGTTGTTCAGGAACTTGCCGCCGCGCATGGTGTCGCGGAAATGAACCTGGGAGTTGTCACGGGAGTTGGCGTTGCCCATGGCCGCGGCGGCGCCGCCCTCGGCCATCACCGTGTGCGCCTTGCCGAACAGCGACTTGGAAATGATCGCCGTCTTCTTGCCGCGCAGCCGGGCCTCGATCGCCGCGCGCAGCCCGGAGCCGCCCGCGCCGATCACTACGACGTCGTAGGAGTGCCGCTCGATGTCCGTCATACCGCTGTCCGTCTCAGTTGTAGAACCGCAGGTCGCTGATGGCACCGCTGGCCACGAGCATGATGTAAAGGTCGGTCAGCATGAGCGTGCCCAGCGTGATCCACGCGAGCTGCATGTGCCGCCCGTTCAGCTTGGAGACCTGCGTCCAGATCCAGTATCTGACCGGATGCGCGGAGAAGTGCCGCAGCCTGCCGCCGGTGATGTGCCTGCACGAGTGGCAGGACAGCGTGTACGCCCACAACAGCATCACGTTGATCAGCATGATCAGGGTGCCGAGGCCGAGCCCGAAGTCGCCGTTCGGGCCGCGGAACGCCTGGGTCAGGTCGTAGGTGTTGAGCACCGAGATCAAGATCACGGCGAAGAAGAAGTAGCGGTGCAGGTTCTGCATGATGAGCGGGAACCTGGTCTCGCCGGTGTAGGTCTTGTGCGGCTCGCGCACGGCACAGGCAGCCGGCGCCCGCCAGAACGCCCGGTAGTAGGCCCGCCGGTAGTAATAGCACGTCAGCCGGAAGCCGAGCACGAAAGGCAGCGACACCAGCGCGTACGGGATGATCGACGGCACCTTGCCGAACCAGGTACCGAGGCTGGCCGACCCGGTCGCGCACGAGCCGCTGATGCACGGCGAGTAGAACGGCGTCAGGTAGTGATACTTGGGCACCCAGTACCAGCGGCCCAGGAACACGTGCACCGTCGCGTAGAGCACCCAGATGGTCAGCAGGGTGGCCGTGATTGCTGGTGCCCGCCACCACGGATCCTTGCGCAGCGTACGGTCCGCTATCTGCGCCCGTGTCCTGGATGAGGTATCCGTTGCCTGCGTCATGCTCGACGTCCTCGTTGCCTGTGCGTAGCCCGCGGGCCCGGCGATCCTGAGCCGGCCGGGACGTTGAGGTCCCTCTGCTGGCCGGGACGCGGGCATCCGGGGCGGCGCTGCCCACGCGCTTAGCTTGCGCGGCGGTTCCGGCTGATGCCGGCCCGCCGCCAGCGCTGTCGATCAACCTATTCCAGTCCACCTCAGCATGCGCCTCTGGGAGGCCTTTCGAGGGTGTGACTCTGACTACATTGCGCCGCTACTCTCGGCGGCATGGCCCCGCCACGAACCGACCGCAGGCTGCTGCTCGTGCACGCGCACCCCGATGACGAGTCGATCGGCACCGGCGCGACGATGGCGATGTACGCCGCGCAGGGAGCCCGCGTCACGCTGGTCACCTGTACCCTCGGCGAGCTCGGCGAGATCATCCCGGCCGGCCTGGCGCAGCTGGCGGCCGACCGCGAGGACCGGCTGGGGCCGCACCGGATCGGCGAGCTTGCCGCCGCGTGCGCCGCTCTCGGCGTGACCGATCACCGTTTTCTCGGCGGCGCGGGCAGGTGGCGCGATTCGGGGATGATGGGCACGCCGGGCAATGACGCCCCCGGGTGCTTCTGGCGGGCCGACCTCGACGAGGCCGCTGCCGAGCTCGTCACCGTGATCCTCGATGTCCGCCCGCAGGTGCTGGTCAGCTACGACGACCGCGGCGACTACGGCCACCCTGATCACATTCAGGCGCACCGCGTGGCCTGGCGCGCCTTCCAGCTCGCGGCCGCGGCTGGCAGTCCCTGGCAGGTGACGAAGTTCTACGCGACGGCCAAGCCAGACGGTCCGGTGACCACCGAGATCGACGCCACCGGG
>PMSU01000196.1 GCA_003168255.1 Actinomycetota bacterium
GTGTCACTATGTTCACCGCGGCCAGCCCTGGCGTCCGGACCGGCGGCCGGGCGGGTGACGCGGCACAGCGTGGCGCCCTGGGCGACTGTGTCGCCGACGGCGAGGTGCAGGCCAGTGACCCGGCCGGGATGCGGCGCGAGCAGCGGGTTCTCCATCTTCATGGCCTCGACGACGGCGAGCACCTGCCCGGCGGCGACCTCGTCGCCCTCTGCCACGGCGATCCGCATCACGGTGCCCTGCATCGGGGCGCTGACCACGTCGCCGGTCGCCTGCTCAGCTCGCTCCAGGCGTTCGCGGGCCTGCTGGCGGGCGAGCGCCAGCGGACCTTCGCGCGCCTGGGCCAGGCCTGGTACGTCGACGGCGAGCCAGCGGCTTCCGACCCGGATCGTCACTCGGGTGTCGTCCGGGACGTCGGCACCGGGTGAGCCGGCGGCAGCCGCGGCGGGTAGGTAGTCCTGTTCGATCCAGCGGGTGTGCACGGCAAAGCCGTCCGGGCCGTCGGCGGTGAAGGCAGGCTCGGCCAGCACCGCCCGGAGGAACGGCAGGGTCGTCTGCACGCCCGTAATGTCGAACTCGCCGAACGCGCGGCGGGCCCGTTCGATGGCCTGCGGGCGGTCGCGCCCGGTGACGATCAGCTTCGCCAGCAGCGAGTCGAACTGCCCTCCGACCACGCTGCCGGCCTCGACGCCGGAGTCCAGTCGTATCCCGGGGCCGCCGGGCGGCCGGAACCGGGTGATCGTGCCGGTGGACGGGGAGAACCCGCGACCTGGGTCCTCGGCGTTGACCCGGAACTCGATGGCGTGCCGTCGCGGCGTGACTTTCAGCTGATCATCGGCGGCCCGGTCGGCCGAGCCGATCGCGACGGCGAGCGGGTGGCCGGCCGCGATCAGCAGCTGAGCCCGGACCAGATCCAGGTCGGTGGTCTCCTCGGTCACCGTGTGCTCGACCTGCAGACGGGTGTTGACCTCCAGGAAGGACAGCTCGCCCGCGGGCGAGAGCAGGAATTCGACCGTTCCGGCATTGACGTAGCCCGCTTCGCGGCAGATGGCGGAAGCCGAACGCTCGATCTCGGCTCGCTGGCCGTCGCTCAGGAACGGCGCTGGCGCCTCTTCGACAAGCTTCTGGTACCGCCGCTGCAGCGTGCAGTCGCGGGTCCCCACGATCAGGATGGTGCCGTGGGCGTCCGCGAGAACCTGCGCCTCGACATGCCGCCCGTGCTCGACATAGGCCTCAACGAAACATTCGCCGCGGCCGAACGCGGATCGGGCCTCGCGGACCGCGGCGTCGAACAGGGCGGCGACCTCGCCCATCTCATGGGCAATCCGCAATCCGCGGCCGCCGCCGCCGTGCGCCGCCTTGATCGCGATCGGCAAGCCGTGCCGCTCGGCGAACCGCACCGCTTCGGCGGCGTCGGCGACGGGGTGGCGCGTTCCGGCTGCCAGCGGTGCGCCGACCCGGGTCGCGATCGCGCGGGCCTGCACTTTGTCGCCGAGTGCGCGGATGACGTCCGGCGGTGGCCCGATCCAGGTCAGTCCTGCGTCGAGCACGGCGCGGGCAAAGTCAGCGTTCTCGGCCAGGAAGCCGTAACCGGGGTGGACGGCGTCGGCGCCGGCCTGCTTGGCGGCGGCCAGCAGCTTGCCCGCGTCGAGATAGGTGTCGGCTGCATTCGTTCCGCCCAGCGCGACTGCCTCGTCGGCGAGGCGGGCGAAGG
Source organism: Actinomycetota bacterium (assembly GCA_003168255.1). GTDB lineage: Bacteria > Actinomycetota > Actinomycetes > Streptosporangiales > Streptosporangiaceae > PALSA-505. The sequence continues at coordinate 1,712 of PMSU01000196.1, forward strand.
GCGCGCCGGCGTCGGGGTCGGCGTAAACCGCCACGCTGGTCATGGCCGCGTCGCGGCAGGCGCGCACGATGCGCAGCGCGATCTCGCCGCGGTTGGCGACGAGCACCCGCTTGAACTCCGCGGCCGGAGGTGAGGTCACGGCGCGCCCACCTGTCCGCGTGCATCCGCCTGTCCCGGCGCGCGGGCCAGCACGGCGCGCGCCATCCGCACGTGCACGTCGTCGACCATCCGGCCATCGACCACCCCGACCCCCGCCTGGCCGGCCTCGACGACCGCGCGCGCGTGCGCCACCTCGTCCGGCGTGGGCGTGAACACCCGGTGGGCCAGCTCCACCTGCCGAGGGTGAATGCAGATCTTGCCCTGGTAGCCGATGCGCTGGCCGCCGCGTGCGTCAGCCAGGAAGTGCTCGTCGTCGGCCAGGTCGATCACGGCTTGATCCACGGCCGGGATACCGGCCAGATAGGCGGCGAGGCACACTTTGCTCCGGGCGTACAGCACCTCCTCGCCGCCGGGACTGCGCCGGCCGCCGATGTCAGCGATGTAGTCCTCCGCGCCGAAGTACACGGCGCTGAGCCCGCCGGCCAGCAGGGCCCGGGCGCCGGCGACGCCGAGCGCGGTCTCGATGCCGGCGACGATCATCGCCGCGGGCCAGGAGTGCTCCGCGAGCGCCTGCTTAACCTGGCGCAGTTGCTCGTCAGTGCCTAGCTTCGGGACGATGATGCCGGCCGCGGCGCAGCCGGCCGCGGCCGCGACGTCATCGGCGAACCACGGCGTGCCGACCGGGTTCACCCGGATCAGCACCGTGCTCGCCCCCGCCGGCCCCGCCGGCCCCGCCG
>PMSU01000105.1 GCA_003168255.1 Actinomycetota bacterium
ACAACACCACCAGCCCCGCCACCGCACCCCACGCTGCCACGCGGGCGCCGTTCACCATTTTCACGGTCTTTTTCCTCCCTTTACGGGTCAGCAGGCGGCCAGGATATTTTCGTGCTCGTCGAGAGCCCGTCCTAGCCCGCCCGTCCTGGCGGACGGGCGGGCAGGCGATGGTGAGGCTGCCCCGGGCGGGACCTGGGTCAGGGTTTCCAGAGGATGTCAGCAGAGGTAGCCGATTGCGTGATCGAGATGCTGCACTGTGGGTCCGGTTTGGAGGTGCCGAAGTCCGGGCTGATGGTGCCGGCGTTGCTCGTGACGGTCAGGTTTCGGAAGGCCGCATGGCCGTTGGTCGGCGTCTCGACGCAGCCGGCCGCGCGCGGGACCTCCATGACGGAGCCGAGGAGCAGGTCGAACGTGGCGTCGCTGCCGACGGTGTAGGAGGTCGACCCGCCGGTATTCTTATCGGTCGACTTGAGCACCCAGGTGCACGCGCCGCCGCTGCTGCACTTGCTGGCGGTCAGGTCGGCGACAATCGTGTCTGCGGGATTGACGTGGATGCTTTTGCCGATCACGGAGTTGTTTCCAGGCCACAGGTACCAGGGGGTGACGTACCAGATGTTCGGGTTGGTGACGATAGTCCCGTTCGCGCCCCAGGTAAGCACGTCCTGAAGGAGGGTGTCGCCGTCCGCGTCCTCGATGCCGCCCCACAAGAAGATCAGCGCCCCGTCCTTGGCCGGGTTGGACGGCACCGCGTACTCCTGGTCAAAAGACGTGATCCAGTCCGGCGCCGAGCCATTGCAGGAGGCCGCCCAGTAGTCCCCGCCGGACCCGAAGCCGCACGGAGTGCCCTCGGCGGGCTTGCTCGTGCGGTGCCCGAGCGTGCCAGGTTCAGCCGAACCGGGATACAGCAGCGTCGGGTGCGTGCAGGGCGTTATCCGCTGGATGGCGCCGGAAGGGGCGACGATCTCGGTGTTCCCCACGACGGCGTGGTCGGGGGCGTGATACACGCACGTCTTGTAGGAAAGGCCGTGGGGCGTCCGCACCCAGTCCCCGGTCTTCACCGCCTGCCGGTAAGCCACCGGATCGCTGACGACCCATCGCCCGCCGACGGTCGCGGGCCGCTCCTCATCCAGGCTCCGCAGCGACTTCGTCATCGTCGCCGGAGTGGTGGAACGCGCGGGCGGGTTCGCCTGCGCCTGCGCCTGCGCCTGGACAGTTAAACCGAGCACTGTCACGACAACGGCAGCCGGAGCCGCCAGCCACATCTGCCGGTGCCATCTGACCTTGATCATGATTCTCCAGTCTCCGCCGAGAAAGTGATGCGCTAACGGCTATGGCTTAGTCAAAAATCCTGAGCCATTGAACTTCGATATAGCCAGTCTTACCTTCGGCGCCCGGTGCGCAGACATCGCCGTTCGGCTGATCGCATGACCCTTCGCTGTAAGTAATCCAGTTAGGATCGTCGGGGCCATTAACCACGAAGCTCCCGCTCACGGTCGCGTACAGATTCCCGTCGTACCACACGGAAATTGTTCCGCATTTCGTGCCGCATCCACCGAACGAAATGTCGATGGTGTGCCATCCCGGGGAGATGTTCGCGCTCTGAGGCGTGATCGTGTTATTGTATGTTGATACGGACTGCGGGTTTGACGAACTGCCGTAGTGATAGCTGACGTAATTGTTGTCGAAGTTGGCTTCCACGGCGTCAATTTCTCCGCCGCTAGGCCAGTTGTTCCCATACATCCAGAACGCGGGCCAATCTTCCCAGTTGGAGAAGTAGATACGCGACTCGTAGACATACCCGTCGGTTGTCGGGTAGGTGTGCGGAGATTCGATGTCCGTGCAGTCGCCGTAATTCCCGGTGGTAGACAGGGTAACGTCGCTGGCGTTGCCCTTGATTTCACTGGTATTTGCAACACAATTGCCAGGGTCGTTGCTTCCAGGTCCCCACGCGTAGAGCTGGGTCGCATCCTTCGCCGTGACAAAAGGATGGTTTCTCAGCGGCACGGGAAGAGGCACTGGGTTCGAGGCGGGATGAGCCGCTGGGCTCGCGGCGTGTGCCGTGCCGGGGATAGCGGCAAGTGATGCTAGTAGTCCCGCCACGGCGGCCAGCGTGAGGATCCGTCTCATGGCTGCTCCCTTTCGCCCTGCTCGTGCGCCGGCGGCTGGTATGCCCAGGCCAGGTTGCTAAGGGCCATGGTGGACACGGTGCGTGCCACTCTGGTTGCATCTGAGTGCAACGAGGGTAGGTTCGGCGTGCGATGGCCTGATCCGGCACTTGTGGCGGCATCCGGAGGATGCGAGGCGTGGGGTGAGCGGTGTGCGGTTTGCGTTGCTCGGGACCCTGACCGTGGCCGACGATGCCGGGGATCCGATAGCGGTATCCGGGGCGCGCCAGCGGGCTCTGCTCGCCGGCCTGCTGCTGTCGGCCAATGCGCCAGTCTCCTCCGAGACCCTGGCCGAGGCTGTGTGGGATGGGTCGCCCCCGCCCGGCGCGGCGACCACGCTGCGCAGTCACATCAGGCGGCTGCGCCAGGCCCTGGGACCCCGGGCAGGCGCGCGGATCACCGCATGCGATCCCGGATACCTGATCTCTGTCGGGGAAGCCGAACTCGACGTGCTGCGTTTCGAGGCGGCCAGCCGGGCCGCGGGCGCGGCCCGGCATGCCGCCCGATGGCAGGAGGCGTCGGCCGGCGCGGCGCACGCGCTTGAGCTGTGGCGCGGCACGCCGCTGCTGGACGTGGCCTCGCAGGTGCTGCGCGATCAGTTCGTGCCCAGGCTCGAGCAGATGCACGTGCAGGCGATCGAGGACCACGCCGAGGCTGGCCTGCGGCTGGGCCACCATGACCGGCTGATCCCGGAGTTGCGTGAGCTGACAGCGGAGCATCCGATGCGCGAGCGGTTCCACGCTCAGCTGATCGAGGCGCTGGCCCGCGCCGGTCGCCAGGCGGAGGCGCTGGACGCCTACCGGCAAGCCCGGCGGGCGCTGGTGGACGAGCTCGGCATCGAGCCCGGCCCGCACCTGCAGCTCCTGCACCAGCAGATCCTGGACGGTGACCCGGCGCTGGCCGCACCGCCGGCTGGGCACGACGACACGCCTAAGGCACCCGCGGCATCAACGGGCCCAGCGAGCCTTCCGGCGAGGGTGCCGCACCAGCTGCCTGGCGCGGTGCCGCGCTTCACCGGCCGGCTGGCGGAGCTCGCCAGGCTGTCCCAGATCGCGGACGAGGCCGACGGCCAGGCCCGGGAGACAGTGGTGATCTCCGCGATCAGCGGGACCGCGGGGGTGGGCAAGACCGCCCTGGCCTTGCACTGGGCGCATCAGATGGCAGCTCGATTCCCGGACGGGCAGCTGTATGTGAACCTGCGTGGTTATGATCCGGCCCTGCCGATGCCCGCGGCTGACGCGCTGGCCGGGTTCTTGCCCGCGCTGGGCGTGCCCAGCCAGGACGTCCCGGCCGAAGCGGACGACCGCGCCGCCCTGTACCGCAGCCTGCTGGCAGGGCGGCGGATGCTCGTGGTACTGGACAACGCCCGATCGGTGGAGCAGGTCCGGCCGCTGCTGCCCGGCACGCCGGGCTGCGTCGCGGTGGTGACCAGCCGCGACGCACTGGCCGGCCTGGTCGCCCGGGACGGGGCCCGGCGGGTGGATCTGGACGTGCTGTCACCGGCCGAGGCAGTTGGCCTACTGCGCGCGCTGATCGGCAGCCGGGTTGATGCTGACCCTGACGCCGCCGCGGAACTGGCCAGCCTGTGCTGCCGGCTGCCACTAGCGCTGCGGGTGGCGGCTGAGCTTGCGGCTCGCCGCCCGGACGCCCGCCTGGCGGAGCTGGCTGGTGAGCTGGCTGATGAGCAGCGCCGGCTAGACCTCCTGGACGCCGCCGGGGATCCGCACACCGCGATGCGGGCAGTGTTCTCCTGGTCCTGCCGGCACCTGGACAGCGGCGATGCCCGGGCGTTCCGGCTCCTGGGCCTGCACCCTGGACCAGACTTCGATCCTTACGCGGCAGCCGCCCTGACGGGTGTCACTTTCGAGCAGGCCGTCCGCCTGCTTGACGTGCTGGCCCGGGCCCACCTGATCCAGCGCACGGGGCCGGGCCGGTATGGCATGCATGACCTGCTCCGCATCTACGCCCGCGAGCTCGCCACTGTCCAGGACAGTGCGCAGGAGCGGCGGGAGGTGCTGACCAACCTGTTCGACCATTATCTGCACACCGCCACCACGGCAATGGACGTGATATTTCCCGGCGAGTCTGACCGCAGGCCCCGCGTTTCCCCGCCTGCCACTCCGCGCCCGGCGGTCACCGACATTGCCGCGGCACGGGCCTGGCTGGATACCGAACGGGCCACCTTGGCCGCCATCGCCGCGCACACCGCGACCGGGGGCTGGCCCGCCCACGCCACGCGCCTGGCCGTCACCTTGTTCCGCTACCTCGAGACTGGTGGCTACTATCCCGAGATAATCGCCACCCAAGAGCACGCTCGCCATGCTGCCCGGGAAGTCGGCGACCGCGCCGCCGAAGCTGACGCGCTGCGCGGCCTCGTCGTTAGCGACTTGCGGCAGGGCCGCTATCAGCAAGCCGCGGACCGCCTCCAGCAATCCCTGGCGGTCTACCGCGAGATCGGCGACCGGACCGGGGAAGCCTGCGCGCTGGGCAATCTCGGCATCGCGGGCTTTCTGCAGGGCCGCTATCAGCAAGCGACCAGCCACCTCGATCAATCCCTGGCGGCGTACCGCGAGATCGGCGACTGGACCGGGGAAGCCCGCCAGCTCAACAACCTCAGCCTCATCGAACTGCGCCTGGGCCACTACCAGCAGGCCAGTGAGCACCTCGATCAGGCCGTCGCCATCAGCCGCAAGACCGGCGACCGGGCCGATGAGGCCTACGCCTTGAGCAACCTCGGCGTCGTCAGCCTGCAGCTGGGCCACTACCAGCAGGCCAGCGAGCAGCTCCGTCAGGCGCTGGCCGCATGCGGCGAGACCGGTAACCGGGACTGTGAGGCCTACGCCCTGGGCAACCTCGGCATCGTCACGTCGCGGCTCGGCGACTACCAGCAGGCCCGCGAACACCTCGATCAGGCCGTGACCATATGCCGCGAGACCGGCGACCGGTCCAGTGAGGCCGAGGCACTCAACGGCCTGGCTGAAGTCCACCTCGCCGCCGGGCGACCCGGCGACGCCCAGGTCCAGCAGGCCATGGCGCTCGGCCTAGCCAGCCAGATCGACGACAAGTACCAGCAGGCCCGCGCCCATAACGGCCTCGCCCGCAGCTACCGCGCCACGGGCGACCTCGTCCAGGCGCGCTGCCACTGGCAGCAGGCCCTCGCCCTCTACACGGGCCTGGGCGCCCCGGAGGCTCATCACATTCGCGCCCAGCTCGAAGCGACAGAGGCCAGCCAACGCGAGCCATAGGGGCTTCGGACGATATCCACTGGCGAGCTTGGGCTCTCGCGGACAATCATGGAACGCGTGACTGAGCAACCCGCGCGATGGACCGAGGCGACCATCTACCCCGACATGTGGGTAGACCCGGACGACGACCCCCGCAACACCAGCGAAGTGAGCCCGGACGGCGAACTAGCCACACTTCAGGACTATCTGACGAGCTACCGGATGACGCTGCGGATGAAGTGCGAGGGCCTGAATGCCGAGCAATTGGGCCGCCGGTCGGTGCCACCATCGACGATGTCGCTGCTCGGCCTGCTCCGCCATCTCGCTGAGGGGGAACGGGCCTGGCGCAACTGGATCAGCGACGGTGACCCGCTACCTCAGCTGTACGGCGAGGGCGACGCGGCCTTCAACTGCGCCGTCGGCGAGCAGGCCGCAGTCGAAGACGCTTATGTCGCCCTGGCGCGCGAGCAGGCCGCGACCGATGCCGCCCTGGCCGAGCACCCGGATCTGAGCGAGCGTCTGGGAAAAGACAGGATCGCGGTGCGGGAGCTCATGGTGCACAGGATCGAAGAGTATGCCCGGCACTGCGGGCACGCCGACCTGCTGCGCGAGCGCATCGACGGGCGGGTAGGACAATAAACCGGCTCCGGATGGTGGCCGTGCTTGGCCGCCGCTATCGGGGCAGCGGCGGGTAACGCCATAGGACCAGTTGCGGCCTAGTTCGATTTCGCGGTCGCCAGTGACCGGAAGGGCGTCACGACCTGATCGAGCCCAGCCGGCGTCGGAGCGGGCCGTCGTCATTGTTTCTCCAGCAGGCCGAGGTCGCGCAGGCTCTCGGCGGTTTCAACGATCGTGGTCTCGGCCGGGCGTGGACGCCATCCGAGTTCCTGCTTGGCGCGGTCGTTATGGATGATCAGCCGGGGCGGCTGCGGTCCTGGTGCCTCTTGTGTTGGTACTCGTTCGGCCAGCGGGCCGAGCCGCTGACGCAGGATCTGCGCCATCTGAAGGAAGCTGATGGTCGGCCCGTCGGCCAACGCCAGGTACCGCTTGCCGGCCGCCTCGGGCTCGGCCATCGCACGGATGTGCAGATCGGCCACGTCACGCACGTCGGCGACGCCGAAACGCTGGCGTCGCACGACGGGCATCGTCCCGTCGAGCATTGCCTTGGTCAGCTGCAACGACGAACCCGCTTGCGTGGTCAATGCCGGGCCGAGGATGAACGTGGGGTTGACCACGACCAGCTCGGTGTCGCCACCCTCATGTTCGATGAAGTCCCAGGCGGTCCGCTCGGCGATCGTCTTGGACCGCGGATACGGTGGAAGGCCGGGCGTGCCGGGGTCAGTCCAGTCGGCCTCGGTGTACTCGGCACCCGGCTTTGGTGAGTAACCGACCGCCGCGAACGATGAGGTCAGCACGACACGCCGGGCACCAGCGTCGCACGCGGCCCGCAGGACACGCAGCGTGCCGTCACGGGCCGGAACGATCACCTCATCGGGATCGTCGGAGTGGATCATCGGCGAGGCGACGTGGTGGACCTCCGCGCATCCCGCCGCCGCGGCAGCCCAGCCCTCGTCGGCGGTCAGCTCAGCGACGACGACCTCCAGCCCGCTGTCATCTGCCGCGCCGCGCCGCACCGCCGCACGCACATCACGCTCGCGCTCCGGGGAGCGAACCGTCGCGCGCACCTGACGCCCGTCCCGCAGCAGCGCAGCGATCAGCTGCGTGCCCAGATAGCCGGACCCTCCGGTCACCAGTACCGGGCTCATCGCAGCACCACCTCTTCCAGGCGGGGATACATGTCCTGCACCCGCAGGTTTGCTTTGGCCTCCGCGCCGGGATCACCGTGGTCGCGCGCATCCCACAACGCTGCCTTCGCGTGGAGGTAGTCAAGGTGAACGTGCAGCGTCGCGATCTGGGCTTCGATCCGCCCGGCGTGACGCAACAACAGATCGCGCTGCTCACCGGCCGCCTCATGCCCACGCGCGCGGTTGCCCTGGTATGTGCGCATGTCTTCGATGCCCACGCCCATGGCGCGCAGGCATGCCAGCGCCTGCAACGTATCGACGTCGTCCTCGCGGTAGCGGCGGTGCCCGCTGCTTTCGTCGCGCTCGATCGGGCCTATCAGCCCGACCTGCTCGTAGTAGCGCAGTGTCGGCTCGCTGAGACCGCTGCGCCGGGAGACATCCTGGATGGTGAGAGCTGCCATACGAGTAGCAAACCAAACCTCAAGCGCTTTAAGTCAAGCGGCGGCTGGAAACCTGGGCGAGATCCGCTGGCCACCTTTGGGTCGACCAGCGCGATGGACGAAGTCGGATACCAGAGCTACCTCGCCATCGCCGTCTGCCTCGATGCCATCCAGGAACAGCTGGCTGCTGCCGCAAGATCAAAAACGGCCGGTCCGTTGATCGGAACCGGCCGCTGACCTGGGTGGGCCTTACTTACCCGCATACGAACCAGATGCTCACCGTCGCCGGACGAACGGTCGAGCGCCCAGCCATGCGGTGAACTCCGACACGTTGTCACCGGTCAGCGGTACGCCGTGCGCGAAGCCGATCGCGGTGATGTGCGAGGGGAAGCGGTTGAAGGACGCGTCGCGTGTTGCGGGGTCAGTCGCGAGTGCGTCCGGTCCGGGGGTGAGCTGGCCGCGGTGGAACACGGCGTCCCCGACCAGTATCGGCGCGCGGTCGATGACAGTCCCGACGAATCCTGACCGCCCACCGGGAGGTACCTGTCCGCGCGCGAGCCACTCAGCGTCGGCTTCGTGGATCAGGTACGTCGGGGCGGGTATGAGCCACCATCTCCTGTGATGGCCGAGGGCGATGATCGCCAACCGACATCTACGAGAGTTAGTCCGTCGTCGGTCTCGACGAGGAACGCGTTGTCCCCGTCGCCGCGTGTCGGGATTCGCAGCACTCCTGGAACGAGCGGTATGGCGCTCACGCCTCGCTGCCCTGTCCTGCGGCGGTAACCGATGGTGCGCGGAGGGCGTCGGCGAGTTCAGGCGGAAGGTAGCCCTGCTCGGCCAGTCGGGGCAGGACGCCACCGGAGGCGAGTATCTCGAGCAGCAGTGGCGGCAGTACCGGGACCTGGCCGGAGGTGCCGTGCGTGTCGTTGCGCCAGGTTCCGGTGACGAGGTCGAATGTACCGAGGTCGCCGTCGGCGAAGGTCCCGGTCACGCCGGGCACGGTCATCGCGGGTAGCCCTGCGTTGATCGCGTTGCGGAAGAACAGCGAGTTGAACTCCTCCGCGACGAGTGCCGCGATGCCGAGTTGGTTGAACAGCGCGGCGACCGGGCGCGAGGAGCCGACGCCGAAGTTCGTGCCGGCGATGACGATGTCTCCCTTCGCGACCTGCGAGGTCCATCCGGGGCGGACCTCGTGAAAGACCATCGTGGCCGCGGCGGGGATGTCCAGTTTCATCGCGTCGGGCGGATACATGGCGTCGGTGTTCAGGTTGTCGCCGAAGACCCAGACGCGTCCGGTGACGGTCAACTCAACGCCGCTCATGCGATGAGCTCCGACGCGCTCACGATGTATCCGGCGACAGCAGACGCCGCGACGGTCGCGGGTGAGGCCATGTAGATCTCAGCCTCGGTGGAACCCATGCGTCCTTTGAAGTTGCGGGTGGACGAGGTGAGGCACACCTCCCCGGGTCCGACGACACCCATGTGATAGCCGAAGCAGGCCCCGCATGTGGCGTTCGTGATGACGGCGCCGGCGTCGGCGATATCTTGTAGGTAGCCCAGCCGCATCGCGTCCCGGTAGACCTTTTGACTGGCCGGGGTCACCAGTAGTCGCACTCCGTTGGCTACGGTCTTGCCCCGTAGCACGTCCGCGGCGATTCGCAGGTCCTCAAGTTGCCCGTTGGCACATGACCCGATGAACGCCTGATCGATGGGCTGTCGTTCGATCTGCGACACGGGCACGCCGTTGCGCGACACCGTGCCGGGTCGGGCCACGAACGGGACGAGGCGCGACAGGTCTACGACCCGCACGTCGTGGTAGTCGGCGTCCGGGTCGGCATCAGCGGATACGTAATCCCGCACGCCCATTTCGGCGAGGTAGGCCGTGAGCACGTCATCGCAGGGGAAGGTGGAGAAGTCTGCGGAGACTTCTGCGCCTTGGGTGGCGATGGTGCGCCGGTCCGCGATTGGGATGGATGCGAGACCCGCTCCGCCGTACTCCAGGTTCAGGTTCGTCTGCTCGCCGTATTCGTTTGCCAGATGCAAGAAGACATCTTTGCCGGACACCCCGACCGGTAGTTCGCCGATGAAGTCGTAGCGCACTGTGGGTGAGACCTGGAACCACGTCCGCCCGGTACACAGGATCGAGTACACCTCGGCGGGACCAAGCCCACGTGCGGCCGTGTTGTAGGCCCCGCCCGCGCAGGTGTGGCTGTCGGTGCAGGCGAGGATCTCGCCGGGTCGGGCCAGTCCGTTCTCGGCGATCACCTGATGGCAGATCCCGTGTCGTCCGACGTCGAAGAACCGGCTGATGCCGAAATCGCTGGCGAACTTGCGTGCGTGCGGCCCACCGGCGGCGTCCTTGATGGTGGGTGCGGGGACAGCATGGTCCATCACGATGGCGACCTTGTCGGGGTCTGCGATCCGGGACGGCTGCATCCACATCGTGGCGAACTGCAGGTCGATGAGGACGGTCATGTCGACTTCCACGGTGAGGGTCTCGCCGACGCGCGCCGCATCTACACCTGCTTTCCGCGCGAGAATTTTCTCGATCATGGTCATGCCCACGGTCATCGCCTCTTTCCTGGTGCGTTCACTGCGCTGAACCGGTCACCGAGCACCTGCCATTCGGCCAAGCCGACCAGGTTGAAGAACTCCTCCGGCTTTGTCGGGAGAAACTCGTCGACCGGAATGCCCCGCAACTGGCAGAGGGCGGTGAGCGTCCCCAGACCGCTGTGGGCGAGGACAACGGACGGGTGGATCGCGATCGCGTAGCCCAGCTGGGCCAGCCGGGCCGAAGACTGTTCCGGTGTCAGGCCGCCGATCACGAGGTTCAGTAGTTTCGGCGCGCTGACTTGCGTGGCGATCTGGACGATCTCGTCCTCGCTCTGCGGTGCCTCGACGAAGATGATGTCCGCGCCAGCCGCGGCGTAGCGGTTGCCGCGGCGGATCGCCTCGTCTATGCCGAGCGGGCCGCGCGCATCGGTGCGGGCGATGACGAGCATGTTCGGAGCGGTGCGGGCAGCGAGAGCGGCGTCGAGCGTCCGGACGAAGTCGTCGTCGGTGACCAGTTCTTTGTCGGGGAGGTGTCCGCACTTCTTCGGGAACGCTTGATCCTCCAGTTGGATCGCCGCTACCCCCGCGTCTTCGTACTCGCGGACGGTGCGGATCACGTTGATTGCGGCGCCGTAGCCGGTGTCGGCGTCTGCCAGAAGCGGGACGTCGCCGAGTACGCGCACCAGCATCCGGGCCCGCTCGACCATTTCGGTCTGTGTCACCAGACCGATGTCGGGCAGGCCGAAGGCAGACGCGGCGACTCCGGCGCCGGTCATGTATGCGACCTGGTGCCCGGTGCGCGTGGCAATGTGCGCGGAGATGCCGTCATAGATCCCTGGGGCGACGAGGAGGTCGCCGGCTGCGAGAAGTTCACGCAGACGAGCGCGGGCGGGAGTGGTCATCGGGTTCGCTCCGTCGGGATGAGGGCACGGACGAGGTCTTGAGGGGAGCCGGACTCACGGACGAGGGTGACGGCGCGGCCGCGCGCTTCGGCGTCGAGGAATGGTGCGGTCAGGCCGTGGAACTTCGCCTCGACGAGATCCCAGGACAGGTCGCTGCCGGGTTCACCCGAGGGATCCTCGACCCGGACAGTGGCGGAGCCGATGGTCAGAACCGCCCCCGCTTCGGGCAGCGTGCCGTCGACTGAGAGTTCGATGCGTTGGAGGAGATCGCGAACGTCGGGATCAGCCAGGCGTCCGTAGCTCGACCAGTCCAGGCGTCCGTCGAGCAGGGCGGCCGCGGCTTGGAAAATGACACTGAACTGGCCGTCGACAGAGTTCCGCGGTTCGCGTTTCCGTGGGTCGTCGCCGCCGACGATCATGTTCGCGCCGGGCGAGATCGCGAGTCGGATCGGGTTGGCCAGGTCTGTGTCGGTCCGTATTGCGAGTGCCGCGTCTATTGCGCCATGCGTCAGCCGGCAGGACGGGTACGGCTTGATGCCGGTCCCGTCCATCAACCAGGTGGCACCGAGCCCCTCGCTGAGGGCGTCGGCGGAAGGTTCCTCGGTGTAGCTGTGCAGGACACCCAGTGCCCCTTCGAACGCAGAGGCCGCGCCGAGCACGCCTGATGCGGCGATGTCGCAGGCGAGTAGCGCATTGCGTGCAGCCAGGCCGGGGTGCAGGCGCTTGTTGTGTCCTCCGTTGGACAGGTATTGCATCGAGCCCGCGGCCATCGACCCGGCCAGGCCGTAGGCGGACACCATCTCGTCGGCAGTCAGGTGTTGCAGTCGAGCTGCGGCGGTGACGGCCCCGAAGATCCCGGCGATCGCGGTGGGATGGAAGCCGCGCCGGTAGCACCCGTGACCGAGGGCCGCTCCGACCCGGCAGCTCACCTCGTAGCCGACAGCGAGTGCTGCGGTGAGGTCTTCGCCGTCCGCATCGCCGAGAGCGGCGAAAGCTGCCGAGACAACGGCTGCGCCCGGGTGCAGGCCGCTGGCGATGTGGGTGTCGTCGAAGTCGAGGCTGTGGGCGAAGGTGCCGTTCAGCAGCGCGGCGTCTCCTGGCGGCAGCCGGAGCGCGGTGCCGAGGACGGCCGTGGTACCGATGCCGGCGGACTTGGTGATGGCGGCGATGATCGCCTCGGAGGAGTCAGCGAGCCTCGCCCCGGCAACCGTGACGCCGGCGGTGTCCAGCAGGCATTGCTGTAGCCGGGTGCGGGTTTGCAACGGGAGATCGCGCGAGGTGGTGGATACCGCGAATGCTGCGAGGGCGGCGGTGGGCATTAGTCGATCGCCCGCCCTACGGCAGGTGCAAGTAGAGATAGAAGAGGCTCCAGGGTGGCCGCGTGTGCCAGCCCGAGCGCAGCGGTTTCGATGTCCGTAGTTCGTTCGGCATCGACGACGCGCCCGACAAGCGCGCGGTACTTGGTGACAACCTCGTCGTTGGTGATGGGGTCAAACGGGTTGCCGTGAGGGGCGATCACCGACTGTGACACGGTGCTGCCATCGGTGAAGGTGATCGTCACGTGGGTCTGAAAGCGTTCGGTCAGCACTAGCTCGTCGATCGCCGTATCGAGTTCGACGTTCGTGAGAGCAAGCAGCCTCCAGACGTCGTCGGCGTCCAGGCGCGCGGCAGTGAACTGTTCCGGTAGCGCGGTTCCGTCCAGCAACGTGACCGCGGCCGCGTAGCCGATGTTCATCTGGCCGCCGATAGCGGTCAGCGGACGCTCCGGCTGCCACCAGCCGTGGTGGTAGACGACGCTGCCTACCCGGATGTGGATTTGTGCGATCTCGCTCACCGAGTCGCGGTCGGCGAGGCTGTCGCGCAGTGTCTGACAGGCCTGGACGGCCCCGTGTAGCCCGCCCATCACGGCCCACGATTTGACCATGATCAGACTTGTCTCCCAGTGCTCGCCCAGGCCTCGCGTGATCGCGTCAAGGTCCGTCTCGTGGCCTTCTCCGTAGACCGCGAGGAACCCGCCGTAGCGGCGCTCCAGAACTTGGTCGATGCCGGTGTAACCGCCCGACGCGAGCCCAGCGGCGTAGAAGCCATTGCGGGCGGCGAACCCGTGTTGCATCCGCTTGCCCATCGCTTCGTACTGCGCCGACATCAGCCCAGCGGATTGCGTAGCGGCAAAGCCAACCGCATCCTCCAACGCCGCAGGATCAAGACCGCGCAACTTGCCGCAGGCCAACGCTGCGGCAATTCCGCCGAACACCGGCCCGGAGTGCCAGCCGCGCTGAAGCATCTCGGTCCCACCTAGTGAGTACCCGATCCGCGGTCCCACTTCCAACCCGACGAGGAACGCCAGCAACAAATCCTCACCGGTGGTGGCCGCCGTGGCGGTGGCGAGGAGGGAAGGGATGAGCAACGACGCCGAGTGCAGCGGCGCGAGAGGGTGGAAGTCGTCGAGTTCGAAACCCTGGATGAAGCTGCTGTTCAGCAACACCGCCGCGGGCGCACTCGTCCGACGACCCGTGCCGATCACGGCTACGTCGCCGGTGGCCTCGATGCGCAGCACGGCGTCGAGGCCGATGCGTGACCAGGGAAGCTGCGCCCCGACTAGGGCACAAGCCAAGCCGTCGAGGAACAGATGGGTCGCACGCTCACGAACTTCGGTAGGAACGTCACTCCAACTCAGTCCGTGAACCCAGGTGACCAACTGGCCCGTGGCACCATCCGGTGCGCTCACTTCACTCATGACACCCATTGGCACGCACCCCGGAACGGGGTGCCAACCTAACTTGCGGATTATGCAAGTACGCTGCACGGATGGCGACTGTGTCTCTCCGCGGCCTTGAGGTCCTGGAGACCCTGGCTGGGATGCGTCAGCCAGCCTCCCTGGCCGCAATCACCGCCCACCTCGACCTCTCCGAGCCCCAGACCTTCCGGGTCCTGACGAACCTCGTCGACGAGGGGTACATCGACCATCCCGGCCGCTCCGGCTACCGACTCGGGAGCCGATCACTCGCGCTGGCAGTCATGATCGGACCCCGCCCAGCGCTTCTCCGCATCGTGTATCCGGCGCTGCTGCGTCTTGCAGGCAAAACGGGCCACGGCGTCGTCATGCACGTGCGCAGTGGCGTCGACCGAGTGCTGCTGCTCGGCGTCCCCGGACCACGCGACTCCGACGTCGACCCGACCAGCCTCTTCGGCGAACGATCGCCACTCGGGGTCGGAGCCAGCGGACGCGCGATCCTCGCCGCCTTGTCACCCGAACTGCTGGCCGGCGTGTCCCGCGTCGATGTGAGTGATTCTCACCTCGACGCGATCCGACGGCGCGGATACGAGATGTCGTTCGGGGAGAACCACCCAGGTATCAACGGCGTGTCAGTCGCGGTGGTCATCGGTGAAGCCGTCATCGGGTCGCTCACCATCGCCGGCGCCGAGGAATTACTCAACGAGCCAAACTTGGCGCGATGCGCCGACCAACTCACGACCGCTAGCAAAGACCTCAGCAGACGATTGGCTCGCATACTCGGACCCGAAGCCTCAGCCGAAATCGACGCGCTCGACCTGTAACTGGTTCTGGGAGCGGTGCAACGCGGGGGTCGCGATCCTGAAGTCCGTGGCCGAACCAGGCGCGCGAGTGGCCCGGCTCGGGTGTACCCGTCACTTACTGCCCACCTCCCAACGCAGACGATGACGCCGCGACGCTCGTTGGAGTCGAGGGGGAATCGTCGGCGGATCACCGCTCGTCCGCCCTTGCCGGGAGCGAACGCGACTCCGCGCGAATGCCAGCGTTCGTCGGGCCCGGTGGTTGGCTCAAGGTGTACTCGCGTAGCACTGGACACGTCACTGGGCGCGCCTGGCCCGGACGGCCGGGGCGTGGCCGTGGTGGATGTCGGCGGCGGTGTGCAGGCCGAGTCCGCCGTGATGATGCTCGTTGTTGTACCAGCGGAAGAATTCCTGGCAGTGCGCCCGGGCGGCCTCGACCGAGCCGAACCGGGCGGGGAACGCCGGCCGGTATTTCAGCGTCTTGAACTGCGATTCGGAGTACGGGTTGTCGTTAGACACGTGCGGGCGGGAGTGGGACTGGGTGACGCCCAGGTCGGCCAGCAGCAGCGCAACCGGTTTGGACGTCATCGAGGTGCCGCGGTCGGCGTGCAGGCTGAGCTGCCCGCGGGCGATGCCCTGCCCGGCGCAGGTCGCTGCGATGAGCTTCTCGGCCAGGGCGGCGGACTCGCGGGAGGCGACCATCCAGCCGGTGGCGTAGCGGCTGTAGATGTCGAGGATGACGTAGAGGTGGCAGCAGGTCCATTTCGCCGGGCCGTGCAGCTTGGTGATGTCCCAGGAGTACACCTGGTTCGGCCCGGTGGCGACGAGTTCGGGCTTGACCGCGGCCGGGTGGGTGGCCTGCGCGCGGCGCTCGCGGCTTTCGCCTGCCTCGCGCAGCACCCGGTAGTAGGTGGAGACCGAGCCGAGGTAGGTGCCCTCGTCCAGCAAGGTCGCCCAGGCCTCGTCGGGGGCCAGGTCAGCGAACCGGTTGCTGTGCAGCGCGTCCAGGATCGCCTGCCGCTCGGCGGGGGCCAGCGCCCGCGGCTGGACCCGCTCAGCGTGCGGGACCGGGGCCGGCTTCGGCGCCAGCGCGCTGATCCGGTGCCGCCGGTACCAGGTGGCCTGCGGCACGCCGGCCGCCCGGCAGGCGGCCCGGGTGCCGATCCTCGGCGCGAGCAGGGTGATTGCCTCGCCGGTCACGACTTCGACCCGGGCTCGGTGTCCGCGCCCTCGGAGATCGTCTCCAAGAGCGCCTGCAGTTTTGACTGGACATCCGCCACGAAGCGGGCCTTGGCCAGCTCCTGCTCCAGCTTGGCCTTCTCTTTTTCCAGCCGGGCGATCTGCGCGTCCCGCGGATCAGCCGCCGGACGGCCGCGCGGCTGCCCCAGTCCAGCCAGCGACCCGGCGTCCCGCGCCCGCCGCCACTCGCTGATCAGGCTGGATTACAGGCCTTCCCGGCGCAGGATCGCACCTTTCTCACCGTCGGGTGCCGCCTCGTAAGCGGCCAGGACCTCCTGCTTGTACTGCGCGGTGAACGTCCGCCGGCGGGCCTTCTCGGGCACCTCCGGATCGGGGCGCTCCTGCCCGCCGGTCACCTGTCCAGCATCGCCGGCCGCCAGGGCACGGTCGAGCACGGTCATGGTCATATCGGGAAGTTGTCTCCATCCCCGCCCTCGGGAAGTGTCAGTGGTTACTGAGGGGCGGGCGCCTCACGCAAGCTTGGCAGAGAGGGCCAGGATGAATCCTGCGGGGGTGAGGGACGCATGGACGAGCGGATTCTTATTGTGGAAGATGATCCCTCCATCCGGGAGATCGTGTCCATTGGCCTCGACGCGGTTGGGTTTCGCGTGGTCACGTGCGCGGATGGTAGGGATGGCCTGACGCGGGTCCGTGCGGACGGGGCGGCCGGTTTTGATGCGGTAGTACTCGACGTGATGCTTCCCTCGCTTGACGGCTTTGAGGTTTGCCGGGAGATCAGGCGGTTCAGCCAGATTCCGATCGTCATGCTGACGGCGCGGACCGACACGGTTGACGTCGTAGTCGGCCTTGAGTCGGGCGCCGACGATTACGTGAAGAAACCGTTTGAGATGCCCGAGCTTGCGGCCCGGCTGCGGGCGGTGCTGCGGCGCAGGCGGGCGGGCGCGGAGCTGGCCACGGTCAGCGTGAGCGGGCTTGAGATCGATCCGGCTGGCTGCCGTGTGACCAAGGCCGGCGGCGGTCAGCGCACGGAGGTGGTGCTCACCGCGACCGAGTTCCGCCTGCTGCTTGAGCTGGCCAGCCGGCCCGGTCAGGTTTTCAGCCGTGACCAGTTGCTGCGCCGGGTTTGGGATTATGAGTTCTCCGGTGACACCCACCTGGTGGACGTGGCGGTGCAGCGGCTTCGGGCCAAGGTGGAAGACGATCCGGGGCATCCCCGGGTGATCAAGACTGTGCGCGGTTTCGGCTACCGGCTCGACAGGACGTAGGTCGTGATCCGGCCGCGTTGGCCAGGCGGCCTGCGCCGCCGGCTGGTCCTGACGCTCGTGCTCGTGGCAGCGGTCTCTGCCGGGACACTGGCGGTCGCTTCTTACCTGCTGGTGCAGCAGGCGCGGTTCAGCGCACTGCTCGTTGTCGGCCAGGCCGAGACGACAGACGACTTGCGCCTGGCGGACGGCGTGACACCAACCCGGGACACGCTCGACCCCAACCGCTTTGTCCGCTCCTACCAGTCCCTGCGCGGAACGCCGGCCGTGCTGGTCTTCCCTGGTCATCGGCCGGTCGCGTCCGATTCCCTGGTCGATCCGCCGATCCCGGCGCCGCTGCGCCGGACCGTGGACAGCGGCCGGCTCGGCTACCAGATGATCCGGATCGGGGGCAGCTCTTACCTGATGACCGGCGGCCGTGTGCCGCAGTCGCCGGCGCGGCTGTACGTGTTCTTCCCGGCCGTGCAGACCGGGCAGGAGCTCAGCCAGCTCAGGAATGCACTGGCGGCTGGCTGGCTGGCTGGGCGTAGTGCTGCTGGCCGCGCTGGCAGGCCGGATGCTGGTCAGGCGCACCCTGGGGCCTGTCGCCCGCGCCAGTCAAGCAGCCACGCTGATTGCTGGCGGGCAGCTGGACACCCGGCTGCCGGCCGGGGCGCGAGATGAGTTCGGCGCATGGGCGGCCGCGTTCAATGAGATGGCCGACGCGCTCCAGGGCAAGATCGCGGCACTGTCCGCGGCACAGGCACGCGAACGCCGGTTCACCGCCGACGTGGCCCACGAACTGCGAACCCCGCTGACCGCGCTGGTGGCCGAAGCTTCACTGCTCGACGGGCTGCTCGAGACCATGCCGGCCCGAGCGCGCCGGCCCACCGAACTGCTGGTACACGATGTGCGCAGGCTGCGCGCCCTGGTGGACGAGCTGATGGAAATGTCCAGGTTCGACGCGGGCACCGAACGGGTCCGGGAGACAGAGGTGGAGCTGCTCGGCAGCGTGCGGTCGGTGCTGCGGCTGCGAGGCTGGCCAGCCAGGTCGAACTGGCTGGCCAGGAGATAGTGGTCAGCACCGATCCCCGGCGGTTGGAACGGATCGTGGCGAACCTGACCGGGAACGCGATCGAGCACTCCGGCCACGGCGTACGGGTCACCGTCGGGCGCGGTGATACCGGCACCGCCCACGTCGAGGTCAGCGACGCGGGGCCGGGTATCCCGCCGGATCACCTGCCGCACATCTTCGAACGGTTCTACAAAGCCGACCCGGCCCGCTCGGGTGGCGGCAGCGGGCTCGGCCTGCCATAGCGCAGGAGAACGCGATCCTGCTAGGCGGTGGCATCAGCGTACGGAGCGAAGTGCACACCGGATCGACGTTCCGGCTGACCCTGCCGCTGGCGGCGGCTGAGAGCAAACTGTGAACTCGCGGTGCGGCCATCGTGCGCCGGCCGGCGCAATCTTGGTCCCATGAACAGCGATACGAAGCCCACCATGAAGAAGCTAGCGCTCCCCGTTCTCGCCGCCACGTTCGCGCTCGCAGGCTGCGGGCCGGCAACGTCCGGATCGCTCGGACCCGCGCCCGCGGGCACCGCCACCCGGACTGCTGCCCGGACCGCGGCGCGCTCGTCCCCGGCGGCACCAGCCCAGTCCGCCATCACGCCCCCGCCACCCTCATCCCCGGCGACTTCCCCCGCTCCCTCGCCATCGGTATCCGCCTCAGCACCCAACTGCAGCCAGGTACCCGTCCTCGGCGGCACGTTCAAGGTCTGCCCGGCAGCGGCACCCATCGGTGCCACCGTCACCATCACCTCAGGCACACAGTGCGGGGCTGGCCCAGGTAGCGAGCCGACGCTGGTGTTCCTGGGGCCAAAGGCCTACATCGGATCGGGCGGCGGAGGCGAGGAGATACCGGTCACCAAACCGGAACCGGATTCACCGCCACCTATCGCATCCCGGCCACCTACGAAGGCGGCGGAAACGTGAACCCCACGCTGCCTGTCACACCCGGCACCGGGTACTCCTTCGCGACCTATCCGGCCGCTGCATGCCAGATCGCATTCACCGTCACCCGATAGACACACCACAATCACCGCGCAGATCAGACATTCCCGGCCGCCTAACACCTAGCGGACGAACACGAGAAGACGCGTGCAGAACGGCGGGTATTCGTGCTTCCATCGCCCCTGAGCAGGGCAGCGCTGAGTGAGGGTGATGAGCGCCGCCCTCTTCGGCGTGTCGATTCTGGTGGCCAAGCCGGATCTGGGCACGGCTGGGGACAGGCTGTTGCCGGTGGCATTGGATTGCAGCCTCCCTGCCGGGCGAGGATTTAGCTGTTCCGCCCAGCTGGGGCAAGGGCGGTCGTGGCGTGCATTACCTGGATGCCTGGCGGCATCCGCCACCGGTATTGTCGGCATGCGGCGAGCGGGGGCGGAGCGTAGTGGATTACATCGGGCCAGATACCGGGCAGGCGTGCTGGCGTGACTTGTTCGAGTTGCTGCGGGTGCATAAGGGTGACCAGCACGCCGGGGAGGTGATCTGGCCGTGGGCGGACCGTCACCTGGAAACGATCCGCGAGCTGCGTGACATCGGGCGGCCGCAGTGCCGCGGGGCCCGCATCCGGTGCCATCCTGGGCAATACGATCCGCTGCAGGGCATGTATGCCCTCAGCCGAGTCCTGGATGTGCTGATCGCGCCCTACCAGCCCGCCCATGACGATCCTGCGCTGCTGAACTGGGTCACCGGGCAGCCCTGGTGGACCGGCAGGCTGCCCGGCCGTCCGGCGTTGCCTGCGCTCGCCGCCGCGATCGGCTGCGCGCGGATCAGCGAAGAGGATTTCAGCCCGTTCTTCCACGAGATCGTCGCGGTAGAGCAGGCAGACGATCCCGATGCCAGCCCGCAGCTAGCAGAGGAGGTCTGGCCAGGATTCATGGTCGGCTCCATGATGCTGGTCCGGGCCGGCACCGTCGTGCGCGCCGGGGCGAACATCATGAACCCGCTGGCGGCTTCGCAGTCGAGGATGTACTGGGCGTGGTGGCGGCGCAACCGGAGGCCCGCAGACCTCTCCCATGGCTGGGGCAGCAACTCCCAGTGGCGCACCGACTTCCGCCGCGACTACTTCACCGACGGAGCACTTCACTACAACGTCGATGGCTACCGGCACAAACGCGACGGCGGCCTCCCCGGGCCAGCCGCCCGGGAACTGGTCCGGTTCCGCTGCAATATCCTCCGGGACCTCGGCGACCAATGGCCCTACGGCCACAGACTCTCCGAGCCTTACCATTAACCACTGGAAGACGCCACGAACCAGCAACGCAGATCATCCTGTTCGGGTGCGTCCATAACGGTCAGGCTCAAGCCCGGCTGCTACGCCATAACGGCGGCTCCACGCGCGGTTATCAGGGCGGAAGCTTCGGCTCATTACGACTCACGCTACCCAACTAGGCCCGACGATCAGTCAGCCGATCTGCATAACCATACGGAGCCGACGCACTCGAGGGCTTCCTCATCTGCCGCGCTGGGCACGTTTCGCGGCGGTGTGGTTCCTGGTCCAGACAGCCTCACTGGCGTCGGCCACACCGAGTGGACTGCTCCCCCGGGCCCGACCTGGCGCTCAACCTCGAGTCTGACGCCAGCGCCCGATCGCCTCGTCCATCCGCGGCACGTCGTCTCGCAAGGTGACCCAGACGACCTCGTAATGATGCGGTGATAGGCGTGCGCGGCGACGACCTCATGCCCTTGACTTCGCGCCACGGAACCTCAGGCGTCGCCTTGGTGACCTCGTCGGGGAGCTTGATGGCGATGTCGCCCAAGCGGCCGATGATCGCCTCGCCCACAAGACGCAGCGGGTGCTCAGCATCCCACCGCTCCTTGCCTAGCATCACAACTTCGGCGGCAGCGTCGGCTGCCTCAGCCAGATCTGCCAGCAGGTCATCGACTCCCCTGGTCACAGGTCTATGGCCTCGGCGCGAATGTGTTCGTCCCGCGGCTTGAGGGCGCTGTGCGCAACGACATCGACCCCGACGCCCAGGAGTTCCTCATGATCTTGGAACAAGCCGACCTGATCAAGAAGAGAGGCGCCCGGCTCGAAGTCCACGAGCAGGTCCAGATCGCTACCTGGGCGGGCCTCTCCCCTGGCAACGGAGCCGAATACCGCGACCCGATGAGCTCTGCGGGTGTGCGCGACGCTCAGGATCTCCGCACGGTGGCGGCGCAGATCCTCCAAGGTCAGTACATCATCGGTCACCCATCAAGGGTATCGCCGCAGGCCCTAGCGGAGAGGATTTGGAACCTCTCTGATCCCCTGAGTGTGACCTAGTGGCAGGACGTTCGATAAAGGTCATTCAAGCAGGTCAGAGAGTTGACCCTGGACAATCACGGACGCCTGAGGACCATACCGTTGCTGCCGTTTGCTGCTGCCGCAGCCAAGCTTCGATGACGCTTAGTGTCAGCGTCCTTGCCAGGCGATCCTCTCGGTGCGAACGAGTCACAGCAAGGTCAATGCGGGTCATCCTGGCTGGTCAGAGCACGACGCCCATCCGGGTCGCTCGTGTTCTTGCCCGAAAGGGTCAGCGCCCGGTGTTACCGTCGGTGGATGGCCTATCCGTTGACTGCAGCTCAGGCGCACCTGGTGAGCTCGTCGCCGAGGCGCGGCAAACCCACTGCCCCGTCACCATCAGCGAGCATGGCAAGCCGGTGGCGGCTCTGATCAACATCGACGATCTCGGCGACCTTGAGGATCGCGCAGCGCTGGCGGCGCACCTGGCGGACAAGGCCGCCAGGCGCAGCGGCGTCAGTCTCGATGAGCTGGATGCCGCACTCGACCGGATCGATGCAGAAACCCTGCCGTGAGCCTGACCGTCGTCTTCCGGGAGACGGCGCTTCGCAACCTGGCCCGCATCCGCAACAAAGATAAGGGTGTGTTCGCGCGGACCCGTCCCGCCATCACCTTGCTGGCTGATCAGCCGTATCCCGAGGGTGCGGTCGCGTGGGGTGCAACAGGTGTCTACCGGCTGCACTCAGGCGACATCCGGGTCCTATACGAAGTCGATGAGGAAGCGGCTGCGGTTTTACATCATCAACATAGGAGTCATCTCCTGAATCCGATCGCATGCCCGTGTTCGCAGGCTGGGCTGCTCGGCCCACCGGATCGCCAGGCACGAGCGGCCAGTGTCTGACGCTTGAGCGTCAGCGTCTTCCGGCGGGAAATTTGCTGCGACACTTCGGATGCTGGGCTCGCTCACACAGGCCGCCGAGGTCGCCGATACCGCCTACCGGCAGGCGCTCACCGAGTCACACAACGTGCGCATCGCCCATGCCGCCTATCAGAAGGTCCAGGCACTGGTCTGGGCTGACCGCACCGAGGAGGCCCGCCACGCGCTGCACGACGAACTCGAGCCACATGCTGCCCTTGCCGCAAGCCGCTGGGTGGCATGGGCAAGCTTCCTCCGATCGGCGGTCCTGGTCCGAGATGGCGACACGGCCGGATCGCGGGAACAAGCTAGGCTGGCCATCCAGCGCTTCCAAGGTGAGGCACTGATCGATGGCGTGATCAGCGCTGAACTCATTCTCCTCACCGTGGCGCGGCGTGAAGGCGACGATCGCGCGTTCGGTGACGCGCTTGAGCGCGTGCGAGACCGACGGCGCAGCGCCAGCCACGCAGGCATCTGCTACACACGCGGCCACCCATTCACTGACCAGGTCATTCAACTCGAAGAAGCCGAGTTCGCGCGCACCCACACCCGTCAGCTGGAGCATGCCTCGACGCTGTATCGTGCCCTAGCCTCTTCGGAATTCCCGCTGCATGTCGCGTTCGGCCATCTCGGCTGCGCGCTGCTCGCGGGCAGCAACTTCGAAGCACGCCAAAGGCATCTTGACCAGGCCATATCCGCTGCCGATCGGATCGGGCAAGAACTCATCCGGACTCGCTGCAGGTTGCTCAGCGATGATGACCCGACTGGCGCGGATGAGATGTTCTTTTGCTGAGCTGAAGATCACAAAATACTTCCGCTGGCCGTCCGTGCGGGCGAAGATCCGCCGCTATGGGCGGTCGGTGTGGATCTGACGACATAGTTCCGAGCGACGTGGATCAGGATGATCTGCGCGAGCAGTCCGCGGAGCAGCTCGGCGTCAGTCGACTATTAACGGACGCTACCGCCATACCGACCCACTATGCGTGCCGCCCGGTCCCCGGCGCGGGATACCTGTCGACTCCGGTCAATCGGGATCCGTGAAGGTGACCTTGGCCAGCGGGCTGCGCTCTGCCCACTCATCGAGGACGGGCTCTGGCCACGGACTGTCTGGGCTACGGCGGCGGTTGAACTCCTCGGCGAAGACGGCCAGGACACGCCGGCGCTCCGCCGGGTCGGTGATGACCGTGGACGTGGCCGGCAGGTCGGCGGCCACGCCGTTCTTGAGGTGGAAGGTGAATTGCGGGTGGGCGGCCAGGTTGGCCAGCCAGTCGCGGGTCTTGGGCCCAGGGATTCCGCTCAGGTAGATATCGTCGCCGAGCCGGTAGAAGGCGATCTCGATTCGCCGTGGCTGGCCGGAACGCCGGCCCGTGGTGGTGATGTCTATCGTGCGGTCCTCGATCGTCGAGGAGGCATCAATGGCCAGCGCCTCGCGTACGTCCTCCCTCATCGGACGTCACCGCCCGCCCTGGCCTGCGCCGTCATCGGTCTCCGCCGCGCCCATCTCCGGCTGGAGCCGGTGGCGGGAGTGCTGCTGATAAACATGGAAGTCATCCCTTCTCCGCTGGTCACACTGCGTTGCCTGGTCGGCACCGCGCGGCGTCGATGTACCAGGTGACGGGGTCAGTCGCCCGCCGCCGGCCTGTTTCGTCTCGCCCGCATCGCCAGGTCCCACCCGGTCCAGCATCCAGAACAAGCCCGGCAGGCCGTTGCTCCGTAAGGAGTGAGCCCGGCTCAGCTCGCGCCAGGGGCGGTCAGGTGCCCGCCGAACACCCCGGTAATGGTGAGGACCGCGAGTAGCGCGCCGACCAGACCCACGATGATCGCGCTGGTCGCGACGGCCTTGGACCAGCCCGGGGTGCCGCCGCTGCGCAGGACCCTCGGCCAGAGCAACACACCGGCACCGGACAGCACCGCCGCGGCGGCGAACACGAGCGCCCACCAGCCCTGGGTGTGCCAGCCGTTTGCATACAGGTTCAGCTGCTGCTGGCCCGTCAGACCAGAACTCGGGGCATGGATTTCTTCGCTGTACTGGCCGTGGCTGACCACGACGCCGCTGGTCCAGTTCGTCGTAAGGGAGACGACCGCCAGGGCCAGGCCAGCGAAGCCGAAGCCTCCACTCACCGCGCCAGTGCCCAGAACGCCATCCCCTCCCGAGCCATCGTCGTCGATCTCGGTGAGCTCTTCCGGAAGATCGGCTTGTTCGTCCGGGGAGCCGAAGTCGATGAGCGCGGACCCGGACCCAGCGTCCGTCCCGCCCATATTCGTAGTGTTATCAGTCATAGGCGCCCACCTTAGGGACAAAGGCTGGGAGCGAGCTGAACAAACGCGGAAGAACCATGCCGAAACAGCTCGCACCTAACTCAGAGCCGGCAGGGCACGGCCACGCTGCCCGGCCGGGTCGGCACGTCCGAGGACTGGCACCGAAGGGCGTGGCCCAGGCTCGTACCTACCGTGACATTCGCTGGGTGCGCACCCGTCACGCGTGCCCGCCGTTAGGCGCGCGGCCGGGTTTCGGTTCTACCAAGATCTTGGGCGCTCATATCCGGATGATCTGTGCGGCGGCCACACTTGGTTATGTGCTTGTCTGGTGTGGCTTGCTGTGGTCAGGCGGGCAGGAGCCGGGCCGGCAGCGGGATTCCGCTGATGCTCGCGTCGGGGCGGCGGGGGGCTGGCGTCGCTGCCGCCTGCCATGATCACGCTGGCACGCGGCAGCGACGGTGCTGGTCCTGCGGGGGTAACATGCCCCGATCCAGCGCTCGATCTCGGATTACCCCGGCCTGCAGGTCAAGCTGGCTGCGCAGAAGGCCACAGCGCACTCTCACCGGTCCGCGGACAGCGTCGCCGCCGGGCAGCTGCTGATCGGGGGTCCGGCGAGTCCCCCGCTCGCCGGGCGGCGGGCGTGGCCGGGGTGCAGGACCATCGATGGGAGGACGGCCCATGCCGAACTGGGCTGAGCAGGTGACAGCGATCGCGACCGCGGTCAGTGCCCTCGGGCTGCTGAGCGCGATCGGCGCGGTGGTCTTCGCCGGCCAGCAAGCCCGCGAAGCCCGCATTGGCCGGGAGGCCGCGACCGCGGTTGAGTTCTTCCGGCGCTGGAGCGAAGCCCCGCTGGTGGAGACACGCCGCATGGTCGCGCAGTTCGAGACGCCAGAAGCGCTGCGCGATGCGCTGACGCGCTTCATCGCAGAGAACTCGGTCCAGGCCTACGTCCTGTACCGGGAGCTGGACTTTTTCGAGCAACTCGGCGCGCTCGAGAAACACGGCGGCTGCGATTTCGAGCTGATCAAAACCCTGCTCGGCCGTCGCCTGATCGAGAGGTGGGAGATGTGGCAGCCATCGATCGACGCGATCGGCGGCACAGACGCCTATCCCATGTTCGACCGGCTCGTGACTAAGATGCGCGCCGCCGTGTGATGCCACCGCCAAAGACCTCACCGGCAACCGGCAATGCCCCGGCAACAGGGCACATGGCCCAGCTGGCAGGTCGGCCCAGATTAACCCGATCCCTTCAACACCACGCTGAGTGACACAAAGGCCCGGGAGGGTGCTCGCCGAGCCGCCGATCTGGTCGACCTCCTGAGACGTGACAGCGTCACCCGTGATGGGCAGATCCGGGCGATCTGTGCGTCGATGGGCTGGCTGCCAACGCCCGGTCATGCGTGAAGAGCGGGCATTCTGCGGCGCCTATCGGCGGAGGTCTTCGGCCACCCGGGCGCGGTGGGTGACGCAGGCTCTTCGCGTCCCCTCCGACCCGGTCACGCTGACAACGACTGGCCGACCACCGCAATGGTCGCACCGTTCTCGCGGGTCGGCCGGGGTCGCCGGGTCCTGCGGACGGCGCGGGCGCAGATGCGGCAGCGCCTGCCGGATATCGAGCAGTTTCCTCATCCCGGCGCCGAAATCGATCCAGACGCCGGGCATTGCCTTGCATTCGCCGAGGCGCGCGATCGTGCCCGCCGGCGAACGTCGCAGGAACGACCCTGGCTCCCCGGCCAGCCAGCCCGCTGTTTCGCCGGACGCGCCGGTCATGACACCGGGCGTCTTGCCCCGCCGCCACCACCTGGCTCCATCGTGACCTGCCCGGCCCCGGGAACGGCCGCTACGGCCGGCCGCCGCACAACCGCGCACAGCCCTGCCCGGCATCGGCTTCTGGCCGCTGTGCGGCTCGCTTCCCCCGACCGGAGATTCCTTCAGTCCCGGGACCAGCCATTGAGGCGACTATGCCAGCTCACCATGATCCGGCGTGTTGCCTCGAGGCGGGCGGTCACCTGGTACCAGGCGACGCTGCCAGCACGTGGCCGGGTTCTGGTCCAGGGCAGGAAGGCACAGGACCACGGCAGATCATCGCCGTCAGCAAATCTGACCACGTATTCCTGATTGGAGGGGTAGACAGCCACGACCTCGGCCCGCAGGGCCGAACCGGCAGGATGACGCTCTTTCAGCTCACACCACGCCTCGTCCGTCCCGTCTCTCCCCCAGGGGAAGCTGCGGCCACGGAACCGCGGATCCAGCGGCCACAAACGGACCTGACCGGGCTGGTGCTGCATCACCTCGAAGTCAGACCGCATCCCCACTGCCGGCCAGGCATCAGCATCCCGCGGGAGCGTGAGCACATCCACGAAGCCCGTCAGGCCACCCGGCAAGCTGGCAAACAACCCGATAACTCCCGGCTTCGGAATCCAAACCACTTCACCCTGAACCTTCGATCCCTCGGGCAGCAGCCGCCTGGCGGCTGCCAGATCACCGCTGAGTTCACCCATAACCGAAGTCTGCCACCCACAGCCGCACCTTCATAGAGACGCGTCTGCGGCGGACACCTGGCCGAGGAGCCGCCGGGAGCAAATCCTTGGCTCCAAGCCACTCGTGTCCAGGTCGAGACCTCAGGCGCCGATCACGGAGAGCGAACGAATCACCGCCACCGACCCGCGCCCGGACCCGCCGATATGTACAGCGCTTTCTCATGATCAGCTACGTAGATGCTGGTAGAAGACTAATCTGCACCTGAAGGTACTGTAATCGAACGTATGAGCCTGCGATAATGCACGCGTGTTATGCCCGTTTTCGGCGGTTGAGACTGCTTGGAACCCTGACTTTTCCATGACCTAGCGATGTCTTCGACCAGCGGAAACGTCAAATCGGGGCACACGCCCTCGCCCTGGTCACCGCTTGTGATCGGTCCAGCTCACGGGAACGTCACCTGTTCCCGTGTGAGGGGTCAGGGGCCAAGGGTCCGTGCCTCCGGTAGACGACGTGTCTCGGCGCGGGGGGCAGTGGTCATACATTCTCTACGGGATGTCCGGGGTCGCGCTTACGGGCTGGTATTCATCGGACAAGATAGAGTGAACGATCGAGTCTCGCCATGCTCCACGGGTGAACAGATGACCCCGGATGGTGCCTTCCTCGATCATCCCGGCTGAGTGCATTGTGCGCGCGGATGCGTCATTCACCGGACTTCGTGCGCCCCATATGCGATGCAGTCCCAATTCTTCGAAGCCGAGGCGTTCTAGCAGGCGTACGGTTTCGCTTCCCCGTCCCTTGCCCCATTGATCCGGGCGCAGGGCGAATCCGATCTGGGCACTCTGATACTCTCCGAATGCCAGCCGGGCGGCGCCTATTAGCTCACCGCTTTCCGCTTCCGCCACGGCCAGCATGTACACGGTGCGCGGGTCCTCAGCAGCGGACTCGATCGCGGATTGGATGATAGCTTCTACCTGTTTCATGTCCCGGGGCTCAAAGCTAAGGTGCCTGGTAGCCTGCGGGTCGCCGTAGACCTTGTCGAGCGAGCTTGCGTCGTCCGGCAGCAGTTCACGCAGTTGCAAGGTACCGGTCATGAGTTTAACGGGATGCATTTCCGCCCTTAGCTGGGTAGAGCCGCGGCTGGGGTCCGGCAGTAATTCTCGATTTCTTCCTGGAGCGTCTTGGCGGCAGCCGCATCAGAAGATGCAGCCGTGATCGCCTTATGAACGTTTACAACGCTTCCGATCACACCGTGAATTCGAGGAACTGAGGATAAGAGGCAGGGTCTTCATTCGGTCCAGCCAGTCGCAGCGAAGAAGGCCAACCGCACTTACCATTGCCACCCTTAAAATAGACCAGGCCATCGGCTCCTATGCTTGACACATGGTAGAGCTGAAGCGTTTCGTGCGGTGTAATGCCTGGGACCTCCTTTCGCCAGACAGTTCGTCTTATCACCGCATCGCCGGTCTTCAGCTGAAGTTGACGGAGGGATTCAATTGTCCTTATGGCCAAGTGATGATCAATCCAAGCTGAGGCGAGGTACTTGGGCAAGCTTGAAGAATCGGCTATCGTAACTGCTCCTAGGCTGCGGAGAAAGTTTCGTTGGCGCTCGCTCGCTGATTCTGGCGGAACATCTATGTCCCAAATCAGCATGATGTGTGCTTCCAACATCACGCCAAGAACTCCAGCTGGCTCATCGCCCCGTACCGTCAGCCCGAATTGATCACTTAGGGCTCGCTGCGCAGAAGTAGCAGGTCTGGTGCTCAATTCGAGTAGTCGCACGGGCTCTCGCCAGTCGGGATAAGTCGACACTCTCTACTCAAACTCTCGCAGTGACAAATCGAACACCCTCAGGTCCACCGAGCCGATCCGGCTCGATCTCATGCCAAGCGTAAATCACAATAGCTCCTAGCGAATAGGCTCGTCCGGGTTCGGTCCGGTCCTTATCCACAAGTCGAGTTCCCGTGCTGCCTCAAGCGGCTCAGTGTTCTGACCAAATCGCTTGGTGTAATGGCGGTATTGGTAGTAGCGGTTGCCATGCCAGTCAGCCCACCGCATGATCGGAGTCGACCTAGGCGCTTTGTCTGGCACTTCAGCCCAGAAGCTGTAGTAGATCCGGTTCTCATCGATGTAAGGCTCATCGCCGTGGTGACCGAACCCGATAGTTCCCAGGCCGCTGTTCGATGGAACAACCATGCACCCCTCGACCTGCTTGATCGGGTAGGCGTGCGGTGCGCTCAAAGTCACCCGGCGGTTGAAGTTGTGACCAAGACCGGGGTGCTCCTTCTCTTCGACCATGACGAGCACCTGGCGAGCCTCATAATCTTCGCGGGCGATGCGCTCCGCATGTTCGCGCTGCTCGGCTTGTTCGCGAGTCTCCTTGCGGAGCCGGTCGTCTCTTGCCCGGTCTTCAGCTCGCTTGGCCGCGTCAGCTGCTCGGTCTTCGGCGCGCTTGTCGTCGTCATGGCGCCTGGCCGCAGCGCTCGTTTTGACCGTGACCCACCCAAGCGCGATGGTCGCAACAGCGAGCGCGGAGGTCCCGATGGCGGTCCAGTCGGCAGCGTCAAGCATGAGGAGAGCATAGAACCGGGCTACGACACTTCTATCCGTCCGCGATCAGCGGCAGCGTGTCGTGGCGAGCATCGGTGGCTAGCGTGTCGCGCTAGGTGTTGGAGCTATCGAACTGTCATTCCAGTATGTGGTGGGATCCCGCTACCTGACTACCCGGGCGCTCTTCTTCAGCTACGAGCGCCGTGGGTCCACCAGGCCCCATCAGCCTCCAGGAAGAAGGCAGATGTCATGCCCCAGCGCCTGCGCGTGTTCGAGTTGGCCCACGAGCTCGGCGTCAGCATCCGTGTGATCATCGAGGTCGCCGAGCGACTCAGGCTACCCGTGCGCCGAGGCGTTGCAGAGCTCACGCCTCGCCAGGAACAGCTCATCCGTGACGAAGTCGATCATGGTGGTTGGAGGACTCGCAAGCTTCGAGCGGAAGAGAAGCCCGAGTCGTTTGGCGCACTTCCTTCGATGCGCTATACAACCTGTGAATGCTGCGAATTCCCGTTCGCGCACAAGGCAACGGAAATAACTCAATGGTGTGAGTATTGCGCTCAGCACTATGAAATCGAGAACGAATCCGCGGATCGCGTCATCGCTCGCCTGGGAGATCACGAGCAACGTGTCCGTAATTGGTATCGAGCGGCCAAGAGCAAGGCCACTGAATATGAAGTTAGGATGAAGCAGGCGTTTGGGAGCCGTCAGAAGTGGAAAGCGGCGCTCGTGGAAGTAGCGCTGGGCCATGAGCCAACCCCTGACGGCAAATGCATCTGTGGTGCTAGGGAGTCACCATGCGCAACGATGCGGCTGTTGGAGTACGAGAACAAGGGAATTGCGCGAGAAGTAGAAAGGCTAAGCAGCCTTTCGCGCGAGGAACTTGACCGAGTGCTCTACCCTGATGAACCCTGGCGTATAGACCTAAGAGTCGATGATGACCCTGCCGCTGCAATGGGAACGAGTGGCAATCCGGCTGCCTGAAAATAAGCTATTATGCCCTGAGGCATGCTCCCTACAGTTGAATAGCACCTATTCAATGTGTTGATTGGTCTCCATCAACTCCACCGACGAGTGCCCAGACCAGCTTCCCGCTCGAACCCTCTAGCCGATGTGTGCCCCATTCGGCGCACAAGGTCTCGACCAGGAGAAGCCCGCGTCCACTCTCGGCCTGGGGATCAACGTACTGAGGTTCCGGCTGGCGGTCATCCCCGTCCCAGACCTGGATGAGGACCCGTTCCTTGTCCGAGTACAGCCAGAGCCGAACCGGTGGCACACCTGGACGCCATCGGCCACCAAACCGGCTGCCGGTCAGTCCGGCCGAGACTCGCTGGGCATTCGTCACCAGCTCCGACACCACCAGCTCAGTCGCGTCTGTGAAGGTCTCAAGGCCCCACTCCCACAGTAGATGCTTGGTGTGAAGCCGGGCACACGGCACGGCGCTCGGCAACGCCCCCAGTTCCAGATAACTCCGAAGCGGCCAGTGATCCATATGCCCGTCTTGTTGCTGCTCGTGGTTGGAAGCAGGGCAGGCGTCGGAGACAGGCTCAGGACCAAGTCCAGCGTGGCCTTGTGATCCGTTGACAACGCCTGCCCTGCGGCTCATGACGACAACCGGCTTACGGTGAGCCCAGGGTGAAGACCATCAGGCTGGATGCGCCGTTCCAGGGTCATGACGGCACTTCGGTGGCGCCTGCTGGATAGATCCCAAAATGCTTGTTTCACGAATTTCTTCCCTATTTCCGAAATGCCCAGCCGTGCGCTAATCCGAAGGTCCGCCTTTTACCGACCAAGGCTTTCTCGGTTGCCCGGGACGGTCCCACCGTCCTTGTGGTACGTTTAGGACGTTTTAACCCCCGTCCTAAACGTCCCTGGCAGAAGGTGCGACAGTAGTGGCCGGTGAACGCAATGAACGCCTGCGGGCAGCCATGTCAGCCCGAGGTGTTGAGGTCGAAGCTTTGGCACGGCATGCAGGGGTAGACCCCAAGACCGTGCAGCGGTGGGTTGGAGGACGCGTGCCGCACCCAAGACATCGGTGGAAGATTTGCGACCTGCTCGGCCAGGCCGAGGAGCACCTGTGGCCAGGCGTGGGATTGGGCGCATCCGGCGCGCATCACACACCGGAGATCGTGGCGGCCTTCGCGCACCGAGCCGATGCACCATCGCAGCTGTGGTCCGGCATGTTGGAGCGGGTACGCACGAACCTGGATTTGCTTGGCTACGCCATGCTGTTCTTCCCCGAGCAGCACCCACAGCTCGCGCGGCTGCTGGAGGACAAGTGTGCCGGTGGACTACGGGTGCGGATCGCGCTGGCCGATCCGGACAGCGAGGAGGTAGCGGCGCGGGACCGACTGGAAGGACTCGGCGGGACGCTAGCAGGTCGGATTCGCTCGACGGTGCAGCATTTTGAGCCGATCCTGTCCAACCCCGGTGTGGAGATCCGCTACCACGGAGTGCCGCTCTACAACGCTCTCTACCGCTTCGATGACCAGATGCTGGTGACGCCGTACCTGTACCGGCTACATGGTTACCAGCATCCGCTGTTGCAGCTCAAGCGGCTCGGCCCGGCCGGGATCTTTGAGTCTTATGCCCAGCAGTTCGAGGCGATCTGGGCCGAGTCCCACTCGATCCTGGCGGCCAGCGGAGGCCCGCATGGGTAAGCGGGTTGACTACTGGCACGACCGGGAGGCGCCAGCGGCCAACTCATTGGTAGTGGGGTCGTCCGCGGTGGTGATGAATAGTGAGGGCCACATCTTGCTCCAACGGCGCAGCGACTCGGGCAACTGGGCACTGCCCGGCGGCGCGATGGACATAGGCGAGACGTTCGCCCAGTCAGCTATTCGCGAAGTCAAGGAAGAGACCGGCTTCGACGTTCGTATTGAGCGGATTGTAGGAATCTACTCTGATCCGGCCCATGTGTTCGCGTACGAAGACGGCGAAGTGCGGCAGGAATTTAACATCTGCCTCGCCTGCACGATAGTTAGTGGCGAGTTGCATGTCAGTAGTGAATCACATGACGTACGGTTCTTCTCAATTGATGAGGTTGCTGGCTTGACCATGCATGAGTCGATTCGGAAGCGGATTGATGATTACCTAAGCAATGGGCCGCCGGTGCTTCGATGACTGGTTGCATATATAAGGTGGGTGAGCTACTGGATTAAACGAATCATCGCCCGGTCCCCATGTAGAGGACCGGGCGATCTGTGCGAATGCCAAGCGGCTCGTTAGGGAGTCTCAGCTTCCAGCCGCTTGACCTCACGGTTTTAGGAGCGGGCGCGGGCCATCTTCTTCCGAGCGGTAATACTGCCGGACGATCGCATCGAAGGTCTCATGGGACAAGGTGTCCCATTCGCCAGGAGCGATCGCCATCGCGTGGGTCGTCAGCCGATCCGGCGACCACTTCATGTCGTCGCCCATGACGGGTGTCTGAACCGTAAGCCACTGTGGTTCACGTGCCACCTGGGCCATAATGAGTGCCTGGGCTCGTAGCCAGTCCAGGAAGTCTGGGACACCGTCATACCACGCTCCGTCTACCCGGAAGATCAGAAAGTCCAGCAGAGCTTCCTGGATCGTCTGATAAACCATCGGGCGTGGATCGCGTATGTCTAGCGGCTCATCGATCCGAGTATCCCCTGGCTGAAGGTACACGGCTCGGCGTCGGCGGTCTTGAAAGACCATGCCGATCGAGCTGTCTGCCGAGGTGAGGTAATCGTTGCCGTCGTCATAGGCGCACCGACGGACGAAGCGCCAGAAGTCCTTGCAGAGTTCGGTGGCAGCGTACATGTAACATCTCTCCGTGATCCGGCAGGTGAGTCGGTTGACCCACCTGGAGACCACGGAAAGGTGCACTAATCCTGGTAAGTGTTCATAGTATTTGGTTGCTAAACGCGCGTGCTCCTATGTTGCAAGAGCGACTATTTTACTATACTACGGGAACTACATCGACCCTTTGGCGTGTCTTGATGTCATAGAAGAAGCCAATGGTTTCCCACTCGGACTGACTTACGAACCTCGTCAGTGTGCGGCCCTGATAATTGGTCTGGAGGGCATAACGGACTTGCTGCCGACCTTCTTTGGTGGTCCGTACGTACTTATTTTTGTAAAGCATTCCGTCAGGTATTGCCCGGGCCTCAGACTCGGGTTCCGCTGCGGGAGAAGCATACGTGTCGAGGTATTGAAGCAGAACTCTCATGGCCTGTCGAGCAACACGTTTGCGCACTGGATTATCCCAGTAATCATCGTACGAACGATCTTCCGGGTCACCCTTGCGTATGTTATTCCATTCCTTAACTAGAGCCACGGCTGCATGGTAACGATCTTGCCGGCCAATGGTGCGGTAATTACCAAGCGCGAGCACCATATCTGCTAGCTTGCCCAGCTCGTGGTCTCCGCCTGCGGGCATGTCCTGCGTAGCGATTAATTCGCAAAGCCTGACCAGCTCTAGCTTGCGGGTGGCTTTATTCGGGCCGACGCCGTGCAGCGCGGGATGTTCCAAGATATGGGCCAGGTTCGCGGGTTCAGCGGCAGTAATCCCATACTGCCAGACGCTGGCTAGCTCCTTGACCAAGGCTTCACGGCTCTGCCGCGGGTCTGTTGGCCGGGTTGAGCCGGACCTCATAGTCCCTCGTCTCCTTCTACGTGTTTCCGGTTGCTTCCAGACCTTTCCAGTTCCTTCCAGCCGCCTGATATGGCGTTAGGTTAATCGCCTCCCTAGCTTCAAAAGTATGTGGGTAGCTGGACAACCGAGGCCGGTCGAACATCGAGCCAGGCAGTGCGACCTGGGGATCTCAATGGTGCGCCCGGTGTTGGTTGGCGCAGCCCATGCCCCGTGTGCGGCCCGGCTTGTCTTCCTTCGCGCAGCGGCCCCAAGTGGCTCCAAGCTCAGGGGCGAGCGCGGGAAGGCGCGGCGCGCACGGAGTAGAGCCCCGAAGGAGCGCATGGGGCTAACCCTCTGGGCGCGTGTGCTGGCACTGGAAAGAAGATGTGCGGACGACACGACTACAGAAGGGGGCGGCCTACCGGCCGCCCCCTTCTGCCATCTCGCCACCAAACTCAACAAGATCATCAAGGGAGAACGATCAATGGCTGGAGAAGTAGCCCGCTGGCGAGCCAACGCGGCGGCCGAGCGACAACACCCACACGATCTGTCCGCTGTGCGGCGGCGGATGGAGCGGGCCGAAGCCGAGGTCATGGCCGTCGGGCACGTAACCCGAGGGGCGGTACATGAGAACGTGCTGACGAGCCTGGTCTGCGACCAGGCGGAACGAATGTCTCCGTCGGGAGCCGAGCTGTACCGGCTCCAGGCGCTGGCGGGGGCGATCGAGATGACCGAGGCCATCCGCAGTGTGCGGTCGAGGTGGTGACCGTGATCATCGGCATCAGTGTTGTCATCGCGATGATCGTGTTCGTCGTCGTGGTCGCCACCGTTATCGCGTGCACCCAGGATTCGGGGGCTCAGGCTCAGGCGCGGCAGCTCG
Source organism: Actinomycetota bacterium (assembly GCA_003168255.1). GTDB lineage: Bacteria > Actinomycetota > Actinomycetes > Streptosporangiales > Streptosporangiaceae > PALSA-505. The sequence goes on from PMSU01000105.1 coordinate 34,964, forward strand.
ACCAGCGGGTTCATGCGGCTGAGCGGCAGATCCACGAGATCGGTGAGCGCACGCGGGCGTCGATCATCGCGGAGGCCAGGCGCCGCCAGCAACAAGGCGAGCCGTGAGCGACAGCTGGTTCAAGGGCTCTCTGAAGCGCGTGCGCCAGGCCGTGCTCACCTTGCTCGTGGTGGCAGCGGGAGCGCGGCTGGCATGGACCCTGATCGCTCCGGTTGTGCCCGTCCTGGTAAGCCTGGCCGTCGTTATCTGCGTGTTGTGGGTGGCGCTGGGCGGGCGGATCACCAGCGGCAAATAAAAGTCTTGACTGTCGCATCAATGCGACAGATAACGAAGATAGGGGGTCAGTATTCATTGGGCGGCTCGTGCTCCATGGCGAGCCGCCCAATGGCATCTGCCCAGATAAAGGAGGTGAACCAATGCCGACGAAAGGGATACGAATAGTCATCACCGGCGCGCAGCGGCCGACGCTTGACGTGGAGGCGATGACACAGATTGTGATCGCGTTGGGCCGGGAGCTGGCACTGCGGACGGACAACAAGAAACGGCAGACGAAGGTAGCAGCAAGCTCAGGTACCGGGTCGTGATAGCGATCTTGACCATCGCGCTGGGGGGCGCGGTGATCCTCGGCGTGGTTGTGGGCGGACGATGGCTGGAGGCGCGAGTCTGGCGACGCTCGCTAGTGGCATTGTCGGTGCGGTTTCCGCGCGGCCTGAAGGCTGAGCAGGTGAGCGCCTGGCTAGATCTCGTCGGCACCTTGCGCATGCCTGTAGTGCTGGAGCTGGTGGCCAGTCGCGATTCGATCCGTCACTACGTGCTCGTACCCAAAGCGCGGCAAGCTGGCCTGCTCACGGGAACACGGGCACTCCTACCGGGTTTGCGGCTGGACGAGGCGCCGGATTACCTGATGTCCCGAGCGACGCGGTGGCGGGCCGCGACGGAGCTGCGCATCACGAGCCTGTCGCACCAGCTAGCGGCCGACCGAGCCGAGATGGCCGCGGCGGCAATGCTCGGATCGCTGGGCCAGCTCGGACCGCATGAGGCGGCCTGCGTCCAATGGACGCTATCCGGCGTACGGACGCCGCGAGCACGAAGGGCGGATGATCCGGCGAAGGAGCTAGCGCGGGCCGAGAAGGTCAAGCACGCCCGTCCCCTGTTGCAGGCGGTAGGACGGGTGGGCGTGCAGGCAGCCACTGTAGCCCGAGCGTACGGGGTGCTCAACCGGGTGGTCGCGACGCTGCGGCTGCTTGATGCGCCCAGCGTGGCGATCGTGCGGCGGTCGGTGCCAGCCCTGATCGCGCGGCAGCGAATCACCGCGCCGACACGCATGCAATACTAAAAATAATAAGAAGGAGGGATTTGTAACGTGAATACAAACACTGAGAGACACGAATGGACGCCCCGTCAAGGTTAGGCGAATACCTGCGAGTGGAGCGAGCGCGAGCAAGTATGTCGCAGCGCCAGTTGGCAAACCGGGTAGGTATCCACAATTCCTACTTGGCACGGCTGGAGAACGGCGAGACCGCTAACCCGGCTGCAGACTTGCTCCAGCGAATCGCCGATGTACTAGAGATCAGCTCGGCGGACCTCTTGGCCTTCATCGGGGTGAAGCCGCCGGAAGGGCTACCGGACCTGGCCCCCTATCTGCGGGCCAAGTACCGGATGAGTGATGCAGCGATTCGGGAGATGGCCGAGCACATGCGGCGTCTCGGGGAGACCAAAGACACAGACACCAAGTAGTACAGCAACTAGTTCATGAATGGAGGGATTACATGGACCAAGACCCAAGGACAATACTACAGAGCCTGCGAGCGCTAGTACCGGCGCGGCCATTGCAACACCACGAAGCGCAAGGGATTGCCGAGCGGCAGGCTACACGACTACTGGCAATTCTGGACCAGCGAGACACACCAGTGGACGTGGGCCTGATCGCTGAGCTACCACGGATCGAGGTCCGAGTGGTGCCCAACCGGGATATCGCAGGACTATCCGGCATGTCGCAGTGGCTGAAGAAAGACAGCCGGTGGCTGATAGCCGTTAACCGCGATGACAGCCAGACCAGGCGACGGTTCACCTTGGGTCACGAGTTCAAGCACATCTTGGATAACCCCTATATCAATGTGCTGTATCCCAAGAGTGACTACAGCAAGGACTCGGCCGACGAACGGGCCGAGCGGATGTGCGACTACTTCTCGGCCTGCGTACTGATGCCGCGAGCATGGGTGAAACGAGCTTGGGCGCGCGGCAGCCAAAACACCGAAGCACTGGCGGCGGTATTCAACGTGTCCCCGGCTGCCATGGACCGGCGGTTGCAAGACCTCGGCCTGATCGAGTCACGGCAGCGTTGGCGAAAGACGCTACGGGAGGCTATGGAGTCGCCCTCGGTACGAAGCTACTTCCGCCCTGGTCCGGTGATCGTCGCGGCGTAGCAAACAGAAAGGTGCAACCATGAGTAGCGGTCGATCCGCTACCTGCGGGTGTCGAGTAAGAAGCAGATGGATACGGACTTCGAGGTAGATCCCGAGGGCAACTCAATCGACACGCAGCGCAAGGTGTGCTCGGGCAAAGAGCGCGAGCTGGGGTTTGTGAACGTCGGTGAGTACGTCGAGCCGGGTAACTCGGCCCAGACGATAGACAAGCGGCCGGTGTTCCGCGACATGATCGCCCGGATCATGCGGGAGCACGATGTGGACTACGTGATCATCTACGCCCGGTCGCGAGCCTTCCGCAACTACATCGACGCGGGCAACACCAAGATGGCGCTCGAAAAACTGGGCGTGAAGCTCGTCTCAGCCAAGGAAGACTTTGGCGATGGCCTGATGGCAGAAGCCATGGAAGCCGTCACCGACGTGTTCAACTGGCTGCAAGTGCGGATGAGCGGCGAAGACATCAAGGTCAAGATGGCCAACAAGGTCCGCAACGGCGGCACGGCCAGCCGGGCCAAGCTCGGCTACCTCAACGTCCGCAAGCGGATCGAGGGCCGGGAGGTGCGGACCATTGAGACCGACACCGAGCGGGCACCATACGTGGTGATGGCCTTCGAGGCGTTCGCCACGGGCAAGTACACGCTGGAAAGCCTGCGAGCCACCCTGACCGAGGCGGGCCTGCGGATGCGGGCGACAGCCAAGTATCCCGCGCGGCCGATCTCGCTGGCGCAACTCGGTGAGCTGCTACGAGACCGCTACTACCTCGGCTACGTCGAGTACGAGGGCATCGAGTACCCGGGGCGGCACGAGGCGCTCATCACACCTGAGCTGTTCGAGCGAGTACAAAAAGTGCTCGACTCGCACTCCGGTGCGGGGGTGCGGAAGCGCACTCACAACCACTACCTCAAGGGCGTGCTGTGGTGCGCAAGGTGCGAACACCGCTTCATCGTGCAACGAGCTGCGGGCAACGGTGGTGAGTACTTCTACTTCTACTGCCGGGGACGCCAAGAGGGGTTGTGCGATGTGCCCTACCTCAACGTCCAGGCGGTGGAGCAAGAGGTGATCCGCCACTTCGCCACGGTGAGCTTCTCGGACGAGTTCAAGGCAACCGTCCGCGAACGGCTAGACGAGGCACTCGCTGGCGACCTCGGGAGCAGTCAAGCGGTCCGGGATCGGCTAGCGGCACAGCTTGGGGCGCTCGATACCAAAGAGGACAACCTGCTCGACCTGGCCGCCGACGCCGAGCTACCGAAGGAGAAAATCAAAGAGAAACTCATATCAATCCGGGATGAGCGAGAACGCATCCGGCGGGAGGTCAAGAGGCTCGATGCCGAGCTGGAGGTAGGCCGTCAGGTGTTCACGCTGGCACTCGACCTGCTCGACCGGCCTCAGGAGCTATACCGCGAGGCCGGACCGTCACTACGCAAGCTGATCGTGCAGACGATCTTTAACAAGCTCAAGCTCGACGGCAAGAGCGTAACTGGCGATGAGTTGGCCGAACCGTTTGATGTGATAGTGCCTGCGGGACGGACCTACGACCAGCGAGGCTACCAACGTAAAAGACCACCCGTAGCTGCGGTGGCCTTCCACGAGGGCGTCTCGTCTGATGATCTAACCTCGACTGACCTGCTGGCCCTTGCCCTGGGGGGCACGGGTTGGAGTAAGCCTGTCATGGTGGGCGATACTGGGATCGAACCAGTGACCTCCTCGGTGTGAACGAGGCGCTCTCCCGCTGAGCCAATCGCCCGTGCTGCGCGGCCGTATCCGGCCCCCGCAGGCCAACACAGACTAGCGCATCCGCCGCTGTGCGCACCGCGAGCTAGTGCGTGTCAGGCAACCTTCGCCTTGGCCTGGGTTATCGGGTTGGTCGCTGTCGCCGGTGCGCGGATACTGTCGCGGTGTTCTCCGACGCTGATGCCGCCGCGCTGTATGACCTGCTGAACCCGTGGGATCCCGCGCGGTGGCCCAGTGACGGCTTCTACGAGGATCTGGTCATGGCCGCCGACTCGGTCCTGGACGTCGGCTGCGGCACTGGCGCCATGCTGGCTCGCGCGCGCGAGCTTGGCCACACCGGACGGCTCGCCGGCCTGGATCCGGACCGCGCGGCGCTGGCCCGGGCGCGGCGGCGCGATGACGTCGAGTGGGTCGAGGGCACCGCCGCGGACGTGGTGTGGGTGGCCGAGTTCGGCCTCGCGACGATGGTCAGCCACGCCTTCCAATGCCTGGTCACTGATGTGGACCTGCGCCCTTCGCTCGCCGGGATCCGGGCCGCGCTGCGCGAGGGGCGGCCGGTTCGCGTTCGAGACGCGCCACCCGCAGGCGCGCGCCTGGCAGGAGTGGAACCCGGCGAATGCCTGCGACCACCGGGGCAAGCCGGGAGATCATCACGATCGCGCGCCGGATTTAGCCTCACCTCGGCGATCCTCCCGACCGGCACACCGCGACATACCGGGGCCGACGTTCCCGGCGCGGCACTAGGCGTGGTCTCGCTCTCCCTGACGCGCGCCGCCCCACCCCGGGACGGCCCACTGTGACGTGGGACACACCCCCGGTCATCCGAATGTAACCAAATCGGCGCAGATTGCTATATCGGCCCACCCTCAAGATCGCCGCCACAAAAGTTTTTTCAGACTGTAATCAGAGAGTTAGCAATGGTCCACGCACCGTTATAACCACTGGTCAGCGTGCCACTCGGCGATGATAACCATCCCGCACCCTGTCGCGCGTTTGCCCAGGTCAGGTGGCATAGTGGTCGATTTGTAGACCGGTGACCGACGTTAGGACAGGCCAGATTGCGGAATCTTTAGCGTAAAAGTTTTCACTGTCTAGCGCGTCATAACTAACGAGCGACGACGTGAGATTCGCGAAAGCCCGGCATGCCGGGACCGCACAAGGTAAAGGGTGTGGGCCTGATGATGGACAGCGGCACAACCGTATCAGCCGAGCTCGGCCTCATGCTTGTCGTTCCGCAACACACCACCGTGCCGCTCGTGGCCAGCCTGTTCTACTCAGGCGATGACCCGTACGCGGTCCGGATGGCCTTCCACGTGGGGACGGACGAGCCCGTTGAGTGGATCTTCGCCAGGGATCTTCTCGCAGCCGGCATGGCAGCACCTTCGGGTGAGGGCGATGTCAAGGTCTGGCCGTCGGCAGGCGACGGTGAGCCAGCGCTGAACATAGTGCTCTCATCGCCGTTCGGGCAGGCGCACTTCGAGGCCCCGATGACGGCGATGGCAGAGTTCCTGCGCCGTACCTACGACGCGATCCCGGCCGGCCGCGAGGGCGACTTCTTCGACATCAGCGGGGAGCTCGACGGCCTGCTGTGGCGGGCTTAGCAGCATCACGGGCTCAGCGCGTCACGGGCTCAGCACCGCGACGGGCTCAGCACCGCGACGGGCTCAGCACCGCGACGAGCTCAGCAGCATCACGGGCTTAGCAGCATCACGGGCAGCCATGGTCACGGATCGGGGGACGTGGCCGCGCGGGCAGCGAAAACCTGCGCGGCCTTCCCCGTGACCGGGCCAGGCGCGGCCGGCAGCACTACACCGTCGACCGCCCTGATCGGCTGCACGTCCCTGGTGGTCGAGGTCAGGAACGCCTCCGACGCGGCGGCCAGCGCCGCGGCCGCCACATCCCGTTCGATCCCGCCGAACCACTCCAGCAGCAGGCCCCTGGTGACCCCGGCGAGGCAGCCGGACGAAAGCGGCGGCGTGACCAGTTCGCCACCGACGACGAGGAACACGTTGCTGCCCGTCCCCTCGCACAGGTTTCCCTGCGTGTTCGCGAAGATCGCCTCACTCCCCCCGCGCTCCGCGGCATACGCGAGCGCGCGGACGTTCTCCGCGTAGGACGTCGTCTTGATCCCGGCGACCGCGCCGCGCTCGTTACGCGGCCACGGCACGGTCACCACGTCGCAGCTGGCTGCCCAGTCTTTGAGCCCGCCGAGCGCCATCACGATGGTCAGCGGCCCGCCGCCCCGCTCCGATCCGAGCGGCGAATCCCCGCTGGTCACGGTGATCCGCAACCGGGCGCGATCCGGGCTCCCTGATGCCGCCAGCAACTCGGCGGAGCCGCGCGCGATCAGCGAAAGGTCGGGGGCCGGCAGGCCGAGCGCCGCCGCCGACGCGCCCAGCCGCTCCAGGTGCCTGGTCAGCGCGAACGGCGCGCCACCGGTGACCTTGACGGTCTCGAAGACGCCGTCGCCCACAGTCAGGCCATGGTCGAACACGGAAATCCGCGCCTGCGCATTGTCCAGGACAGCGCCGTTCAGCCAAATCGCCATGAACCAACACGCTACCTGAGCCCGCCGCAGGACCCCGCGGCCGCCGAACACAGCTCGGGCAGCATGTCACTGACCGCGGCGATCTGCTCGGCCACCTCCCGGTCGATGTCCATCCTCGGCACCCGGCCGCGGATGACCGCGTGCACGGCGCGCATCGGTGCGGCGGGCGCCGCGATGTCGGCCCGCAGATCGATGCCCTGCGCCGCGCAGCACACCTCGACGGCCAGGCAGATGCGGACGTTCGCCACCACCTCGCGCAGCTTGCGCACCGCGGTCCAGCCCATCGACACGTGATCTTCCTGCTTGCCCGATGTCGGGATCGAGTCCACGCTCGCCGGGTGGGCGAGCACCTTGTTTTCGCTGACCAGGGACGCGGCGGTGTACTGGGCCAGCATGAAGCCGGAGTTGGTGCCGGCGTCCGGGGCAAGGAACGGCGGCAGGCCGCGGGAGAACGCCGGGTCGAGCATCCGGTCCACCCGGCGCTCGCTGATGCTGGCGAGCTCGGAGATCGCCATCGCGAGCATGTCGGCGGCGAACGCCAGCGGCTCGCCGTGGAAGTTGCCGGTGACCATCACCTCGCCATCGGGAACGATCACCGGGTTGTCCACCACGGAGCAGAGCTCCGTCTCGAGCACGCCGCGCGCGTAGCCGAGCACATCCCTGACCGCGCCGTGCACCTGCGGCGCGCAGCGCAGGCAGTACGCGTCCTGCACCGCGTGCCTGCTCGTCTTGTGGCTGGCCATCAGCGCGGAGCCGGCGAGCAGCGCGCGCAGGTTCGCGGCGCTGTCCAGCTGGCCCGGATGCGGCCGGATCACCTGCACCCGCTCGTCGTAGGGCCGGTCGTGACCGAGCAGCGCCTCGACCGACAGCGCGCAGGCGATGTCGGCGGCCTGCACGAGCATCTGCGCGTCGGTCACCGAGAAGGCCAGCAGCGCCTGCATCGGCTCGGTGCCGTTGACCAGCGACAGCCCCTCCTTGGGCGCGAGCTCGAGCGGCTCGAGGCCGTGCTCGGCGAGCACCTCGGCAGCCGGCCGGCCGCGTGCGTCAGACGCACCGGCCGCTCTCAGCCGGCCCTCGCCGATGAGCGGCTGCGCCAGGTGCGCGAGCTGCGCCAGGTCGCCGGACGCGCCCACCGAGCCCTTGCCGGGGATCACCGGCAGCAAGTCAAGGCGCAGCAGTTCCAGCAGGCGGCGCGGCAGCTCGACCCGCACTCCCGAATATCCCGCAGCCAGCGTCCGCGCCCGCAGCAGCAGCACCGCGCGCACGGTCGCGTCGTCCAGCGGCTGGCCGGCCCCGGCCGCATGCGACCTGATGATCGCGCCCTGAAGCCTGGTGAGGTCGCGCACCCCCACCGGCGTATCGGCCAGCGCCCCGAACCCCGTGTTCACGCCGTACACCGGCGCGTCGCCGCGGATCGCCGCCATGACTACCTTGCGGCTGGCTTCCATCCGGTCCGGCACCCCGGGCCCGAGCTCGGCGTGCGCCTCCCCGTGCGCGACATCCACCACATCCTGGACGGTCAGCCCGTCGCCGTTGACGATCACTGTTCGCATGGCTGACAGCCTGCCACCTGGTCCCCGTGCCCGTCGCGGGCCCCTGCCGTTTCCGGCCGGCTAGCCGTCCGCCCAGCCGAACGTCGCGGCCAGCCCGTCCCGCCCGGCCGGCGTCACCCGCACGCTGCGCAGCCGCGGCCCGCGCTCGATCCAGCCGAGCTCGAACAGCCGGGTGGTGACGGCGGCAGCCAGGCTCCCGCCCAGGTGCGGCCGACGCTGAGTCCAGTCCAGGCAGGCACCGGCGAAACGCCGGCGCGACACTCGCATCGCCTCAAGATTTTCTATTCCGAACGGTGCCAGCCGGGCAGTCCCACGCTGGGTGACGTGATACCGCACGGCCGCCATCTCGGTGACCGGCCCGCCGCCCCCGCCGGGCTCGTCACCGATGGATCCGGCGCTGGCGCCGCCCGCCTCGGCCAGCAGTCCCTCGCGCAGCAGGGCGTCGAGCAGCTCAACGCCCGCCCGCCCGGCCAGGTGGTCGTAGCAGGTCCTGGCCTCGGCGAGGGCGGCCGCCTGCCGTGACTGCCGCAGGCTGCGCACCGCGGCAGGCGGGCCGATCCGCGACAGCGCCTCTATCGCCGTGGCGACCTCGTGCCCGGCCAGCCGGTAGTACCTGTGCCTGCCCTGCCGGAGCACGGTCACCATGCCGCCGTCGAGCAGCCTGGCCAGGTGCGCGCTCGCCGTGGGCGCGCTGACCGCGGCCAGCCTGGCAAGCTCGCTGGCCGCCAGCGGGCGGCCGTCCAGCAGCGCGATCAGCATCGCGGCGCGGGCGTGATCGGACATCAGCGCTGCCACCGGCGCGATGTCGACCTCGTACGCGGTGCGGACAGCGGCTTCAGGCATGGTGTGACAGTATCGCGGCAATCCTTCGGCAACGAGCGAAATGTGCTGGCGGTGTCTGCTCGGTCTGCGCATGTGAGTTTGAACGTCGGCCGGGATCGGCTAAAGTTCTGAACGCACGCCGGTCTGGCCGGCGGCATGCGGACGTAGCGCAGCTGGTAGCGCATCACCTTGCCAAGGTGAGGGTCGCGGGTTCGAATCCCGTCGTCCGCTCGGAGGCGCCGGATCTCGCCTCGCCATGCTGGCGGGTCAACACACGGCTCTTCGGTATCGCGGGTGCCGGGGATCGGGCACCACCGCGGCGGAGTGGCCGAGTGGCTTAGGCAAGGGCCTGCAAAGCCCTGTACACGGGTTCGATTCCCGTCTCCGCCTCGCAGTTTCCCGGGCCGTTAGCTCAGCGGGAGAGCGCTTCCCTGACACGGAAGAGGTCACTGGTTCAAATCCAGTACGGCCCACGCGTTATCGCAGGTCAGATGGGGTTCCAGGGAGTGTTACTGGGGCCCCTTTCGTCATCCCTGCAGCCCGGGAGCCATCGATGGCAGACGTTGGCAGGCCTATAGGTGCCCTCACCGATCATCGACCCTGTGCTCGCGAGCCTGCCTTGTTCGTGGCACCACCGCTGACTCCTATGCCTAAAAAGGTATACTGGTTGCTATGGATACGGACGCCGATGCCGGAGCGCTGCTGGCCAAAGTGCGCCGGGAAGCTGGGCTCACTCAGACGCAGCTGGCCCACCGAGCGGGGACCTCGCAGGCGATGGTTGCGCGGTATGAGACCGGTGTAGCGAGCCCGACTGTACGGACGCTGGCACGGCTGCTGCATGCCACCGGTCACTCGCTAGTTCTCTCCGGTCTGACCGCGGACGCGCCTAGCCCGCCGAGCCCCGCGGCAGTACTGTTGCGAGAACACAGGGTAGAGATCGAGGCAGCAGTTAAAGCAGCCGGCGCAGAGAATGTGCGGGTTTTCGGATCAGTAGCCCGAGGGGAAGATACTCCGGAATCTGACGTTGACTTGCTAGTGGACTTCCCAGCCAGCACGCAAGGCCTGTTTCCACTATTGCGACTGGCCGACGAAATCGAGCGACTCGTCGGACGGCCAGTAGACGTGGCAGCGGTAGAAGTTATGGCCGAACCTGTGCGCGAGCGGGCACTAGCTGAGGCAATCCCCCTGTGAGCAGGACCCCGCAGGAGCGCCTGGCCGATATCAGCGACGCGGCAGGCCAAGTCGGCAGGGCGGTAGAGGCACTGGAGCGGGCCGAGGCCAACGGCGACAGCGAAGAAGCGCAACTCGCATTCGACGCGCTGCTGTACCGGCTTGTGGTGATCGGCGAGGCCGTCAAGGCCCTGCCCGCGTCTCTGCTCGACCAGCAGCCGCAGATTCCCTGGCGGGAGATCGCGCGGCTACGGGACCTCCTAGCCCACCACTACTACCGGGTGGATGCCCAGGTCAAATGACGGGCAGCGGTGGGGAGCCAATTCCGGGAGCCAGCACACCGCGACACGGTAAAACCGGATTCGACTCCCGCACGATGTTGCCGCAGGTGAAGGTGCTCCCCGCCCGACTCAGATCGACCTAGATCGACGGGCCAGATACCCCTGACACGGAAGAGGTCACTGGTTCAAATCCAGTACGGCCCACCAGTCGTTTTCGCAGGTCAGATAGGGTTTCGGTGAGTGTTACCTGGGTTGTGTTCTGTCGTCCTTGCTCTTTGGGGAGCCACCGGTGACAGACTTCCTCAGGCCTGAGCACGGCAAGGTAACCGAGATGGTCTACGAACTCCCTCCACCCATGGCGCTGCGGCCGAGTCATTGACTCAGCAGTTAACCGATCCAGGTGATGTCGAAGATCCGGATCTGCTCGGCGTCGTCGTCGACCTGAAAGGTCAGCAGTCCCGAACCGTTGCCGAATGTGATATCTCGGACGGCTGGATTGTTACCCGGTGCCGCGATGGCAGCGTCCCATGGCGCGTCCACAAGTTCCAGCACCCTGGCCAGCAACGCTTCGAACGCATTCCGAGGGAGGCCGCGCAACTGGATCAAGGCGTTGCCGTCGAACTGGACCTGGTAGCTCACCGGTGACGCAGGCGGTCAGACCAGTCCGGGACGATGTCCTCGATAGGCACCCAACCTTCGAGGCTTCCCGTGCGGACCGACTCACGGACTCGCTCAAGACGGGCTTCGAAGCCGGGGGCGGAGTGCGCGACAGCTCTCAGCCGCCACAACCTAAGCAGGTCATGCAGAACCCGGTAGCCCTCGACCCGGTGAGCACCGTCGACCGCGGCCCCGTACTCGGCGAGAAACTGCTCGTGGAACTGCTCAGGCAGCACCCGCAAGATCTCTACTGGGTCATCCGGGTCGTACTCCTGCACCGGCTGTGCACTCATAACAGCCAGGCTATCCCCCACCTCCGACAATCGGAGGTGGCAACACGTTCCTTGGCGGCCGCACGTGGATGTCGGCGATGGCCGACACCCGCACCACGAGCGCCGGGAGCCAGTTGCGGGAGCCAACACAGAACGACAACGGCATACATCCTCTGCCAACTCCGGGACTTTGGTGCAGGTGAGGGGCTCCCAGCCCGACCCAGGCCGACGCGTATCGACTGGCCGGATCCCGCTGACACGGAAGAGGTCACTGGTTCAAATCCAGTACGGCCCACCAGTCGTTTTCGCAGGTAGAAGACTTGAAAGCGGCGTGACCAGCCCTAGTTTCCAGGGCTGGTGGCCCTAAAGGTTGTAGGGCCAGCAGGGTCTTCTGGCTCCCGGGGAGCCAATGTCATCTGCTGACACCGACCGGGACATGATCACTGGTTCAACTCCAGTAGGACCCGCAAGAGGCCCCGGGGGCTCGATCCCCGGGGCCTCTCTTCATAGCTGTGGCTGTCTCGCGGTCAGGCGGCCTCTTCCCCTGATTCCTCCTGGACGGACCGGCGGCTCACCGCCTGGTTGATCGCTTTCAGGATGGCTGTCCGGTCCTGGGCGAAGAGGGTTACCGTAGATGTTCTTGGTCGTCTCGATCTTGCTGTGCCCCATCTGGTTGGCGACCTGGACGTCCGCGGCCCCGGATGCGATGAGGAGGGATGCGCAGACGTGCCGCAGCTCGTGTGCGGTGTACCTGACCATCCCGTCCTTGTGGGACGCGGTGTAGCCGTGCGCCAGGGCCAGGTACCGCCGCCACATCACGTATCCGATGTATCCGCCGCGCTCCCCGTTGATCAGCCGGGCGAACAGCCTGCCGCCTGAGCGTTCGCCGCCCGAGGCGTCGCGCTCGACCAGGCGTCGCACGGCAGGCATGGCGATGTCGGCGATCGCCACGACCCGCACAGCGGCCCGGGTCTTCATGTCATCGCGGATGTCGCGGCGTCCGCCTGACTCGCTGGCCGTCCGGTCTACCGTGATCCACTGCCCGTCCAGATCGACATTCTCGATCGGGACGGCAACGGCTTCTTCCCAGCGAAGGCCAGTGAAGGCGAGCACGATAGCGACATCGCCCAGACCTGGCTTGAAATGGTCGAGTGCAGCGGCCAGTCGTAGCACCTGCGGAATGCTCGGGATGAGAACGCGTCGGCGAACGGAGCCGCCCCAGCCAGTCCGCAGTTCCAGTGCCGGGTTCGTAGGCCGGACTGCCCAACACCACCGTCGCCGACCGGCTCCGCAAGCTCATCACAGGCCAGGGCATCACCATGCCCGCCGAAATCATCAGCACGACAGACCCCTCGACGTGTTCATCTACTCCGCGACCGTCAGCGCCGACCTGGCCGCCCGCGTCGAAGCTGAGATGGCCGACCAGGAACTCACCGCCATCACCACCGCCGAGCCCACGCCCTACGTCCACGAAGTCGTCACCAGCTGCCGAGAATCCGGCCGCCAGGTCGTCATCGTCAGCAACAACGCCGACCGCGCCGTCCGCGCCTACCTCACCCGCCACGGACTCGACGACCGCATCAACCTCATCGCCGCCCGCACCAGCAGCAACCCCGCCCTACTCAAACCCAGCCCCCACCTGATCGAGCAGGCCATGGCCGGACTCAGCGCCCCGGCTACCGAATGCCTTCTCATCGGCGACTCCGCCACCGACATGCAAGCCGCGGCCCTCGCAGGCATCCCCAGCATCGGCTACGCCAACAAGCCCGGCATGCACGAACGCCTGGCCCAATCCGGAGCAACAGCCACCGTCAGCAGCCTGGCCGACCTCGTTCTCAGTCTCCGGGCCCGCGGTGCTCCTGGCCTGTGACAACTTTCTGCACATGGTTCAAGGCGGCCCCTGCGGGACCGCTCGCGCCGCCGACGCGGCGCACCGCCTCCGCTCGGCTTCGCTTCTCGCTGCGGCGGCGCCAGCGCCGGTCGGGCTGGCGCGAAAATGCGAAAACCCTGGGGCCGCCATTGGCATACAGCAGTCACCAGGGTTCACCAGCTCGGGGAGGGCCTGCCCCGCCGCGAGATTGTTCCGGGTCGGGCCAGAACCCGTCAAGAGCGCCTACGGCGTCGGGCTCCGCCCGATCTTCGACTCTTGACAGAACCTGCCCGAGAGTCCCGGACTTTTGCAGCTATCGGGGGCAGGGGCGAGAGTGGCCAGGCCATAATTGACACTTAAACACCGAATGATGAGCGGCTTAAGCTCGTGCGGCCATGACAGCTATTAGCATAACTGCAAAAATGGCAACGCCTATCCAGATTACGACAGCGCTTGCGAAAATTACCCCTACCATTACCACACCAACGGGAACCAGCAACAACACCCAACCGGGCAGGTTCTCCAGAAGAGTACCGATAAGACCAAATGCCATTAGCACGACTACGGCGATGACCAAGAGAAGCAGAAGTCCGCCGATAAATTCCAGACCGGTAAAGGCCCGATGTGCTGGGTTAACTGCTGACAACAAATGAACTGTACCCGTCACCTTATGCCCCCCCTTGGGATACTTAGTGTGGGCTTACCGACCTCGTAGTGAGATTTCCAAAGACGTTGACGCTTAAGCGTCAGATACGAGGTGACCTTGAGGGTTACGGAACCCGCGACATGGTGATGCGGCAGCAGCAAACGGCAGCAACNNCTCTGACCTGCTTGAATGACCTCTATCGACCAGCCTGCCACTAGTTCACACCGAGAGGGTCGCGTGGCGGGTGAGCCGCGCGACGTCGAGGGCCTGGTCCTCGCGCTGTTCCGTCTCTGTTCCGT
>PMSU01000136.1 GCA_003168255.1 Actinomycetota bacterium
CGTTCCCGCCCGGGAAGGGCGGCCCCCCTCCGTCCCCCGCCGCTGCGGGCGCGAGAACGCTTCGCGTCAGGGTAGGGACCGTGACGACCGGGGTCAAGGGCGGATATCTTCATGACGTGCCAGCTAGCAATGCGCCACGTGACCTCCGGGCTTCCGATGCCGACAGGGAGCGGGTGGTGTCGCTGCTTGCCGAGGCGGTGGGCGATGGCCGGCTGACCCCCGACGAGCATGCGCAGCGGCTCGAGCAGGCGAGTTCGGCCCGCACCCTGGGAGAGCTGGCCGGGCTGACCACTGACCTGGCAACGTCGCAGGAGCAGCCACTTCGCCTGGACGGAGGGCGGCCGCTCGCCGCGGTCTTTGGCAGCCAGCGGCGCGACGGGCGCTGGGTGGTGCCAGAGCGGTTCGCGGTGGCCGCGGTGTTTGGCGAGGCGGTGCTCGACTTCAGGGCGGCACTGCTACAGAGCTCGCGGGTCACGATCTACGCCACTGTGATCGCCGGCCGGCTGGAGCTCCTCGTTCCCGACGGAATCGCGGTGGAAGTCACCGGGACGTCTTTCGCGGGCCGGTATCGCGGTGCCGTGTTGCGCCCGCAGCCCGAAGGGGCCGCCCCCCTCACCCGGACCGGGACCGCCGGCCCCGGGCAGCCAGACATGCCGGTGATCGAGATCCGCGGGCTCATCCTCGGCGGCCGGGTGCAGGTGGTCAGGCCGCGCCAGGCCCGGTTCCTGGGGATCTTTCCCCGTCGCAGTCGTTAGGAGGAAGGATCCTGGTCGCTAGCGCGACCAGGATCCTTCCCCTTGTCGTCCCGCGCTCCCGGCGCGGCGTCCCGGAACCGGGCCGGTGACCCGGATCAGCTCGCCGAGTCGAAGTTGACTGAGCTATAGGCCCGGAGCTTCCAGAGCTGGTGCTCGCTGGTGATGCTGCGGATGGTGCCGGAGCGTGACCGCATGACGAGCGAGTGCGTGGTGGCGCCGCCGGCCCGGTAGCGGACGCCGGCCATCAGTTCGCCGTCCGTGATGCCGGTCGCGGCGAAGAACACGTCATCCGATGCCACCAGATCGTCGGTGGTGAGCACGCGATCGAGGTCAAGCCCTGCGTCCAGGGCGCGGTGCCGCTCCGCGTTGTCGCGCGGGGAGAGGATACCCAGGATGGTGCCGCCCAGGCACTTGATGGCGCAGGCCGCGATGATCCCCTCTGGCGTGCCGCCGATGCCGAGCAGCAGGTCCACTCCGGTGCCGTCGCGTGCGGCCATGATGGCGCCCGCCACGTCGCCGTCCGTGATCAGCTTGATCCGCGCGCCCGTCGCGCGCGTCTCGGTGATCAGGTCCGAATGCCGCGGCCGGTCAAGGATCACCACGGTGACGTCCTGCCGGGCGCAGCCCTTGGCCTTGGCCACGGCCGCGACGTTGTCGGCGACGGGTGCCTCGATGTCCACCGTGTCCGCCGCCGCGGGGCCGGTGACCAGCTTGGACATGTAGAACACCGCCGACGGGTCGTACATCGAGCCGCGGGCGGCTACGGCGAGCACGGAGATCGCGTTGGACATGCCGTTGGCGGCGAGCCGGGTGCCGTCGATCGGGTCCACCGCCACGTCGCACGCGGGCCCGGTGCCATCGCCCACCTGCTCGCCGTTGTACAGCATCGGCGCCTTGTCCTTCTCACCCTCGCCGATGACCACGACCCCGTTCATCGACACCGTGTTGATCAGCAGGCGCATCGCGTGCACCGCGGCGCCGTCCGCGCCGTTTTTGTCACCCCGCCCTACCCAGCGGGCGGCGGCCATCGCGCCCGCCTCGGTGACCCTGGCGAGTTCCAGCGCCAGGTTCCTGTCCGGTGCGTGCCTGCCAGGTTCGGGTGGCGCTACCTGGTCCTGGTCGGCTGCGGCGGGCTGACCGGCTAGCCCGGAGGCTGGGGCTACGGTCACGATCTCGTCCTCGGCCATGCGGGCGCGCCTTCCTGATCGATGGTAATGCGATCCTATGTACATCTCGGCCGGGCGTAGCCTGTCCCCTGAGGCGGCCCGATGATTGGCAGGCCAGGCGGAGGGGCACGGATGGCGTGGTCAGGGGCATGACGACAGAACGTCCGCAGTCGGCCGCCGGTGCGGCCGGGCCCGAGGCGGCTACCGGGGCACCTGCGGCTATCAGGGTGCCCGACGGCGCGGCGGCCAGCAGGGTGTCTGAGCGCGGGGCGGCAACCAGGTCGGGCCTGCTGGCGGCGGCACGCGAGGTCTTCACGTCCACTGGTTACGCGCAGGCGGGAGTGACCGACATCGTCGCCAAGGCGGGTGCCAGCGTGGGCAGCCTCTACCACCACTTCGCCGGCAAGGCCGATCTGTACCTGACCCTGTTCGAGGAGTTCCACGAGGACCAGGCCGAGCGGGCGCGGACCGCGGTCCGGAGCGCCCGCAATGCGGGCGTGACCGATCGCAAGCTGCTCTTCCTCTCCGGCGCCGGGTCCTATCTGGACGGCTGCTTCGAGCAGCGCGAGCTGGCCAGGCTGTTCGTGTCCGGGGACGCGCCGCCCGGTTTCGACGTGGTCATGCGGCGGCGGCTCCGCGAGTGGGCCGACCGGAACGCGGAATTCTTCGCCAAGAGCGCGGAACCGGTCAACGAGGCCGTCGCCGTGGTGCTGACCGGCGCCCTGATGCTCACTGTCGCTGAGGTATCGCTCTGTGAGGACCCGCGCCGGGCGCGGCGGCTCGCGGACAGCGTGCTCGAGATCATGTCGCGGATCGACGGCTACGCGGGACGCTGACGCCGTTCGTGCGGGAGGGCCGCGCGGGTCGCCCGGCCCCGCCGCGGAGCGGGCAGGAGGCCCGGGCCTGGAGACGCCGGGTGAAGGATTGGAGTGAGCGGCTACGACGAGCTGCCGGATCCCGGCTGAACGACGCTAACGGTCAGGATCTGGACAGCCTTCGAGCAGGTGGGCGACGTGTAGTGAACGTAGAGCGGCACCGTCTGGTTCGGCGGGAAGATCTGTAGCCAGGTCGCCGTCGCGCGGCCGCACTGGGCGGCGGAGAAGTTGCCTGCGTCCACGATCTGAAGCAGCGCATTGGCGACCCCTCCCGGCTTGAGGGTGACCAGCTCCCGCGGTGGGCTCTTGCTCTCCGCAGCGGCGAGGCCGACCTGGGTGACGGGCGTCCCGTTGGCGAAGGAGACGCCGGGGTAGCCGTAGAGGGTGCACGCGTAATTGTTGAGGTTCGTGAAGTCGATCACGATGTAGGTGCTGCCCGTGGTCCCCTGCGCGACTCCCATGTCCGCCCGCAGGTATCGGGACAGGCAGCCAGCGGTACCGGCTGACGTGCCCGCGGTGCCGCCGGAACCGGTACTCGGCGCGGGCGTTGTCGTTCCGGCGGGCGAGCTAGCCGCGGCCGCGGTGCTGTTTCCCGGCGTGGCGGTCTTGCCTGGCGTGGCGGTCTTGCCTGGCGTGGCGGTCTTGCCTGGCGCCGCGGCTGGGCTGGACGAGCCGCAGGCCGTAACGAGTCCGACGATGCAGGTGAGCGCCGCTCCGGCGATCGTTCGCCGGGCTATGTGCAGCGATGAAGCCATCGCGGGCGTCCTCTCTCAGCGCGGCTCCGCGAGCCGTCGACAGGTATGACGCCAGCTGTGCCCCCGTGGTTGGCTCCGGTCCGTGACGAGATCGTCACCGTTATCCAAGTATCCAAGCCGCTGCGATCAATCCGTCCAGAAAATAGCCGGGCTGGCGCGCTAGCGGGCGTCCAGCCGGGCGAACCCGTCGAGGACCGAGACGGCGTCCTCGGGCACGGACACGTGAAGGACGATGGCGTCAGCGTCGATCCTGATCACGAACCGGAAGAACGGGCAGCACGCCTTCTCCCGCTGCGCCAGCTGAACGAGCGCTGCCAGCTGGGTGAGGTCATCGTTCAGGCGGAACGAAAGCTCGGTAGGCGAGAGGCGATCGGTCCGGGCGACGGACGCCTCGAGCAGGTCGCGCCACTCATCCAGCTGGGACCTGGCAGCTACGGCGCTGAGGCTGCAGGCGATCGGAATCTCCATGGTTGCCAGCGTAGTCCCGCCGCTCGCGGGGCCGGCGACGGTCGCGCCAGCAGTACGCATTGACCGGTGCCGTTCCTGACGACTATTACTACGCGGTTACCTACAATTCCAGCGTGCCGCATGATCAGCTGGAACCAGCCAGGCCCCACTTCCAGAGGGTAAACTGGCGGCAGTACGGCGTTGATCCGGCTATCACCGGTGAGCCTCCGGAAGAACGGGTGCCCGGCACCTCAGTAGAACCGGACGGGTAGGCCCGTCACAGCCTTCGAACGAGCGGTCGCGACGTCGTCCGGTTCCTTCCGGACGGCTGCGACAAGCGAGGTGGTACCGCGGTGCCGCCCGGGTCCAGGCCGGGCGATGTCGTCCTCGTGAGAAGTAACGAGGACTGACTGCGAAGGATCACCGATGCTCTACCCCAAGGTCTCAGCCGACCCGAACGCCGCGGGCGTACCCGCCAGCCCGCGCTTCCCGCAGATCGAGGAGCAGGTGCTGGCGTACTGGGCGGCCGATGACACGTTCCGTGCGTCGGTTCGCAACCGCCCGGCCGGACAGAACGGCACGAACGAGTTCGTGTTCTACGACGGCCCGCCGTTCGCGAATGGCCTGCCGCACTACGGCCATCTGCTCACCGGCTACGTCAAGGACCTGATCCCGCGGTATCAGACCATGCGCGGCAAGCGGGTCGAGCGCCGGTTTGGCTGGGACACCCACGGGCTGCCCGCCGAGCTTGAGGCGATGAGCCAGCTCGGCATCAAGACCAAGGAGGAGATCGAAGAACTCGGCATCGCCAAGTTCAACGAGGCATGCCGGGATTCGGTGCTGCGCTACAGCAAGGAGTGGCGGGACTACGTCACCCGCCAGGCCCGCTGGGTCGATTTCGAGCACGACTACAAGACGCTCGACCTGACCTACATGGAAAGCGTCATGTGGGCGTTCAGCCAGCTCTACGACAAGGGGCTGGCCTACGAGGGCTTCCGCTGCCTGCCGTACTGCTGGAACGACGAGACCCCGTTGTCGGCGCACGAACTGCGGATGGACGACGACGTCTACCAGATGCGGCAGGACCCGGCCGTCACGGTCGGATACCGGCTCGAGACGGGCGAGCTCGCGCTGATCTGGACCACCACGCCGTGGACCCTGCCAGCCAACCTGGCGATGGCGGTGCACCAGGACGTCGACTACGTCGTGGTGCAGTCCGACGTCAGCGGCCGGGCCGAGCGGTACCTGCTAGCGCAGGCCCGGCTGCCCGCCTACGCGCGCGAGCTGGGCGAGGATGCCGAATCGAGAGTCGTCCGCCGCTGTAAGGGCGCTGAGCTGCTCGGACTGCGTTACACCCCGCCGTTCAGCTACTTCCTCGGTCATCCTAAGTCGCACGTGGTGCTGCATGCCGATTACGTCACCACCTCGGACGGTACCGGTGTGGTGCACATCGCGCCCGCGTTCGGCGAAGAGGACAAGCTGCTCACCGATCAGTACGGAATCGTGCCGGTCGTGCCGGTCGGTCCGGACGGCAAGTTCATCGCGCCGGTCAACGACTACGCCGGAATGCATGTCTTCGATGCCAACCACGTGATCATGGACGACCTGAAGAGGCGCACCCAGCTCGACGCCGACGGCTCGGACATGCCGGTCGGCGCGACCACCGAGGGAACCGTGCTGCTGCGGCGCGAGACTTACGATCACTCCTACCCGCACTGCTGGCGCTGCCGCAAACCGCTGATCTACATGGCGGTCTCGTCGTGGTTCGTGTCGACCACGGCTCTGCGGGATCGGATGCTCGAGCTGAACGAGCAGATCACCTGGGTGCCCGAGCACGTCAAGCACGGCCAGTTCGGCAAGTGGCTGGAGAACACCCGCGACTGGTCGATCAGCCGCAACCGATTCTGGGGCAGCCCCATCCCGGTGTGGAAGTCGGACAACCCCGCGTTTCCGCGGGTGGACGTGTACGGCTCGCTGGCGCGATTGCGGGCGGACTTCGGCGTCGAGGTGAGTAACCTGCACCGTCCGGCCATCGACGAGCTGACCAGGCCCAACCCGGACGACCCATCCGGCAGGTCCACCATGCGACGGGTCACTGACGTGATCGACTGCTGGTTCGAGTCGGGCTCGATGTCGTTCGCGCAGGTGCACTACCCATTCGAGAACGCCGGCTGGTTCGAAGACCATTTTCCCGGCGACTTCATCGTCGAGTACATCGGGCAGACCCGCGGCTGGTTCTACACCATGCACGTGCTGGCATCGGCCTTGTTTGGCCGGCCTGCGTTCGAGACCTGTGTAAGCCACGGCATCGTGCTCGGCTCCGACGGGCAGAAGATGTCGAAATCGCTGCGCAACTACCCGGACGTGCGCGAGGTATTCGACCGCGACGGCGCGGACGCGATGCGATGGTTCCTGATGTCCTCGCCCATCCTGCGCGGCGGCAACCTGATCGTCACCGAGCAGGGCATCCGGGAGGGCGTCCGGCAGGTGCTCATCCCGTTGTGGAACAGCTGGTACTTCTTCTCGCTGTACGCGAATGCGGCCGGCTACGAGGCGAAGCAGGGCGCGTCGTCTGCCGATCTGCTGGACCGGTACCTGCTGGCGAAGCTGCGCCAGTTCGCCGAAACGGTGCAGCGACAGCTGGACCACTACGAGATCGCGAACGCCTGTGACGTCACCCGCGCGTTTCTCGACGTGCTGACCAACTGGTATATCCGCCGCTCGCGCGAGCGGTTCTGGGACACCTCCGGCGCCGATGCGTCGGTGGCCCGCCGTGCGTTCGACACGCTGTACACCGTGCTGGAGGTCAGCTGCCGGGTGATGGCGCCGCTCTTGCCGTTGACCACGGAGGAAATCTGGCGCGGCCTGACCGGCGATCGCTCGGTGCACCTGGCCGACTGGCCGGACGTCTCGCAATTGCCGTCGGATCCGGGTCTGGTGGCTGCGATGGACCGCACCCGCGAGGTGTGCTCGGCCGCGGCTTCGCTGCGCAAGGCGAACGGGCTGCGGGTGCGACTGCCCCTCCCGGAGCTGACCGTGGTGGCCTCGGATGCCGAATCGCTGGCCGACTTCACCGCGCTCATCGCCGACGAGGTGAACGTGCGCGAGGTGACATTGCTGGATGTCGCCGATGCCGCGGCGCAGCGGATCCATGTGTCGCGGCGGCTCACTGTGAACGCGCGAGCGGCAGGCCCGCGGCTCGGCGGACAGGTGCAGGCCGTGATCAGGTCAAGCAAGTCCGGCGACTGGTCGGTGAATTCGCTGGGCGCGACGACCTGCGGGGGCGTCGAACTTGAGCCCGGCGAGTTCACGGTCGAGACAGTGGTCGCCGACGGCGCGGGTGCGACCGTGACGCTGCCAGGCGGCGGTTTCATCCTGCTCGATACCTCGGTAACGCCGGAGCTCGCGGCCGAAGGTCTGGCCCGCGACGTGGTGCGGGCGGTGCAGCAGGCGCGGCGCGCCGCCGGCCTCGAGGTGTCCGACCGGATCAGCCTCACCGTCGCCGGTTCCCCGGCCGCGCGGGAGGCGATCCGCGCGCATCAGCAGCTGATCGCCAACGAGACGCTGGCGACGGCGATTGAGCTGGTCGAAGCGGCCGCGCTCGACGGTGACCAGCTGGCCGGCCAGCCGACCCCGGTAGGTGACGATCAGTTTGTCCGGATCCGGCTCAGGGCCTGAAACTCCTCTACATCTGTAGATCAACCCCCATGATTCCGAACGGTGCCAGGCCGGCCCGATGATCGAAGGCACCTGGCGGCGCGTCCTGATCACCAGCGCCGCTATCGAGACGCTCGCCAGCGGCGGCATGCGCGGGCTCACCCACCGGGCGGTCGATCAAGCCGCGGGCATACCGCCGGGCTCGACGTCGTGGGGGTAGCGGTAACGCGCGGCGGCGGGAGGCGGCCCGGCACCGCCGCGCCGCGACCGGACCGGTCGGACTCCGGGCATTTAGCCCGTTACGCGTGCAAAGATATTATTTTGATCAAATCCCTCTTACCAGTTCACAACATAATTTTACCGGTGCTACCGTCTCGCCTGACGGGGCGATCATGCCCGGCCATGAACGCGAGCCTGGGAGACAGCATGCATAGAAGGCACCTCATGGCGGTTGCCGTCGCTGCGGCTACCGTTGCCGCAACCGGTGCCGCGGCCGGAGGGTCGCCGCTGGCCTTGTCCGGTCCGGCGGTGGCGAGACCGGCCACGGGTTTGTCGGCGGTCGCGGTCCACCCCGGCGCGATCCGCATCAAGGGGGGTCCGATGTCGACGCCGCCGACGACTGCCGACTGTCGGGTGCAGCTCAAGATCTCCTGTTACCAGCCAGGCCAGATCCAGCAGGCATACGGGCTGCCGACGCTGTATTCCCAGGGCACCGATGGCGCCGGGCAGACCATCGTCATCGTGGATTCCTTCGGATCGCCGACAATCCGTCAGGACCTGCGCAGTTTCGATAAGGGATTCGGCCTGCCCAACCCGCCATCGCTGAAGATCATCCAGCCGGCCGGGAAGGTTCCGCCTTATAAGTCAACCGGCCTGCGCGAGAACTGGGCAGCCGAGACCTCGCTGGACGTCGAGTACTCGCACACGATCGCTCCGGACGCCAACATCCTGCTGGTCGAGACCCCGACCGCCGAGACGGAGGGCACCGGCGGCTTCGCGCAGATCGTCAAGGCGGAGGAGTACGTGGTCAAGCATCACCTCGGCGACGTGATCAGCCAGAGCTTCGACGCCACCGAGCAGAGCTTCCCGAACGCGGAGTCGCTGCTGAGCCTGCGCACCCCCTACCTGGAGGCCGCCGCGGCCGGCATTACCGTTCTCGCCGCGTCCGGCGACGGCGGTGTCGCGAACGTCCGGCGCAATGGGTCGGTCTTCTTCCTGAACCAGACGGTCAACTGGCCGGCCAGTGACCCGCTGGTGACGAGCGTGGGCGGCACCCAGCTGCACCTGAACGCCGCCGGTGACCGGACGGCCCCCGACAGCGTGTGGAATGACACCTACAACAAGGCAGCCGAGGAACTGTTCACTGGGAGCGCCGGCCCGAATCCGCTGGCGGCCGGCGGCGGCAAGTCGGTCATCTTTGCCCGGCCTTCTTATCAGGATGGCGTGCAGGCAGTGGTGGGCAACCACCGTGGCGTTCCCGACATCTCGATGAGCGCCGCCTGCAATGGCGCCGTGATCGCCCATCTGGGCTTCGGCGGCCCCGTGGCCCCTGGCTACTACGTGATCTGCGGTACCAGCGAGGCATCGCCGCTGTTCGCCGGCATCGTCGCACTGGCCACCCAGGTGGCCGGCCATCCGCTCGGGCTGATCAACCCGGCGCTCTACACCATGTTGGCCAAGCAGGACCCGGGCATCGTGGACGTCACCTCGGGCAGCAACAAGGTCTCGTTCACCCAGGGCGGCACGCTGACCACCCTGCCGGGATTCAAGGCCGGGACCGGCTATGACCTGGGCTCGGGTGTCGGCACCCTGTACGCGCCGGACTTCGTACCCGAGCTGGCGCACCTGGCCGGGTGATAGCAGGCTTACCGCCAGCCACTTACCCGCAGCCCCCCGCGTGCTAGAACGGCGCGGGGGGCTCGCCTGTCTTCTCGCGCGGGGCCGAGCCACCCGATTCGCCAGATCGCTGCGCCATGGCGGTGGCGATCCTGGCCCGGGCGCCTTCCAGCCACTCGGCGCAGATGGCGGCCAGCCGCTCACCGCGTTCCCAGAGATCGAGTGATTCTTCGAGGCTGAGGCCGCCGGCTTCGAGCCGTTTGACCACCTCGGTGAGCTCGTCGCGTGCCTGCTCATAGGAGAGCGCCTGATTCACCCGCTCAACTTATCCAATCGCCGTCCGGACGGTTGCCATCCCGGCCGGACGGCTGGCCGGCTGGCCGGCCCGCGTTGCTCGATCCGGCTGGCCGCCCGCCGCGCCGCCGTTGCCACCATCCGCGCGTACAAGGCTCCGCCCGCCGGCCGGGGATGGACGTCGTCTTCCCAGAGCAGGCTGGTCCGGTTCCGGATGGTCGCGAACCAGTTGGCCAGTGCGACGTCGCGGTAGCGGCGGGCTGCGTCGGCAACGACCGTGTTCACCTCGGCCTGCCACGGCCTGGGGACGAACGTGTTGACCAGCACCAGCATCCGCTTCTGGCCGGCCACGGCCATCAGCGCGCGTACCTGCTGCATCGTCACGGCCCCGTTGGTGCCGAGGCCGACGACCACGATCGGGCGCAGCTCGCCGCCGCTGTCTAGCTGCTGCGTGACAGCGATTCCCTGGCTTATCTGGCGACTGACTCTCGCGTCGACGTAAATGCCGGGAAGCTCGGCCCGCAATTGCGCGGCAGAGGCAAGCATGACCGAATCCCCGATCGCCGTGATATCCCTGCCCAGGTGCTTCAGCGAGGCGCGGGTGATGACGCTGGGCGCGGTCGGCGCCGTCGTGCCCGCCGGATGGCTGGCCACCCTCGCGGCACCAGTCTTCGCGGGCGCCCGGCTCGATGCGCTTACCCTCGCCCCGGCCTCGATCTGCTGCTCCAGCGACTGCCCGGACGGTGAGTAAAGGACGCCGTATCCCGCCAGGGCAGCCACGCTAAACCCGGCGAGCGTGATCAGGGCGGGCAGTGCCCGCCGCGGCGACTGCCGCGCGGCGGCAATCGATCTGGCGATGACCGTCCGTTTGGCCCGGAGCGTGACGCCGAAGCCGTTGCGGACGATCGGCGCCTCGATCCAGCGCCAGGAAGCTGCCGCGAGCGTGATCGCCGTGGCAGTCTCGGCCGCCCGGACGGCCAACGTGGTGGACTGGGTTCCTTCCCGCGCCGCGAACAGCGCGATCACCGGCCAGTGCCACAGGTAGATGCCATAGGACCGGACGCCGATCCAGCGCAGCGGTGCCCAGCTGAACATCCTGGCGAGCATCCCGGGGGCGGCCGCCGCGACGACGACTGCGCCTGCCGCTACCGCGGCGATGGCGATCCCGCCCAGGTAGAGGGCGACGCCGCCGCCGGAGATGTGTCCCATTTCCCAGGCCAGGACCGAGACGCCCGCCAGTCCGACCAGGTCCAGCCGCCGTGCATCGACCACGGACGCGGTGGTGAGCCGCTGCAACGGCCAGGTGAGCGCCAGCGCCGCCCCGACGAGCAAGGCGGTCGCGTGGGTATCGGTGCCGTAGTAGAGCCGGGACGGGTCCTCGCCTGCCGCATATCCGGCAGCCATCGCGACGGCGGAGGCAGCCGCGCCAAGCCAGGCGACAGCGGCCCGTGCCCGCCTGCCCCGGCGGGCACAAAGGATCACCGTCAGGACAAGCGGCCATATCAGGTAGAACTGCTCCTCTATGGCCAGCGACCAGAGATGCTGTAGCGGCGGCGGCGGGCCGAACACCGCGAAATAAGACTGGTGATGCAGCGCCTGCCACCAGTTGCTCGTGTAGGTGACCGCCGCGAGCAGGGCCGGCCGGAGGCCTGGCAGCTCCTGAGGCGCAAGCACTGCGACCGCTGCCGTGACGGTCACGAGCACCACCGCCAGGCAGGGCAGGAGCCGGCGAGCACGGCGGATCCAGAAGCTGCGCAGCTCGAGCCGACCGCCGCGATCCCACGGGGCGGCGAGAAGATCAGTGATCAGGAACCCGCTGATGACGAAGAAGACATCCACGCCAAGGAATCCCCCGGGTAGCCCGGAGAATCTCTCGTGGAACGCGAGTACCGCGAGTACCGCGAGCCCGCGCAGCCCGTCAAGGCCGGGAGCGCGCGTGCGGGGACGCGCGGAAATGTTCCCGGAGCGGCTCGGCGTCCCCGCGACGCGAGGTCCCCGGTCACGCGGATACTGGCCGCCGGGCCGTCCGTCGCCCGACTTCCTGCCATCGGGCCGTTCGTCGCCCCGGTTCCTGCCATCGGGCCGTCCGTCGCCCCGGTTCCTGCCATCGGGCCGTCCGTCGCCCCGGTTCCTGCCATCGGGCCGTCCGTCGCCCGGGTTCCTGCCATCGAGCCGCCCGCCCGTCGGCAGTTCCCCCGCTGGCTTCCCGCCGCCCGGCTTCCCGCTGCCCGGCCTCGAAGCCGGGGGATGATCACCTGTGCGGAGCACACGGCCATCTTCGGATCTTCGCTACCTGGATGCGGGCAGACACGCCGTGGCCTGCCGAAAGGGCAGTAAAGGTGCACTACTTGTCATGCTTCGTGTCTGCGCAGAAGCACCGGGCCACCAGCCCGCCGCCCGCTGGCCATCGCGTCCACCCTCACCCGCCAGCACACCGACGAATGGCTCAGAGTTCAGCCACGCTGACTCGTCATAGCCAGCGCCTGACCCGGCGGGAGTAGTGCTCGTACTCGGCGCCGAACTTCGTCCGGAGGTAGCGCTCCTCCGGCAGGATGGCACCCCAGATCAGCATGAGGACACCGACCGGGACAAGCACCACCGCCCAAAACGACGGCCAGAGCAATGCTATGCCGATGTCTAGCGCAATCAGCCCGAGGTACAGCGGGTTGCGTGAGACCCGGAACGGCCCGCGGTCCAGCAATTGCGCGGTCTCACCGCCCGGAAGCAACGCGGTCCTGGTCCGGGTCATCAGCACGAGCGCCCAGCCGTTCCACACTACGAACGCGCCCACGAACACCCAGCCGATCGGCCGCAAGGCGACCGACAATTTGACCGGATCGCCGACCGCGGAGGTGACGACGACCCCCGCCACCAGCGGCAACCCGAGCGCCACGGGAGGCCAGATCCGGTAATGCGGTGCATCGGCCATCTGACGAGCCTGGCATAGCCCACACGGTGTCGCCTCCTCAGGCCGGCGCGGCGGCGGTTGCTGTCATGGGATTGTCAGTGGCAGCCGTTTCGTCGTCCGCTGTCTCGGTCGTGTCCAACGTCACGCAGGCGACAGATCATCCGGTCTCAGCTCTGCATGCTGGGTCTGTTGCACAAATCTGTCATTTCTTTGCTCCCCATGGTTTTCCCAGTCGTGGACAATGCGGTCCTTGGCGGCCGATGGCTAACCTATAAGGCCTACTTCGAGTTCGTGCAGAACGAGTGGACCTCGACTGATCCCATCACTCGCTCTGCCCTAGTCACGGAACTCGTCGAGACAGCAGACGTAAAACCGCTTTTCTCGGGCTTCCCCGTGATCAACAAGATCACCGAGTTGCGTCTGATGGGCCGACGCCATCGCAAGACTGAATGACCGGACGGAGTCAGCCCAACTCACTGCCGGGACGAGCCCGCCCGTAGCGAACAGTAGAAGCCGGGCGGTCACGCCAGACTCATGGTGTGAGCGCACCAGTTCGTAGGCGCGGCGTAACCGTGATTTCGTGGGCATTAGAAATGTCTCGGACCCGAAACGTCCCTTGATGGATGACGTATCTATACAATTCCGCGCCGAGTCTTGCAGCACCGGTCTTGGGTAGTACGGTGTCTTCCATGCCCTTGACTTCCTGGGCGGTTCCGAACGCGGAACGTCATCGGGTGCGGCTCCGCTGGAGTGAGCCGCCTGTCGCAGCCGATAGCGCTTTAGCCAGTCCCGCGACGTCATCCCAAGTCGCATAGGGGGCATTCGGGACGAATCGTATCCCGGCCGGGTAGATATGCAGGCGCCCGGCGACGTGAATGTGAAATTACCCCCCATCGGTGGTAGGCCATGCCGCATTCATTTTGGCGGGCGGACGGGCGGACGGACGGGCTGGCGGGCGGGCGGACGTGCTGGCGGGCGGACGGGCGGACGGGCTGGCGGGCCCGCCCGGCCCGTGTCAGCAGCCGCTGCCCAGCCCAGCCCAGGGGTCACTTCAGCGGAGCCGCACCCAACGTCATCTGTCGTCTCTAGGTAATCGGCGGCAGCATGTTCGGCAGGTTGCACAGCAAGCACGCAGTGTTATAAAGGCTGTACCGTCGGCTGATCATGACCTCTTGGTGGCAGCGGCTTATCTACATGACGTAGGATATGCGCCCGCCCTGGCGGTAACTGGCTTTCATCCCCTTGATGGTGCTCGATGGGTACGAGACCACGGGCCGGGCGGGCGCTTGGCACGTCTTATCGCTCATCATTCATGTGCTATCTACGAAGCGCGAGTGCGAGGGTTCTACGATGTGTTGCTCGCAGAATTTGAGCCAGAGGAATCGGCCACCTACGATGCGCTGGTTTTCTGTGACATGGCTGCGGGACCGACGGGAAAAATTGTTAGTTTTGAGGAGCGGACAAGCGAGATTCTAAAAAGGTACGGGCCAGATCATGAAGTAAGCCGCTCCTTGAATATGTCCCCTGGGTATCTTGCGTCATGTCATGACCGTACGCTTGCACGTCTTGGTCGGGATGTGGCTTAGTGAGTGTTCGATAAATCCCTCGGCGGGTTGGATGACGCGCCCGGCGGTGGCGCGGGCTGGCTGTGGCTGGATCGATCCGGGCTTACCAGCGGCATGCTGTCGGGCTCGGGGTGATGGCTTGGGTTACCCGTTGCTGGTGATGACCTGGCCGCTGCACACCAACGTTGCATGACGGGGCACTAGCTGGTGCGCCACCGGCCTGGAGAGTGTGCTTGGTCAGCCGTTGGAGATGGTCTGGGCGGCGAAGGTGCAGGTGCCGTTGGTGTTCACTGTCGCGGACCAGTCGGTGGTGGCCATGGTCGACCCGAACGCCACCTGCACCACCCACGTGGCAGCGCTCGTGGTGCCCGAGGACCCTTCTTCCCCCCCGAGGAGGAGCACGCCGGACAGCTCGGACTGCCCGTCCGGGGGGAGGATCCAGTATTGGAGGGTGGCGCCCGTGGCAAAGATGAGGGGTGTGGCCGTGCCGTCGCTGCTGCACTGGAGTTGCAGGCCGTAGTCCTTGGAAACGGCGCTGGGGACGGTCACGTCGGCGGTGGCCTCGCTCGCGACGGTGGCGGTGTCGCTGGCGATCTGGCCGGTGCCGGTCATGTAGTCGCTGGCGGGCTGCCCGCCGAGTTTGCTGGAGTTGGCGGCAGTGCCGTTGGTGGGCAAGAACGCGCTGGAGGTGTCCCCGTCCAGCTCGCTGGCATTGAGGTTGGGCACCTGCACGCTGTTGCTCACCGTCAGCGGCGGGGTGGTGGCGGTGGAGGACAGGTTCAGCGCGGTGCCCTTGGTGTTGGACAGTGCGGTCACCTTGGTGGCGGTGTTCGACCTGCCCAGCAGGAAGTTCCCGCCGGTGGCAGCGACCGCGGTGCCGGACATGGCGAAGACCAGCGCGATCAGGGAGATGACGGTGGCCGGGGCTGGACGGTACATGGCGGACCTCCTGTGTGGGCCGTGAGAAACCCCGCCTTGAGGTCTCGCTGTCGCGACCCGGACCGGCCACGCCGTGCTCACGGCCAGCCGGTCCCACCATGAAACACCGGGTACCTAGCCAAGAGAAGGTACAAGTTCCTCCAGTCCGGGGCGCAGCACCGGCGGCCGACCCGCGCAGCGGATCACCCGAGGCGAATTATCGGGGGATGCCGGTCTTGCCTGGGGTGCGGTGTGCCGCCGCCAGGCTGGGATGGATGGGCGCGGGCCCCGGTGTTCCTGACGTGTGAAGACCAGAAATACACAGGGGCCCGCGCGTGCCCAGGGTATGCGCCGGGCCGTCAGCTATCTCAGTGACCTGCCCGATGCCCAGTGGCAGCT
Organism: Actinomycetota bacterium; assembly: GCA_003168255.1. Taxonomy (GTDB): domain Bacteria; phylum Actinomycetota; class Actinomycetes; order Streptosporangiales; family Streptosporangiaceae; genus PALSA-505. The sequence goes on from PMSU01000136.1 coordinate 15,576, forward strand.
CATCGCCCCGTACCTGCCGCCGAAGGTGGCCGGGCGGCGGGGCAGGCCGCGGATCTGGCCGCTGCGCCGGATCGTTGAGGCGATCTTGTACCTGGACCGGGCCGGGTGCGCCTGGCGGTACCTGCCCGCCGACTTCCCGCCCTGGCAGACGGTGTATGGATACTTCGCCACCTGGCGCGATGACGGCACCCTGGCCCGGTTGCACGACGCGCTGCGTGCCCAGGTCCGGGCCGCCGCCGGGCGGGACCGCGAGCCGACCGCGGCGATCATCGACTCCCATCCGTCCGCGCCGCCGACATCGTGCCCAAGGCCAGCCGCGGCTGGGATAACGCCAAGAAAGTGAACGGCCGCAAGTGGCACATCGCGGTGGACACGATGGGCCTGCTGCTGGCTGTGGTGATCACCGCCGCCTCCATCCAGGACCGCGACGCCGCCCGCCCGCTGCTGTGGAACCTGAACCGCACCTGCCGGCGCATCCGTCTGATCTGGGCCGACGCCGTCTACACCGGCAAGCTCACCGCGTGGGCCGCCGCTATGACGATGACCCTGCAGATCGTCGCCCGGCGCCAGCCGCACACCTTCGAGGTGCTGCCCCGCCGTTGGGTCGTGGAAAGAACATTCGCCTGGATCAGCAAGCACCGCCGCACCGTCCGCGACTACGAACGCCTCCCCGCCAGCCACGAAGCCATGATCTTGTGGGCCATGACCGCCCTCATGACCCGCCGCCTGACCCAGCCCAGCCATTTATCAAACACTTACTTAGCCAATATACGGTTCGGCGCGCGGTTCTAGATAGTGCTGGATGCGCAGTCGTATCGACGGGTGAATTCTCAGTTCCCTGATGGCATCGGGTGGGACGAATCTAACCTGGGAAGACTCGTTACTGGTTTTGATCGTGCCGCCGAGCATCCGGGTAGTAAAGCAGACAGAGAACTCCTGGCGTACCTCACCGTCATCGTAAGCGGCTACGTGGTTAGGATTAGAGTAGATGCCAACGAGCCCGGTAACCTCGCAATCTATCCCCGTTTCCTCTTTAACCTCACGTGCTGCCGCGCCTCTTAGCGACTCACCCGGCTTGACGCCGCCACCGGGGATGGACCAATAGTTGTTATCGGTGCGGAGAATCAGCAGTATTGCGTTTTGCTCGTGAGTTACTATAGCGCTAACCGCGGGCACGATACTATTTGCCTTGGGTGCGTAGGGGTCATTGAGGTAATCGACGCGCGCCATAGCTAACTTCGCCTTTCGGGTCTAGCGGGCGACTGTCGGCCCAGATTCGTTCGAAGCATTCAGCGTATGTTTCAAATAGTGGGCCGTCCTCGATCCGCCGCAGGTGAATTACTGGCGCACGGAATGCGGGCATGCTGTAGATGTGCGGGTTAATGAGCATCTGATCATCGAATCGAAGTATCGAGTTGTATAGCACGGTGGAGTGAAACACAATGTCCAGATTCGGGCATCCGATGATCGGCCTATGCCATGTAAGTGCGTAGTTAATACGTGCCGCCAAACCGTCCCCCACGCCTTCCTCGTCACCTCGCGCACGGACGTTCGGAGATTCCGGGTCGCCGAATGCGAGGCGCACCTTTACAAGGTCTTCGCATCTTTTCTGGATCTCCTGTGGCCATGTCGGGTTCGCTTCCGGCAAATGAAGTCCCGCGTAAACCAGAATATCAACGCTCTCGGTTGCGGCGCGCAAAAGTGATAGCCACAAGGAATTAGGTACGCTGCTCCGCTCGGTGTAAACCGTGATGATTTCCCCGTGCGTCTCGTCGCTGACTACGCGGCTCCCGAGATCAGGCCATAGATAGGCCGGATCTTCTCTCAGGAGTGTGGCCGCCATGATCGCGGTCTTTCGGTGCGGGGTACGGTCCTTGGTCATCCACCGCTCTACGGTCTTATGGTCCACCGTGAGCGCGTCGGCGAAACCTGACACGGTCCACCGGTTGCGGGCCAGCGCGGTGCGAAGCCGTTCGTTGGCCATATGGACCCGCCCAACGTCGCTAGGGACCTTTCCATCGTAGAACGTCCCTGGTGTCCCGTGCCGGTGGTTCATGTGTCCTGGCCTGCTGCGTGAACCTTGGGAGAGGAACGAACTACAGCCCACTGCGAAGGCAGGGCGTGGGAGATGCCACGCCAGCCGGGAGGGAGGCGGGACACGCGATGACGGGACAGGGGATAGCACGTGTCAACGGAGCCACGGCGGATGTGCCGGGGTGTGGTCGTGAAGTTTGAACTGTGGGAGTGGGGCGTTAGGCGCGCTATGCGGAGCAACCCGGTTGGGGTGTCCATGACCCGTCACGGTGCGATGGCTGCGCTTTCTCGGGCACTGGTTGAGTCTGGGCAGCCGGGACGCGGGAGCGTCGGGCCGGTGATCCTGGTCCGTGAAGCACAGTCCGGCTCTCATTACCTGCGGTTGCCGGTCACGAATGCCGCTGTCTGCGAGCAGGGGGTTGTCCGGTGGGATGGGTCACCTTGAAGGGGAAGGCGGCAGGACCGGGCCGGTGTCGTGGAGAGAGGCGGGGAAGCATCTTGCGGTGTGTGAGCAGATCATGCGGCTCCGGCCGCGCTGGCTTGTCTTCTGGGGACCGGTCACCCGGTTCTACTGGGCGTGTCCGCTGTTCTGGACGCCGGATTGGCTGTGGGCGGTCTGTGGCGCAGATCCGTATGCCCTGGTGGCGCGCATGGATGAAGTGGAACGGGTATTCCTGGAAGGGAAGGACGGTGAACGGGAATGATAGCCGCGTCTGATGAGCCGGCCAGCCCTGCGTTGCAGCGCATCATCGACAAGAATGCGGCGCGGCGGATCGTAACCGCCATGCTGGACGGCTCTGGGCTGAAAATCCGGGCGCTGAAGAATGAGTTTGTGATCACGAACCCACGCGCGCCTGAGAAAGGTGAGATTCGTATCGAGTACGCCAGCGGGGATGTCTCCTGGAAACGGACGGTCTGGGATCACTGGGGGCCGCTTCAGGGATACCAGGACGAGGACAACGACGATGCGTCTTTTACCGGTGCTGGCAAAATCCTCAGCGCACTGTGCGAAAGCACACTTGCCTAGCCGGCTTGCCCAGATGCCGGCTCGCGCCGCTGCGCGCTGGCGCGGCCGGTTCGGGCCGACCCGCACACAATCTGGCCATTGAGCCGGATAGCGCGCAAGCGTCCACCGCAAGCTCACCACCGGCTCAGCCCCGCCGGTCGACGTGTCGCGCGCCGGCCGGTGCTGGCCAGTCCTACCAGGATTACATGGGCGGCACCGAATCGCCCAGACCGGAACAACCGCGCCTGAGAAATAGCCCAGGCGCGAGCCGGAACCTTGCGCACCAAGTAACGCAGCCAGATATATGCGAGCGAACCAGCCCCGGAATCACATGACGGTGGCCCGGCAGGGCAGCACCTAGATTCCCCGGTACTGGTGGTACCGGGGCGGTCGGCGCTCCACAGATGAGCGCCAGGCGAAAGGAGAAACCAGATAAGCCAATAAGAGGAGGTGAGCAGATAATGCGTCTGAACGGATGCCGTGCGGGCCAGGTGTGCGCCTGCCGCGCAGACTGCGGACGTCACTGACCGGTGCGCAAAATGCACCGCGCGTGAACATGCCCCACACCCAGGCGGCGCCATCGCCGGGTCATGGATGGGCAGCGGCTTGCGCCATGGGGCCAGCACCGCGGACAGTGCGGCGTCCAGGCCCGACGCCCCGATCGTGGCCGTCAGCAGCGCCCCGCCCGCGAGACGACACCGTTGCCCGCACCGCCGAACCGGACCCGCGGGTACAGCCCGCTACGCTTACCTATCTAGGATGTGCTCCCCGAACTGGCGGCGACAGGACCCTCAGCAAGTCCCATCCTCCCAGTTCAGGAGCACTTTTACGTCCGGGTCAATCCGCGGTCAGCCCGGGTGAACGGGGCGGGCCGGCCAGGGCGGACCGAATGGACCCCCGGCAGGCCCGAGCACTCCGGCCCAGGGCCCTTCCCGCGCCCGCCTCGTGCAGGGCCTTGACATCAGCCACTCCGTTAGGAAATCCTAACCGTTAGTGAATCCTGACCGAGCAAGCGACGGCTGGAGCGCGCTGGCGGACGGCACCCGGCGCGCCATCGTCAGCCGCCTGGCAGACGGGCCGCAGGCGGTGGGACAACTGGCCGCGGAGCTGCCGGTCAGCCGGTCGGCGGTCTCCCAGCACCTCAAGGTCCTCAAGGACGCCGGGCTGGTCAGTGAACGCGCGGCCGGCACCAGACGTGTCTACCGGCTCAATCCGACGGCAGTGGCCGCGTTGCGCGATCAGCTCGACACCTTCTGGCAAAGGGCTCTGACCAGCTACGCAGATGTTGCCGGACAAGCGACGAAGGAGAGTGCATGACCCGGACCGAGGTCCCCGTTATCCGCAAGCAGGTGGTGGTCAACGCGCCGGTCGAGCAGGCCTTCGCGGCGTTCACCGAGAGGTTCGGCGCCTTCAAGCCGCCCGAGCACAACCTGCTCGCGGCCGCGATCGCCGAGACAGTCTTCGAGCCGCGCGTCGGCGGGCACATCTACGACCGCGGCGTCGACGGCAGCGAATGCCGGTGGGCGCGGATCCTGGCCTACGAGCCACCAGCCCGCGTGGTATTCAGCTGGGACATCGGCCCGCAATGGCAGGTCGAGACCGACCCGGAGCTGACCAGCGAGGTCGAGGTCCGGTTCGTGGCCGAGGGACCGGACCGCACCCTGGTCGAACTGGAGCACCGCAACCTTGACCGGCACGGTCCCGGCTGGCAGTCAGTCAGCGACGGCGTCGACTCCGACCAGGGATGGCCGCTCTACCTGGCCCGGTACGCCGCCCTGCTCGAGGGCCGCTGACATGGCACCGACCATCGCCAGCACTGTGGTGGACCGGCCCGCAGCACAGGTGTTCGCCTATGCCACCGACCCCGCACACTTCAGCGAGTGGCAGCAGGGCCTCATCGACGGTCACCTGGACCCGCCCGGCCCCGCGCGGGTGGGCACGAAGTGCCTGACCACCCGGCGCATCGGCGGAGCCAACCGGGTCGTCACCTCCGTGCTAACCCACATCGACGCACCCAGGAGATGGGGCGTGGAGGGCATCGACGGACCCATCCGCGCCACCGTCGACGTCACCGTGGAACCCCTGACCGAAACCAGTTCCCGGCTGACCATCGCGGTCGGCTTCGACGGGCACGGCATCGGCAAACTGCTCGTCCCGCTCATCGTCCGTCGCCAAGCGCAAAAGGAAATGCCAGCCAACGTCGAAGCCCTGAAGCGACGCGTCGAGGCCCACCAGCCACAGCACCCGGCGTAGGACCAAGCCAACGAGTCCGCCTCGCTGCCAGGAAACGGCCGCGGCGCCACCGCCCGGGCTTAGCACACCGGAGCCGGCCCCGGTTCACCCCGAAAGTGCTCCTTGAGCCTGGACCGACGGGAGCTTCGACAGGCCCGATCGCTCCAGGCTCAGGGACTTCCTACGCCCCTCGCGCACCCTCGATAGAAAGTCAGAAGGTCGGGCTTACCGGACCAGACAGCCCTGGTGGCCGCATTCGGCGGCTTCGCGGGACCGGCGGGCTACGTGCTGGCGCGGCCTGGCCCAGTCGTGTCCACTATGGCGGTGAGCTGATCTTCGGCGAACCGGACGGTCAGCGTCTCGCCGCCGCTGACCTCAGCGGCGGCCCGGACCACGCTGGCGTCCGGTTTCTGGATGATCGCGTAGCCGCGGCGCAGGGTCCCTGCGGGCGACAGGGTGAGCAGCCGAGCGTGGGTGTGCTCAAGGTCGCGGGCGGCATGATCGAGCCGGGCCGAAACTCCGCGTATTGCCCGTTCGGCAAGAGCTTCTATCTTTTCTTCGAGCCTTTCCACCTCGCGTACGGGATGGGCGAGGGCCGGCCGGGACACCGCGGCGGCGAGCCAGGCCCGTTCGCGGTCGAGCTGGCCCGCGAGGCAGCGCCGGGCCCGGCCGCGGAGCTGATCGACGAGGGTGAGCTGCTCGGCGACGTCGGGTACTACGCGCTTGGCCGCGTCGGTGGGGGTGGAGGCGCGGACATCGGCCACATGATCAAGGAGCGGGCTGTCCTGCTCGTGCCCGATGGCGCTGACCACGGGCGTCCGGCATGCCGCCACCGCGCGGACCAGCGTCTCGTCGGAGAACGGCAGCAGGTCCTCCACCGAGCCGCCGCCACGGGTGATGATGATCACATCCACATCCGGGTCGCCGTCCAGCCGCCGGAGCGCGTCGATGACCTCCGTCACGGCCTGGCTGCCCTGGACCGACGCCTGCTCGACGCGGAACTGTACCGCCGGCCACCGGCTGGCCGCGGTGCGGCGCACATCCCGTTCGGCGGCCGACTCCCGCCCGCAGATCAGGCCGATCACTCGTGGCAGGAAGGGCGGGCGCCGCTTCCGCTCGGTGGCGAACAGGCCCTCGGCGGCCAGCGCCTTGCGCAGCCGCTCAAGCCGGGCGAGCAGCTCGCCTATCCCCACCGCCCGGACGTCGAGGGCGGTGAGCGCGAACGAGCCGCGGGTCGTATTGAAATCCGGCTTCGCCCAGACGACCACCCGCGCACCTGGTCCGGGCGGCGGGTCGGTCCCGTCGAACACGGTGCGGGGGCAGATGACGCGGACCGATACGGCCGCCAGGGGATCACGAAGCGTCAGGAATACCGTGCTGCCTCGCCTGCTGAGCTCGGCGATCTGTCCCTCGACCCAGATCCGGCCCAGCCGCGTGATGTAGTCGCCGACCAGCCGGAGCATTGTCCGCACCGGGACAGGCGACTCCGCGGATGTCTCAAGCGGCATGCAGCTCAGCCGTCCTGTGTCGTGCTGCCGGGTGCTGAGTCAGCCGGATGTGGTGCCCGCGTCTTGGGCCCCCTCTAGCTTGGCGATTCGGCGCTCGAACATGGTTATCACATTCGCCCTGTCCGCGTGGGCCCGCTCGTATTCGAGCAGCCCGCGGATCTGGCCGATGTCGAGGCCGCGCATCCGGGCGCGGAGCGATGCGATCGACAGCCCGGAGTAGTGGGGGACCGGCAGATCGGGTGCGGTGCGTTCGGCGGCGGACGGTCCCGCATCAGAAGCTGGTTCCGGAGTGGGGTCGGGCGCCGGTGTGGGATCGGACGCCGTGGTGGGGGCCGACGCCGTGGCGGAGGCCGACGCCGTGGTGGGGGCCGACGCCGTGGTGGGGGCCGACGCCGTGCTGGGGACGGGCGCCGTGGTGGGGGCGGACGCCGTGCTGGGGACGGGCGCCGCATCCGGGACGGGCGCGGTATCCGGGACTTGAGCCGTATCAGGAGCCGGGACCGTGCCAGCGGCGGACTCGGTCTCGGCCGGCTGCTCGGCCGGCTGCGATGGAGTCTCGATCAGCCGCACGTGCCCGGCCGAAATCTCCGTATCAGGAGCCGGGCCGGTGCCAGCGGCGGCGTCTGCCTGGGCTGGCTGCCCGGTCGGCTGCGATGGTGTCCCGATCAGCCGCACGTGTCCAGCCGAATCCGTGTTCCGCTTCTTGTGCACCGGCTTGTCCGCCTTGGCGGTGCTCGTCTTGCGAGTGCTCGCCTTAGCACTGCCTGCCTTAGCACTGCCTGCCTTAGTAGTGCCCGCCTTGGCTGTGCTCGCCTTGGTAGTGCTGGTCTTGGCGGTGCTCGCCTTGGTAGTGCTGGTCTTGGCGGTGCTCGCCTTACCACCGCCTGCCTTGGCAGCGCTCGCCTTACTAGTACTTGGCTTAGTGGTGCTCGCCTTGACCAGGTCGGCTTGCGTGCTGGTCGCCTGAGCACCCTGAGCACCCTGAGCACCCTGAGCACCCTGAGCACCCTGAGCACCCTGAGCGCCCTCGCCCTTGACCGGGCTCGGAGCAGCAGGCCCGCCAGTCGAAACCGGGCGAGTGTGCTCGTGCCCGCCCGCGCGGCGGCGCACTCGTTCGGTCATGAGCAGAACCTGGCCGACGCCAGCGAATACAGCCCGCAGTGCCTGTGCGGGCGCCTCCTTGATGCGTTCGGGTGTCTGCAGGATGCGCATAAGCGATCTCTCCTCAGGGACGGCTCGGTGCTGTGGGGGACCCGGGCGCGGGCCAGGCTACCGGCCCGGGGTGAGCGACTCAGCGTGATAAACGTGAGCTCGTGATCACTGCTGGTTGTCGGACGTCTTAACCCATCGTGCCGCAATCTGGTCCGCGGAACATAGTCGTACCAGCTAAACGACGCCCCGGTAGGCCCGGGCCAGGGACCTCCTACCATGGGGGCATGGCCGTAACTGCCCGACGTGTACTGCTCGCCAGGCCCCGCGGATACTGCGCGGGGGTTGACCGGGCCGTCCAAGCCGTCGAGAAAGCACTGGAGCGCTACGGCCCGCCCGTCTACGTTCGCAAGCAGATCGTGCACAATACGCACGTCGTCCGCTCCCTCGAACAGCGCGGCGCGGTCTTCGTGGACGAGACGGACGAGGTGCCCGACGGGGCGTCCGTGGTCTTCTCCGCGCACGGCGTAGCCCCGCAAGTGCGCCAGCAGGCCGCGCTCCGCAGCCTGAACACGATCGACGCGACATGCCCGCTGGTCACCAAGGTGCACAGCGAGGCGAAACGCTTCGCCCAGCATGACTACGACATCTTGCTGATCGGCCACCAGGGGCACGAGGAGGTGGAGGGCACCACCGGCGAGGCGCCCTCGCACATCCACCTGGTGGACGGGCCCGACGACGTGGCCACTGTCCAGGTGCGCGATCCGGCCAAGGTCGTCTGGCTGTCGCAGACCACGCTCTCCGTCGACGAGACCAACGAGACGGTGGCGGCGCTGCGGCAGCGGTTCCCGCTGCTGCTCGACCCGCCCAGCGACGACATCTGCTACGCGACCCAGAACAGGCAGGCCGCGGTCAAGCGGATCGCCGCCGAGTGTGACGTCCTGATCGTGGTCGGCTCGGCGAACTCGTCCAATTCTGTTCGCCTCGTCGAGGTGGCCAAGGACTCCGGCGCGGATGCTGCCTACCTGGTGGAGGATGGCTCGGCTCTCCAGGAGGAATGGCTGACGGACGCGACCTGCGTGGGCGTCACGAGCGGCGCTTCGGTACCGGAGAATCTTGTCACCGGCGTCCTGGACCGGCTTGCCGGGATCGGCTTCGGCAGCGTCGAGGAGGTCGAGGCGGTGGCGGAGAATATGGTGTTCGCGCTCCCCGGGGAACTGCGCGCCCGGCCGGGAGCGCGCTCAGGCTAGGAATTATTTTCTGCCGAACGGTGCCTAGCAACCCCCACTGGCACCGTAGAAGCCCGGCCCGGCAAGACCAGGACCGCTGATCTGCGGTCGGCCCGCCCCGCTGCCATAGCCCTCAGTTTCCTGCGCACGTACGCGGCCGGACCAGCCGACACCAGCCCCCGGACGTCAACTCGGTCCCAAGAACGAATACCTTGCCGGTAAACCGGCGGCAGAGGCTAGGCGTCGTAATCCGAGAAGCCATTCTTGGCTGGACGGTAATCGTTTCATGACGCCGTGTGAGAATGACCGGATACGCGAGAGGACGCCATGAGTGCTGCGCGGATGGCTGGGACAGGTTCGAGGCGGGCAATCGCCGCGCTGATGGTCGCGGGGCTGGTGTCGGCGACGGCGCTGGCCGGCAGCGGCCGGGCGGCGGCAGTGCCACGGGCTGGCCGCGCGGCGACGGCCGGGGTGATCTCGACAGTGGCTGGCGGCGTCGGCGGCCCGGCGAAGGCCACGAACGTCGGCCTCGATGTTTGCGGTGTGTCGTATGCGGACGGCCATGTGGAACTGGCCGACGGCGGAGCAGTGCGGACGGTGAACCCGCGGACTGACTGGCTGACCACGCCGGCGGGCACCGGTCACTTCGGGCCAGCCGAGGTTGGCCGGCTGGCCACCCGCGCCTCGGTAACCACATGCGGGGTCACGACGGATCACCAGGGCAACCTCGTGATCGCGGACAGCGACCACGAACTGATCCGGGTAGTGGCCCACCAGACCGGCACGTTCTACCGGCGGCATATGGTCGCCAGGCACATCTACACGATCGCCGGCGACGGCAAAGGCGGGTTCAACGGCGACGGCATTCCGGCCACCGCGGCCGAGCTCAGGGATCCAGAGGGCGTGGCGGTGGACGCGGCGGGCAACGTGCTGTTCTCCGACAGCATCAACAACCGGATCCGGATGGTGGCGGCGGCCACGGGTACCTTCTACGGGCAGGCGATGACTGCCGGGTACATCTACACCATCGCGGGCGGCGGGCATACCCGGGCCAACGGTGTGAGCGCCACGCAGGCCCGGATCGCGTACCCGCACGGCGTGGTGCTGGACAGGGCGGGCAACGTGCTGATCGCCGACACCGTTGTCAACCGGATCAAGGTGGTAGCCGAAGGCACCGGTACGTTCTATGGCCAGGCGATGATTGCCGGGGACATCTACACGATCGCCGGCGACAGCTATCACCGGGGGTTCTCCGGCGACGGCGGCCCAGCCACCAAGGCCAAGCTCACCGGGTCCTCAGGCGTGGCGACAGACGCCGCGGGCAACGTGCTGATCGCCGACACCGGCAATAACCGGATCCGGGTGGTGGCAGCCAGCTCTGGGACGTTCTACGGGCAGGCGATGACGGCCGGGGACATCTACCTGATCGCGGGCGACGGCACGGCCGGGTTCGCCGGCGACGGCGGGCCGGCCACCGCCGCCGAACTCTCCGTCCCGCCCGCCGTGGCGACAGACGGTGCGGGCAACGTGCTGATCGCCACCAGCAGCCGACTCCGGGTGGTGGCGGTGGCCACCGGGACGTTCTACGGGCAGGCGATGATCGCCGGGGACATCTACACCGTCGCCGGCAATGGCACCGAGCTCTCCGGCGGTGGCCGCCCAGCCACCGCCGCCCAGCTCAACCGCCCCAACGACGTGGCCATTGACGGCGCGGGCAACCTGCTGATCGCCGACAGCAGCAACGACCGGATCCGGGTGGTGGCGGCGGCCACCGGCACGTTCTACCAGCGGGCGATGCACGCCGGAGACATCTACTCGATCGTCGGCGGCGGGACGTCACTGGCCAGCGGTGTCCCGGCTACCACGGCCAGGCTCGACTCACCAGGCGCCGCGATGGTGGACGGGGCGGGCAACGTGCTGATCGCCGACACCGTCAATAACCGGCTCCGGGTGGTGGCGGCGGCCACCGGGACGTTCTACGGGCAGGCGATGACCGCCGGGGACATCTACACCGTCGCCGGTACCGGCCAGCAAGGGTTCTCCGGCGACGGCGGCCCGGCCACCGCGGCCAAGCTCCACTACCCGCAAAACGTGGCGATAGACGCCGCGGGCAACCTGCTGATCGCCGACAGCGGCAACGACCGGATCCGGGTGGTGGCTGCCAGTTCTGGGACGTTCTACGGGCAGGCGATGACGGCCGGTGACATCTACTCGATCGCCGGCGACGGCACGTCCGGGTTCTCCGGCGACGGCGGCCCGGCCACCGCCGCCGAGTTCGCCTACCCGCAAGACGTGGCGATAGACGCCGCGGGCAACGTGCTGATCGCCGACAGCGGCAACCAGCGGATCCGGGTGGTGGCTGCCAGTTCTGGGACGTTCTACGGGCAGACGATGACGGCCGGTGACGTCTACACGATCGCCGGCGACGCCACCGAAGGGTTCTCCGGCAACGGCGGCCCGGCCACCGCCGCCTCGCTCGCCGACCCGCAAGACGTGGCGATAGACGCCGCGGGCAACGTGCTGATCGCCGACGCCCGCAACCAGCGGATCCGGGTGGTGGCTGCCAGCTCTGGGACGTTCTACGGGCAGGTGATGACCGCTGGGGACATCTACAGCATCGCCGGCGACGGCGCCGACGCCATTGATGGCGAGTTTGGCGGCGACGGGGGCCCGGCCACCGCCGCCGAGCTCGCCTTCCCGGCCGGGATGGCAATCGACGCTGCGGGCAACGTGTTGTTCGCCGACTCCTCTAACGCGCGGATCCGGGAGATATCAGGCTGACGCCTAGCAACCCCCGCTGGCACCGTAGAAACCCGGCCCGGCAAGACCAGGACCGGTGATCTGCGGCCGGTTCGCCCCGCCGCCGTGCCCGTAGGCGGTGTCCCACCACTCGGCGAAGAACTGGCTCAGCCGGGCCTGGCACGCCGCGCTCTTGCGGGGCATCCACCGATGAAAGACGGCTTCCTCCTGGCTTTCGGTGATGCTGCCGCCGCCGTAGTCGCGCTGGATCTGCGCCAGGGCCTCGGTGAAGTTGATCTTGCCAAGTATCTGCCGGAGGGCGATGTATACGGCGGCCGGGCGCTCATAGGTGGCGGAGTTGGCAAACAGCGTCCATGGTGTCGGATTCGACGGCGAGCCGGTCCAGAAGTAGCCGCCGGAGGCGTAGGTCTGGTCGAAGTGGCGGATCAGGACCCGGTTGAATGCGGCCTCGCCGCGGCGTGAGTAGGGTCCCCCCGCGGCGGTCTCCGCGTTCCTGGCCTGTAGCAGGTACTGGGCCAGCTGGCCGAAGCCCTCCTTGAAGAAGGTCATCGAGTACCCGCTCTCCGTGACGTTGTCGTCCCACCACTGATGCAGGTTCTCGTGGTAGAGAGTCGGCAGGTTGATCGTCCCGCCGTTGAAGGCGATCATCGTCTGCATCTCCTCCTGCCCCGAGTTGACCGGCGGAGTTCCGATGACGATCCCGTCGGAGGTGAACGGATAGGGGCCGGTGAACTGGCTCTCCCACTCGGTGATGTTCTGCTGCATGTTCATCAGGGCGAGGTTCTTCTTCTTTCTCGCGGCGCTGATCGAGGCGTCCTGGGCCTCGTAGTACCTGACTCCGTTGTCGGCGGTCCGCTCGGTCAGCTGATAGTTGCCGACGCTGCTCTGCACCAGGTAGCTGGCGACCGGGGCAGCCGAATGCCAGTGCCAGGTCACCGAGCCACGCGGAAACTCGGCGTCGGCGCCGTGGTGCTTTACGTCGACGAGGACGCCGTTAGCGACCGCCACCTTGCCGGCGTTGACGGTGTCGTAGAAGTCGTAGCTGGGCTTGGCCGTCGGATAGTCGTTGAGCGGCATCCAGTCCTCGGTGCCGACCGGCTCGGTGGAGACCAGGCTTCCGTCCGGCGCGCGGAACCAGCCCTCCTTGGTCCCGTCGCCGTCGTTGTGCACGCCCGGTCTGCCCGTGTAAGAGATGTCGACGGTGAACGCCGTCCCGTCCTGGATCGGCGAAGACGGCTGGATCACCAGCTTGTTCGCCGGGCACTGCCAGTCGTCCTGCGAATTCTTCTTGGCCTGGTTGCTGGACAGCAGCTCGGGGGAGCACGCAGGCGGCAGCGGGTTGTGCTCAGGCCCGCCCACGGGACTGGTCTGGGACACCTCGTGGGCCTGCGGGTTGGGGTCGTTCTGCCCGCGCGGATCACCCGGATACGTGGGTTGCACGAACCTGAACCCGGCAGGCTGGCCGTTCACCAGCACCGAGCCGACCGTCATGTCCGGGCCGGCCGTGGGGTTGTCCGACCTGCGCTCGAAATCCAGGCTGAAGCTGGTCAGGCACTGGGTAGCCCGGTCGTCAAGGACAACGTGATTGCCGGGCAGGAACCTGTTGGCGGCCGCGTCGTAGACCATGTCGACGTCGGAGTGCAGGCTCGTGTAGCCGCCGTTGCCGGTATCGGGATACATCCGGGAACCGAATGCGGACAAGGTATGAGCACCGGGCGAGCATGCACCAGTCGCGGCTGCCTGACCGGTCGCCCGTGCGCTCGTGCCGGCACCCAGGGCGGATGTGCTCGGTATCAGCCCGGCGATGACTGCCGCCGGCACTGCGATACCTGCAAGAGCCTTGTGCCAGGGTCGAAGGGGAGCCACTGGTCACTCTCCTCACGTCACTAGTCGCGCTCGTCTGCCCTGGTGAGCTGGGCACGGACCTGGTCAGCTTCGTAGGCGCCGAGTTCGGTGTAGAGGGTAAGGGCTGTGCCCGGTGCACCGCCAGCGCGGTCTTGCCCACCCCCGCGGTCCCGCCGATCGCCGAGACCACCACGGTGGCGGGCAGGCCGCCGTCTCGCTCCAGCAGGTGGGCCAGGGTTGCCAGCTCCGCTGACCGGCCGGTGAAGTCCGCAGCCGTGGCGGGCAGTTGACGGGGCACCGCCGGGACCGGAACCAGTGCCGGTGCCGGTGCCGGTGCCGGGCCGACGTCGCCAGGGGCCGGCCGGGCAGCGCGGGCAAACTCCGCACGGCCGGCATCTGTCAGTACCAGAGCGTCTGCCAGCCGGCCGACCGAGCTCGGATAGGGCCGCGCGGTGCTGCCCCGCTCCAGGTTCCTGATCGCCCGCACGCTCAGGCCGGACCTGTGCGCGAGCTCTTCCTGGGTAAGCCCGCCGCGATCCGCCCGCGGCGCAGCAACCCGCCGAAATCGCTCTGCGCGTCCGCGACCCTGTCCCCCCGGCCCATCCGCATCCCCGACCCTTGCCTCAAGTATGCCGATTGTGCGGCATGAGATAGTCCTTGAATGGCGATCTTCGATGACCTCGAGGCCGAGCAACGGAGGCTGGCGAACATCCTGGCTGGCCTGGACGAGGGACAGTGGGCGTCGCCATCGGCGGCGGCGGGCTGGACGGTCGCAGATGTCGTCCTCCACCTTGCCCAGAGCGAGGAAGCCGTAGTCGCCAGCGCCGTTGGCCTGACTGTCGGCTCACCCGCGGGCTTGGCCGACCGTCCGGCCGACCTCACCGTGGATCAGTTCGCGGAGCAGTCCGTGCGGGCCGAGCGAGCCGAGGCCGGCCAGGTCCTGCGGCGGTGGCGCACGGCCAGCACCGCCGCGGTGGCCGCCCTGCGCGCAGCCGATCCGCAGCAGCCGCTGCGCTGGGTGGAGGCGCCGCTCAAGCCGGCCACGCTCGCGACTACCCGGCTGGCCGAGCACTGGGCGCACGGCCTGGACATCACCGGCCCCCTCGGCATCGCCTTCCCGGACACGCCGCGGCTGCGCAACATCGCCTGGCTGGCCCATCGCACGCTGCCCTACGCCTTCGCCCTGGCCGGCCAGCAGCCGCCCGAGGTGTCGTGCGAGCTGACCGCACCGGACGGCACCAGCCTGTGGCGATACGGCCCGCCCGGCGCTGACTCCGCGATCACCGGCCCGGCCGGAGCGTTCTGCCGGGTCGCCGTCCGGCGGCTGGCCGCGGACCAGTCAGGACTTCACGTCACCGGCCCGCACGGCGCCGCGGCCCTCGGCTTCCTGCGCACCTACGCAGTCTGACCAGCCGACGGCCGCTAGCCGGACTGCCGTGGGGCGGCGGCGTCCCGCGCCCGCGCGGACTTGCCGAGCGGATCACCGCGTAGCTCCTTGCCCAGGGCGCGGACGTTCCCCCACAGGCCGCGCGAGAACGCGATGCCCAGGCTCAGCGCCGTGCCTGCGAGCAGCCACGGCGCCGTGTTCGCCAGCGTGATCAGGGTTCCCTCCGTAGTGGACAGCAGCACGCCGCCCGACGACATCAGGGCTTTTCCGCAGATCACCGCCACGAGGAACAAGGCAGGCGGGCTGACGGCCACGGTGAGCAGATCGCCTCGCTGGGTCCAGCCGGCCGCGAGCACGCAGGCGACGACGAATGCCCCACCGCTGAGCGGGCCCCAGCCCAGCCAGTCCGATGCGATGAGGCCGAGAAAGGACAGCACGAAAATCCCGATAATCGCCCCGCGCCCGGTCAGCTTGAGCCCGGCAGGAGCGCCAGGAGGCGCCGTGGCGGAGCGCGGCTGACCGCTTCCCCTGGTCCCGGTCAGGCCATCCTGGGGAGCTCGCGAACTCGCGGGTGAGTCGGCAGGTGCGCGGATTTCAGCCTCCCGCCGCGCGTCGCTGGAGCACGCCCGCCGGGCCCTGCGGCGCCGCGGCCAGCCGGGCCGGGGAGGCCGCGACAAGTTCGGGACCGTCCGAGCCGGATTCGGCAACGAGCTCGGGCGCGGACAGTGCGCGGGTTGTTTCCTCCACTGGCTGGGGTGACTCCAGCTCGGTTTCGACGACGCCGAGCTGATTCAGCCGCCGGGCACTGACGAGCACCCTGCTCTCCAGTGATCCAACCGCCTGGTTGTAAGTGGACACGGAGTTGGTGATGGCGCGGCCGAGACGGTCCATGTGCTTGCCCATTCCGGCGATCCGGTCATAGAGCTCACGGCCGAGGTCGAACACCGCCTTGGCGTTCTCGGAGAGCGCCTCCTGCTGCCACGCGTACTGCGCGGTCCGCAGCATGGTGACCAGCGTGGTGGGAGTAGCGATGTGCACCCTCTTGGCCAGTGCGTACTCGAGCAGGCCCGGTTCACGCTCGAGCGCGGGCGCAAGGAAGGCTTCGCCGGGAATGAACAGGACGGCGAACTCCGGTGCCGGGCTGACAGCGGCCCAGTACGCCTTGGCGGACAGCCGGTCGACCTGCTCGCGCAGGTGCCGGGCGTGCGCGCCGAGGCGGGCATCCCGAATGGCTTCGTCGGTGGCCTCCGCGGCCTCCAGGTAGGCAGCGAGCGAGACCTTGGCGTCCACCACGATGTTCTTGCCGCCGGCTAGCCGGACCACCATGTCCGGGCGCTGCGCTCCGTCGTCGGTGGCGACGCTGACCTGCTCGTCGAAGTCGCATCTGGCGATCATCCCGGCCAGTTCGACGACGCGCTTGAGCTGCATCTCGCCCCACCGGCCCCGCGCCTCTGGGCGTCGCAGCGCGGTGACCAGGGCCTGGGTCTGAGCCCGCAGCTGCTCAGAGCTCTCCCTGGCGATGTCCACCTGCGCGGTCAGGGCGGCGTGCGACGAGCGGCGCGCGGCGTCCGACTCACGCAGCTGCGCCTCTACCCGCGTGAGGGTCTCCTTGAGGGGGCTGACCAGGTGTTCCACCGCGGTGCGGCGCTTATCCAGCTCACCCGCCGCATTCGCGTTGGCCGTTTGTAGGCGGCCCTCCGCGATTTCAAGGAAGCGAGCTGTGCTGGCGTCAAGTGCCTGCGCCGACAATGCCTGGAACCGTTCGGCGAGCTGACCGTCGACCAGCGCCGCTCTGTCCTGCGCGGACCGCTCGATCATCGCCCCCTTCTCCTCGGCCGCCCTGGCGCGCTGCTCAGCGGTGCTGGCACGGACGGTGAGGTCGGCGACGGAGGCAGCCTGGCGGCCGCGGGCGAGCAGGAAACCGATCGCGGCCCCGAGCAATACACCGAGCACGAGCCCGGCAAACAACGTGATCGCGTTCATGTCTGGCAATGCTTGCAGCCCAGGACGACAGTTCTAGCCCGACACGCGGGACCACCGTGAATCGGGGTCGCGGAACAACGGAACGCTTAGTGGCGATAGTGGGCCGCCGGCGGCAGGGAGGGCGCCACTTGAGGCCAGAGATTCGGTACGGCGAGCTGTCCACTGGGTGATTCTCCGATGGGTGCGGCTCCGCTGGGATCTCGAGTGACCCCTGGGCTGGGCTGGGCTGGGCTGGGCTGGGGCTGCTGACATGGGCCGGGCGGGCCCGGCGCCGGGCCAGACGCCGGGCCAGACGCCGGCCAGGCCGGCCAGCCCGCCCGCCAGCCCGTCCGTCCGCCCGCCAGCCCGTCCGCCCGTCCGCCCGCCAAAATGAATGCGGCATGGCCTACCACCGATGGGGGGTAATTTCACATTCACGTCGCCGGGCGCCTGCGTATCTACCCGGCCGGGATACGATTCGTCCCGAATGCCCCCTATGCGACTTGGGATGACGTCGCGGGACTGGCTAAAGCGCTATCGGCTGCGACAGGCGGCTCACTCCAGCGGAGCCGCACCCGTTCACATTCGTCATTGCGGGTCCTTCCTGTTCACATGGCCTGATGTCCGGCGTGGCGAGGCAGATCATTGGGCTGGCGCGGCAGCGTCGTGTCGAGCCAGTCGAACATGATCTGGTGGGCCCGGCCCAAGGCGCCGGCGTGGGTGTGCTCCCCGGCGCCCTCGGCGCTGGTAAGGGTGACCAGCGTGGCATCAGCGCTGGTGAGTGCCTTATGGACCTGCTGCGGCTCGCCCTTGAGGAACTGATCGTTTTCCGCGTCCATGATCAGGGTGGGGGCGGTGATCTGGTCGGCGCGCCCGGCCAGGGTGTACTCCTGGGTCTTGCGCACGAGGTCAGCGTAGGAACTGGCGCCGAAGGCCCACACTCCGTTGCGCAGAGCCCAGCGGACGGAGGTGCTGGCGGCCGTCAGCATGGACAGGACCGCCGTGGCCGCGTCGTCGCGGCCGTCGGCAATCCAGGACGCCAGGAACGGCGGCAGTGGCCGGGCGAAGGCGGTATGGAAGTCGTAGATTCCGTCGTCGAGAATCAATGCGGCGACGCGGTGGTCGAAGGCCGCGGCCCGGGCCACGAGGTAGCCGCCCAGGCTGTAGCCGAACAGTGCGATCAGGCCGGCCGCGATCTCGCCGCGGGTCCTGGCGTAGTTGATCACTGGGGTGATGACGGCCTCCCAGTCGGGGCGGAAGACCAGCTTCTGCTCGCGCAGCGCGGCACCCTGGCCGGGGCCGTCGAAGGCCAGGACGTTGTACCCGCGGCGCAGCGCGGCCGCGGCGACCGCGAACCAGGACTCCTCCGCGGTGGAGTCGTATCCGTTGTTGTAGATCACCGTCGGCCGCGGCGTGCCGGAACCGTCGGCGAGGAACAGGTAGCCCGGCAGCGTGGTGCCCTCGTACGGGATCGATACGATCTCCGCCGGGGTGTCCAGGAGGCCGGCCGCCGCCGTGAAGGTCTCCCGCGACCGGGCCGACAGCAGCGTGACCTCAGGGTCGGTAGCGGGGTTATCGCGCAGGAAGAACTCCGCGGTGCGGTAGTAATTCGAGGCACGCAGCAGTGCCTCCCGGGCGCTGACCCGGTGCCCGGCAGCCAGGGCCCGCTCGCCGATCTCCTGCACCCGTTCCGCGGTCGCCTTCCACGCCTGGTGCCAGCTGGCCTCATCCCCACCGGTGATCGCCCCGGCAGTGACCAGAACCTCACCCAGATCGGACCCGCCATACGCCGCGAAGCCGGCGGTGCGCAGCATCTCGAATGAGAACGACTCGTCGTCGAACAGGAACTTCATCACAGCCTCCCCTCCTAGGCGAGACGGAACTGTTCCGCCTCACATAGCCGAGGCTAGCGCCTTCCCTACCGAGACGCAACCGTTCCGTCTCGTGATAGTGTCGCGAGCATGGCTCACTCAGCCCCGCCATTGGCCTCCACTCGCCGGACGACCGGCGGGCCCGTCTTGCAGGACGACGTAACCGACGCGATCACGACCGCGTTCTTCGAGGAACTGGCCTCAGCCGGCTACGGGAAGCTGTCCGTCGACGCAATCGCCCGGCGCGCGGGCGTCGGCAAGGCGGCCATCTACCGGCGCTGGCCATCCAAGCAGGCCATGACTGTTGCCCTGGTCTCCGGCGTCGCCGTCACCTCGATCAGCACCCCGGACACCGGAAGCCTGCGCGGCGACATCCGCCGCTTCCTCGCCGACGCCCACACCGCCCTACAGCATCCGCTGGCCCGTACCATCGTGCCGGACCTGCTCGCGGAAGCGACCCGCAACACCGAGCTCGCCGAGACGCTGCAGGCCACCATCCGCAACCCGCGGCGCGCCAGCGCCGCACGCCTGCTGCAACACGCCATCGCCCGCGGCGAACTCCCCGAGGCCACCGACATCGAGCTCGGACTGGACTTTCTGGCAGGCCCCCTTTACTGGCGGCTGGCCGTCATCGCAATGCCAACCGCAGACACCTACGTCGACCGCCTCACTGACAAGATCATCGCTGCGCTGAAGGCGTGACAGGCGAAGCGCCGGGCTGAGCCAGCCGAATCAGGCAGCCGCGGCGCCCGGGAGTCGTTTGTGACCGTACGCTAGCCGCAGCTGACGGCTGCGATTTGACCTCGCCCTTGGGGCAGGCCTGAGCCTCATTTCGCCGGGCAGCCTGCCCGGCATGAGGAGGGCACAGGTGGAGCTGATGACCAGCGGGGCGTTCGCTCGCGCGTCAGGGCTGTCACGCAAGGCGCTGCGCCTGTACGACGAGCTCGGCCTGCTGCGCCCGGTCGAAGTTGACCCGGTATCGCAGTACCGGCGCTATGATCCGGCCCAGCTCGAGCAGGCCAGGCTGGTGGCGTGGTTGCGCCGGCTGGGCATGCCGCTGGCCAGTATCCGCGCGGTGAGCACGCTGCCACGGGTGCAAGCCGCGGCAGAGCTTGCCGCGTACTGGGACCGGGTCGAGGCCGACACCGCCGCCAGGCGCGAGCTCGCCGCCTTCCTCATCGGCTATCTGTCCGGAAGGGACACTGCCATGCCTGATGCTCAGGGGACGCTCGCCGTCCGTTACGCGGTGCAGTCC
The DNA here is from genome assembly GCA_003168255.1 of Actinomycetota bacterium. Lineage (GTDB taxonomy): Bacteria > Actinomycetota > Actinomycetes > Streptosporangiales > Streptosporangiaceae > PALSA-505. The sequence continues at coordinate 35,814 of PMSU01000136.1, forward strand.
GACATCGGCCTGCACCGCGAAGACAACGAGGACTCCGCCTACGCCAGTGCCCGGCTGCTTGCGGTAGCCGACGGGATGGGCGGCCATGTCGGCGGCGAGGTGGCCAGCGCAGCCGTCATCGAGGCGCTGCGGCCGCTGGACACCCCGGTGCCGGCCGGCGAGCTGCTCAATGCTCTCGACCACGCGGTGCGCCGGGCCAGCGGTGCGCTGCGCGACATCGTCGCCGACGACCCGTCGCTGCGGGGCATGGGAACAACGCTGACGGCGCTGCTGTGGTCAGGGTCGCAGCTCGGGCTCGTGCACATCGGCGACTCGCGGGCCTACCTGGTCCGCGACGGCGAAGTGTTCCAGATAACCCATGACCACACGATGGTGCAGTCCTTGCAGGACGAAGGGAAGATCACGGCCGACGAAGTCGCGTCGCATCCGCAGCGATCGCTGCTGCTGCGGGCGCTGGGCCATGGCAGCCCCGAGCCCGACCTCCAGCTCCGCGAGGCCCGCCTGGGCGACCGCTACCTGCTCTGTTCCGACGGCCTGCATGAGGTCGCGGCCGCCGCATCCATCGCCAGGGTCCTGCTCACGGTCACCGATCCCGATCAGGCCGCAAAGGACCTCATCGCGCTGGCCATCGACGGCGGCGGTCCCGACAACATCACCTGCATCGTGGCCGATGTAGTGGCGCAGGAGGCCCCGGCCGAGGCGTAGCCGGCACCGGAGGCCCCGGCCCAGGCGTAGCTGGCACCGGAGGCCCCGGCCCAGGCGTAGCTGGCACCGGAGGCCCCGGCCCAGGCGTAGCTGTCGCCTGGGCGGAGGGCCTCTTCGGCTTACCGATGGTTTTGTTCGTCCGGGGATTCGCTGAAGAGCGCGGCGAGCAGGTCATGATGCCAGCGGCGCGCTTGGTGGTCATAGAGCGCGTAGGTGGGACCGAATGACCAGCAGCCCCAGGAGAACCCGTGCTTTTCGGCGAGGACGCGGTTGGCCAGGGTCCAGCGGACCCGTGATGGCATGTCCGCGTGGTTGGTGGTCCCGAACTCGCCCATGAAGACGGGTCTGCCGTGCGACCTGGCCCAGTCGGCGAGCTTGGCGAATCCGGCGTCGAGTTCCTGGCGCTGGGACCTATCGCCTTGCCAGGTATTCCCCAGCCATGCTTTGGGGTCGCCTCTGGTGAACCATTCCTCGCCCTGGAAGGTGAATTCGATCGGCCAGTACTGGTGGATCGTCACGATCAGGTTCGGATCGTCGTCGGGGAGTTCAAGGCTGGGGAGGCCGAGCACGGTGTTATAGAAAGCCGGGCCGACGATGAGCGGCCGGGTCGGGTGACGATCCCGGACCACAGCGACGATGTCCGCGAGGTAGCGGTTCCACACCGGGTCAAGGTTGTCGTGCGGCTCGGCGAGAGGCTCCAGGATGACCGTGCCTGGCGCGTCCTGGCAGCGGGCCGAGATCTGCTCGACGATGGCCAGGAGACGGTCTTTGTGGCTGGCCGGATCAGCCATCAGATCGGGATAGACGAAGTTGCAGACCGCGAGCGCCAGGCCGCGGCGTGACGCCTGCTCCATCGACCACGCGACCCGGTCGAGTAGCTCAGGCCGGATCCGGTACGGCGAGCCGGGCTGTGCCTGGCTGGCGAAGTCCACCAGGAGGCGCACGGCGGTAAAGCCGGCTTCGGCGCACAGGTCGAAATGCTCCTCGGTCAGCTCGACACCCCAGCGCCGGGACGACGGATCGAAACCGAGGCCGAGGTTGATCGTGCGGGCCAGGCGGTCGTTGGCAGCCCAGATCCCTTCCGCCGCTGCGGGCAGCGGGGACCGCTTACTGGAAGACGGCATGCTTGTGGTCCCTCCTGCGCTGATGGTGTTGCCAGGTGGCGATGTCCGCACCATGTCCCCTGCCCTTCGATTGCGATAGTATCTAAACGAATTAGCCTGCATATAGTTTAGACACTAAAGGAGATTGGATGTCAAGCCGGACGAGCGGTAGCCGTCAGGACCGCGTCGCCGAGCTCAGCGAGCGGATCGGCCGGGATCTGGCCACCAAGACAGTCCTGTTCCATCACGCGCTGGCTGGGCGCCTCGGCCTGGGCGCCACCGATCTCAAGTGCCTTGACCTGCTGCGGCAGACCAAGACGCCGATGACGGCGACCGGCCTCGCCGAGCTGACCGGGCTGACCGGGGGCGCCATCACCGGTGTGGCGGACCGGCTCGAGAAGGCAGGCTTCGTGGAGCGGGTCCGCGATCCCGACGACCGGCGCCGCTGGGAGCTGCGTCCGCTGCCCGGCCGGCAGCACGACGTCGCCGCGCTGTTCATGCCCCTGGCAACGGCCATGTCCGAGCTGTGCTCCGGCTACAGCGACGGTGAACTTGACGTGCTCGCCGACTTTCTCACCAAACTCGGCCTGATCATGGACGATCAGACCCTCCGCCTGCGCGGCAAGGTCTTCCCTACGACTTCACCGCCAGCGAGTAGCTGATCTGACCGGTGTTGGCCGGGCTCGACGAGTCCGTCGCCAGCACTGCGAAGCTGAACGTGCCGGACTTGGTGGGCTTGCCCGACAGCACGCCCGACGATGCGAGCGACAGACCCGGCGGCAGGGTGCCGGAGTCCAGCGAGAAGGTGTACGGCGCCTTCCCGCCTGCGGCCGTGATCGTGGCCGAGTACGCCTTTCCTGCCTTGGCCGCAGGCAGGGTGCTCGGACTGAGCGCAAGCTGGACCGACATGACGCACGAATCGCTCGACGACCCGAACGTGGAGTCGCCCGGGTAGCTTGCCGTGATCGTGTCGGTGCCCGCCGGCAGGGCGGTAGACGTCAGGCTGGCCTGGTCCACGCCGGCGGAGTTCTCCTTGAGGGTCGCGGTGCCAAGGACCGTGGAGCCGACCTTGAACGTCACCTTGCCAGTGGGCCCCCCCGGCCCGGCCGGGATCGCGTCAGCGGTCAGCGTGACCGAATTCCCGAACGTGCTGGCGGCCCCGGCGGGTGGTCCGACCGCCACGTCCGCGGGCGCGCTGAGACCCGAACCGATCGTGACGGTGGTGCCGGCCGGCGTCACCTCGACGACCTGATTATCGTTCGTGTTAGCAATATAAACATTGTCCGAACGGTCCACAGCCAGCCCCTCCGGGAAGTTGAGCCCGGTCGCGGCGATGGTGGTGGACGCGCCGGAGGGCGTCACCTCGACCACGTCGTTGTTGTCGGTGTAGGCCGCGAACACGTCGCCGCCGGCGTCGGTGGCGACCCCTTGCGGTGTCCCGCCCTGCTGCGTGCTGACGGTGCTTTCGAGACCGCCGGGAGTCACTTCCGTCACCCTGTTGTCGTCCTGATCGGCGACGAAGACATCGCCGGCCGCGTCGCGGGCCAATCCGGCCGGGGCGGCAAGCTGGTCATCGATGACCGTCTGCACGCCGGCCAGCGTCACCTTCACGACGCGGTTGTTGCCGGTGTCCGCGATGTAGACGTCGCCGGCCTGCACGGCGACACCCGTGGGCGCGCTCAACCCGGTGGCCGGGACGGTGGTCTGCTTACCCGCGGGGGTAACCTCCACCACCCTGTTGTTGCCGGTATCGGCGATATAGACGTCGCCTGACTTGTCCACGGCCACGCCCGCGGGCGCGGTCAGCCCGGTGGCCGGGACGGTGGTCTGGGTACCCCCGGGGGTAACCTCCACCACCTTGTTATCGCCGGTATCGGCGATGTAGACGTCCGGTGCGGCCGGCGGCGGCGAGGTCGGGCGCACGGTCAGCCCGGAGGCGAGTGCTGCGACGCTGACTTGCGCGGTCGCCTGCGCGCCCGGGTAGTTCGTGTCCCCCGAGTATTTCGCCGTGACCGTGTCGGTCCCGACAGGCAGCGCCGTCGTCGTCAGCGTCGCCTGGTCCAGGCCGCTGGTGTTCACGGCGAGCGCGCTGTCACCGAGGAGCGTCGAGCCGTCGAAGAACTGCACGGTGCCGGTAGGGCCGGCACTGCCCGCCGGCAGGGCGCTGGCAGTGAGCGTCACTCCTTCCTGCGCGTCGGCCTGGGTGGCGGCGACGGGGCTGACCGCCACGCTGTAGGGGGCCGCCAGCCCGGTCCCGACGCTCTTGCTGGTCCCGCCCGGTTCGACTTCGAGGACTTCGTTACCGACACCCTCGGCGATGAACACATCGCCGGTGGCGTCGGCGGCGACGCCGTCTGGCCCCTTGAGGTTGTTCGCAACGACGCGCCCGGTACCGGATGGAGTGATCTCGAGCACGCGCTCGTTGGCGCTGTCGCTGATGTACACGTCGCCTGCCGGGTCGACGAAGACGCCGTAGGGCTGGTTCAGGCCGCTATAGAACGTGGTCAGGCTGTCGTCTGCCGCCAGCTCGTAGACGTCATCGTTGTCGTTAGCAGCGATAAACAGGTCACCAGCCGCGTCCACCGACAGGCTGTCCCCGAGCAGGCCGGCGATAAGAGTGCTCACCGACCCGCTGGGGCTGACCTCCAGCACGGTGTCCGCCCCCGTGTTGGCGACGTAGACGTCGCCCTGGCTGTCGACGGCCACGCCCGCTGGGCCGTCCAGTCCCGAGATCACGGTCGTCTGGACGCCGGACGGCGTCACCTTCTCGATCCGGTTGTTCTCCATGTCGGCGACGTAGATGTCGCCGGCGGCGTCGACGGCCACCTGCTCCGGTGAGTCGAACCCCGAGCCGATGGCCGTCTGCGTCCCGTTGGGGGCGACCTTCAAGACGCGGTTGTTGCCCGTATCGGAGATGTAGACATCCTGCGCGGGCGGAGATGGCGCGGTGACCTGTAGCGTCAGCCCTGATGGCCCCGAGTTGCCGTCAGCTAACGCCGGGCCGGCCGCGACCATGAAAGCCGCGATGACAGCCGCGCTGGTGAGCACGCGAGCAAGTGCGATGCGACGCGGTCCCGCGTGCCCGGACCTCGTATGGGTTACCCACATAACGCCCCCTGCCAACTGGTCGGAGCGTATCCCTCCGCCACCCCGGCCCGCCAGCGGAAACGACCACGTTAGCCAGCTCAATCCCGCTGAAGAACTGACCCCCGAGGAGTGACGCGCCGCCAGCCGCCCCGTTTGCGGCAAAAGTACCTCTTCTGGCTTCTTGTCCCTGCACGCGCTTGGTACCGTTACGCGGTGATGCTGTTCCCGGAAACCTCGCCAGTCGGCTCCTAGATGGCGCTGCCAGGCCAGGGCCCTCAGGTGGTCCCGGATGCGGCCCGGCCGGCCGCAGCCTCGCGGTTCCGCGGTAAGGCCTGGCTCCTGCTAGCCGTCCCCTTCGGATTAACGACCTGGGCAGCTTTCCTGTACATCGGGATCCGGGCACGACGACCTCAATGGCTGGTGTGGGCGGGGGTATACGCCGCTACGCTCGCCGCCTACATTGCGCTTGACACGCCGGCTCATCCCAGCGGCAGCGCCAAGGGGCTGGCAGCCGGACTGGCGCTGCTGACCTGGATCGGGGGCGGCATCCACGCCGCCGCCGTGAGCAGCGACGCCGTCCGGCGGATCCAGAGCAGGACCGATCCCGTCCTGGAGGCCGCGCGCGCCCGCATCGACCGCCGAGCCGAAGGGCGGCACCTGCTGGCAACCCAGCCGGCTCTTGCCAAGGAGATCGGCCTGGGGCGCCCCGACATCTCCGGAGCAGACGACTACGGCCTGGTAGACGTCAATCACTGCTCCGTGGCCGCGCTGGCCAGACTGCCCGGGATGACCGGCGACCTGGCCGGGCGGACCGTCGAGGCGCGCACGCAGGCGGGCGGTTACTCCTCCGTCGAGGACCTCGGAATGCTGCTCGACCTGCCGCCCGGCACGGTCGATCAGATGCGGGACATGGCGATCTTCATACCGGACTGATCCAGCAGGTCAGCCCACCGACTGGCTACACTGCGGAATTAATGCCATTTTCGTCGCAACCCACAGCTGAGCCGCTCACCCGCCGCGGAAAGCGCAGGCTGGCGTTGATCGGCGGGATTCTCGCGGTCCTCTGCATCGCGATCATCGGCTGGACCCTCGCCAATCCGGGCAGCTACGGCAGCTCAAGGGCAGGCTGCGTGACCGTCACGGTGCCAAGCACCACGGGCGGAGGGCTATTGCACGCGTGCGGTTCCGACGCAAAGGCGATGTGCCGCAACGCATTCACCCGCAGGGACAGAATCTCGTTGCTGACCCGCCCGCAATGCCGCCTGGCCGGCTTGACCCCGGCGCCATCGTCGCCATGACCGGGCGCAGAAGCTCGGCGGTTCACGCCCCCGCAAGCCTGCCCGCCGGCGGCAATTACCGCCAGGGTCAGAACCTGCGGAAGTCGGGGTGGTCGTCGTGCCACCACACCAGCACGACCTTGCCGATGATGCTCGAGCCCTTGACCGGTCCCCAGTACCGGCTGTCGCATGAGATTGCCCGGTTGTCGCCCAGCACGTAGAACTCGCTGGGCGGCACGCGGTAGGGGTGCTGGCTGCTCGCGTGCGGTATCGGCGGCCCGAGAGGGTCGTCGTGCGGCAGGTAGGGCTCGGCTAGCAGCCGCCCGTTTACGTAAATGTTATTGCCCGACGAATAGATCGTCTGCCCCGGCAGTGCGATGGCGCGCTTGACCAGGTCGCTGTCTGGCGGCCCTGGGCAGTGGTCCAGCGGCGGGTGGCTGAACACCACGATGTCGCCCTCGCGTACGTCACGCCAGGTGAAGAATGCCTTCTGGACCAGGATCCGGTCGTGCACGCCGAGCGTCGGCACCATGGACGATGTGGGGATAGAGAAGGTCTGGAACGCGAACGTCCGCACCAGGCAGGCCAGCAGCACCGCCGCGAGGACGATGATGGCCGTCTCAGCCAGCGCCCGCCCCCACCGCCGGCGCCGCCGCGGGCCGGTCCCGGCAGGGCCTGCGTCAGCAGGACCGGCCACGCCCGGCTTCCCGGAAGGGCCTGCGTCAGCAGGACCGGCCATGCCCGGCTTCCCAGATGATCACCTGCGGGCGGCCCGTGGCGGGGGTCACGCCCGGAACGGGCCCAGGCGAGCCAGGCCGGCAATGCGCGCGTCCGCGCGCCTGGCTCGTGCTGGCCGCCCTGGCCGGCGCCGCCGAGGCCAGCAGCCCCGCCGAGACGCCCAGCGAACAGGCCGCGACCAGCAGCGCGCATGCCACCGCGGTCAGATGCCGTCCGGGGCGCGGCGTAAGCCATTCCCGTGCCGCGCCGGCCAGGTAGCTCCAGGCAACCGAGCCCGCCGGGGTCCCGTCCCTCATCAGCAGCGCGGCCAGCTCGGCGGCCTCCTCCCCGTGCCGATGCCGCCAGCGGGCCGGGTAGCACCGCAGCACGGTCTCGATCAGCCGGGTCGCCCGGTCGGCATCCATCAGATGCCGCCCAGCCGCAGCCGCAGCCGGCCGGCCGCGCTGACTCGCTCAAGCGAATCGAGGTGCACGCGGAGCGCCGCCGCGCCCGGCGCGGTAATGCGATAGGGATGGCGCCGGTCCTCGGTGGGCAGCGGGTCGATCAGGCCGAGCCGCTCGAGCCGGTCCAGCGCGCCGTAGAGCGTGCCGGGCCCGAGCTCGACGCCGGCGAGTTCCTTGATGTCCTGGATCAGCGCGTAACCGTGCTTGGGTCCGTCGGCCAGGCTGATCAGGATCAGCGCCGACGCCTCGCCGACCCGGCGCAGCACGTCCTGCCCTACCCCGCCATCCCGCCTGCTCACAGCCATTCGCCCCCCTAGTACGTCGGCCAGTATATCAGTCAACGTAGTAGTGGCGACAAGGTTGCCGCGCAAACAACGGGCCGTGCTCCCAGCGGGAGCACGTGCCCGGCCACCTCGCGTGAACCGAGCATGACGTCAGCGGCGGGAGTGATGCATACCCAGGCCGACGGTGGGAAATATGGCCAGGAAGGGTTGCACCCTGCGCTGACCACCGGAGGTTCACATGCGCGGACTCAGTCACTCTTTACTGGTACTCGCCGTATCGGTACTAGCACTGGCCAGTGTGCCCGCGATGGCCGCGGCCAGCCCCGTCCAGGATCCGGTCCCGATCGGGCCCAACCAGTACTTCATGGGCCTGGTCAACGGCCACCCACCCGGCCAGGCGATCATCGACGTAGCCTGCGCCGTGGGCGCTGCGACTGGCCACCCGACGGGACACCAGCCGGTCGAGGTGGAAACGGCGTCGCCAACATCGCCGGCCGATCTTGGCTACACGGGCAGTAAGGGCGATCGCATTAAGGCGGCCCTCGGTACGAGCACCGCTGCGATTGTCATCGGCAGTTTCACCAGCTACTACGTGAAGAAATTCATCCCGACCAAGATCAGCGTGCCCTGCTCCGGGAGCGGCACGGTCGCCTTCATCCCGTCGCCTGGCAGCAAGACGGCGCATACCGCGACGCTCGCCGTAACTTTCGGGAGCATTACTGGCTAGCCGGAAGCCGGTCTTGACGCTCCGACGAGCGCGAGCTTGCTGACCTAGACCGGGCGGTCCGCGAGCATCTTCTGGATGGCCTGGCGGGAAACTCCTAGTTCTCGGCCGATGTCGGCTTGGGACATGCCATCGGCGATGAGGCTCCGCATGAGGTCGCGGCGCTCGGCTGCTAGTTGCCGAGCTAGGCGTGTGTGCTCGATCGCCTGCTGTCGGACCTCTTTGATTCGCTGGATCGTGTCCTGGCGAGCGTTCTCCGTGTTCGGCATGCCATCAGTTTGACAACAGGTGGTTGTCGATGTCAACCCCAGGTTGTCAACCTCTGGCCCGGCTGGCTGATTGTCTGGCCCGGCACCGTTCGGAAGAAATCAATCGGTCTTGACTTATGCCTGGTTACGGCCGAGACCGCTGGTCATGGTCGTGATCTCGGTGGTCATGATGTCCCGCTCTGGTCCTGGCCACGTACAGGACGAGCACGATGAGGCCGCCTAGCAACATCCACGGGGGGATGAATAGCGGCGTCAGGGCATGTCCGGCGGTGACGGCGATCACGAGGACAAGCCCGAGGACAAGCACCGGGTGGTAGGAGTGCCGGTGCCGCCGCTGGCGGGGGGCCGCTTCGGGTACCTCGTCGTCTGGCAAGTCGTCGAACAGCCCGGTCAGGTCCGACCGGGTCTTGGCTCGCATTGCCTGATCGACGCGCTCGTTGAACTCGGACTGGTCGAGGCGGCCGTCACCGTAATGCTCGCCGAGGCGGTCGGCGACCTCCGCGCGTTCGGCATCGGAGACTCGCAGGTCGGGCTGACCGTAGCTGATCCGGCGGCGAAGTGCGGATGTACGCGCCCGTGGCGGACTGGACTGCTGCGCTGGCATGTTGATGCGACCCTCCTAGGTCACCGGAACCCGGGCTCGCCGGTCAGCGTGACCGTGTCTGGCAGGACTGGATGAAAGCACTCGCGATGGACTGCTCGGCGCCCTCGTCGGGGATAAGCAGCCAGCCGGCCAGGTAGAGCGGCACGCCGACGCCGCCCACGACGGCAAGCACGGCGAAGACGATCCGCACGAGTGTCACGTCGATGCCGAAGTAGTAGGCGACGCCGCTGGCGACGCCGGTCAGCATCCGGTCGTGAATGGGACGGAAGAGTGGCTGCTGCCGGGGGTGGGTGTCGGCTTCTGGATCGGTGTCGGTATCGGTATCGGTGGAGTTGCTGGCCTGAGGATGCGTAGTTGTTGTGTTCATGGCTCCAGCGTGCCGCCGCTAGCCCGGCAGGGGTATCGGGAAGACCCCCCATGCGACCCTGATGCCGCGCAGCCGGGATCAGGGTCTTCCCGGATAGCCGGGCGAGTGCTACAGGCGCGATGATGGACACGTGGAGGAAGCAACCGACGTGCAACGTGACCGCGAGCCAGGAGACCGGGGTTTCTGGCGTCATGGTGCTCCGCCATGGGCCCGGGGCCAATGCAGCGGCGGTCCGCTGCGGCGCGGGCGGGAGGACCGCCTGGCCGGCGGGGTGGCGGCCGGCCTGGCAGCGCGGACGGGCTTCGATGTCACTGTCGTCCGGATTGCGTTCGTGCTGGCCACCCTGGCCAGCGGCATCGGATTCGGCTTGGCGGCCTACGTCGTGGCCTGGCTGCTGGTGCCGGTTGACGGCGCGGAAGCCAACATTGCAGCCGTGGCCAAGACCGACCGGCGCGGCATCGCCCTCGCCGCCGGCCTCGGATCGCTGCTCGGCGTCGTGCTGCTCATCGCCGCCGTGCTGGGCGCCTCATGGTTTCGCTGGCTGTCCTGGCCGCTGATCATCAGCGTCGCTGGCATCGTGCTGATCTGGCGAAACGCGGACGCGGACGAGCAGGCGATGATGCGGCGGCTCGCCGAGCCGCTGCTCGGCCTGACCGGGCACAAGGGGCGATCGCGGACCTTGCTGCGGATCGCGATCGCGGCCGTGCTGTTGATCGTCGGCCTGTTCGCGCTGGTGTCAAGGCACGGAGCCCACGAGGGCATTGCCCTGCTGCGGCCACTGGGCGGGGTGGCGCTGGTGATCGCCGCGTTCGTGGTGGCGCTGGGTCCCTGGTGGCTGCACATCGCCCGCGACCTGGTGGTCGAGCGTCAGGCCAGGATCCGGGCGGAAGAGCGGGCCGACATGGCGTCGCGGGTACACGACTCCGTGCTACAGACGCTCGCACTGATCCAGCTGCACGCGGGCGAGCCGCAGCGGGTCATCCAGCTGGCCAGGGCCCAGGAGCGCGAGCTTCGCGCCTGGCTGTTCGAAGGCCGGGCGCCCGGCTCCCTGGACGGCCAGGACATGACCCTCGCCGCCGGGGTGCGGTTCATCCAGCAGGAGGTGGAGGCCCAGCACGGGGTGGCGGTCGAGGCGGTGACCGTCGGGGACTGCGAACTCAACGATGATCTGGCCGCCCTGCTGGCGGCCGCACGTGAAGCGACGGTCAATGCGGTGAAGTGGTCCGGCGCCGAGGTCGTCTCGCTGTTCGCGGAGGTCGAGCCCACCGAAGTTTCGTTGTTCGTGCGGGATCGCGGGCGAGGATTCGACCCGGCGGCGGTACCGGGTGACCGGCGCGGGCTGGCCGAGTCGGTGCATGCCAGGATGGCCCGCCGCGGAGGTTCGGCGACGGTACGCAGTATCCAGGGTGAAGGCACCGAGGTGTCGCTGACGATGCCCCGCGCCGCCGACGAGCGGCAGCCGAGCCGGACGTGACCACGCTGGGTGGTCGCGAGCCGGGCGGTGGCGGCGCCCGTGGGCAGGGCGGCGGCCCGGGCGGAGGCGGCGGCCCGGGCGGAGGCGGCGGCCCGGGCGGAGGCAGGCCGAGGGTCTTCATTGTTGATGATCATGGACTGTTTCGTTCCGGGGTCCGGTCCGAGCTTGGCGACCAGGTCGAGGTGGTGGGCGAGGCGGACGACGTCGAGCCCGCGATCGCGCTGATCGCCGAGTGCCTGCCCGATGTCGTCCTGCTCGACGTGCACTTGCCCGGCGGAGGCGGGCAGGCGGTGGTCACGGCGCTGAAGGCCGCCCACCCGCAGGTGCGCTTTCTCGCCCTGTCAGCGTCAGATGCTCCGGAGGACGTCATTGCGGTTGTCCGGGCCGGCGCGCGGGGCTACGTGACGAAGACGATCTCTGGCGCCGAGCTGGTGGATGCGGTACACCGGATCGCGGCCGGCGACGCGGTCTTCTCGCCCAGGCTAGCCGGATTCGTACTCGATGCCTTCGCCGCCGTTCCTGCGACCGACGGGAGCCGCCCGTCCTTCGATCCGGAGCTCGACCAGCTGACGCCGCGGGAGCGGGAAGTCCTGCGCCTGATCGCCCGCGGCTATACCTACAAGGAGATCGCGCGGGAGCTCTTCATCTCCATCAAGACGGTCGAGAGTCACGTTTCCTCGGTGCTGCGCAAGCTCCAGCTCTCCACCCGGCACCAGCTGACCCGGTGGGCGGCCGAGCGACGCCTGACCTGACTGGGACCGCTGAAGCGCGGCCGCAGCAGGCGGCACCCATCAGCGGAGCCGCACCCGCGGCGGTTCTGGTACGCCACTGTGTGGAGTCCTCGAACAGCCGGCGCCCGCACCGGCACCGGGGAAGGCGGCCCGGAAACGCCTCCTTCCGCGTCTTTTCCAAGATCGATGTGGCAGAGCCCCCCACCGGTGGTAGGCCATGCCACATCGATCTTCGGCGGCGCTCCGGAAGGCGTGGCTCACGGGGTCTTTGGTGCTGGTGGGACGGGAGTAGTCCGGTCGGCCGGGTCCGGGGGGACCGCACGATCGTCCCGGATCAGGAAACGACGGTTAATGCCACGACGTGTCCAAAGAGTGTCAGCGTTGCCACATCGACGCTGGATCCGGGCGCGGCTGACCGGAGTGAGTCGGCCCGGCATGTTGCCCATGTCAGCGCCCTCGACCTGACGCCGGAGATGCTTGAGCAGGGACAGCGTCTGGCTACCACGGACGGGCTGCGCAATATCGCCTTCTTGCTCGGCAACGCCACTTCGTTACCCTGGATCGATCACCAATTCGATCTGGTTGTCTGCCGGTTTACCCTGCACCAGGTCGCCGATCCTGCCGCCGTGGTCCGCGAGATGGTCCGCGTGACCCGCCCAACCGGCCGGATCGGGATCACCGACATAATCGCCGACGGCAACCCCCTCGTGGCCGCCGAGACCAATCGACTCGAGCACCTGCGTGACCCCAGCCACGGACGCACGCTGACTGCCAGCGAAGTCCACGCCCTGCTCATCGACGCCGGGGCCAGCATCGCCGCAACCGTTCGCCGGGATAATCGGCTCGATCTCGAAGACTGGATGAGCCGCACGCAGACACCCCCCGTCACCCCGCGCCTGACAAGGGCTGTATTTCCATCGACGCGGGCGATGCTGGCATCCGCGCCGTCCGCAGGATCACCGCCCCGCCGGCGTAGATTGCTTACTTCCAGGGCAGCTTCCTTGCCAGTAGCGTTCGTCGTGCCGATGCCCGCGGGGGTCCACGTACAGAGAAGGGCGGCTCTATGAATGCGGCAGGAACGTCGTCGGGCACGGCCGGGCCAGCCGGCGGTGGCCGCTCGGCTCGGAGCATGACCGGGCTGCTCCCGGGAGATCGCAAAAGGGCTAACGGCGGCACGCCGCTGGCGATCGAGCTCAGCGGTTTGCATAAGAGCTTCGGCTCCGTCGAGGCGGTCAAGGGCGTCGACCTGAACGTTGCTTCAGGGGAAATCGTTGCCTTCCTCGGGCCGAACGGCGCTGGCAAGACATCGACCATCGACGTGATCCTCGGCTTGTCCCAGCCGAGCGCGGGCGAGGTGTCGGTCTACGGGATGCAGCCGCGGCAGGCGATTTCGCGCGGGCTGGTCTCCGCGGTGCTGCAGACCGGTGGGCTGCTGAAGGACCTCACGGTTGCCGAAACCGCCCGGTACACGGCGAGCCTGTTCGCGCACAGCCAGCCGGTTGACGAAGTCTTGAAGCGGGCGGGCATCGCCGACATAGGCGACCGAATGGTCGGCAAGTGCTCTGGCGGTGAGAAGCAGCGGCTACGGTTCGCGATGGCGCTGCTGTCCGATCCGGAACTGCTGATTCTCGACGAGCCCACGACCGGCATGGATGTCGAGGGCCGGCGCAGTTTCTGGGCCGCGATCCGGCAGGACGCTGAGCTGGGACGCACCGTGCTGTTTGCGACCCACTACCTGGAAGAGGCCGACGAATACGCCGACCGGATCATCCTGCTACGTCATGGCCAGATCGTTGCCGATGGCACCGCGGCGCAGGTCAAGGCGCTTGCGGCCGGCCGGACAGTACGTGCCACGCTGGCCGGCGCCGATGAGTCCGCGCTGCGCGGCATTCCGGGAGTCGATAGCGTCGAGATGCGGGGCGACACCGTGCTTGTCCATTCGAAAGACAGCGACGCGGTGGCCAGATACCTGCTGACCAGTACGTCCGCCAGGGACCTCGAGATCACCACTCGCGGGCTCGAGGATGCTTTCCTCGCCCTGACCAGCGACGACACCGATGCCAACGGTAGCCACACAGGAGCATCACGATGAGTACCAGGTCCGTCGTCGCACCCGATTTGACCACCCGGCGCGCTCCGGGCATGGGCGGACTCAACCTCACGGTCCTCAGGCTGGAGGTGCGCCGGCTGCTCCGCAACAGGCGCACCGTCATCTTCTCGATGTTGATGCCCTGCGTGCTCTTCCTGCTGTTCGGGCTGAACAAGGCATACGCCAGCGAGCCCGACGGCCACGGCAACGTCTCGGCATTCATCATGGTCAGCATGGCGCTGTATGGCGCCGTGCTCGCGACCACCAGCGGCGGGGCCATGGTTTCGATCGAGCGCGCGGCCGGCTGGAGCCGCCAGCTGCGGATTACCCCGCTGTCGCCGGCGGCTTACATCGCCATCAAGATGCTCACCGCACTGGTACTCGGGCTTGCCTCCGTAGTCGCTGTCTTTGCCGTCGGGCTGCTCATTGGCAAGCCCTCGATGCCGGGTTACCTGTGGATCGTCAGCGGGCTGTGTGTCTGGATCGGCTCGCTGGTATTCGCGGCGTTCGGGCTGTTCATGGGCTACTTGCTGCCGACGGAGAACGTGATGCAGTTCCTGGGATTCGGGCTGCTGATCTTCTCCTTCGGCGGTGGGCTGTTCATCCCGCTGAACCAGTTCCCGCACCTGCTCCGGACGATCGCCGAGTTCACTCCGCTCTATGGCCTGAACCAGCTCGTGCACGCCCCGTTGCTCGGCGTCGGCGTCCACCTGGGGTGGGCGGCCAACACCATTGCGTGGCTGGTCATCTTCGCTGGCGGCGCGATCTGGCGGTTCCGCAAGGACACCGCGCGGGTCTGACCGGCTAGCTGAAGGGGCAGCTGGCGTAGGGAACGTCGCCCAGGTCGACAAAGCCAGGCAGGTGGATGGCGGCCGGCCCGCCACGCCAGTCGTAGTCGAGAATGAACTGGACCGGGAGCGCGCCCGGGCACCTGACGAGCACCTTGAAGGTGACGGTGAACCACGTGCTGGCGCCCGCGGGAAGGGCATTGCCTGGTGCGTAGCTCAAGACTGGCAGCTCCCCGCATGGTCCCCACGCCTGCGAGGTCACCTTGAGCCCGCCCAGCGGCAGAACAGCCGCGACCCGGCGGAGCGTCACGCCTGCCGCCGACTGGTTCGTGACCTGGACGCCCAGTTGCAGCGCGCGGCCGATCTGCGCTGAGCACTGGCTGCCGGACTGGCTCAGGGCCGGGGTGCCTGCGGCCGGGGAGATGGCGACGCGGGAACGCGAGAGGGGCGCGGCACTGCTCCTGGCGTGCCGGTCGCCGGCCGCATACCCCGCGACAAGACCGGCGGCCAGTCCCGCGACAGCGAGAATGACGGCGCTCCGCGGCGGCCGCCACCGGGGGATCGGCAGCTGGCGGCCACCCATCTCCACGACGTCATCACCAGCCGAGGGCCCGCTATTCCCCGGCGGGAAATCAGGCCTGGGCCGCCCGCTGTCATCTCGACCCGTCACCTATCCACGATAGAACGAACCGCAGAAGAATGCTTCTGCCGCCTGGTGGAGTCCGTCGGGCGCGAAGATGCCAGCCCGGCAGGATGCCGTCGCAACCTCGGGGTGGTGCTGCGGCCGGTAGCGCGATCGAATCGGGGATTGCGAGGATGGACCCGTGCAGACAGAAGTTGACCTCGTATGGCCTACCGACATGACGGGCGAGCTGGCGGAACACTCGCATGCCCTTATCGGGACCGTCGCTGACCTCGGCGGCGCTATCGGCTGGATGAGCCCGCCGTCTCGGGCCGAGACGGATGAGTGGCTGGCGGGCGTGCTCGCCAGCGCCGCCGCGGGCGACGGCGCGATGTGCACCGCATGGCAGGACGGCCGACTCGTCGCCATGGGCTTGTGGCGCCGGGATGAAGCCAGCTACTTCCGGCATATGGCCGAGCTGGCCAAGATCATGGTCCATCCGCAGGCCAGAGGCGGACGGCTAGGGCACGTCGTGACCCAGGCGCTTATCGCCAGTGCCAGCGATGCGGGCATCGAGACGCTGCAACTTGGCGTCCGTGGCAACAACCACCTGGCTATCCAGCTCTATAAGGAGGCCGGCTTCGTGGAGTGGGGCAGGCTCCCGGATGTCATCGAGGTCGGCGACGAGCGTTTCGACGACGTGCGGATGTACCTCAAGCTGAACAGGCCCGCACACCTGATTATGCACGGCAGCCGCCCGTCCGGCCCTGGCTCATCAGCGCGGAGACCGCGGCCGGCTTAATGGCGGCCCGAGCGAGCGGCTGTCACCACCTGCTCGGGTCGGACCCGACACCCTGTAGCCCGATCGTCCGGATGAGGCTGAGCTTGCCGGCGTCATCGCTGGCTGGATCGGCCGTATGGACGATGATCCTAAGATCGCTGCCGCCGACGGTGAGGACGTCGCAGTCCAGGGTGAGCGGCCCGACTTCCGGGTGGGCGATGGTCTTGCGGTCCGAACGGCGCGCCCCGACCCCGTGCTGCTGCCATGCCTCGGCGAATCGGCTGCTCACCTGGCGAAGGTCGGCGATCAGGCGGTGCAGGCCGGCGTCGTCCGGATACCGGCCGGCGGCCGCCCGAATGTCCGCGGCGGCCGACAGCTCGAACTCGGTGATCTCTGCCGGGCTGCGCACCACCCGCCCGGCGGTCCCGGTGAAGTGACGCCAGAGAAGGTTGCGGTCCCGCCCGGCAGAGGCCGAGGGATCACCCATCAGCGCCGCCCAGGTCGGGTTCCATGCGACCAGCGTCCATGCCGCGTCGTAGACGCCCACCGCCGCATCGTCGAGCCGGCCAATCAGCCGTTAGATGCCCGGCGTCATGTGCGCGGAGATGGTCTTCCGGCTTGGCGGCGCGTGCCCGGCCTGCCGGTAGAGGTGGTCCCGCTCGTCCGGTGTCAGGCGCAGCGCGCGGGCGAGGCTGGCGAGGACCTGAGCGGACGGGTTGGCGGCCCGGCCCTGCTCCAGCCGGACGAGGTAGTCGACCGAGATCCCGGCCAGCGAGGCAACCTCTTCCCGGCGCAGCCCCGGGCTGCGCCGCAGGCCGGCCGCAGCCAGGCCCACAGCCGAGGGCTGTAGCCGGTCACGCCAGGCGCGAACCGTCACGCCCAGGCCGTCACGCTGATCGTCCATACCCCGAGTCTGCCCTGACCCAGGCCGATGTGCCTGGTACTGCCAGTCCCACGGTCGATCCGGGACCTGGCTCTGCCATGATCGCCCCGGGGAAGATGGGCGTTATGACGATCACGCTGATAACTGGAGCCAATAAGGGACTGGGCCGGGAGACTGCCCGGCGTCTCATCGAGAAGGGGCACACCGTCTACATCGGAGCCGCCCGCGCAGACGACCGCCGCCGACATGCTCGCCGTCTATGACACCAATGTGTTTGGCGTGGTCCGGGTGACCAGGGCGATGCTGCCGCTGCTCGAACGGTCCGATGCGCCGGTGATCGTCAACGTCAGCAGCGGCATGGGCTCGCTGGCCATCACCACCGACCCGGAAAGATTCGAGTCCACCCTGAAGGCGCTTGCCTACCCCTCCTCGAAGTCCGCGCTCAACATGCTGACAAGCCAGTACGCCAAGGCTCACCCCCGGTTCCGGATCAACGCGGTAGATCCCGGATACACCGCGACCGACCTGAACGGCCACCGCGGCACCAAGACCATCGAGCAAGGCGCGGAGATCATCGTGCGGATGGCCATGATCGGTTCCGATGGCCGCACCGGGACCTTCACCGACGAGCATGGCCTGGTTCCGTGGTGATCGGGCGGAGCAGGCCCTGAGCCGGCGTATGCAAGGCTGGCTGGGTGGATGCAGGTGCGCGCCGGGAGTCTGCGGCGCTGAACGTCCGACTGCCATCGCCGGTTGAGCCGCTGCATGATGACAGGCTTGCGGACGCTGGGGTGCGGCTGTGGCTGAAGCGCGACGACCTCATCCATCCGGAGTTGCCGGGGAACAAGTGGCGGAAGCTGAAGTACAACCTGAGGGCGGCGGGCGAGCAGGGTCAACTCGACCTGCTGACCTTCGGCGGCGCGTACTCGAACCACATCCGGGCGACGGCGGCGGCCGGTTACTACTTCGGTCTGGGCACGATCGGCGTGATACGCGGCGAGCAGCACGATCCGCTGAACTGGTCGCTGCAATATGCCGTGAGCAGGGGAATGCGGTTGAGGTATCTGGACCGGCAGACATACCGCGGCAAGACGAGCCCAGAGGTGATTACCAGGCTGCGGCGCGAGCTTGGCGACTTCTACCTGCTGCCCGAGGGCGGGAGCAACGAGCTGGCCGTGCGGGGGTGCGCGGAACTGCCCGCGGAGATCGACCAGGACTTCGACGTGATCTGCTGTCCGTGCGGGACTGGCGGCACGCTGGCCGGGATCGCCGCCGGGCTAAGGCGGGGCCAGCGGGCAATCGGGTTTTCTGTGCTGAAGGGCGGGGAATTCCTGACGGCTGAGGTCGAGCGATTGCAGAGAAGCGCCACCGGGTCCGGGTCCGGGTCCGGGTCCGGGTCCGGGTCCGGGTCCGGGTCCGGGTCCGGGTCCGGGTCCGGGTCCGGGTCCGGGTCCGGGTCCGGGTCCGCCACCGGGTCCGGGTCCGGGTCCGGAAACTGGAGCATTGAATGCGGTTTCCACTTCGGCGGCTACGCCAGGAAGACACCTGAGCTTGTTGAGTTCATCGTGGAGTTTGAGGAACGGCACGGGTTGCGGCTGGACTGGGTGTATGTCGCGAAGATGATGTTTGGAATCTTCACGATGGCGCGCCATCGCGCTTTCCCGCCAGGGGCCCGGATCGTGGCCGTGGTCACGGGGTAGCCCGGGCCGTTCCCCGTCAATCAGGCTGGTTCCCAGCGCCAGCCGTCGTTGTCCTCGCAGATGATCGATTCGCCATCCGCCGTCCGCCCGGTCACCCCGTGATCGTCATCGCGGCAGAATTCACCCGGCTGATAGCACGTGTTTTCATCGCTGATGGGGTAACAACTACGGGCAGGGGCGGCCACCACGGGCGGGTGCGTGGATGGCGCTGCCTGCGCGGTTGTGGCGGGTGCTGATGGCGCCGTGGTTTCCAGTAACGGTGCTCCTGTTGCGCCGGCGGCGGCCGCGGTCGGCGCTGGTTTTGCCGGTGCTAAGGATGCCGTGGAGCTACAGGCTGCCAGACCCGTCGATAGTCCTAAGGCCGCGATGGCGAACACCCAAGGTCGAATAACCCGGTAACTCATGATGGCCCTTCTGCAACGAGGTAATGGTCAGCGCGCTCAGCAGTGAGACGCGCCGGTCCCCGTTTCAGATGACGCTCCGCCCGTCTAGGGTTGCGTCACTTTTACACCGGAATCGCCGGCCACCCGGATAAGGACGGCTGCCCAGGTGCGGAAGGGGCGCCACCTCTCGGCGATTGCCTCGAGCTGCGGGGCGGCCAGCGGCTCCGGCCCGGTGTTGTAGAACCGCGCGGCGTAGCTGCCCAGCCGGGGCTCGTTGAACGTCAGCGCGTCGGTCGCGCCGGTCGCCCTGACGACGATCAGCGTGCCGTAGGTCGGCCCGATCCCGGGGATCTTCTGCACCTCCTTGAACGCCTCGGCGGCATCGAGGGCCGCCAGCCGCTGCGGGTCTAGCGCTCCGTCCAGGGCGGCCCTGGCCACCCCGTGCAGCCGGCCGATGCGGGTCGGGTCCAGGCCGCGGAACTCCTGCACGGCAAGCAGCTGCTCTGGCGTCGGGAAGGCAGCGATCGGCTCCCCGCCGGCGACGAAGCCGCGGCCGAACGCCTCCGCGAGACGCGTCCGGATGGCGACGGCCTGGCTGCGTCGCCGCCGCGCCGCGATGATCGACCAGGCGGCCGCCTCGTACGGTGAGTGGAACAGGACAGGCCGGAACCCCGGGTGAGCCTCCTGTAGCTCGCCGATGACCGGATCGCGCTGGCCCACCGCCAGCCACTGCGTCCCGGGGTGATCTAGGCACAGGATGCGGCATACCTGCCGCTTGACCTGCTCCGGGTCGGCGCCGCCGACCACCGACGCGGCGAGCGTTCCGTCGCCGCACTGCGTCAGGTGAACGGCCGCCTGGCCGCGCAGGTCGTCGCTGACGAAGGCGAGCCGCAGCTCTGCCGCGGGGTCCGGGCTTCCCAGCTTGGGACCGAAGCCGAAGCCGGCGGCCGCGGCCAGGCAGAACGGCGTGTCGGGTGTGATGGTGAATGTCGTCATGGTGCGTCAACCTCCGGATGGGAAGGACGCTACGCGGACGTACCGACAAACTGGGGTGCCGGCCGGGAGACGAGTCCGCGCCGGTCAGCCGCTGGCCCACTCCGCCGCCGCGTCCGAGGCGCCCGGCGACGCCTGGACCCGGAGCGCCGCCAGTGCCTCAGGGCCGAGCTGCCTCTCCGCGGCGTCGACGACGCCGAGATCGGCCTGGACGTGCAGCTGCGCCGCCGTGATCAGCAGCGCGACAACCGGGGACGGCGCCACGAGCGGCCTGGCGTCGGCCAGGCTGCGCAGCTCCCTGAGCAGATGCGCGCGCTGGCGGCCGAGCACGCCGGCCAGCGTGGCTGCGTCGCCGGCCTGCGCCGCTGCCATCACCTTGAGGAAGAAGTCGTCGCGATAGCCCCGAATGCGAGGGCTCGGCGCATCCAGCCAGCGATCGAGCTCGTCTCGGCCGGCCTGGGTGAGGCGATGGACGAGCCGGTCGGGCTTGATCGGCTGCGGCTGGCGCTCGGACTCGATCAGGCCATCGCGGGCCAGCCGGTCAAGGATCTGGTACAGGTGACCGATATTCAGCCCGCCCCACTGCTCCCCCACGGCCTGCTCGAAACTGCCCTTCAGCTCGTAGCCGTGGGCCGGCTTGGCCGCGAGCAGCGCGAGGACGGCGTGGTGCAGCGGCATGTCAGCAGCCTCCTCCGGGGCCTGCGTAACGGCGCGGCCTCATCTTGCCCTGTCACTAGGTAACAGTGTGATCTCACTCTTGCCTTGTTGCTAGGTAGGGCGTCACAGTAGTCGCATGCCCGGGCTGGCGCCAGCCGAGCCGACTGAAGCACCGGAAGGACGATGGCCGTGGGAAGGCTTGCCTGGTCGCAGCTGCTAGCCGAGGAGTGAAGATGCCAGACAACGCCACCACCAGCGGTCCGATCGAGCTCCGCGGCATCAGCAAGCACTACGGGATCGGCAAGGACCAGCAGGTCCCGGCCGCCGATGACGTCAGCTTCACCATCGCGCCAGGCGGGCTTGTCGCCCTGACCGGAGCATCAGGGTCCGGCAAGTCCACCCTGCTGCACCTGATCGGCGCCATCGAGCGCCCGGACTCCGGCACGATCGTCAGCAGCGGCGCCGAGGTGACCGCGCTGCGCGGCGCGGCGCTCGCCGCCTACCGCCGCACCGTGGGTTTCGTGTTCCAGCGCTACAACCTGCTGCCGGCTCTCACCGCCCTCGACAACGTGATCGCGCCGCTGCTCCCCTACCGGACGAGCTTCAGCAAGCGCGACCGCGGCCGGGAACTGCTTGCCGCGGTGGGACTGGCCGGCCGGGAGCAGTCGCTGCCATCTCGGATGTCCGGCGGCGAGCAGCAGCGGGTGGCCATCGCGCGGGCACTGATCAACACGCCGTCGCTGCTGCTCGCCGACGAGCCGACCGGCAACCTCGACTCGCAGAACGCAGGCGAGATCCTGGAGCTGCTGGCCAGGTTCCGCGAGCAAAGCCAGATGACCACCATTGTCGCGACCCACGATCCGCAGATCGCCGCCCGGTGCGACCGGCTGATCCGGCTCAGGGACGGCGCTGTCACCGACGACATCGACCTCGCCGACGGATATCCCGTTGACGAGACCATCCGCCGAGTGGGCCAGCTGGGCTGACCGATCCTGGTCGGCTGATTCCGGACTGACGGCAAACCGGTGAGTCCGGCACCCGGACGTTCGGCTAAAGAATTTTCTGCCTTACGGCGCTTGCGGGGCTTCCGGCGCCGGGACGAGTCCGTGCTGGTAGGCGTAGCTGACCGCCTGGGCGCGGTCGCGGGCCTGGATCTTGGTGAGCAGGTGGTTAATGTGGCTCTTCACGGTCGCCTCACTGACCACGAGCTGACTGGCAATTTCGGTGTTCGAGAGCCCCGCCGCGATGAGGGAAAGGACCTCGGCTTCCCTTGGGGTCAGCCCGGCGGGCAATCGCGCCGCGGGCTGCCTTGGCTCGTCCGGGATGGCGGCGATGGCGTCGACGAGATGGTGCTGGACGGCGGGGTCGATCGCGACCTGATCGTCGAGCACCTGCTCGAGCGCGCGGCGGATCTCCACCGCCCCGGCGTCCTTGGTCAGGTAACCGCGGGCGCCGGCCCGGAGCGCGTCGAGCACGGACCGGTCGTCGGCGTAGGTGGTGAGCACGATCACCTTGATCTGCGGCTCGTGCTCGCGTAGCTGCCTGGTGGCCTCGACGCCGTCACACCGCGGCATCCGCAGATCCATCAGGACGACGTCAGGGCGGAGCTCGCGGGCCATGGCGATCGCCTCGTCGCCGTCGGCGGCGGTGCCGACCACCTCGACGCCGGGAAGGAGCCCGAGGACCATGGCGAGGCCCTCGCGGACCACTCGCTGGTCATCAGCGGTCAGGACGCGGATGGGATCGTTCACGCGGGGACCTGCAATTCGACTCGGAATCCGCTGTCTGTCGGCCCGGCGGCGAGTGAACCGCCGAGCAGCTCGGCGCGCTCGCGCATGCCGGTCAGGCCGTATCCGCCGCCGCCACCACCACCGGCGCCGGCGCCGGACGGGCCTGGCTGGCCGCCATTGGAGCCGAAGTCCTCGATCGTGAGGCAGGTCCGGTCCGGCTGGTAGGCCAGCTGTATCTCGACTCGCTCGGGGCGGGCGTGCTTGCCGACATTGGTCAGCGCCTCCTGGGCAACCCGGTAGACGGCGAGCCCCGCCTCGGAGTCCAGCGGGTGCGCGGGCCCGGAGACGGCGAACTGGCACCGGACGCCGCTGTCCCGCTCGAAGTGCGTCGCCAGGGTCGCCAGCTGTTCGGGTCCCGGCAGGTCATCGTCGCGCAGCATGCCGATCGCCCGGCGGGCCTCCTCAAGGCCGCTCTTGCCCAGATGGTGGGCACGCTCGATTGTCCCGGGCAGCCGCGGGTCGGCGGGGTTCTCGGTGGCCATCAGCCTGGCCGCCTCGAGCTGGATCATGAGTCCGGACAGCGAGTGCGCGAGCACGTCATGCATCTCACGGGCCAGCCGCTGACGTTCGGCGAGGGCCACGGCCCGCGCTTCGGCGCCGCGGGTCTGCTCCAGCTCGATCAGCATCGTCTCGGCCTGCTCGTTCCCCTCCCTGAGCCGCTGGGCGAGGGCAATGATGATGAAGACGCCGACGAACGCGACCCCGGTCAGCAGCGCCGAGATCAGCGGCCTGTGCCTGGCGGCCGCGGTGCCCACCAGCAGCCCGGCCGTGACGACGGCTAGGACCGCGCTGACCGGCCGGGGCACCCGGCGGGCGGCAAGCACCACGGCGATGAAGAGCCCGAAGTACCCGCCCCCGTCGGGTTGCAGCCAGACCAGCACCGCCGAGCCGACGAACAATACGACGATGAACGCGGCGAGCACGCGTATTGCCGCGTCGCGGGTCAGCAGTGCCCCCACCGCGCCGATGGCGAACATGACGAGGGCGACCGTGACGGCCAATCGGTGACCGTGCAGACCCGGCGACAGATGACCGATCGCGATCACGACCACGACCACCAGCAGGCCCAGCGGCCGCATCCAGCGCGAGAGTGTCTCCTGCTGAGCCCGCACGTTGTGCAGCTTGGCCAGGGCCGAGGTGGTCCCTGGATCCCTGCTCACAGGACGAACTGTACGGCCAAGGTTGACGCAAAGCGCCCGCCCTAGGGTTGACACGCTCTATCCAACCGTGGGTGGAGGAGTCTCCCACCTGTGCGGGAACTCGCGGGCGGCCAGAGTTCCATCCCTGCGCCGATGTTTGTCCGGACAGCTCCGGGCAGCCTTGAGGCATCAGGTTTCACCCGCTGGAAGATGTGAAAGGACTCATCATGCTTTACCTATTCGGAGGCCGCACCAATCCCATCGTCCGGGTGCTCATCGGCCTGGCACTGCTCGCCATCGGCCTGGCCAAGCACGGCATGATCCTGGACGCGCTCGGCGCCGTGATGCTCCTCTGGGCAGCCGTCAGCATGCCGGCTTACCTGCGCCACCGCCGTGACAACAACGGCGGCCTGCCGCGATGAACGCGATCCTGACCGAGCACCTCACCAGGCGCTATGGGGACCTCAAGGCTCTCGATGACGTGAGCTTCGAGGTCCCGGCCGGTCAGTTCGTCGCCATGCTCGGCCCGAACGGGGCGGGGAAGACCACCACCATCGAGATCCTCGAGGGTTTCCTCGCCCCGACCAGCGGCTCGGTCCAGGTGCTCGGCAGCGATCCGCGCCGCGGCGGCCGGGACTGGCGCAGCCGGATCGGCGTGGTCACGCAATCGACCAGCCTCGACGGCCAGCTGTCGGTACGCGACCTGCTGTCCACGTTCGGCCAGCTGTACCCCAACCCGCTGCCGGTGGCTGAGGTCCTAGAGATGGTCGACCTCACCGACGAGGCTGGGGTCCGGGTGGACACCCTCTCCGGCGGTCAGCAACGGCGGGTGGACGTCGCCGTCGGCCTCATCGGCCGACCGGAGATCCTCTTCCTGGACGAGCCGACCACCGGCCTTGATCCTGAGGCCCGCAGGCGAGTCTGGGGCGGGATCGAGAAGCTGGCCGCCAAGGGCATGACCGTGCTGCTCACCACGCATTACCTCGAGGAGGCCAACCAGTTCGCTGACCGGGTCATCGTGATCTCCAAGGGTCGCGTCGTCGCCGACACGACGCCCGAAGAGCTGCGGACCCGGGGCGGGCACACCATAATCCGCTACCCGCTCCCCGACGGTGCGCCGGTCAATTCCCTGCCGCCCGCCCTGGCCGACCATCTCGACGAGCAGCGGCGGGAGATCATCGTGCGAAGCGGCGACGTCAACGCCGCCCTGCGGGCCCTGATCCGCTGGGCGGACGCGCAGCACCTTGACCTCAGCGGCATGGAAGTCGGACCGCCCAGCCTCGAAGAGGCGTACCTCTCCATCACCGGCGAACAACTCCCTACGGAGTCCGATCATGGCTGAACTGACTACCGTTCGTGCGTCCCAGCAGCAGCGCACGAGAACCGCACGGCTGCCCCGCGCCAGTCTGCTGCTGCTGGCCCAGGTCCGTTACCACTTCCGGCTGCTGCTGCGCACGCCACGGGCGGTCATAGCCGGGGTGGCTCTGCCCGCGATCCTGCTGCTGGTCTCCAACCCCAAAAGCGGCAACGTGGGTACCACGCATCTGGCTGGCCTTGCCGTCCTCGGCCTGACCATCACAGCCTGGACCACCCACGGCATCAACCTCGTCGCCGCCCGGGAGTCCGGCGTTCTCAAGCGGTGGTGGT
Organism: Actinomycetota bacterium; assembly: GCA_003168255.1. GTDB lineage: Bacteria > Actinomycetota > Actinomycetes > Streptosporangiales > Streptosporangiaceae > PALSA-505. Next base: position 61,092 of record PMSU01000136.1, read on the forward strand.
CAACCCCGCTGCCGCCGTGGTGTTATTTCGTCGGGCGGATAGTCGCCACCGTGCTCGTCGCGACGCTGGCCGGCGCGGTCACCGTGATCATCGGCGTGGGCGTCTACCACACGCACATCACCGGGCCTGCCGCCCTGGGCACGCTCGTCGCCCTGGTCGTCGGCGGTCTCGCCTGGGCCGCGGCCGCCACGGCCATCACCGGCATCATCCCCGACGTGGCGAGCTCATGGCCGATCCTCAGCCTGACCTACTTGCCCGTTGTTCTCATCTCGGGAGTATTCGGCGCGGTCGGCAAGACGCACTGGATGCAGACCGTCGCCAGTTACCTGCCCGCACAGCCGGTGATCGACGCCGTCACGCGTGCCCTGGAGTACTCCCCCGGCAAGACGCTGTTCTCCGCCCGAGACTTCATCGTGCTCGGCTGCTGGCTGGTCGGGAGCCTGATCGCCGCGCGGGTGCTGTTCCGGTGGCAGCCGACCCGGGCGACCCGGCGGACTTCCGGTCATGACCGGGCGAAGCAGGCCACCGCGCCGCGCTCATAGCGGAAAACCGGACATGCCAGGATGGGATCGTGCGAGTGACACGGATAGACCACGTCCAGCTGGCCATGCCGCCGGGCCAGGAAGACAAGGCCAGAGCCTTCTACGCCGGCCTGCTCGGGATCGCGTGGGTTGCCAAGCCGGAACACCTGGCCAGGCGCGGCGGCTGCTGGTTCGGGGATGACGACGTGAAGGTACACCTGGGGGTTGAGCAGGACTTCCGTCCGGCCCGCAAGGCTCATCCGGCCCTGCTGGTCGATGGTCTGAGTGATCTCACCGGCAGGCTGTCGGCCGCCGGGGTGCAGATCACGCACGATGAGCCGCTCGAGGGCTACGACCGGGTCTATGTCGACGATCCGTTCGGCAACCGGATCGAGCTGATGGAGCGGCTGGGCTGACGCCGCAGACCGGCCCCCGGCGGCGCGGCCGGTTGTCTTTGCCCATGGCGCGAACGCCGCCGGGCGGGTTAACCAGGAAGCTGGATGAAGGCCAAGCTACTGGGCCTATTCGCAACATCTGAAGAGAACCGGCCTTTGAGGGCGTGGCAGCCAGCTAACTTGCCTCTTGAAGGAGCAGCTCTGCGAGCACTTAGCCAGCCGGATCCTCGAGCGCGCCGACGGCACTTTGGCCCGGTGCCGCCGAGGCGTCCTGCACGGCGTCAGCACCGCGGACGGCGACCATCGCGTAGCAGCCGGACAGTGCGATGATGATCCCCGCCGCCAGGAAGATCGTGTCATAGGTTCCGAAGTGCACGTCGCCGATCCGAGCGTGGAACCCGCGCAACACCGAGCTTGACAACCATCCAGCGACGCCGACCGCCGCGACCGACATCACCTGGATAATCGGCGTCATAAGGGAGAAGACGCGACCCAGCATCTCCCGCGGAACAGTCTTCATGACGATCGGGGCAACCATGGTGTTCATTGCCGCCAGCGGAACGGACGCCAGCAGGACCACGCCGAGCGCCATCGCGAAGTAGGTACTACGGATTACACGGCGAACAGCAAGCCGGTGAGCACGAGGCCGAGCGCGTACGTGCGGGCCAGGCCGAGACGTTGCCCGACAGCCCCCGCCACGGCGGCCCCGATCACCGCGCCGATACCAAACGCAGTGTCAAGCAGGCCGAAGAACTTCGCGCTCGTGTGGAGGTTCACGGTCACGAAGAACACATTCAGAGTATTTATCAAGTAGGCCCCGAAGTTGCAGACCGTCGCGGTTATTACAATTGCGACGATCACCCTGCTGGCCAGCATCACTTGAAATCCAGCGCGCATCTCCGACCAGAATCCGAGCCGTTCGGCTGGTTCCTTTGCTGCGTCGACCGACGGACGCAGCGAATAAATGAAAGAGAAACGACCCTGCGAAGCTAGTGGCATCGACGATCAGCGCCCACTGCACGCAGGCAAGCTGGGCGGTGACCGGAATTATCCTAACCGGCACTACCGATAGCACAACGAGCCCGCCTATGAGTATTGCCCGGGCAACATCGGCAAATAGCATAGTGCGCCTGATGCGTACTGCCTGTTGATCAGGATACGACTTAGCACGCCGCTACCCTAGTCTATTGTCCGGGCGTATCCCAGCCCGTTTCGCTGCGCGACCGGCTCATCGACGCCCTGGCAACGGACCTTGATTCGTACGGGTTCGTCTTCGCTGTCGGCCCGGCGACCGAACTCATTCCAGCGGAGCCGGGCCCGGGCCGCCGTGGCCCAGGTCCGTCCCACCGCCATCGAGGGCCAGGTATAGCCGGGTGCCTGCGGCGGCGAAGCCGACCCGCTCGTAGACGCGGCGGGAGCCGTCGCCGGACGCCTCGAGCCACACGGACTCGGCACCGGTCTCGAACATGGCCTCGGCGAGCGCGGCGGTGAGCGCTCCGGCGATGCCGCGCCCTCGGTAGGCGGGACGGGTGCCGATACCCGACAGTTCGGCCGTGCCGACAGCCGGCGCCGAGCAGCAGGCTGCCCCGGCGCACGTCCCGTCGGCGGCGCGGACAAGCCGGACCGCGCCGCCGCCGGCGACGGTGCGGCGCAGCCGCGCGACGCCTTCAGGCGACGAGGCGTAGAGGCCCTCGAACGCCTCGGACAGCGTCGCGTCCACGGCGGCGAAGCTCGCGTCGTCGGCGGGCGCCTCGACGGTGATCACTACGGTGGTCGCGACGGCACTCGCTCCTGCCGGTCCCGGGCCGGACCCGGCCGACGGCACCGGCCGTACCAGCGAACCGGGGGTGCAGACCAGGTAGTCGTGCACGGCTTCGGTGCTGAATCCGGCTCGGCGCAGTGCCGGTTCGACAGCGGGGGCCGCTTGCGGAGCGAACTCGAGCCGCGGCACGAGGTCACGCCCACGGAACGCCGCGATCAGTGCGGCGACGTCCTGGTCGGTCGGCGCGGCACCGGGCAGCGGGGTGGCGTAGTTGATGAATCGGCTGGTGGTACCTGGGTCGAAACCCGCGACGAACGGCCCTGCCGTCACGACCAGGGGACGACGGCGAAGGTTGGCGACGGCAAAGCTCTGGACATTGGTATCCACGGCGATGTTGACCTCACTTTGATGGCATTGCGGGGCGCGCTCCTGCCTTGAGCAGGCAGCGGAGCAGCGCATGCTGAACGCCGGCGCACAAGCGCCGTACATGGGGCCGCCGTGATAAGGCGTGGCACCGCGGTGCGGGACCGGCAGAAAGGACGGGCCGGTCAGTGCCGACGGCGGCCGCTAAAGGACGCCGAGACCATGGACATCGATCCTTGTCATGAATGCGTACGCATCGCGCAGCGAGGCTGATGTTGTCATCGTCGCGGCTGGCCTGTCAACAGGCGACCTAGAGCAGGCGGGCAGCCGGTTCCCGAGATCAGTCATCCAAGAAATATCTGATTATCAGATAGCATGAAGGCATGCGAACGATGACTGCCACCGAGGCTTCGCGTAACTTTTCTGACCTGCTGGACGCGATCGAGCGGGGTGAGACTGTCACGATCACCCGTGGACACCACGCGGTCGCTGAGATGAGGCGGCCGACCGGGCGCACGCCCTGGTCGCCATGACCTCGGCGGTGGACGTGCTCGATTACACCGAGGCCACTGCTGCCTGCCACGCCAGGCTGATCGCGCACACCCGCCGGGCCGGAACGCCCCGCGGCGCACATGACCTGATCATTGCCGCGCACGCGGTGCAGACCGACCGCATTGTCCTCACCTTCGACGCGAAGGCTCGTTTCGGCGATCTGCCTGGTGTGAGCGCCACCGGAGCCTAGTGTCATTCGTCCTCTGCGCGTCGCAATCAAACGGATCTAGACGGTCAGGATTGTCTTGATGCCGCCGCCCAGGTAGTGCTCGCGCAGCGCCTCCGGGGCGTTGTCGAGTGAGTCCAGCACGGTGGTGACCACCTCGGGGTGCAGGCGGCCGGCGGCGATCAGGTCGAGCACGTCCGGAATCAGCGTGCGCGCGTGGGCGCGGCCCACATGCAGGGTCACGTTGCGCGCGTACATCGCGAGAGCGGGGATGCGGGCGCTGCGGTGCAGTGTTCCTGCGCTGGTGCAGACACCGTCGGGGGCGGTGCTGGCCAGGGCAAGGCGCAGCCCCGCCGGGTGCGCGCTGATGTCCGCCACCAGCGCCGCCGGCGAGCGTCGTCGCAGATCTGCTGGCTGGAGAACCTCCAGCTCCAGTCGCTGCGCGTGTGCCAGGACCGCCGGCCTGCGGTCGACGATGGTCACCCGGCGGGCGCCGAGTGCGCGCGCTATCAGGGCGGTGTAGAGCGAGTTGCTGCCGCTGAACAGCGTATGACGGGTGACGCTGCCGACGATCAGGACCTCGGCCTCGGCATCCGCCTCGAGGAGCCGGGGCAGATAACCCGCCACGTGCCGGTAGGCGTCGCATACATTGTCGGCGACGCTGGCCGCTGTCGCGGGCTCGATGCCCGGCGGCAGCGGCACGAGCATGCCGTCGGCATAGGGAACCGCGAGCCGCTCGGAGTAGGCGCCGCCCCAGTGCCCGCCGCCGATGCCGAAGCCATACATCGAGACGGGCGGGACAGCCGTGCAGTTGGCGGTGCGGCCGGCCAGGCAGGCCGGGCAGCGCCCGCAATTGATCTGGAACGGGACAACCACCCGCTGGCCGGCCACGACACTGGTGACCCGCTCCCCTGTCTCGATGACCTCGGCCACGCACTCATGTCCCAGGTGCAAGGGCAGCGGGAACGGGCTGGCGCCGAGGCCGACCAGCGGGTCCATGTCGCAGGTGGCTACCGCGATCGGGCGCACGATCGCGCCCGCAGGCCCGGGCAGCGCGGGCGCGGGAACGCCGGCCCAGTGCAGCCGGCCTCCCGGCGAAGCGGTGAGTGTGCGCATCCGCTGGGGTGACGGACTGCGGCGTTCCCCGGCCCGTTCGGAAGCCGCGTGCGCCAGCCGGCGCAGCCGCTGCCCGGCGTTGCGCTCGGTGGCCATGCGCATGACGGTGGCGCCGCGCGGGGCGAGCAGCCCGCCATAGTGACGGAGCGCGCCCCAAGGACGGTTTCGTTGCCCGGCCATGACATTCCTGCCCTTCGGTGGGACAGCCAGTTGATAGATCGCTCTACTTAATGTTAGCTATCGTTGAATGCATGGCGTCGGGCGGGCCGGAGGAGTTGCGGGGATGACTGGTATCGACACCAGGGAGCGGATCGTCTCGGCTAGCGCGGAGCTCTTCGGGCGGCAGGGTTACCACGCGACCGGGGTCAAGGAAATCGTGGCGGCCGCGCGGGCACCGTTCGGCTCGATTTATCATTTCTTCCCTGGCGGGAAGGAGGAGCTCGGAGCCGAAGCGATCCGCAGGTCGGGGGCCATCTACGGCGAGCTGATCGATGCCTTCTTCGGGCCGGCGCCCGACCTGGTCACCGCCGTGGGCGACTCTTTCGCGGGCGCCGCCGAGCAATTGCGGGACACCGACTTCGCCGATGCCTGCCCGATCGCCACGATCGCCCTCGAGGTGGCCAGCATCAGCGAGCCGCTCCGCCAGGCCACCGCTGAGGTGTTCGAGAGCTGGATCGCGACAGCGTCCGCCCGGTTCACCGGGGCAGGACTGCCGGCCGGCCGGGCACGCGAGCTGGTGATCGCCATGCTGTCCGGGCTCGAGGGCGCCTTCGTCCTGGCCCGCGCGCTGCGCAGCACGGAGCCGGTCGAGATCGCCGGGAGAGCCGCGGTCGAGGCGACGCGGCTGGCGCTTGCGGCCGCGGCGAATGAACGCCACGAGATTCCAGGCACAGTCCCAACTTGAGACTGACTGTCGCTGCCGGGCAACCCCCTCTTGCGGCAGCCTGACGTATGTAGTCCTATTGGGACTACGAGATGGGACCGGGCCTTCTGGCCCGGCTCTTGCGCGGTGAAAACAGTGGCGGGCCGCGATGGAGTGGCCGCGTCCGCCGTGCGGGCGAGGAGATGAGAGTTCATGACAGTAACCCTGGACCGCAACGTCGAAGCGTTCATCGCTACGCCGCGCCAGCTGTTCATCAACGGGCAGTGGGCGGACGCGGCATCGGGCAGGACCTTCGCGACGCCTAACCCGGCGACCGGCGAGACCCTGGCCCATGTCGCCGAGGGAGACGCCGAAGACATCAACCGGGCGGTGCGGGCGGCGCGTCGGGCGTTCGAGGAAGGCCCGTGGAGCCGGATGACTCCGTCCGAGCGCGGCCGGATCATCTGGCGCATCGGGGATCTCATCCTCGAGCACACCCAAGAGCTCGCTCAGCTCGAGTCGCTGGATAACGGCAAGCCGGAGGCGGTAGCCGCGGCGGCCGACGTGCCGCTGGCAGCGGACCTGTTCCACTACATGGCCGGCTGGGCCACCAAGATCGAAGGCAACACGATCAACATCTCGGTGCCCTACATGCCGGGCGCCAACTTCCACTCCTACACCCTGCGCGAGCCAGTCGGCGTCGTCGGGCAGATCATCCCGTGGAACTTCCCGCTGCTTATGGCCGCGTGGAAGCTCGGCCCGGCGCTGGCCACCGGCAACTGCGTCGTGCTCAAGCCGGCCGAGCAGACCCCGCTGACCGCACTGCGGCTGGCCGAGCTCATCGCCGAGGCGGGCGTGCCGGACGGCGTGGTGAACGTGGTCCCCGGCTTCGGCGAGACGGCCGGCGCGGCGCTGGCCGCCCATAACGACGTCGACAAGGTGGCCTTCACCGGCTCGACCGAGGTAGGCAAGCTGATCCTCCAGGCAGCAGCGGGCAACCTCAAGAAGGTGTCACTCGAACTCGGCGGGAAGAGCCCCAACATCGTGTTCGACGACGCCGACGAAGGCGCGATCGAGGGTGCGGCCGGCGCGATCTTCTTCAACCACGGGCAGTGCTGCGTCGCGGGCTCACGCCTGTACGTCCAGCGGTCCCGCTTCGACGAGGTCGTCGATGGCGTGGCGGAGATCGCCAAGTCGATCAAGCTAGGCCCGGGAACGGACCCGGGAACCCAGATGGGCCCGCTGGTGTCGGACGAGCAACTCCAGCGGGTCACCGGATACCTGGAATCTGGCAAGGCGGACGGCGCCACCGCGGTGACCGGCGGCGGGCGGCACGGCGACAGCGGCTACTTCGTCGAGCCCACGGTGATCACCAACACCAGGCCGGACATGAAGATCGTCCGCGAGGAGATCTTTGGGCCGGTGCTGGTGGCCGCGCCGTTCGACACCCTGGACGACATCGCTGCCGCCGCCAACGACAGCGAGTACGGCCTCGGTGCCGGGATCTGGACCAAGGACATCTCCAAGGCGCACGCGCTGGCCAAGAAGCTCCGGGCCGGCACGGTCTGGATCAACTGCTACAACGTGTTCGACGCGTCCCTGCCGTTCGGCGGATACAAGCAATCCGGCTGGGGCAGGGAAATGGGCCACGAGGTGCTTGAGGCCTACACCGAGGTTAAGGCTGTCACCACGCAGCTGTAAGTTCTCCGGTCGCTGTGGGGGCCCGGCTGGCCGGGCCCCCACAGGGCTGTCTGCGATCGCTTGGGCACCTCTTGGGGATCTCGTGCCCGGCGGCTGTGCAAGCAGGTGCTAGGTTGCGACGGGCGGCCCACATCGGGGTCGTGCCAGCTCACGGCCCGAAAGAGAGATCCCATGATCGGCGAGAAGGTCGAGCACTTCCAGGGCAAGGGCACTGACCTCAGCAGGTTGCAGACCCACATCGAGGAGTACCTCAAGAGCGAGAGCTTCACGGTGCAGACCTCGGCACCCAGCACGCACGGGACAGTCATCCAGGCGAAGAAGGGCGGCTTCCTGCGCGCCGCCATCGACGCCAATCACGCCATGACCGTCATGATCTCGGGCTCCTCCGACGACTTCACGGTCCGCATCGGCATCGGCAAGTGGCTGCAAAACCTCGCCGTGGCGGCCGTCGAGACCCTGCTCGTCTCCGAACTGTTCCTTGTCATAGACGTAGCCGAGAACGTCTGGACCATCGAGATCGAGGACAAGCTGGTCAAGGACCTGAAGTCGTTCGTGGGCTGAATTCAGATTGAGTCCGAGCTGGACTGGGATACTCAGCCGAAACTGAGTCATCGTGCTCAGGCGCGAATCCCGGGTACCGCAGACGATTAGGGCATGAGCACTCCACTGCGGCCGCGGACCACCGCCGCCTTTTATACGCAGGCGGCGATCTCTTTCGCTGTCTCCCTCTCGGTCACCATCGTGGGTATCGGGTACCTGCACGACTCCCGATGGGTTCGTGCCTTCCTCGGCCTGGGACTGCTGTACGTGGTGACGTCGGCCTTCACGCTCGCCAAGTGCATCCGTGACCGTCAGGAGGAAGCCGCCGTCGTCAGCCGGGTCGACCAGGCCCGGCTCGACAAGCTGCTGGCTGAGCAGGACCTGCTGCACGTCCAAGATCACTGACGGGCATCAAGCCCGGCGGCGGGCCTCCATCAGCCGGAGGATCAGCGGCGTGAAGATCAACTGCATCGCCAGCTCCATCTTCCCGCCAGGCACCACGATGATATTAGGCCGGGACATGAACGAGTCATGCAGCATGGCCAGCAGGTAGGAAAAGTCGATGCCCTTGGGATCGGCGAACCGGATAACGAGGAAACTCTCGTCAGCGGTCGGGATAAAGCGGGCGATGAACGGATTGGAAGTGTCCACCGTCGGAACGCGCTGGAAGTTGACGTGCGTCCGGGAGAACTGCGGGCAGATGTAACTCACGTAGTCCGGCATGCGCCGCAGGATCGTATCGACTACCGCCTCGTCGGAGTAGCCCCGGGTCGTCTTGTCCCGGTGCAGCTTCTGGATCCACTCGAGGTTGATGATCGGGACCACCCCGACCAGCAGGTCCGGATGCTGGGCGATATCTGCCTTGTCGGTGACGGCGGCGCCGTGCAGCCCCTCGTAGAAGAGCACGTCACTGTCGGGATCGACGTCTTCCCAGGGCGTGAACGTCCCGGACTGCTGCCCGGCGCGCTCGGCCTCCTTCTCGTCATGCAGGTACTTGCGGACCTTTCCGCCGCCGTGCTCGCCGTACTCGCGAAACAAAGTCTCGAGATCTTCGAGCAGGTTCGCCTCCGGCGAGAAATGACAGAGGTGGTGGTTACCCTCCCCATCGGCCTGCGACATGGCAGCCTTCATTTGCGTCCGGTCGTAGCGGTGGAAGGAGTCACCTTCCACGATCGCCGCGTTGATCTGCTCCCGGCGGAAGATGTGCTGGAAGGTCCTGGTCACCGAAGTCGTGCCCGCGCCAGATGAGCCGGTGACGGCGACAATAGGGTGCTTGGTCGTCACGTGTTCTCCTGCGGTTAGGGGATCCGGAACAGGGACCGGCTGTTGAAGAGCGAGTCGTCGAAGGACGACCCGGATTCGTCCGATTGATCGCGGTGGTAACCCTCGATCCGGGCTACCTCATTCCTGGAACCGAAAATCAGCGGCACCCGCTCGTGCAGGCCCGAGGGCTGGAGTTCCATGACGCGTTCGCGTCCGGTGCTGGCGATGCCGCCGGCCTGCTCCACGATGAACGCGATCGGGTTGCACTCGTACAGCAGCCGGAGCCGCCCCGGCATCTCGGGCTCCTTGTTGTCCTTGGGGTAGAGGAAGACACCGCCGCGGGTAAGGATCCGGTAGGTCTCAGCGACCAGCGAGGCGATCCAGCGCATGTTAAAGTCCCGGCCCCGCGGCCCGGTACTGCCTGCCAGGCACTCCTGGATGTAGCGGCGCACCGGCGGCTCCCAGAACCGCTCGTTGGAGGCGTTGATCGCGAACTCCCCGCAGTCCTCGGGGATGCGCAGCTGCGGATGGGTCAGGATGAACGCGCCGATGTCGCGGTCAAGGGTGAATCCGTCAACACCGTCGCCGGTGGTGAGGACCAGCATCGTGGACGCCCCGTAGAGGGCGAAGCCAGCGCACACCTGCTTGACGCCGGGCTGAAAGAAGTGCTCGGCCCGCGGCGGGACAGCCGGATCGGGACTGCGCAGGACCGAGAAGATGGTGCCGACCGTGATGTTGGCGTCGATGTTGCTCGAGCCGTCCAGCGGGTCGAACACCAGCAGGTACTTCCCGCGCTGCTCGCTCACCGGGACGGGGAGGATGTCCTCCATCTCCTCGGACGCCATCGCGGCCAGGTGCCCGGACCACTCCGTCTCCCCGACCATCACCTCGTTGCTGATGATGTCGAGCTTCTTCTGCACCTCGCCTTGGACGTTCTCGACGCCGGCGCTGCCCAGGGCCCCGACGAGCGCGCCGCGTCCTACCTGGTTGCTGATGATCTTCACAGCGGTCGCCACCGAGTTGAGCAGGCCAGAGAAATCACCGGTCGAGCCGGGATGACGGTGCTCGGACTCGATGGTGTAACGGGTCAGGGTCTTGCGTGCCTCACGCATGGCTGGCCTGCCTCTCGGGGGCGGGGTTGACCTGCAGTTCAGGCCACCCATGGTCGTGACACCCCGCGCCCAACCGTACGCGGCCCGCGCCAGCGTCGCCTCACCCGTGAGGTGGGAAAATGGGGTGAAACTCTCCCGCGAGGCACCGAAAGGTGCGCCCTCGGCTGACCTGGCTACCGCGGGACAGCCGAGAGCAGCAGGCGGCCGATATCGGCCGCCTGGGTGCCGATGCCGGTAGGGCCGCCCAGCGGCTGCCGCGGGGCCAGGCGGTAGCGTCCGGCGGCCGGGCGGTAGCGCTCGATCAGCTCAGGCTCACGGTAGCGACCGCACTCGGCATGCCAGTTCAGGATGCCGGCCATCCAGTCCTGTAGTTCCCTGGCGCGCAGGCGCAGGACGCTTCGGGCCTCCTCGTCCAGGTGGTATTCCGCAAAGAGAGCCGGCAGTTCGGTGGTCACGATGCGCTCGAACTGGCGCATCCGCTCGGTCATCAGGTCGTTCACGATCTTGACGGCCGTTGCGGTGTCGCAGCTGAGGAAGTTCTCGACGGCCAGCACGCCGTTGTGCACCTCGCCCTCGAACTCCATCTCCTTCTGGTAGGAGAAGACGTCGTTGAGCAGGCAGGCGTAATCGCAGGCCGCGGCTTCCATGCCCTGGACCGGCCGGGTCCGGTAAATCTCGGGTGGCACCTGCTGGCCGTGGGAGATCCGGGCCAGAGCCTTCGTCATCGACGAACCGAAGGTCTCGCGGCGCATCTCCACGTAGTCGACCGGGTCGGGTATCCGGTGCAGGATCTCGCCGGCCAGCTCCCACAGCCAGCTGTCGATCATGGCGGCCACGCCGTCGCGGAACTCCTGCTTGTGGGCGGTCGTCATGCCCGATGTGGTGCGCGCCCACAGATCGGCCAGGCCTCGTTCAAACGGGTTGCCCGACGGTAGCGGCGTGGCGCCGGATTCGACCGGCATGAACTCGAGCAGCCGCATGTTCTGCATCCTCGCGGCGATCATGTTCTTGTCCCGGCCGAACACCGCCGGGTAGTAGTCGTCACCGTAGGTTCCCCAGCACAGCCAGCCCGACGCCAAGTCCAGGTCGGGCGGCTCCGCGTCGGGGGAGAGCGCCGCCGCGCACAGGGCGAAGTCGAAGTTTCGCAGGTCCTGCTCGCTCCATAGCGCGCCGCGAAGGACACCGGGCGTGGGGTCCAGCATTCCCATCTGCGCGCCCCAGGTCACCAGGTGCTCGCGCGCCGCGGCCAGGTGCGGGTTCATCCGCAGCGGGTAGGGCATGTAAAACTCGGGCAGCTGGATCGGCCCGACCGGCTGGTAAGGAACGTGCGTTAGGCTCCTGAATCTCTTCAGTCCCAGGGAGTCAGCCGATGGGAGGCACGCCGCCGAGGTGCCCCGCCCGGTCGGGCCGCCGAGGAACGACGCGGCGGTGCGGCCGCCGTTGTTCATGTAGCGGCTCGACCGCAGGTGCCACTCGTGCCCTCCTGACTGCCAGTCCTGAAGTCCCCTGACGTAGGTCAGGACGGCCGCCTGCTCGGACAGGGATATGGCGTGCTCGGCGAATAGCGTTGGCACCTCGGTGACCGCGGTGTGCTCGAACTGCTGAAGCCGGGAGGTCAGCAGGTCGTTGACGGCGTCGGCGGCCTGCTGGGGATCGAGGCCGAGGAAACGCTCGAATACCAGCACCCCGTTGTTGACCTCACCTTCCTGTTCGGTTTCCCGCTGGTAGGAGAAGATGTCGTTGCGCAGGTGAACCCCGTCCGCGAACGTGTCCGCCAGTACCCGCAGCGGCCGGGTCTCGGCGATGCTGGCCGGCAGCTCCGCGCCGGTGGCGTGCTCGACGAGGTTCGCCGACCAGGGCGCGCCGCCGACCTTGCGGCGCATCTCGATGTACTCGATCGGGTTGGCTATCTTGCCCTCGCTGATGTTGGCCAGCTCCCACAGCGATTCCTCGAGCAGGCTCTTCGTCGTGGCGGCGAACCTGCGCCGCCAGTCGGCGGACATCGCGGGCACGGTACGCACCCACAGATCGCCCAGCCCGCGCTCCACCGGGTTGGACGGCTCGGGAATCTCGCCGCCGCCGGTCGGCATGAAGGCCCTCAGCCGCTCCAGGTAATCCCGGGCCGCCGCGGTGTTCCTGGTGCGCTTGAACAGCTCAAGAAAGTGATCGTCAAAGTAGAACACCCATACATACCAGTCGGTAATCAGGTTCAGCTCGGGACCGTCGCAGTCGGGGTGCGTGTAGGCGCAGAGCAGCCCGTAGTCGTGCCGGTCCAGATCGCTTTCGTCCCAGATGTGATGGCCTTCCTCGATCCCGAAGAAACCCATTTCCCTGGCCCATTCCTTGCTCTGCTCCCGAGCGCCCGTCAGGTGCGGGTTAAGCCGTGCGGGATACGGCATATAGAAGTCGGGGAGATTGAACGGCTGGCCGCCGGCGGCGGCCTTCTTGCCGGGCCTCGCGCCGGCCGGCCTGCCGGCAGGCAGGCACGGCGGCCCCGGAATTGTCGTCGTCATCGCGGATCAGTTGTAGGAACGGGAAACCTCGACGTTCTCCAGCACGCCGAGAGCATCAGGGACGAGGACCGCGACGGAGTAGTAGGCGCTGACCAGGTAGGACATGACCGCTTTCTCGTTGATGCCCATGAAGCGGACGTTGAGGCCGGGCTCGTATTCGTCCGGGATGCCCGTCTGGTGCAGCCCGACGACGCCCTGCTCCTCTTCCCCGACCCGCAGCGCGATGATGGAGGAGGTCCGGTCGCCGGTGACCGGGATCTTGCCGCAGGGGAAGATCGGCACGCCGCGCCAGGCCGGCACGTTGGCGCCCTGGACCTCCGTGCTGTGCGGATAAATACCGCGCTTGGTGCATTCCCGGCCGAAGGCCGCGATCGCCCGGGGGTGCGCGAGCAGCATCCGGGTGCTGCGCCGCCGGGACAGCAGCTCATCAAGGTCGTCGGGAGTGGGCGGCCCCGAGTGCGTCTGGATCCGCTGGGGATAGTCCGCGTTGTGCAGCAGCCCGAACTCCGGGCTGTTGATCATTTCGTATTCCTGGCGTTCCCGCAGCGCCTCGACGGTCAGCCGCAACTGCTGGCCCACCTGGTCCATCGGCTCGTTGAACAGATCCGCCACCCGGGTGTGCACCCGCAGGACGGTCTGCGCCACGCTCAGCTCGTACTCCCGGGGCCTCAGCTCGTAGTCGGCGAAGGTCCCGTCCAGGTCAGGCTCACCCTCGTGCCCTGAGGCAATCGCGATATCGGCCTCTCCGCGATGGTTCTGCGACTTGTCCCTGGCCTCGTGGTGATCGCTGATTTGCTCCTGGAGTGCCTCGGACTGGCTGAGGATCTCCTGGAACCGCCACCGCGGCAGCGCCAGCAGCGTGCAGGCGGTCGCGGTCACCGCGGTGTGCTCCCAGGTGTGCTCGGCCGTCAGCGTCTCGGTGCCGAAGTACCCGCCGTCGGCTACCACGCCCAGCGCGGTGTCCTCGTCGAACGCCCCCGAGCCGGTCAGGGTCACCCGGCCATGAGCCACCACGTAGAACTGATCGGCAGGCTGGCCCCGGTCAGCGATCACCGAGCCCGCCGGCATGTCCTGCTGGACGAAAGCCGCCGCCAGCGCCCCGAGCACCCCCTCGTCGGCGAACCCGGCGAGCAGCGGAATCTCCCGCAGCGTGGGCGGCACGACCGCAACCTGATCCGCCGTCTGGGCGAGGGCCACCCTGCCCCCGCCCACCGCGTAGGTCAGCCTGCGGTTGACCCGGTACGTCCCGCCGGAGACCTGGACCCAGGGCAGCATCCGCAGTAGCCATCGCGAGGTGATGCCCTGCATCTGCGGGACGGTTTTGGTGGTGGTCGCCAGGTTCCTGGCCGCCGCCGTGCTCAGGCTCAGCTGCTCCTGGTCTTGGGCGGGCCCGGCACCATTACGTGTCTCAACGGACATTTACTGCCTCCTCATTTTGTGAGCGACCCGGCCGATGCTTTCGTAGATGACGACGGTCCTCACATATCCAGTATCGATAGATAAATATGACTTGACGCTGAACGGGATATCGGTGATACCGTCCCCGCTGTTACTGGTGCCTGAATTGTCGTCTAAATGTTGACAATATCGTGCTATCCAGAAAATTGCGCTTAGCGCCGTTCGGCAGGATTAAATCCTTGTTCGGCTCGGTGACACACGTTCGGCGGGCAAGGTGGCTGGTGGGCTTGCTGGTGGGCTGGCTGCCGGGCCGGCCGGCTCGCAGCGATGGGTCGTCCGCCCCTTGACGCTAAGTCAGCAGTGAGACACCCTTCGTAGCAGTTACCCCCTGAGGAGCCCCGCAGTTCCCCCCGTGAGGAGCCCCCGATGCTGAGTTCCGAGACCTGGATCGTGCTGCGGACCGGCGCGGTGTGCGCCCTCCTCGCGGTGATAGTCGCGAGGATCATCGCCGACCGCGGGGGCAAGCCCGAGGACGTGACGATCGGCTTCCTGGGTCCGTCACTGGCCGCGCTGTACCTGCTCGTCCTCGCCGTCTCGCTGGCGACCGAGTGGCAGACCATCGGCGACGCGAGTCAGGCCGCGACGAACGAGGCGTCCGCCGTCCGCGAGCTCTACTGGACGGCGGCTGGCCTGCCAGCAGGCCAGCAAGCGTTCGTGCAGGAGCACGTGCGCGCTTACGCGACGACAGTCGTCGATCATGACTGGCCGGAGATGCGGCGGGGCACGCTCGACGACGCGAGCGAGCAGCAGCTGATCGGGCTGAACAACTACGTGCTGCGGATCAACCCGCAGGACGCGGCCGCCACGACCGCCCAGCTACAGGCGTCCGGCCAGCTTGGCACCCTGTTCAGCGTGCGTGACCAGCGCGAGGATGATGCGAAGCAGCGGCTGCCGACTGGCCTGCTCGCTGGCGTCATCGCGACATCTCTCGTGGTCGCCTCGTTCCCCTTCGCCTGCGGCATCAGCTCGGCCCGGGCCAGCGTCGCGCTCGCTGCCGTGCAGGCAGCGATGGTAGGCATCGGCATTGTCGTGGTGTTCCAGCTCAACCATGCCTACACCGGTCCGTTGGCGGTGTCCCCGTCAGCAATGCAATCGGTCCTGCAACAGCTCAGCGGCCCGTGACCGGCTGGCCGCCGCCATGACGGCACCTGTCGCGCGTGCCTGCTGCGCGCTGCTGGCCACTGTGGCGCTCATCACCGCGGTACTCGTCGCCGCGGTCCTTGCCGCGGGCCGGGCGGACGCGGGGCCGGTGAGCACCGTCACGGTGTCTCCTCCCGTGACGACGACTGCTACGGCTACCGCGAGCCCCACGGCTACGGCAAAACCCACGGCTACCGCTAGCCCCACGGCTACCGGAGACCCTGGGGCGACCAGTACCCCGACGGCCACCGGAGCGCCGCGGCTACTGGTCACCGGAGCGCCGCAGGGGGCGGGTCCGGACTTGCTGCCGCTCCCCGCTCTGCCGCCGCTCCCCGCTCCCCTGCGCCGGCCGCTCGTGCTGAGCGCCAGCTCCGCAGGCGGCCAGCCGGTGGCAGGCCATGAGTACCAGTTCTACGTCGACGTGACCAACGACAACCCCGTGCCGGCCTGGATCGCCTTCCCGGCCTGGAACCTCAGGCTGGACATCCGATTCTCCCCCGGCCTGGCTCTGGCGGGTGCCCCCCCGTCGGGCTGCGTGCTGCTCGCTGGCGGCCTGGAGTGCGGTTCCTCGTGGCTCGCCAGCGGCCAGACGATCCCGCTCGCCCTCACCGTCACGGTGGCTCCATGGCTGGCCGGAGGCGCCCAGGCTGGTGTCACCGCGCTGCTCCACTACGACTGGGGACTGCGGGCCGATGCGGCTGCGACGCGGCAGGTGCTCTTGCCTGCGCCGACGCCCTCCCCCGCGCCTGCCCCGTCGCGCCGGTCTCGCCCGGCGCCGCCGGGCCGCAAGCCCGCGCCAGCTCCGCTCCCGCTCGTGCTCACCGTCAGCTCCGCAGCCGGCCAGCCGGTGGCAGGCCATCAGTACCAGTTCTACGTCGACGTGACCAACGACAACCCCGTGCCGGCCTGGATCGCCTTCCCGGCCTGGAACCTCAGGCTGGACATCCGATTCTCCCCCGGCCTGACCCTCACGGGTGGCCCCCCGTCGGGCTGCTTCCTGATCCCTGGCGGCCTGGAGTGCGGTTTCGCCTGGCTCGCCAGCGGCCAGACGATCCCGCTCGCCCTCCCCGTCACGGTGGCTCGGTGGCTGGCCGGAGGCGCCCACGTTGGTACCACCGCGATGCTCCGCTACGACTGGGGACTGTGCGCCTACGCTGTTGCCACCCGGCAGGTGTTCTCGCCGCCACCGCCACCTCCACCTCCACCGCCACCGCCGCCACCGCCGCCGACGCCTTCCCCCACGCCTTCGGCGACGCATTCCCGCACGCCTACCCCGGCGCCTTCCCCGAGGCATTCCCCGCCGGGCCGGCCTCGTCCGGCAACAGCGCCTTCGGTGCCGCCGTCGTCGCCGCCGCCGCACCGGAAGCCACGGCCGCATCCACGGCCGACCCACAGCGTCTTCCGCGCCAGGCCGGAGAAGCTGACAACCCCGCCGATCGGCCCGCCGGCACCGGTCATCCCGCTTGGCATCCTGCTGACCGCCGTCATGACGCCGTGCGTCGCCGCCGCGGCGACCCGCTTCGGCAAGGGTGCCCGCTAGCGTGGCCGAAACTAGTAGCGGGTGCTCTGACCCGACCTCGATGCACCCGGGCAGCTGCCGACAAGACCGGACGTTCCCGCGGGAACGTCATATCTCATGATTCGACACCAGAATGTCCGGATGGTGGACACTGAAGTAGCGGGCACGCATCCTGGAATGGAGCGCCCACACCGCCCGTCCTGCGGGGTCGCTGGCAGCCGCGGGGGGCTGGCGCCTGTCCGTTCGGAAAAAAGCCCTGATGAATTGGCCTGTTGCTTGTCACGGCGCAGAGCCGTGCCGCCGAGCTAGCTTGCGCTGACGACGCCGACATCACCCTGGCCCCCGGTGACCGCATCAACCTGCTCGCCCGGCAGCGCAGACCTGACCCTCCCGCATTTAGCCGCCAGCCGCTACGGTGACGGCATGGACAAGGTGATCGCCTCGGCGGCCGACGCGGTCGCCGATATCCCTGACGGCGCAAGCCTGGCCGTGGGTGGCTTTGGGTTGTGCGGGGTGCCGATCGCGCTGATCGGCGCGCTGCTCGAGCGCGGCACCACGAACCTGGCCACGGTCAGCAACAACTGCGGCGTCGACGACTGGGGCCTGGGCCAGCTGCTGCGCGCCAAGCGGATCAGCCGCACTACCGCCTCCTACGTCGGGGAGAACAAGGAGTTCGAGCGACAGTTCCTCGGCGGCGAGGTGGAGGTCGAACTGGTGCCGCAAGGGACTTTGGCCGAACGGCTCCGGGCTGGCGGTGCCGGCATCCCGGCCTTCTACACACCGGCCGGCGTGGGGACCCAGGTCGCCGAGGGTGGCCTGCCGTGGCGCTATGACGGCTCCGGCGGTGTCGCGCTGGCCTCGCCGGCCAAGGAGACCCGCACGTTCGGCGAGCAGGAGTACGTGCTCGAGCAGGCCATCGTCTGCGACTTCGGCCTGGTGCGGGCCGCCCGGGGAGACCGGCACGGCAACCTTGTCTTCCATTCCAGTGCCCGCAACTTCAACCCGTTGTGCGCGGCCGCCGGTCGCGTGACCATCGCCGAGGTCGAGGAGCTGGTGGAGCCCGGTGAGCTCGACCCGGACTCGATCCACGTCCCTGGCGTGTTCGTCCAGCGGGTGGTCGAGGTGGGCAGCGAGGGCAAGCGGATCGAGAAGCGGACGGTGCGGACCTGATGGCGTTGACCCGAGACGAACTCGCCGCCCGCGTGGCCAGGGAGCTGCCCGACGGCTCCTACGTCAACCTGGGTATCGGACTGCCCACGCTGGTGCCCAACTTCATTCCCGACGGCGTCTTCGTGACGCTGCAGAGCGAAAACGGCGTGCTGGGCATCGGCCCCTACCCCACCGAGGCCGAGGTGGATCCTGACCTGATCAACGCCGGCAAGGAGACGGTCACGCTACTGGCCGGCGCCTCCTACTTCGACTCCGCCACCAGCTTCGGGATGATCCGCGGCGGCCACATCGACGTCGCCGTGCTCGGGGCCATGCAGGTATCGGCCGGCGGTGACCTGGCCAACTGGATGATCCCCGGCAAGGTCGTCAAGGGCATGGGCGGCGCGATGGACCTGGTACACGGCGCCAAGCGGGTGCTGGTGATGATGGAGCACACCGCACGCAACGGCAGCCCGAAGATCGTCACGGACTGCTCGCTGCCGCTGACCGGCCGGGCCTGCGTGCAGCGCATCATCACCGACCTGGCCGTTATCGACGTCGAGCCCGACGGGCTGGTCCTGCGGGAGCTGGCGCCGGGAGTCAGCCTCGAGCAGGTCCAGCAGCAGACCGAGCCGCCGCTGCGGCTCGACCTCTGACAGTCGGTCCGCTGACAGTCAGTCCGCTGACTGGGATCACTCAGACTCGTCTCCGCTAGCGACCATCCGCTCGTCGCGAGTGAGCGGTGCAAGCAGCGGGGTCAATGCTGCCCGAAGTTGCTTGAGCGTGTCGTCGAGCCTGGCGCTCGACGTGGCGTCGGGCCTCTTGGCTGTCGTCGTCAGCATGTGTGCCATCTCGCCGCCGAGGCGCTGGGCTTGTTCCAGGAAACTCCGCGAAACTTTGGCGTCGATCAGGACCGGCGCGCCGACGAGCAACATGAGCATGTAGGTCCGGACTTCGTCGGACGCCGCGCTGCGGTCGCCCGAACCCGCCAGCGCCGAGGACACCGCCTTTGACGAACGGGCGGCCTGACTCATCACGATGGCCGCCTGTGCCGCGACGGCACGAGATCGGTCCTTGACCTGCCGGCCGCCGATCACCTGGTCAACGACCAGGACCGTGATCAGCAGCACGAGCACCCCCGCCACCGTGTCGGTGGCAAGCGCGTGATCCACCCACCAGCGCCGGAACCCGTCGTCGATGAGATCGAGGATTACCAGGCCAATGGTCACCAGCGTGACGGCCGTCGCCGCGAACCCGCCCTGCCAGCGTGTCAACACCAGGCGACCCTACGGAACACAGGCGAACTCTAGGGCACGACCACGAGGGGTACCGGCGAATGACGGGCCAGGCTGACAGCGGCCGAACCCAACATGCGGTGCAGGGCGTGGGACGAACTCCCGACGACGATCACGACGGTGTCGCTGGGGTCGATGTCTTTGGCCACCGCGATCAACTCATCCGCGATCAGGCCCTGGCGCCGCTCGAACTCCCAGTCCTTCTCGCGGCCGCGCAGCTGCTCTTCTGCCGAGGTGCGGAGCTCCTGCTCGATCTCGTCGAAGTCGGCTTCCATTTCGGCCAGGGCGTCGACCGACAGCATGGCCGTGCTGCTCATGTGAGCCACGTACACCACGGTGATGCGGCCGGTCCGGCCCTGAAGCAGGCTGACCGCGGCGTCGAGCGCCCGGCTCGCGGGCGGAGATCCGTCATACCCGACGACAAGGTGCAGGTCGCCGGCTGGCGGCGTAATAGTGCTCATAGACGATGAAGCCTAACGCCTGCGCCTTACCTGCGCCTTCCCGGTGCCCAGCGCTACGAAGCGGCCGGCCCCGACTGGCCCAGCACCGCTGGCATCAGCCTCTCCAGCTGCCCAAGGGCTTGTTCCAGATCCCCCAACGGCTGTAGCAGCACATGGTCGGCGCCGCCGTCGAGGTGCTCCCGGACCCGGTTGGCAATGCTGGCCTCATCGCCCCAGGCCACGATGGCGTCCACCAGGCGGTCGCTGCCACCGGCCGAGATGTCCTCGTCGGTGTAGCCGAGATGCTTCAGGTTGTTCACGTAGTTGGGCAGTTGCAGGTAGAACTGCATGTGGCCTCGGGCGATGCGGCGGGCCTCGGCTGGATCGGTATTCAGCACCACAGCTTGCTCGGGGATGAGCAGCTTGTCGGGCCCCAGGGCTTCGCGGGCGATGGGGGTATGCGACGGCGGCACGAAGTAGGGGTGAGCGCCGTCAGCCCGGTCGCGGGCCAGCGCGAGCATCCGCGGCCTGAGCGCGGCCAGCACCCGGGGAACAGGCACGTCGGTGGCCGGGGCATCCCCGACCGCGGCGTCCATGCCGTCGAGGTAGCGAATCATGTGGGCTAGCGGTTTCTCGTAGGTCTGTCCGCTGCGGTCCACAATCGGAGCGTGGCTGATGCCAACCCCCAGGACGAACCTGCCTGGGTAGGCGGCGCCCAGGGTGGCTGCCCCTCCCTGCATCGCGGCCGGGTGGCGAGCCCACACGTTGGCTATCCCGGTGCCGGTCACGATCTGCTCGGTTGCCGCCAGCAGCAGCGATTGGTGCGCGAATGCTTCCTTGCCCCCGACTCGCTCGCCGCACCAGATAGAGCCGTAGCCCAGCTCCTCGATCCGGCGGGCCACTTCCCGCTCCTGGGCGATCGGTGCCGTTCCCAGCACGCCGAGCCACACCCCGACCGGCCCCAGGCGCTCCCGGGCGGAACCTACGACGTAACTGCCAGTCATCGCGGGACCTCCTTCTAGGGCAACAACCTCCCGATAAAAAACGACGGCCCCTTGCGGGGCCGTCAGGGCCGGTCTGCAAACCGGCCTAGGGTTGGGTTGTGCCCTGAGTATATCGGGCGCTGAGCTTGGTGGAGATACTCACCCACTACCACGTAGCTGTGCGCGTGCCACCGGGCCCGCGACGGGATCCGAGGTCAGCCGAATGATGTCGAGCAGGTCGGTTCGTTCCTTCTCTACCAAGCGGTTCATGACCGACTGGAGCTTCATCGCGATCAGCGGGCCTGGCCCTGCGACGCGCACCACGGCCTCTGCGGCCGTAGCGGCGTGACCGTGCGCGGCGGTTCTGGCGCGCCGCCGTCTGGAGTCCCCGGACAGCCGACGCCCGCACCGGGAAGGCGGCCCGCAGGCGGCTCCTTCCGCATCCTTTCCAAGATCGATGTGGCAGGGCCCCCCACCGGTGGTAGGTAACGCCACATCGATCTTCGGCGGCGCTCTGGAAGACGTGGCTCACGGGGTCGATGATGCTGGTGTGGCGGGAGTGATCTGGCGGCCGGTCCGCGGGCACCGTACGATCGTCCGGGATCAGGAAACGACGGTTTATTCCACGACGTGTCCTACTGTTCGGTGTTCGGTGTTCGGTCAATACCGAACAGTGCCGACGCCTGCCGCGTCAGCAGCCGCCCGCTCGGGGGATGCAGGGTTGCCCCATAGGAATAAAATGACGAGACGACCCCCGCACGTGAGCACAGGGATCGCCAAAGTCTCGTGGAGGTGGCGGGAATCGAACCCGCGTCCTTCGGTTCCTTAACCAGGTCTTCTCCGGGCGCAGCCTGCTCTGCTTTTCTCGGCCCCGGCGGTCATTCAGGCTAGCCGCCGACGGGCCCAGCCGCTGTGAGTGTCCTAACCGGTCCCGCGGCCGGGCCGGTTAGTTGAGCCTCCTAGCTGATGCCAGACACCGGGCCAGAGGCACTCCCGGGCTGACAGATCTCATCTAACTCGCGGTCAGGCCGCGAGAGCGAGATCAGTGCGATGTGTGTTAGCACTTATAAGTTGTGGTCACGGTATTAACGAGGTCGCCACCACGACCCTCGGCCCGCTTCCCCTGGCCCGACAACCGAAGTCGAAGCCTGTCACCCCCTATTGAGTTGTATCGCGCCGCCAGGCCCAAACCGGCACCGACGTCACGTATAGAACGCTACCTTGCCAACGTCGCACGGCCAACTCAGATTCCCGCCAGCAGAAGGTGAGAGAAGCCCCCGTGGACGCTGGCGGTGGCCGAGTGCGTCCACGGGGGCTTGACCGGCAGGGTCGGGGCCGGTCCAAACGCGCCGGGCTTCCCCCGAGATGAAGCCCGGTTCTCATCACGGCGACTGGGCCGCAACCCCCCCAGCGGACCCAGTCACCTGGTAAGACGCCGGAGCGAAGTCAAAAGGTTGCTCAACGTGACCAGAATCCGGGTAACAGTTACGTCACGAGGCTCAGGCGGCTGCCACACCCGCTACTGGCTGAGCAGCGACACGGGCAGATCCCGCAGGAACTGGGTGGCCAGCGGGACCGCGGAACCGGCCGTGGACTTGCCAAGCTCAAGCACGGCGAAGGCCACATCCCCGCGGAAGCCCACGAACCACGAAGCCTCGACGCCCTTGCCGCCCTGCATCGGCGCCTGTCCCGCCTGGCCATAAACGGGGGTGCCCGCCAGGTCGGCCTCGTGCCCGGCCCCTGACCGCACCGTCGCCCGCATCAGGCTACGCAGCGTGGTCATGACCTGCTGGCTCAGCACTGACTTTGACGATAGCGGCGGATCCGTCGGGTCCGCCGGGCTGGTCACCAGCGACGGAGCATGCCACTGTCCCGAGTCCACCTGGGCCGCGATCAGCGCCATGTCCAGCGGGCTTACCTGCACTCCCCCGGTGCCGATCGTGTCGGCGGCCAGCTGCGCGTCACTCGCCGGAGCAGGCACCGAGCCGGCGAACGCGGTCAGCGGCAGCCGCCAGGACGAGCCGAGGCCGAAGCTTGCCGCTGCCTGGGACAGGCCGACCGCGCTCAGCCGCCTCGACAACCCGGCGAACGCGGTGCCGCAGCCGCGGGCGAAATCGGCACTGAACGGCGGCTGCGGGCCAAGTCCCTGGGCCGACGGGTCGTTGATGAACGTCTCGCCGCCCACGTCACTGGCGCTCGTGCACGGGACAGGATCGCGCACCGACAGCCCGGTCCTCAGCAGGGCGGCGGTCGAGACGATCGTGAAGGCCTGCCCTGGCGGGTAACGTCCGTCCAGCGGATTGGGCTGGGCGATGCTGCTGGCAGCGGCGCCGTTGGCGACGGCTAGGAGCTTTCCCGTGGAAGCCTGCACGGCGACGATCGCCGCCGCGCCGCCGGTCGTGCCGAGGGCCTCATTGGCCGCGGTCTGCGCGCCGGAGCTGAGAGTCGTCCGCACCGGCAACCCGGTCGGGCCGGACCACTTTTCCAGCACGGAAACCAGGTGACCGTCGGCGTCCTCGACGACCACCTCGGTCGTCGGCGAGCCAACCAGCCTGCGCTGGTAGTACTGCTGGAGCCCGGACTGGCCGACCGTGTCGCCTGACTGGTAGGCCACGCCGTCCTGGCGGAACGCCGGGGCGACCTCGGTCCCGACCGAGCCGACCACGTCGCTCGCGATGCTGTTGAACAACCGCCGGCTGACCTGGTGGATGACCAGTCCGGGCACGCGCTGTAGCTGGCGGCTCAGCTGCGCGTACGAGCCGGGATCGAGCGTCACGAGGCCGAGGAAGGACTCTTGCGGCTCGGCGAGGATCTGGTCAAGCAACCCACCGGAGTCCAGGCCCGTTGCCAAGCCGAGGGCCCTCGCGGTCGCCGCCGGATCGGCCAGCTTGTCTGGCTGCACGCCCAGGACGTAGGTGGCGGACAGTTGCTGGAGCGGCTGCCCGGTCGCGTCGAGCACCAGGGCCCGCGGCGCCAGGCTCGTGCGGACGGCCAGCCGCGTCCCCGGACGCAGGCCGGGGTTGATGACGCTCGGGCTCCACCGGACCTTCCAGCCTGCGGGATTCCAGTGCAGCGCGAACTGTCCGGTGTATTTCCACGGGGCGCCGTCCTGGCCGAGATCGACCGAGGCATAGAACTGCGCCTGAGCCGTGTCCCCGCTCTGCGTGATCGCCTTCAGGTTGAAGTAAAGGGCCGCCGCGTCGAGCTGCTCGTACGCCGTCTGAAGGGCTCGGGCCACGACAACGGGATTGCCGGTTGTGAGCTCGGCAGCGTTCAGATACTGCCCCTGCTCCCAGTCGAGCAGGAACGACTGCACCGTCGCCTCCGCGGACGTGTCGGGAGACCGGCCGCCAGCCAGGCCGACGGCGATCACGCCTGCCACGACCACCAGCACGCCGAACCGCAGCAGGTGCGACCGGGAGAAGATCCGCCGCCGCGGCGCAGGCGCAGGGCCGACGGCAGGCACCGATACCGGCTCGCGGGTAGCCGGAATGTGACCGTCCTCGGGACCGTAGGAAGATTGTCCTTCCGAACGAGCAGGAGCCGGGGATTCACCCGGACGAGCCGACGCGGGCGGTGCCAGATCAACGGGAACCGGCGACTCACCCGAGGCCAGAGGAGGCGGTTCTAGACCACCGGGAGCCCACGAGTCACCTGAGCCGACAAACGCATGCGGTCCCGAACCGTTGGGAGCCGACGCCTCACCCGGGTCGGCCGACGCAGGCGGTCCCGGACCACCGGGAGCCGATGCCTCACCCGGGTCGGCCGGCGCAGGCAGTCTCAGACCACCGGGAGCCGACGACTCACCCGGGCCGGCCGGCGCGGGCGGTCCCGGACGAGCGACAGCCGGACTCGAACCATTGGGAGGCGATGCCTCACCCGGGCCGACCGGAACATGCGGTCCCGAACCGTTGGGAGCCGATGCCTCACCCGGGGCGACCGGAGCAGGCGGTACCGGCTCACCGGGAGCCGCTGACTCGCCCGGACGAGCGGGCGGCACGAAGACCCGGTTACGGGACGGGAGCCAGGATGCGCGCTTACGCGGACCAGAATGCGCGCCCCGGCTATGGGCGGACGGGGACATGATCCTTTTCCCAGTTACCTTCGCCGGCGGAGCGCACGGTCCACCTCCCTGGCCGCATCCCGCTGCGCCAGATCATGGCGCTTGTCATACGTCCGCTTGCCGCGCCCCAGCCCCAGCTCGACCTTCGCCCTCCCGTCGCTGAAGTACAGCGACAGGGGGACAATCGTGAAGCCGCGCTCGGCTACCTGGCTGGCAAGTCGGTCGATTTCTTTGCGGTGTAGCAGCAGCTTACGCGTCCGCCGGGGTTCGTGGTTGGTCCACGTGGCCTGCGTGTACTCCGGGATGTGCAGCCCGTGCAACCACAACTCGCCCCCGCTGACCTGGCCGAACGCCTCCGAGAGTGACGCCCTGCCCGCGCGCAGTGACTTCACCTCGGTGCCGGTAAGCACGAGGCCGGCTTCGAAGACGTCCTCGATGTGGTAGTCGTGCCTGGCTCGCCTATTACGGGCAACGACCTTTACCCCCTGCTCCCGCGGCACCTACTCCGGCCTCCCATCAGCTCCCGTCACACCCGCAGATAGCGCCGGAGCGTCAGGAATGATGTCACGCCGCACAGCACCACGCCCACGATCATCGTGAGCAGCACGACCTCGACCAGATCCCCGGCGCTCAGCCGCACGTTGAAGGTGAAATACTCCTGCAGGGTATCCAGGCCCAGAGACTTCACCGCGATAAGCAGGCCGGCCGCGATAAGCCAGCCGAACAGACCGGCGATCACGCCCTCGACGAGGAACGGCAACTGGATGTAGAAGTTCGACGCGCCGACCAGTCGCATGATGCTGGTCTCCCGGCGCCGGTTGAACGCGGACAGCCTGATCGTGTTCGCCACCAGCAGCGCCGCCGCGATGATCAGGATGATGGCGATGATCACGACCGCGTTTCGCGCGCCGTCGAGCAGCTTGTAGAAGTTGTTGAGGATCGACCGGTCATCCACGATGTCGTCGACCCCCGGCCGCCCCTGCACCGTGCCGGCGACGACGCTGAAGTCGGCCGTCGGGTTCTTGAGCTTCACCTCGAACGAGTCCGGGATGTCTCCCGGGCTGACCGTGCTCACGAACGACGGGTCCTGCGAGAAGTCCTGCTTGAAGTGCTGGAAGGCCTGCGCCTGCGATTCGTAGTAAACGTGCTCGACCTGCGGCAGGCCGCTCAGGTCCGACTTGATCGAGGCAAGCTCGGCGGGGGTGGCCGGCCCGTTCTGCCTGCATTGCGTGCTGACGCTGGAGGACGTGCACAGGTAGACGGAGATCTCGACCTTGCCCTGCCAGTAGGTCCTGGTGTTGTCCACCTGCTTGACGAACAGCAGGCCGGTGCCGAGCAGGGACAGGCTGATGGCCACCACCACCACGAGCGCGATCGTCATGGTGAGGTTACGCCGCAGCCCCGTCCATACCTCCTGGAAGACAAACTGTGCGCGCATCGCCGCTGATCCCTCGGTAGTCCCTGGCGGCCCGGCTCATGCCCGAGGCCGCGGTACGGTCTTTGGCCCGATCAGTACGCCTGGCCGTACACCCCGCGCGACTGATCCCGTACCACCTTGCCGAACTCGAGCTCGACCACGCGCTTGCGCATCGAGTCCACGATCGCCGCGTCGTGGGTGGCCATCACGACCGTGGTGCCGGTCCTGTTGATCCGGTCGAGGACCTTCATGATCCCGATGGATGTCGCCGGGTCGATGTTGCCCGTGGGCTCGTCCGCCAGCAGGATCATCGGCCGGTTGACGAACGCCCGGGCCATCGCGACCCGCTGCTGCTCGCCGCCGGACAGCTCATCGGGCATCCGGTCGTGCTTACCCTCCAGGCCGACCAGGTCGATGACCTCCGGAACGACCTTGCGGATGAAGCGGCGGGGCTTGCCGATGACCTCAAGCGCGAATGCGACGTTGTGGTAGATGTTCTTGTTGGGCAGCAGCCTGAAATCCTGGAAAACGCAGCCGATCCGCCGGCGGAGCAGCGGGACTCTCCAGTTGGTCAGCCGCGCCAGGTCCTTGCCCGCCACGTGGATTCTTCCCTCGGTCGGCCGCTCCTCCTTGAGTACCAGCCGCAGGAAGGTCGACTTACCAGAGCCGGACGGGCCGACGAGAAAGATGAACTCACCCTTCTCGACGTCGATGTTGACATTCTCCAACGCCGGACGGCTCTGGTTCGGGTACAGCTTGGTGACGTTATCAAAGTGGATCACAGGTTCATCACACGCGATCGGTAAGATGTGGAGGAAAGGTCGCCGGCCCGGCGAGCTAGGCGGCCTCACGGTCGCCCCAACCTGCCAGACCGCTCTGCTGCGGCACGCCCGGACTTTCACCCGAGTTGGCCACGGCACAGTCTAGGGGGGAAACTGGCATGGAAGGTCCAACATCGCTGAAGTGACCGGGCGCCGACCGGCCGGAGGGAAACCTGATGAGCTGCGAACACCTAGTCTGCGCCCGATGTGCTGGCCCGGTCGTGGAAGGACGCTGCGCTGCTTGCCGACAGGCCCGGGGAGAGGTGCACCATTCCCAGCCGCGCCTCGGTGTCCCGTTGCTCGTGATGGTGCTGCTCGCCGTGCTGCTGGTCATGCTGGCCCTGCGCCTGACGCACTGAGCGGCCCGACGCACTGAGATCTGACGCGCTGGGCGGCCGGATCAGCCAGGCCGCGGCCGACGACCGCAGCGGTTAGCTGCGGGCCGACTCGGCGCGGCGCAAATAGCGGATCTCCGCCTCGACGAATTCATCAATCGCACCGTCAAGCACGGCAACGGTATTGCCGGTCTCGACGCCCGTCCGGACGTCTTTCACGTTCTGGTAGGGATACAGGACGTAGTTGCGGATCTGCGTTCCCCAGCTGCTTGTCGTCTCGCCGCGCAGCCCGGCTAGCGTCTGCGCCTCCTCCAGGCGCTTGCGCTCAAGCAGCTTCGCCTGTAGCACGGACATCGCCGTCGCCCTGTTCTGTAGCTGGCTTCGCTCGTTCTGGCAGGAGACCACGATGCCGGTGGGGAGGTGGGTGATCCGGACCGCCGAGTCGGTGGTGTTGACCCCCTGTCCGCCGGGCCCGCTGGACCGGTAGACGTCGACCCTGATCTCGTCCTCGTTGATCTCAATGTGATCGGCGGTCTGCACGACGGGCACCACGTCCACGCCGGCGAACGAGGTCTGCCTGCGGCCCTGGTTGTCGTACTTGGAGATGCGGACCATCCGGTGCGTGCCGTGCTCGCCGCGCAGCCAGCCGTAGGCGTAGGGAACCTTGACCGCGAACGTGGTCGACTTGATGCCGGCTTCCTCGGCGTAGGACGTGTCGTAGATCTCGGTCGGATAGCCGTGCCGCTCCGCCCAGCGCAGGTACATCCGCATCAGGTTCTGGGCGAAGTCGGCGGCGTCGGCGCCGCCGGCCTGCGCGTTGATCGTGATGAGCGCTTCGCGGGAGTCGTACTCGCCGGACAGCAGCGTGCGCACCTCGAGCTGGTTGATCTCACTGTGCAGGGCACCGAGATCGCGCATGCCTTCAGCCCGGGTGGGCTCGTCGTTCTCGCTATCGGCAAGCTCGAACATCACCTGGGTGTCGTCGAGCCGACGCCGCAGGCCCTCTACCCGAGAGATCTCGGCCTCGAGATAGGCCAGCCTGCGGGTCACCGCCTGGGCGTTCTCCTGGTCTTCCCACAGGCTGGGATTCGAAGCCGCCTCGCGTAGACCGACCGCCTCCCGGCGCATCGCGTCCAGGTCAAGGACGACTTCCACGCCGGCCAGTTTCGAGGAGAGTTCCTTGATCTCCTCTGCCGGGTCGATGACTGCCATGCTGGAAGCCTACGCGAGCGCGGCAGGGCTTGCGGGCATGCCACGACGCGTGACGTGATGATCACTTTGCGACAACCCCGGCAGGGGTAACCTGGGCAGCGAGCTTCCCTGCACCAGAGCGCGGATCGCGCGGACCGCCACCGACAGCGTGGCCATGGTGAACCGGTCGCTCTCCCAGATCTCGGTGAGGGTCTGGCCGGCCCGTGCCACCGCCGCTTCGTTCCGCTGTGCCCATACGACGAGCCGCTCCTCCGGGGTGCCGCCGCCGGTCACCTTCAGCACGTCGCTGGCCAGGGCGGCGTGCGCGGCGTACAGGTCGTCGCGGAGCGCTGCCCGGGCTGCCGTATTCCACCTGTCGTCGCGCGGCAGCGCGGTAACCCGGTCGCGGAGCCTGGTGATCTGGAGACGTTCGGCCAGGTCAAAGTAGACCTCGGCGGTCTCCTCCACCCCGCGCCCCGCGGCGGTGGCGATCTCGACGATGTCAAACGCGGAATAGGCGGGCACCATCGCCGACACCCGGTCGGCAAGGTCGGACGGCACGCCGCCAGAGATGTACTCCTCCCGCCGCTCCTCGAAGCCCGCCAGGTCAGGACCGGCGAGCAGCTTGGGCAGGGCGGAACCTACGGCGAGCACGCCGCGGCCGAAGAAGTCGATCGTGTCCTGGATGTCGAACGGTGACCGCCTATTGTGCAGCAGCCAGCGGGCCGCCCGCTCGGTGAGCTTGCGGCCTTCGAGCAGCAGTGAGATCTGCGTGCTGACATCCACCAGGCCGTCCAGTTGCTGGACTTGCGCCCAGAAAGTGGGCATTCCGAAGACCTCCCTGGCGACCAGCCAGGCGCGGGTGATGTCGGGACCCGAAGCCCCCGTCTCTTCGTTCAGCCGGAACCAGAACGTGATACCCGAGCGGTCGATCATGTCGTTGACGACGATCGTCGTGATGATCTCGCGGCGCAGCGGGTGGCTGGCCATCTGATGCTCATACGCCTCGCGGAGCGGCCGGGGGAAGTAGCCGACCAGCGTGCGATGCAGGTACGCGTCATCGGGCAGGCTGGAGTCGAGCACTTCCTTGGCCGCATTGATCTTGGTGTGGGCGAGCAGCACGGCGAACTCGGGGCCGGTCAGGCCGAGGCCGGCCGCCCGCCGCTCCGCGATCTCCTTGTCGCCGGGAAGGGTTTCGAGCCTGCGCCGCAGCACCCTGTCCCGCTCCAGCTTGCGCAGGTAGCGGGAGTGCACGTGAAGCATCGAGTCTGCCTGCGCGCGGGCGGCGGCGAGCACCGTGTTCTGGCTGTAGTTGTGCGGCAGAACGAGGGCCGCGACCTCGTCGGTCATCTCATGCAAGAGCCGGTCGCGCTGCGCCATCGAAAGCTGGCCGTCATGCACCGACCGGCCCAGCAGGATCTTGATGTTGACCTCGTGGTCGGAGGTGTCCACCCCGGCGCTGTTGTCGATGAAGTCGGTGTTGATCAGCCCGCCGGCCCGCGCGAACTCGATCCTGCCTGCCTGGGTAAGGCCGAGATTGCCGCCTTCGCCGACCACCTTGGCCCGCAGCTGGGTGGCGTCGATCCTGATCCCGTCGTTGGACCTGTCACCAACCGCGGCATGCGTCTCCGCCGCGGCCTTGACGTAGGTGCCGATCCCGCCGTTCCACAGCAGGTCCACCGGCGCCGCGAGGATCGCGGAGATCAGCTGGCCGGGGGTGAGCGCCAGCACGCCGGAATCAAGGTCCAGCGCCGCTCGTGCCTGCGCCGAAATGGGCACCGACTTCGCTGCCCGGGGCCAGACGCCGCCGCCCGCCGAGATCAGCGACCCGTCGTAGTCGGCCCAGCTGGACCGGGGCAGCGCGAAGAGCCGCTGTCGCTCGGCGAAACTGGCGGCCGGATCGGGGTCGGGGTCGAGGAATACGTGACGGTGATCGAACGCCGCCAGCAGCCTGATGTGCCTGGAGAGCAGCATCCCGTTGCCGAACACGTCGCCCGACATGTCGCCGATTCCGGCCACGGTGAAAACGTCGGAGTCGACGTCGGCGCCGAGCGTGCGGAAGTGGAAACGAACCGATTCCCACGCACCCCGCGCGGTGATCCCCATCTTCTTGTGGTCATACCCCTGGGAACCCCCGGAGGCGAACGCGTCACCGAGCCAGAACCCGTACCTGGCCGATATCTCGTTTGCCACATCGGAGAACGTCGCGGTGCCCTTGTCCGCCGCTACGACCAGGTACGGATCGTCACCGTCGTGCCTGACCACCCCGGGCGGCGGAACCACCCGCTCGCCGCCCGCGTTGTCCGTGATATCCAGCATGGCGCTGATGAACATGCGGTAGCAGGCCAGTCCCTCCTCGGCGTAGGCCGCCCGGTCCGAGAGATCAGGCAGCTGCTTGCAGGCAAACCCGCCCTTGGCACCGGCCGGCACGATAACGGAGTTCTTCACGTCCTGCGCCTTGACCAGGCCGAGGACCTCGGTGCGGAAGTCCTCCCGCCGGTCCGACCAGCGAATCCCGCCCCTGGCCACTCGGCCGAATCGCAAGTGGATCCCTTCAAACCGGGGCGAGTACACGAACAGCTCGAACCGCGGCCTGGGCGCGGGGAGGTCGGGCACCCCGGCCGGGTCCAGCTTGATGACCAGGTACGGTGCCTCCGGGCCTGGCACCGGTCCCGCACCGCGCTGGTAGTAGTTAGTCCGCAGGGTGGTCAGGATGAGGGCCAGGTAGGTGCGGAGAATCCGGTCCTGGTCGAGGCTGGCTACCTCGTCGAGCTCACCGCGGATCTCCTCGCCGATCGCCTCGCTCCGCTCGGCCTCGCCGCCGGTCCGCTGCGGGTCGAACCTCGACTCGAACAGGCGGACCAGGAGCTTGGTGATGGTGACGTTCGACCGCAGCACCCGCTGGATGTAGTCCTGGCTGAACGCGGTGCCCGCCTGCCGCAGGTACCTGGCGTACGCCCGGAGCACGACGACCTGGCGCCAGCTCAGCTCGGCGGCAAGGACGAGCGCGTTGCAGCCGTCGTCCTCCACCAGCCCGTTCCACAGGGCGATCAGGGCGTCCTCGAACTGCTGCTTGGCCAGGCCGTGCGGGCCGGCTGACGGGGCTCCGCGCAGCCCGAAGTCATAGATCCAGAACGGCTGCGCGCCGGCCCCTCCGGCCGCGAACTCGTAGGGGTGCTCATCCACCACGTCCACGCCCGTGTGCTGAAGCTGAGGCAGCACCTGGGACAGGGTGATCGGCGATTGCGCCCGGTAGATCTTCAGCCGCCAGGTCGGGTGCAGGTGGTCCGCGTCGCGGGCGGCGGTCGCCTCGCTCTGATAGAGGTCGACGGCGACGGCGTCCCCCGACTCGCGCAGCGACTGGATCCGGCACATGTCGCCCAGCGCGGCCGCCGCGGCGACGTCCGCCTTGTAGGTCTCGGGTATCGCGTCGCCGAAGGCGGCCATCAGCTCGCGGCCGCGCTTGCGGCCGAGCACCCGCGTCGCCTCTTCGGCCAGGTCGTCGTCCCAGGAACGGACCGCAGCCACCAGCTGCTGCTCGAGTCCGGCGGCATCCACATCGGGAAGCGGACGGCCCCGCTCGCCGCGAACGACCACGTGCAGCCTGGCCAGCACCGATTCGCCGACCATCGCGCTGTAGTCTGCGGAAACACCGTTCAGTACCCGCATCAAAATATCCTGCGTACGGAGCCGCACTTTGGTATTCCACCTGTCCCGGGGCAGGTAGAGCAGGCAGGACATGTACCTGCCGTAAGGATCCTTGCGCAGGAACAGCTTGGTCTGCTTGCGCTCGCGCAGCCGCAGTACGCCGAGCGAGATCGGGGTGAGCTCGGC
The DNA here is from genome assembly GCA_003168255.1 of Actinomycetota bacterium. GTDB lineage: Bacteria > Actinomycetota > Actinomycetes > Streptosporangiales > Streptosporangiaceae > PALSA-505. Next base: position 93,603 of record PMSU01000136.1, read on the forward strand.
CACCGAGGTCTGGAAGAGTTCCTCTCTCGGGTACGTCTCGAGGATTTCCGTCAGATCCATGCCGTCATGACTGTCGGCAGCCACGCCCGCCACCTCAAGCACGCCGGTCAGCTTCCGCCTGAGCACGGGAATCCGGGTGATGCTCTCGGCATAGGCGACGTGGGTGTACAGCCCGAGGAACCGGTACTCGCCGACCACCTCGCCCACGGCGTCAAACTTCTTCAGCGCCACATAGTCGAGGTAGCTGGAGCGGTGCACGGTGGAGCGTGAATTCGCCTTGGTGAGGACCAGCCGGACTGGCTCCCTGGCCTTCGCCCGCACCTCGGGCGGCAGCGCCGCGAACGCGGCCGATCCGGGGCGGTCATGCCGCATGATGCCAAGGCCGGTACCGGGAACCGCCCGCAGCGCCGTTCCCGCTGTCCCCTCTACCAGGTCGTATTCGCGGTAGCCGAGGAAGGTGAAGTGACCGTCGGCCAGCCAGCGGAACAGCGCCTCGGCCTCCTTGGCATCGACATCGCCCGGGCGCAGCAAGTCAGCCTCCGGAACGGCGACACCGGCCGCGGCCTGTGACGCCACCTCTGCGGCGAGCTGGCCGGCCAGCCCGTCGGCGGCGGCCCGCATCCGCGGATGATCCTCCACCACGACCCGGACGTCATCGAGGACGTCCCGCAGCCGCGCCTCCAGTTTCTGCTTGCTGAGATCACCGGCCGGCTTGGAGACCTCAATGTGGCACCAGGACTCGTTGATCTCGTCGCCCGCGGCAATGCGGTCTTCCACCGGCCCCAATATCTTGCGCAGCGAGCCGGTGACATCCCTGCTGACCCGCAGCTGCGGATGCACGATGAGGCTGATCTCTAGCTTGCTCCGGTCGAGTCCCAACGTCACCGAGTCGACCAGGAATGGCATGTCGTCAGTGACGATGTCCACCACCGCGCGGTCGGTGTCGAAGGCCGCATGATCCTCGGCTCCCCGGGCCTGATCGACGGGCTCGCACGGGAACCGGACGCTGACCAGGGCCTTGCCCTGCGGGCGGTGCGCGCCGAGCCTGGCGTGCGCTACCGCCACCGCGGCGGCTTGGTCTGGTCCGATGGCGTCCAGGTCTTCCGCCGTGACGTGCCGGTAGTAGGAATGCAGGTAGCCGAGCGGATCACCAATGCCAGGGATATCGTCGTGCAGAAGGTCGGCGGCACGGCGCGCCGCCGATGCCAGCAGGGGCTCCTTCTGCTCGTCTGTGCTCACCAGAATCGGTTCCACCGCATGCTCCCTTGCCTGCGTTGGCCCGGCCTTCGCCGGCGGCCGGGTTGGTTGCTAAAGCCAGTCACGAAGCTCCCAAAGCAGCGGGTAATACTGCAAGGCCAGCCGGCGCCTCAGGTAGGGCGCGCCGGTCGAGCCGCCAGTACCGGACTTCGTGCCGATCTGCCGTTCCACCATCGCCACATGCCGCGCCCGCCAGACGCCAGCGAGCTCGTCGTGGGTCAGCAGATCCTCGGCGAGCTGCCACAGATCGTCATGCTCGTCCCGGCTCTTGGCGATGGTGACGAGCGACGACATCAGCTCCGCATCGTCGCCGGTTGCGAGACCGCGCGCCTGGAGCAAGTCCACGTAGCCGTCCCACAACGACGGCTCGGCAAGACGCCGGTCGAGCCGCTGCCGCTCAGCATCGGTGAGAGCGCGGAAGCGAGCGAGGAATCCCGCGTCCTTCGCCCCGGACAAGAACTCCAGCTCACGAAACTGCGCCGACTGAAAGCCGCTGGCCGGGGCGAGGGTCGCCCGGAAATCGAGGAAGTCCTGCGGGGTCATCGTCTCCAGGATCTCAACCTGCGCGACGAGCAGCCGCTCGATTGCGTGCACCCGGCGCAGCAGATGCCGTGCCTGCCACGACCGGCCCGCGAGCATCTCGTCCCTGGCGCTCTCCACCTCAAACAGGAGTTGCTTGAACCACAGCTCGTACACCTGGTGAACGGTGATGAAGAGCAGCTCGTCGTGGGCCGGCGGCTCGGCCTGCGGGACCTGCTGGCCGAGCAGCTCGGGAAGACGCAGGTAGCTGCTGTAGGTAAGCCGGCCGCCCTCTTCGCCGAAGCTCCGGGATCGGGCTGGCTCCGGCTGACGCACGCTGTCGGGCTGTGTCTCGCGCACGCTGTCAGGCTCTGGCACTGGCTCTGGCTCCCCGTCTCGCGCGTCTCGCGCGGGATGATGGCCCCAGCCTGGCCGCTCCCTGGCCTGGCTGAGGTCCCGGTATTGGCTGCGGTCGCCTCGCCTGCCGCAGCCCGCCATCGGGCCGCGGCATGGCCGCACCACGCCGTTGTGGTGATGTCACGGTGGTCCCAAGGATAACCCGACCTACGCGCCCTGGCTTGAGCCCCCTGAGCGATCGGGCTCAGACCGCGCGAGGGGCGGGGATGCCGCCGGGAGGAGGGTTCTGTAGCAGCCAGACCGGGTTGGACACACCAACGGGGTGTCCCGAGCTTTTGAACACCTGGGTGCGCACGAAGCTGTCCGCACTGGTGTCGATCGACATGGTGACCGAGCCGCTGGCCAGCTCTGCGGCCGAGTAAGTGGCGATGACCTGAGTGTCCGCTGTCAGGCCCGCGGTACCCGCATAGTCCACAGCGCCCTGAAGCACCTGCAAGGACCCGCCGGCCGGAATTTGCGTCGCGCTGGCGACGAGCTGCCGGGAGGTCACGCTGGAGACGCTGACCGAGCCCATCGGGCACGAGCCATCGACCAGCAGGTCCATGCTGCCCCGGTAGGTGGACAGCCCGCCGCACCAGGACCGTCCCGCGGCCAGCGCGGCCAGCAGGTCCGCTTGCGCGGTGCTCGCGGCCCAGGCCGAGGTGATCCAGTTGTTATAGATCCCGTACCAGTCCGTCCCGTGGTGATCGTCGCTTGTTCCGTTGCCGGTCAGGAAGATGGCGTTGCGCGACATGATGTCCCACAGTGCCAGGTGGTGCCCGAGGTCGACGCCGGCGCGTGCGTTGTAGCCGACCTCCAGCAGGTCGGTGCCCAGCGCGGCCGGCATCGACGCGGTGGGAAGCATCTGCGCGGCGACTTGGCTGAGCAGCGCGTTCTGCTGCGCGACGGGGAGCACCGGCTTGGCGCTGTAACCGTACGGATGGTTGTAGCTGGCAAGTCCGCCGGCCGCGTGGATCTGCGGGACCGCGGTGTCAGCCAGGTACTTGATGTAGCCGCTGGGCTTGGTCTTGCCGTAGTCGGTCATCATCACATTGCCGCCGAACCAGTTAAGGTGCGGCAATTGCCACGACACCTCCAGGCCCTGCTGCTGGATCACGTTGGGGTACTGCGCGGCCAGCACGGCCTCCATCTCAGCCTGCTGCTCCAGGAAGGCCTCGCCGCTGATCGTGCGGTTGAACGTGAGGTAGTCGAAGTACCCCGAGACCAGGTCGCCGGTGCTGACCGCGCTGAGCGTCAGGTTGAACAGCGCGAAGTCGCGGTAGTCCAAGTCGGGCCACAGCGCGGCGATGTCGTCGGAGGGTGAGATGGGCGCCGTGTACCACGGGTTATCGCCGGACGGCGTCACCGGGATCGTGATCACTGCCGCAGTGCCCTGAGCGACCCGGCTGGCCGGGACGCCGGCCGGCCCGAACTGGTACGACAAGGTGTAGAAACCGGCCGGCCGACCTGCCGATGCCTGGTGGTACGAACTCTCGATCAGCAGCTCCAGATAGCCGTTACTCCAGCCGCTGGTCAGCAGCACATCAATGGTCAGCGACTGGCCAGTGAGGTTGTCACGGTAATTCCACTTCGCCGGGCGGGAGTTCGCGTAATAGCCGAACTTCGCCGTCGCGGTGGTGCTGCTCTGAGCGGTCAGCTGCATGCTCCCGCCGGCCACCGGGTCGTTCGGAGAACAGGGGTTTGTGGTAATTTTGCCGCCGGACGCGCTGGTGAGCGGGCCGCTCTCAGCTCTCTTCCAGGCCCAGGCTCCGCCCTGACCCGGCCCGCCCTCCTCGTGGCTGAGGCTGGTGAAATGCACGGTGTCGCGGTAACCGATGCCTTCCATCCGGGCGTCGTGGTCGGTCCACCACAGCACGTCGACCGAGTTCTTGGTCGCCTGGAACAGCTGGCTGTCCATCGACCCGCCCTGCTCGCTGAACGAAGAATGGATATGCATCGCCATCGAGTATGCGGAGGCGCCGTCATCGGCGACCGGGCGGGCCGCCGAGCGCAGCGGCAGCCGCGGAACCCGACGTAGCAAAGCCGCGGCCGCAGCTACAGCGGCTGTCCCATGGATGAAATGCCGCCTGGACAACTCGGACCCGGCACTCGCCGGCTGGCCGCTCGCTCTGTGGTCATCGCACATGCTTGTCCTTCCCGGCCCGATGCCCGGCGCACGTCGGGGTACCACCCATGTGACGTCCGCGCTGCTCGGGTGGTTTACGCCGGCGGCTCAGGCCTCACGGGGGGCCGGGATGCCGCCGGGAGGCGGATCCTGTAGCAGCCAGACCGGGTTGGACACACCGACGGTGGTCCCTGAGTCGTCAAGCACCTGGGTGCGCACGAAGCTGCCAGCGCTGGTGTCGATCGGCAGCGTGACCGAGCCGCCGGCCAGCTCCGCAGCCGAGTAGGTGGCGATGACCTGAGTGTCCGACGTGAGGCCCGCGGTACCCGCGTAGTCGACAGCGCCCTGAAGCACCTGGAGCGACCCGTTGGCCGTGAGCCCCGTCGCGGTAACGGCAAGCTGCCGGGAGGTCACCGTCGATACGCTGACCGAGCCCATCGGGCACGAGCCGTCGACGAGCAGATCCAGGCTGCCTCGGTAGGAGGACAGCGAACCACACCAGGACCGTCCCGCGGCCAGCGCGGCCAGCAGGTCCGCTTGCGCGGTGCTCGCGGCCCAGGCCGAGGTGACCCAGTTGTTGGTGAGCCCGTACCAGTTCTGCCCGAAGTGATCGTCGCTTGTTCCGTTGCCGGTCAGGAAGACGGCGTTGCGGGACATGATGTCCCACAATGCCAGGTGGTGCGCGAGGTCGACTCCCGCGCGCATGTTGTAGCCGACCTCCAGCAGGTCGGTGCCCAGCGCAGCCGGCCTCGACGGCGTCGGCAGCATCTGCCCGGCGACTTTACTGAGCAGCGCGTTCTGCTGCGCCGCGGAGAGCGCACCCCTGTTCTTGGTGCCGTATGGATGGTTGTAGCTGGCAAGTCCGCCGGCCGCGTGGATCTGCGGGACCGCGGTGTCGGCCAGGTACTTGATATAGCCGCTGGGCTTGGTCTTGCCATAGTCGGTCATCACCACGTCGCCGCCGAACCAGTTAAGGTGCGGCAGCCGCCACGACACCTCCAGGCCCTGCTGCTGGATCACGTTGGGGTACTGCGCGGCCAGCACGGCCTCCATCTCTGCCTGCTGTTCCAGGAAGGCCTCGCCGCTGATCGTGCGGTTGAACGTGAGGTAGTCGAAGTACCCCGAGACCAGGTCGCCGGTGCTGACCGCGCTGAGCGTCAGGTTGAACAGCGCGAAGTCGCGGTAGTCCAGGTCGGGCCACAGCGCGGCGATGTCGTCGGAGGGGCTGATGGTCGCGGTGTACCACGGGTTGCTGCCGGACGGCGTCACCGGGATCGTGATCACTCCGGAATTGCCCTGGGCCACCCGGCCAGCCGGAACCCCGGGCGGCCCGAACTGGTACGACAGGGCGTAAGCACCGGCAGACCGGCCGCCTGACGCCTCGTGGTAGGAGGTGTCGATCAGCAGCTCCAGGCAGCCGTTACTCCAGCCGCTGGTCAGCAGCACGTCGATGCTCAGCGACTGGCCGGTGAGGTTGTCGCGGTAATTGAAATCCGCCGGCTGGCAGTTCGCGTGATAGCCGTACTTCGCTGTCGCCGTCGTGCGGCTCTGGGCGGTCAGCTGCATGCTGCCGCCGGCCACAGGGTCGTTCGGCGAACAGGGATTGGTGACGATTCCGCCGCCAGAGCCGCCGGTCAGCGGGCCGTGCTCGACCTGCTTCCAGATCCACGCTTTGCCCTGGCCCGGGCCGCCTTCTTCGTCAGTGAGGCTGGTGAAGTGGACCGTGTCGCGGTAGTCGATGCCTTCCATCCGGGCGTCATGGTCGGTCCACCACAGCACATCTACCGAGTTCGTGGCCGCCTGGAACAGCTGGCTGTCCATCGAGCCGCTCTGCTCGCTGAACGAGGAATGGATGTGCATGGCCATCGAGTAGGCGGCGGCACCGTCGGCAGCGACCGGACGGGCCGCCGAGCGCAGCGGCAGCCGCGGGACCCGATGTAGTAAAGCCGCGGCAGCTGCTACAGCGGCCGTCCCGTGCAAGAAGTGCCGCCTGGACAATCCGGAATCGGCACTCGCCAGCTCGCCGCCCGCTCTGTGGTCATCGCACATGGCTATCCCTCCTGACCCCAGGGTCGGCGTACGGCCAAGACAACCTCGCCGTGCCGACCGCCGGCCAGCATCGCGATGCCGGGAGCAATTATTCAATCCAGACGCTTAAGGGCGAATTTATCACCCACGTTTGTCTCGGCCCCGTGTCTAACCGCCGGGATTTCACCTGGCGCCCGGGTGCCTGACAGGTTTAGGCCGCCGGGTCGTATTGGATATCTCGCTCTACCTGTCGTGCCCGATCGGGTCCGGCGAGACGGGTGATCAGGTGCAGGGCCATGTCGATGCCGGCACTCACGCCAGCACTGGTGATGATGTCGCCATCATCGACGAATCGGACCTCGTCGCGCACTTCGATGCTGGGATCCAGCTTGCCGAGCAGGTCGAGGGAGGACCAGTGCGTTGTGGCCGGGCGATCGCGAAGCAATCCGGCGGCAGCGTAGACAAGGCTGCCCGTGCATACGCTCGTCATCAGCGGGACACGCTCGCGCTGCGTTCGCAGCCAGGTCAGGTGCTCGTCGTCAGTTAGCAGCGGTCGTGTTCCTTGTCCGCCCGGATGGATCAGCACGTCCAGCGCCGGTGCGTCATCGAGTGTGTGGTGCGGCACGATGCAGAGCCCGTTCGCGCAGCTGACCGGCGCCCGGTCGCGGGCGAGCGTGCAGACCGCCCAGCCGTCCGCGGGACAGCTACGCGCCCAGCTCGCGAGCACCTCCCACGGACCCACCGCATCGAGCTCCTCGACCTGGTCGAACAGCAGAATGCCGATGTGCCTGACGTCGGTTCCAGATCCGCTCACACCGCAAGCATGGACTCGGCTGCACGGTCAGAACCAGCGGCAGGAATGCCTAACTTCGTTAGGATCCTGCCTCATGCACGTAATCGCTGCTCTCGCGCTGCCGGACGTAGTCGCCTTCGACCTGTCGATCCCCGCGCAGATCTTTGGGCATCGCGACGAGCAGGACCGCTACCGGTTCGCTGTCTGCACTCAGGAACCTGGCTCGGTGGCGACGACGACCGGCTTCTCGCTATACGTGCCGGACGGCCTTGCTGCGCTCCGCACCGCCGACACCATCATCGTCCCCGGCTACTGGCCGCTATCGGTACCCGGCCGAGTCCTGATCTGCGCGCTGCAAGCCGCCGCGGCGCGGGGCGCCCGCATGATGTCGGTGTGCACCGGCGCGTTTGCGCTCGCCGCCGCAGGACTGCTCGACGGCAAGCGAGCGACCACACACTGGCAGCACGCAGACGAACTGCAACTGCGCTACCCGGCGGTGCGGGTAAATGCGGACGTGCTGTGGGTCGATGAGGGGCAGACCCTGACCAGCGCCGGCGTCGCCGCCGGGCTTGACCTGTGCCTGCACATTTACCGCCAGGACCACGGCGCGGATGCCGCTGCCGCGGTCGCCCGCAGGATGGTCGTGGCGCCACATCGCGATGGCGGTCAGGCACAGTTGCTTGAACGACCGCTTCCGCCACGGGGCGAAGCGCTCGCTGCCACCTGCGCCTGGGCGCTGGAACGCCTCGACGAGCCGCTCACCGTGGCCGCGCTCGCTCAGCAGGCCGGCTGGGCCCCGCGGACCTTTGCACGGCGCTTCCGCGCCGAAACGGGGCACAGCCCGCATCGCTGGCTCACCGCCGTACGCCTACTGCGGGCCCGGCGCCTGCTGGAGACGACAGATCTCCCGGTCGAGCGGATCGCCGCGAACTGCGGGCTCGGCAGCGCCGCCAACCTCCGCCTCCACCTGGGAAGGGATGCGGCCACCACGCCTAGCGCCTACCGCGCCGCCTATCAGGGCCGGCCGGCCGACTATGAGTTTGGTACGTAGCTGCCCGCACAGATGTTCTCGTACTGGCTGGCGTTGAAGGCCTGGCCATGCTGGGGGAAGTACCATTCCACGGCGCGGTACATCAGCTTGCCGTCGCAGGTTCCCAGGTTGAAGGCGACGACGGTGGCAGGCTCCTGGGAGCCGGTGGCGACCGTCTGGCCGGACCCAACGTAGTCGGAAGTGCCGGTCCCGACTGCGCTGGCGCCACCCCAGGACTTCCAGACGATGCTGGAAACCAGGCCGGTGGGGTCACCGCCGTTGAAGATCCTGGATGGCTTGACCTGCCCGAAGCCGGCGCCGTGCGCGAATACGCCGACCAGATGGCCAAGTGCGGGGATTGCCGAGGCGGGAGGAGCAGAGACTGGGGTGGCCGGAACGGCCGGAGCGGAAGTGGCTGCCCGAGGCGATGTGGACGCGGGCACAGCGGCTGCCGACGCAGTGACTGTGGCGGTGGAGGCGGCCGCGACGTGCGGAGAGGCCGAGCAGCCGGTCACCGTGGCGATGCCTGCCACGGCGATGACAGCGGCGGCGCAGATCGTCCGGCGACCTGGGGCAGCACCCGAAGCGGGGATGCTAGCGACCGCGGACGGCGTGCTGGTGCTGTTCATGTCCTGTCCTTCCGCCCTGCGGGCGATCTCTGGGTTGGCCAGCGCGTCCGAATCGGCGCGTCCCCCGCAACCGGGTCATAGCGCCGACTGGGTCAGGCCTGCGGATCGTTCATGCCTGCCGAAAGGGTCAGGCCGTCGATGGTGCGGACAACCATCTGCGTGTCCGTCAGATCGTCGAGCACGGCGTCCGCGCCGGCCGCGGCGAGCTCGGCCTGGGTAGCGCGGCCGCTGGCCACCGCGATCGCCCAGGCGCCTCCGATCCGGGCAGCTTCCACGTCCCGGGACGAGTCGCCGATGTACGCGGTGGCCGCTTCGCCGAAGGTGACACCCAGGGATTCGGCCGCGCGGGACCGCGCTACCTGAAGCAGCGTGCCCTTGGGGTAGGCCTCCGAGCCGTAGCCGCCGATCGCAAAGTCGATCAGGCCGTCCAGGTCAAAGGCCCGCAGCTTGGTGATCGCGTTCGGCTTGATCGTCCCGGTGAGCACGGTCTGCACTACGCCGGGCAGCCTGGCTACCGCGCTGAGCGCTTCTCTGGCGCCGGGAAGCAGCCGGCCCTTCGCCGTCAGCTGATCGCTTCGCGCATCGAATGCCTTGGCCAGCGCCTCGTTGTAGTCGGCAAGCAGGCGCTGCTCGTTGTCGGCACCGGCGACGTCCGCCGCGTTCATGGCCAGTGCTTCGAAGAACACCTCCGAGTCCGTCCGGCCTGCCGTCTGCGGCAGCCGCACCAGGGGGCGCCCGGTCACCTGGCGGAACGCGTCGACATAGGCATCGCGGCTCACCTGCCCGACGTCGACCAGGGTCAGGTCGATGTTCCACATGATGAGGCGGTGAATGGGGGCCTCCGGCGCTTGCGGAAATCACAGGTGGATGCGGCGGCGCGCGGCGCGGGACGCCCGCGCCGGTGCCAGTCCATGCTAGTGCCCGCCAGTGTTAGTACCCCGCTCACCAAGCTGCGCATCGCGCCACCGGGGCGCGCGATAATCGGACGGCCGAAACGGATTTCGATGACGGACAGGCGACACGTGGACCAGGCCGGAGCCGGCTACCGCTGGGTCCGGCCGGGGTACCCGGAGGGCGGGCTCCACCGCTGCTCGTATTGTTGCTGGCTTGGCGCGGGACCCGGCAGCGGCTCGGCGCCGGGCGAGCGCAGCCCGGCAAGCGCTATGACAAGCAGCCGACGGCGTCGACGGCGTCTTCGACGGGGTGGGCGGCGAGATCGGCGCGGCAGCGTTTGGTCTCCTGGGCGGCGGCGGACGGTTCTGCGCCTTCGGCATGGCCAGCGGCGCGTTCACACAGATCCCCGACGGCGAGGCGGCCAGTCGCGGCATCACCGTAATCCGCGGGGCTCAGCTGAGCCCGGAGCAGATGCGCGAGCTGAGCCGGGCGGCGCTTGACGAGGCCGCCGCGGGCAGGCTGCGACCGGTGATCGGTCAGAGGTACCCGCTTGAGCGAGCCGCCGACGCGCACGCCGCGATTGCGTCCCGCGCGACCGTGGGCAAGACCCTGTTGGTCGTGCGCTTAGGACACGTCGAGAAGTAAGCCTCAGGTTTCGTGATCGTCAGGTCG
>PMSU01000139.1 GCA_003168255.1 Actinomycetota bacterium
CCACTGCCGGCGTTCCGGGCCCCCGTCGGAACGCCGATGAATGCGACGCCGGGTGGTTTGCCCCCGTAGCCACCCGGCGTCGCTCTATGCTCAGAGGTCTTTGACCTCCTCGCCGGGGCTCGCGGTGCTTTTCCCGGGGGGATACCCCCCGGACCCCCGGTCGCTCTATGCTCAGAGGTCTTTGACCTCCTCGCCGGGGGCTACACCCCGGACCCGCGGTCGCTCTATGCGCGGGGGTCCGGAACTCCTGTCGGCCCCTCGAGCCGCGTGGGGGGTGGTGCCGCGCGGGCGGCCTGGAGGCGGGGGCGGACTGTCCGGTTGGTTGCGGTGGGGTGCTGGTTGGCCGCTGGGCTGTTGCGGCTGGTCTTTGATGGGGAATGCCAGACGGCTCAAAGTACTCGGCCCTGGGGCGCCCCCAGGGCCGAGTACTGGCGGGCTAGGCAGCCGGGGCCTACTCGGTCTTGCTGAACTCGGCTATGGCTATGGCGAGCATGGTCAGGCCCATCACAGCGACGATTCCCAGGCACAGCCACTGCGGGACGAGCCAGCCTGCCCAGGTGATGCCCGGGGCCAGGGCGTGGACGGCCTGCGGGCTGATGGCCAGGTGACTGAACACCGCGCGCCGCATCGGGTCGACGATGTAGGTGAGCGGATCGAACCTAGTGATCACCGCCAGCCAGGCCGGCAAGCCGTTCAATGGGTACAGCGCGCCGGACAGGAAGAACAGCGGCATGACCAGCATCTGAGTAAGCGCCATGAAGGCCTGGATTTGCTTGATCCGCGCCGCCATCATCACCCCGAACGCAGTCAGGGTGAACGACAGCAACAGCAACTCTCCGATGAGAGTGAGAATCAGCGTCGGAGAGTAGGGCACATCTGCGAACCAGGCGAGAATCAGGATCACAATCCCCTGGAAGGTCGCCACGGTCGCGCCGCCAAGGCATTTGCCGATGACGAGAGCGGCCCGGCTAACTGGGGCAACAAGCATCTCCCGGAGGAAACCGAACTCGCGATCCCATACGATCGAGGCGGCCGAGAAGATGGCGGTGAAAAGCACCGACATAGCGAGCACGCCCGGATACACGAAAGTCTTGAAGTTCACGCCCGGCGGCAGGCCGTGCTTGGCAAGGGCGGACAGTCCAGTGCCGAGCACGAATAGGAAAAGCACCGGCTGGATGAGCCCGCTGATGGCGCGAAGCCGGTCGCTGCGGAACCTGATCAGCTCACGGCGCCAGACGATTCCGGCGGCCCGCAGATCTTGGCGGATGCTTCGCTCGGGTACCGCGACCCGGATCGTCTCGCTGAGATCCCTGCCGTCGAGATCCGTCAGTGACTCACGGAGTTGGGTTGCCATGCGGTCACCTCCTTCGCCAGGCATTGACCATGGTGCGCATGCGGTCGGTGCCCGAGGCCTCTGCATCGCGGATGGTCTTGCCTGTGTATGACATGAACACGTCGTCAAGCGAGGGCCGGGACACGCTGACCGACTGGATCGCCGTGGTGAACTCGGCGAACAGTCGGGGCACGAACTGTTCGCCGGAGGCTACGGAGAACGTGACCGCGCCGTCGTGCACTGCGGCACTGATGCCGAATGTGTCGGCGAGCGCGGCGATCGCGGCCGCGTCATCCGCGGTGTGAATCTGCACCCGGTCCTGGCCGACGCTCGCCTTCAGCGCTTCCGGCGTGTCAATCGCCACGATCTTGCCGTGATCGATGATCGCGATCCGGTCGCAGTTCTCAGCCTCGTCCATGTAGTGCGTGGTCAGGAAGATGGTGATGTCCTCGCGGTCCTTCAGGTCGTTGATGTACTCCCAGATGGACGAACGGGTCTGCGGATCGAGCCCGACGGTCGGCTCGTCAAGGAAAAGCACCCGGGGAGCGTGCAGCAGGCCGCGCGCGATCTCCAGCCTGCGCTGCATGCCGCCCGAGTACGTGCTCACCAGGCTGTCGCGCCGGTCCCACAGGCCGACCATCTCGAGCACCTGGCGCATCCGGGGCGCGACCGCTTTTTTCGGTACAGCGTATAGGTCCGCGTGGAACTGCAGGTTCTGCGTCCCGGTGAGATAGGTGTCGAGCGTGGTGTCCTGGAATACAAGGCCGATATTGCGCCGGACCGCGTCTCTCTTCGCCATTACGTCGTAGCCGGCCACGCTGGCGGTCCCTGAGGTCGGCTCGGCGAGCGTACACAAGATCTTGATGGTGGTGGACTTGCCCGCCCCGTTAGGTCCGAGGAACCCGAAGGTCTCCCCCCGCATGACCTCGAAATCGATGCCGTTCACGGCCTCGATCTCGCCGTACCGCTTCGTAAGCCCGCTGACCCGGACGGCGACCTCACCGGAGGCCGCCGCCCCGGTGCGGTCGGCCCCGGTGCGGTCGGCGTGCGCGGTACCTGCCGGCGAGACATCTGCCGTCTTCCCCACTGTCATTCCTGCTGCCTCCCTGTGTGCTGCCCGTTCGAGCCTAACCGCGGTCAGCCTCACCGGCGCCGGCGCTGCCGTCGGTCTGGGCGGCTTCGGGGTCTTCCTCGGTCGCCAGGATCCGGTAAAGGTTCCGGCGGGTGTCGCTCAGGATTCGCTGCGCTTCGGCCACCTGGGCATCGGTGCCCGCGCTGGTCACCTGCGTGGCGGCCATCGCAAGCTGTCCCATCAGGGCCCGCATCTCCCGCATCCCGACGCGCTCCCGGCCGGCCACGATTTCCCATGGTGCGGCCACCTCGTCGGCGTGCGCGGCCATGTACGCGTGCCCTTCATCTGTCAGGACGAAGCCCTTCCGGCCGCTTTCCATGTCCTCGGCACGGATCAGGCCCTCGTCCTCAAGCTGCTGGAGGGCCGGGTAGACAGAGCCGGGACTCGGCTGCCACACCCCACCGCTTCGCGCCGCTATCTCCTGGATGATCTGGTAGCCGTTCCTCGGCTCCTCCGCCAGCAGGGCCAGCGCTGCCGCGCGGACATCTCCGCGCTTCACGCGGGGCCTGCGCGTGGGCTCCTCGCCCAGCCAGAGCCGCCTGCCACCGGAGCCGTGCCGCATCGAGCCGCGCGACGGCCCGCGCCGTGATGGGCCCCAGCTCTCGCGGTCGGACCCCTCGCCTCGCTCGGGGCGCTCCCCGCGCTCGCCGCGTTCGTCATGCCAGCCTCCGCGTCGGCCGCCGCCTCTGCGCGGCCTGTCGTCTTCCTCGTGCATCTCTCGTACTCCTCTGTTTCTCGAGGCATCGACGTCCACTGTGTGTTCTTCGATAGCCCCCATACTGTCTTGGTAGCTCAAAGATATATCGACATAGCTCGGAAAGCAAGAGATGTGAACAAAAAGAACGCGACCCGGCGCGGACGGCCGCCACGGTAGGCTCGCCTATCCCAGTCCTGAGGGAGTCGCCCGCCTGATGCCTGACCAACATGTCTTCGATTCCCTGTTCCCGGCTGACCTGCCCGGCCCGCAGCACTGGGCGGACCGCTACCCGCCACGTGACCTGCCGGCCGGGGCGGAGGTCACCCGGTTCTGCCCGAGCCCGACCGGGTTCCTGCATATCGGCGGGGTGTACGCGGCGACCATCGACGCAGATGTCGCCCGGCATTCCGGCGGCGCCTACCTGGTCCGGGTCGAGGACACCGACCAGGCCCGCCTCGCCGAGGGCGCGGTCAGCCAGTTCGCTGAGGCGTTCTCCTACTTCTCGATCGGTTCGGATGAAGACGACGCGAGCGGCCGCTACGGCCCCTATACCCAGTCCCGTCGATCGTTGACCTACCTGTCCTACGTGCGTGAGCTGCTGCGCCAGGGCAAGGCGTACCCGTGTTTCGCGACCAAGGCCGAACTGGCGGAGACCACCGCGCAGCAACGAGCCGCCGGCGCACCACCGGGGTACTACGGGCGGTGGGCGATCTGGCGCGACGCCCCGGCGGACCGGGTGGCCGCCCGGCTGGCAGCCGGCGACCCGTACGTGATCCGGTTCCGGTCTCCTGGCATCGCCGGCGGGCGGGCCAGATTCACCGACGTCATCCGCGGCGAGCTGATCCAAGACGACAACCGCAACGACGCAGTGATCCTCAAGAGCAGTGACCAGCATCCTCGGCTGCCCACGTACCATTTCGCGCACGCGGTCGACGATCACCTCATGCGGGTCACCCTGGTCATCCGGGGTGAGGAATGGATCTCCTCGGTACCGTTGCACCACCAGCTGTTCGACGCGCTCGGCTTCGATCGCATCCCGTACGCGCACATTGCCCTGCTGATGAAACAGGATGGCGGCAGCCGGCGCAAGCTGTCCAAACGCAAAGACCCCGAAGCGAGCGTCACCTTCTACATCGAGCAGGGCTACCCGGCCGAGGCGGTCCAGTACTATCTGCGCGGCCTGGCCAACGGGCGGCTCGCCGAGATGCCGCTGGCCGAGGCGCTGGCTACGCCGATCCGGCTGGCCGACTGCGGCACCGCAGGGCCGCTGGTCGATCTGGTCAAGCTCGACGACATCAGCGCCGACTTCATCGCCACTCTCGGCAGCCAGGAAGCCCTCACCCGCTTGCGGACCTGGGCGCAGACGCAGGATCTCGCCCTGGCCACGGTCCTGGCCGCTGAACCGGACCTGGCGCTGCGAGCCCTGGCGATCGAACGCGAAGGTACCGCCAACCCGCGCAAAGACCTGCACAAGTGGGCGGACTTCCGGCCCGCGTACGGATACTTCTTCCCGCAGTTGTATAGCGTCGTCACCGACCCCGCCGACCCGAGGTTCGGTGGGCTGCCAGTCGAGCTCGTCCGCGGCCTGGCCTCGGGTTTCGCCGACGAATATCAGCCGCCAGGACCTGACGGCGAGTGGTTCACCCAGATCCGCGATCTCGCGCTTCGCCTGGGGTTCGCCCCCAATCAGAAGGACTACAAGCAAAACCCCGGCGCCTATCGCGGTTCCATCCGCGACGCATCGCAGGTCATCCGCGTGCTGCTCACCGGGACGACCCGAAGTCCCGACCTAGCCTCCATCGCGGCAACCCTCGGCGCCGATGAGGTCCTTCGCCGCGCCCGAGCGGTCAGCTGATGGGGAGATCGTATTCGCGGCGGATGCTACAGCCGAGGCGGGAGATGTCGGCGCCGTAGATGTGCAGGGATATCGTCACGCCGCGGCCGATATTGCGAACTCGGTGAATGTCACCGGGTGGCGCGAACCCGCTCACCTGCCCGGTCTGGTTTTCTGCGCTGCCAACCCGCACGAGGCGGCCGCCGTTGTCGGCCAGCGCGAAGAGTTCCTCGTGCTCGGCGCCCTGCAGCACGCCGAACACGCACCACGTGACGTGATCGTGCACTGGCGTCACCTGACCCGGCAGCCAGACCATGGCGACGATCGAGAATGACCCGTCCGGCTCGGTGTGCAGCAGGTGACTGAGGTAACCGGCAGGATCGCCTTCGCGCTGGTCGCCGGTCAGGATCTCGGGGCCTGGCAGGTGCCTGCGCAGCTGCTCAGCGGCCAGCCGTGAGGTCAGCTCCCAGTTGCCGTCCTGCGCCGTGACGCCGCGGACGGCGTGCACGACGTCGGAAAGGCTTCCTGTGGCGGACCCTGGGCTTGCTGTGGCGGACACTGAGCCGACGATAGCCATGACTCCCTACGACACCGATCGAGGATGCATCCCATCGGACCGGGGCGCGTCCAACGTGTTGCGGACGTTCCCAATCTAGAGAGCAGCGGGCCGATAGGTCTAATGCCAATGATCGCCATGATTCATAGACGCCATCGATAGTTCAGCCAAGCAAACGTTCCGCCATGAAACCCTCCCGCATCGCCGGAAAGTTGTAACCTTCAGCTCACTCAACGTAGTCCTCTCTGCTGGGGGAGCCTTGCCCGATCAGCCCATGCGGATCAGGTTGCGCGCGGCAATGACCGCCGTGTCCGCGATCGTGCTGGCCATCATCGTGGCCGGGGGCATAGCGCACGCTTCGGTCGTCCAGTCCGTCGGTCCCCCGGTCGGACCAGCCTCGGTCAGCCCGCTGGGCCATCCAGGGCTGTGCTGGCAGGCGGGGGGAAACGGCTCCGCGATCACCCTGGAGGCGTGCGAGACCGCCGTGCAGGGTCAGCTATGGACATTCACCAGTAACGGCGTCCTGATGAACGGCAACGGGTACTGCCTGCAGAACGGCGGACCCAGCCAGTCAGACCCGCAACCGAACGCCTCGCTGTTCCTGAGTTTCAGCGGGCAATGTGCCGCCGCCGCGAGCCAGGAGTGGACGTTCAGCGGCGTAACGAGCGGGATCAAGAACACACCTGATGATCTTTGCGCCTACGTCCAGGGGGGCGGGCTCGTACCCGGAGCCGAGATCGTCGGGCGGCGGTGCGGCAGCACCGGCTCCGGGGACATGTGGAGCCAGGGAGTCAGCGATCTGACCCTGTCCGGCGCCAGTCGCAGCGCTAGTACGCGGGCCCAGCGTCCGGCCAGCACGCGGCGCGCGTTCACGGCTGAGGTGACGGTATCCAATGCCGCGAGGGCGACAACCGCCTACGCAGCCTCGGTAACGGTCCGGCCGCCGAGCGGCCTGACTGTTACCAAGCTGGCCGGCACCGGCGACCTGAGCAACTGGACCTGCACTGTGCGGATGCTGAAGTGCAGCGGAAACCTGGTCGCTGGCTCTAGCGGGCAGATTACGATCGGCGGGACCGTGGCCAGCCGGTCTCCAGCGGATGCGATGACCGCTCACGCAGCCGTGATGCGCACCAACCAGGCACGCCACGCGATACGCTCGGCCGCTATCCCGGTCCGGGTGTTCGCCATGACGACCGGCGGAGCCGCGCAGGCGAGTCCCTCTCATGGCGCACTTAGCAGCAGCACCGTGACGTTCGGGGTGATCGTGGCCGGCCTGCTGCTGGCCTTGGGGATCTTCCTGGCCATCATCACGCGCCGTCGCCAGCAGCCGGCAACACCCACCCTTGCCGGGCCCGGGGCAGAGGACTAACCGACCGGACACGCTGGTACTACGGCGCGTCTGTGCCAGCGGCGACCTCGGGGACGGGTTTGCCGCTGCGGTACACCGTGCCGGGCCGCCAGCCTCGCGGCGGCGGGAAGAAAGTGAGGGCACCGCCGGGCTGTTTCTTCACACGCCAGCCGCCCTCGTGCACTAGCCAATGATCGTATTTGCACAGCGGCGCGCCGTTGCCTATCCGGGTCTTGCCGCCCTCAACCCAGTGGATCACATGGTGGATCACGTCGATGGGGCTTGTGCAGCCGGGACGGCCACATTGCCCGCCATACTGGGCGTATAGCGCGTCGCGCTGGCGAGGGGTCCAGCCTGGGCTCTTGCGTCCGATGTCGAGTACCGCTGACGGACCGCCAAGAGGATGGGGCAGCTGCGCTATCGCTCCGGCCAGCAGGGCGGTCAGCTGGGCAGTGGCATCCAGCCCGCGACCGAGGCTGCCGTCCGGCAGTTCTGGGGCCAGATCCGTGATGACGCGGACGATCTCCGCGTCGCAGCCGATCCTGCGAGCCGCCTCGCCCGTGATGGGGGTGCCGGATCCGAGCACGGCACCGGGCGCCATCGCCTTGCCAAGCAGCGTCCACAGCGGCACCGTGACGATGACCCGCGGCCGCCGGAAACCGGCCGGCACCAATCCTGCCGGGCGGTCGTGGCCGTGTCCGGCCGGGCTCTGGTGACCGTGTCCCTCGTCCGCGCACGGCTGGTCATCGTCGGCCTCGGTGGAAGGGGCTGCGGCCGGCGTCTCGTCGGGCGCGGCCGGAGGGGCTGCGGTCGGCGTCTCGTCGGGCGCGCTGGGAAGATCGGCGGGCGCAGCCTCGGCGGGCTCTGCCGGGTTGCCGGCGAGCGCAGGGCCGGCCAGTCCGGCCAGGCGGGTAAGCACGTCGGCCCACCGCTGCGCTTTGGTTCGCTTGTCGTCGGGTCCGGACTTGCCGCCTAGTTCCTCGAACGCGGCGATGACCTGCTCGGCAGCCTCGGCATGCAGCCGCCCCGAAAGTTCGCCCGCTCCGCCCAGCGAGCGGGAGATCCGCACCGCCCGCTTGGCGAAGTCGTCGTAGTCCTCCCCCGCGCGTTCCTGAGCGTCCGCGGCATCACGCAGATGGGCACCGAGCACCCGGAGCTGCTGGCCGTCCATGCCAGGCATGAACTGCGCAAACAGCTGATCGGCGGCGGCGTGAACATCGCCGCCGCGCCAGAGCCCGGCCCATAGTTCGTCGTCGGGACCGGCGGAGCCCGCGGCCGGAACATCCGGCCCGGGCGGATCAGCTTCCTCGGGCTTGCGCGGAATGTCGGGGAGCTGCGAAATCTGCCAGCACGCAGCGCCGGCCTGCGTGAGGCTGACCGAGCCCTCGGCAAGCAGTCCGGTGATCCTCGGCAGCTCGTGGGCCTTGGCGGACAGCCGGGACAACTTCCAGGCATCGTCGGCCGTCCGCGCATCCGCCCGTAGCCAGCCGTCCACGTTGCGCGCGCCGCGCAGCCGGTACAGGCCGCGCGTTCTGACCGCCCGCGCGACCTCGACCCGCAGGCCGTCGAGCTGGCCGACAAGCGTGGTCAGCTCCCCCATGACCCCGGCTATGTCGTCATCGGCCACGTAGGACAGCTGATCCACGGTCCCGGCCAGCTCCGCAACCGCCGTACCGGCAGCAGCCAGCCGGGTGCCGAAACAGGCGCCTGTCCAGCTCGCGCCGCCAGGCTCGACGATCTCGGCGACCACTGGGATCCTCCTCCCGGCTGAGGCCACATGATGCAACGCTAAGTACATTAACTCGATTTGATATTCGTATGCTATCATCACTCGGCAACACATTCGAAAGCGACACGCCCACCAGTTCGATTGAAGGATGACGGTTTGCGGCAGGAAGCCGGGCCGCGGCGACGGGTATCGGATCGGCGGCCTGCCGAGAGCTTGGCCCGATAGCCGGCCGCCCTTGGGCGTAAGCTTCGCCAGCGACCCCGAACGAGTTCGCATGAGCAGCCCGCGCCTCCCCTGATCCGTCATGCCGGATCCCTCCGCGACCGTTGATTCTGCGACCCCAGCCAAGCGCGTCTCAACCGCGCCCGGCCCGAGCCGGGAGGTACTACATGGAACGAGTTATCCAGACAGCCGATGGCAGGACGCTGGCCGTCACCGAATCTGGTGATCTTGACGGCCGCCCAGTGCTGGTCCAGGTGGGTACCCCGGACTCCCGCCACATTTACGGCCGCGCCGTAGCCGCCGCCGCGCGCGGCCTCCGCCTGATCAGCTACGACCGCCCCGGATGCGGCGACTCGACAGCCCGCCCGGGACGCACCATCGCCGACTGCGCCGCCGACGTGCAGACGGTCCCGCCTGGCGGCGAGTCGCAGTGGTCACATGCCATGATCGCCGGCCACCTGGCCGGGCGGGGCCTGGCGATCTCACCCGCTACCGTGGGCCGGGTGCTGGCCGGGGCCAAGGTCCGCCCGCACAAGGTCCGCGGCTGGCTCAACCGCGCCGACGACCCGGGATTTTGGGCCCGGGCCGGGGCCGTGTGCCGCCTGTACCTGAACCCGCCGCCGGGCACCGTGCTGATCAGCGTCGATGAGAAGACCGGCGCCGCGAGTTCGAGTATGTCCGCCACGGCACCATCTCCATTATCGCCGCGATGAACGTGGCCACCGGCGAGGTCATCACCGAACGCATCGCCCGCAACGACTCGGCCACGTTCACCACGTTTCTGGCGATGCTGCACCAGATGATCCCGCCGCACCTGCGCATCCACCTGATCATGGACAACGGGTCCTCCCACACCTCCCACACCTCCCGCGCCACCCGCCGACGGCTGGCCGCGCACCCCGGTTCGCCGTGACCTGCACGCCCAAGCACGCCTCCTGGCTCAACATGATCGTGCGACACGAGGTCGCA
>PMSU01000112.1 GCA_003168255.1 Actinomycetota bacterium
GCGGAGACGCCTTGCCCTGCTGATTCACGATCCGCAGGCAGCCGCTCCCCGTCGTGCAGGCCGGCAGCCCGTACTCCTTGCGATACACACCAAGATCACCCGCCAGATCCGGGGTACTGTACGCATCCACCAGCGCAACCGTCTGCCCCCCGCCCCGGCCCACCGGCAGCCGGTAAGCCGCCTCGATGTCGGTAGCCCCCCACCCCTTCGGCGTCGTCGCGCCCGGCGACACACGCCGCCCCGCCGCCCTCGCCGCGATCGCCGCGTCCACCTGAACCTGCGGCACATACAACGCATAACACCTCACCTGCCACCGCCCCGCCGCCGGACACGCCGCCCGCACCCGCGCCACGCCAGACGCGGAGGCGGTGCCGGCGGCGGCCGGGGCCAAGGCGGCGGCGGACAGCGCACCGGCCGCCGCCAGGCCGACGCACGCCGAGGTAATGACTCTGCTGAACCTCATGGGGATACTCCCTGCTCTCGGGTCAGGATGTCTTCTCGAATAGGGACGTCAGGCCCTGCGATTCCTGGCCAAGCCGACGTCACGAGCGCACCGGCTTTCCAGACCCGGCCGATGCCGCGGCCGGGTCAGGACGCCACTTGGTAGGCGTTGGTGATGGTCTCGGTCACCGACCCGCCAGCCGCGTCGACCGCGCTGGTCCGCAGCGACACCAGCGCCCCGGCCGGAGCCGAGAACACCGCCGCATAACTACCGCCGCTACCAGACGTGCTGGCCTCCTGCCAGGACTTACCGCCGTCAAAGGACACCGCGACCGCCGCCGCAGTCACCTTCGCCGCCGCCGCCAGCTGCAAATGCCCGACCGACACCCGGACCACCTGCTGCCCCGCACCGGCCGAACCGTCCAGCCCCAGACCGACCACGCCATACCGCAACGTCATCATCGGCTGCACCGCGCACGCCCGGTCGGGCAGCCCATCGGGCAGGCAGGTCCATCCCGGCGGCAGTGTGGATCCTGTCTCACCGGCTGACTGCCAGGTCCACACCGTCTGGCTTGCCGTCGACAGCGGGTTCAGCTTGCCCGGCTCAGCCGCGGTCAGCGTGAGCCCGATCAGCGACGGCGACGAGCTCAGCGTCGCCGTGGGCGTGAAGAGACCGGAGAAGCGCGCCACGGTCCCGCCCGCGATCTTCGTCCCGTTCTGGTCAATCTCATAGCTGCCGGCCGCCTTGAACGGCGGGTAGACGCCCCCGCCGGTATGACCGGGCACGCTGTCGCTGAAGGCAGTCATGTCGAGCCGCAGCGTGTCACCCGCCCGGCTCGCCGACACAGGAACGAGCGGCCCCCCGCTCACCTGGACGAGCTTGACATCAGGCGCGGGGTGCAGCGGATAGGCACCCCAGTTTTCGGTCACCCGCTCACCGGGAAGGAAAGCACGCGGCGCGCCCAACTGGCCACCCGATCCGAACTCCTTCGACGACTGGGAATAGCTCTCCCGCCAGGACAGCGACGGGCTCGCCGACAGGTAGACGGTCTGCCGCGCCGGCAGACTGATGCGGAACAGGGAACCGCCGTAGCACGTGCGGTACTGGATCGGGAACACCGGGAGCCTGCCGATGATCCCGGTCGATGCGCCGGCCGAGTAGAACCGCGCATCCTCCGTCGCCAGGCTCGCCTGATTCACCGCAAAACGCTGCGCCGGGATAATCCCGTGCGACTGATAGGCCAGGTCGTACTCGTACGGGACGCCCGGCGCCTTAGACGGCGAGTCCAGCTGCCCGTTCGTGATGCTGGTCAGCGTCCCGGTGGCCGGACTGGCCTGGGTCGGGCTGACATACAGCCCGGCAGCGGGCGCCTTGGGGCCGCCGCTGGCGCTGAGCCAGCTAAGACTCACGATCGGGCCGGCCGCCCCGGTGCGGATCAGGCTGAAGCCCACGTCCGCTTCGCCCGCGGGCCGCGGTGTCACCATCTGGATCTTGCTGCTCGCCGCCTGCGCGTCCACGTTCACCGTGGTGTCCTTGCCGACGGTGAACTCGGGCAGCACGGCCATGTGCTCGTCGAATCCCTGCCGCCCGAACTTGACGAATTCCCCGATCGCCCAGTAGTGCCCGGCAGGCACACTGAACTTCGCCACGCCATGATAGAAAACGCTCTGCGCCTCACCAAGGTTGTCGAACTTGGCGGCGTTGTCGGCGTTGAAGAGCCACACGATGTCGCCGCTGTCCGGCTTGCCGGCGAGGTTGGTCCCGGTGACCGTCAGCGTGCGCATCGCGTACTTCGGCGCCGGGGCCGCGGTAGGCGCGCCAGCGAGTGCGATCGATACTCCATGGGCAAAGAGCCCGTCCTGCCCGTAACTGCCACGGGCATGGTCGGCGGTAAACTGCCGGGTCAGCGCCGCCCCGAACTTCGTCGCACCCGCAGCGGTCAAGTACCCCGTCGCGGCTCCCCTGCCGGATCCCGTGATCGTCACGCCGGGCAGGGCGGGCAGGTGCCCGGTGTAGTCCACCTGCACGGGCAACTGACCACCGGACTCCGCGGCTGCCACCGCGTCCATGTCGAACAGGCTCGGATCCAGGCCCCGGCCCAGGTACGCCTCAGCCGCGATGGGGATCACATAGGTCGTGCCGCCCACGCGCAGCGTCTGCAGCTGGCCGGTGGTCCCGGCCCGCGGGCCGAAATCAAAGGTGAAGATGCACACGCCAGGTGCACGGGGGACGGCCATGCCGACCTGGCCGCCGTTGATCAGGAAGACGGGCCGGGCCGGGCCCAAGGTCCCGGCCGTGGTCGTCGCCACGCTTGCTGCTGCGGCTCCCAACGGGCCGGCGGTTCCCGCGGCGGCGCAGACCGCCGCGGTGACAGTAAGGCTGACCGCGACCGCAGCCGACCTGACCAGATGATGACGCACGCGTGCCTCCAGCGGGGGTTGCACCGGGCCGACAGGTCGGCCCGGCGCCGCGAGTCCTGGCTATGACAGGGTGCGCCTGCGGGGTGTGTCACCTCGCAGGTGCCGCTACCACAGTAGATGGCCATATCTATGTAGTTGATTCTATAGAAGAATAGTGTTTTGACAACTGTTCATGGCGGTTCTTCCCGGTCTAGGACTCGACCTGGTACGCGTTGGTGATGGTCTCGGCAACCGATCCGCCGGCCGCGTCGGTCGCGCTGGTCCGCAGCGTCACCAGCGCGCCGGCCGGGGCCGAGAACACCGCCGCATAACGCCCGCCGCTGCCCGCGACACTGGCCGCCTGCCAGGTCTTGCCGCCGTCGAAGGACACCGACACCGCCGCGCCAGTGATCTTCGCCGCCTTCGCCAGCTGCAGGTGCCCCACCGTCACCCGGACCACCTGCTGGCCCGCGCTGGTCGAACCGGTCAGGCCCATGCCCACGACCCCATACCGCAACGTCATCATCGGCTGCACCGCGCACGCCCGGTCCGGCTGCCCGCCCGGCAGGCAGGTCCATCCGGGCGGCAGCGTCGATCCCGGCTCAGCGGCCGACCGCCAGGTCCACACCGTCTGGCTTGCCGTCGACAGCGGGTTCAGCTTGCTCGACTCGGCAGCGTTGAGCGTGAACTTGACCACGGACGGCGACGGGCTCAGCGTCGCTGTAGCCGCGAACGGGCCATAGAAGTGCGCCACTGTCCCGCCGGCGATCTTCGTCCCGTTCTGGTCGATCTCATAGCTGCCGACCGTCTTGACCGGCGGGAACGTGCCCTGCCCGACATGACCGGGCACGCTGTCACTGAACGCTGTCAGTGCCAGCCGCAGCGTGTTACCCGCCCGGCTCGCCGAGGCCTGCACTGGTGGCAGCCCAGGGATATCGCTGAGCCGGACATTCGGAGCCGGATGCAGCGGGTAGGCGCCGAGGTCGTCGGTCACGTGCTCACCGGGGAGGTAAGCCTGCGGCGCGCCGACCTGGCCGCCCGAGTAGTCCTCCTGCCCATTCAGGATGTACTGCGACTCCCAGGACAGCGACGGGCTGGCCGACAGGTACTCGGTCTGCTGCATGGGGAACTGTGCGTCGGAGAAGATAGCGGCGCCGAGTGGGCAGACGTTCTGGATCGGGAACGCTGGGAACGTTCCGAGCAGCCCGTCCGACCTGGCGGCCGAGTAGTACCGCAGGTGCACCGTGGCCAGGCTGGCCTGATTGATCACATGACGCTGAGCCGGAATGGTCCCGCTGGAATGGAACGCCACTCCATACAGGTACCGGCTGCCCGGCGGGAAGGCCGACGTGCCGAGTTGCTCGGAGGTGACCGTCGCCAGCTTTCCGACGGTAGGGCTGGCCTGCGTCGGGCTGATATACAGCGAGGGAGCGGGGATCTTGGGGCCACCGTCGGATTCGATCCAGCCAACGCTCACCGCCGGGCCTGCGGCCGCGGACCGGATCAGCTGGAACACCGAGTACTGCTCGATCGCCGGCTTGGACGTCACCGCCTGGATCTGGCTGGTTGCCGCCTGCGCGCCCACGTGCACCGTGGTGCCCTTGGTAACGGAGAACTGAGGCAGCACGTCCAGGTACTCGTCCCAGGTCTGGTGCTTGGGAATCAGGTTGACGAAGTCCCCGAGTGCCCAGTAGTGCCCGGCGGGCACGCTGAACTTGGCGATGCCGTTGCTGAAGGTGCCCTGCGACGACTGAGGGTCGTCGAACTTCGTGGAGTTGTCCGCGTTGAAGAGCCATACCGTGTCGCCGTTGTCCGGCTGGCCGACGCGGTTGGTCCCGGTCACCGTGACCGTCTGCATCGCGAACTTCGGCCGCGGCGCGGCGGGAGCGGCGTCGGCCAGGGAGAGCGACAGGCCGCCGGCGAACAGCCCCTCCTGGCCGTAGCTGCCGTGGGCGCGGTCAGCTCCAAGCTGGCTGGCCAGTGCCGCCCCGAAGCTTGTCGCACCCGCAGCAGTCAGGTATCCGGTCGCGACTCCGTCACTGGATTGCGTGATCGTGACACCGGGCAGGCTCGGCAGCTGCCCTGAGTAGTGCACCCGCACGGGCAGCCGCCCGTCAGACTCCGCGGCCACCACCGCGGTCAGGTCGAACAGGCTCGGATCCAGCCCTCGGCCCAGGTACGGCATCGCCGCGTCCGGGATTGCGTAGGTCCTGCCGCCCACGCTCAGCGTCTGCATCGGGCCAGCGGTCCCGGCCCGCGCGGCGAGAGTGACGAAGGTGACACAACTAGCGGCGGCGCTGGCGGTGCTGGTGTCCAGCTGGTCGCCGTTAATCAGGAAGACGGGTCGTGTCCCGACCGTGGCCGACGCCACGCTCGCGGTCGCGGCTGCCGGGTGGGCGGCGGCTCCCGCGGCGGCGGTTCCGCCAGCGGCACAGATCGCCACGCCGACAGTGAGGCCGGCCGCGACCGCGACCGGCCTGAGCAGATGATGACGCACGCGTGCCTCCGGAAGGGTTTGCGCCTGGTCCGGGAGACCGGACGAGCCGGGAGACCGGCCAGGCCGGAAGGTTCATTTATGAGGGGTTCGTGCCGGTATGGCGGAGTGTGCTGCAAAGTGCGGTTCTCGTATGACTAAGACAGAGACGACGCGCACATCCACACGGTTGCCTGGCAACGAGAAAATGTTTTCCGACGGGACGACCGTGGCGCGGCGGCCGAGCCCACGTACCCGGTCAGGCGCCGGGCTGGGCCGAGCCCACGTACCCGGTCAGGCGCCGGGCTGGGCCGAGCCCACGTACCCGGTCAGGCGCCGGGATCGGCCGGCCGATCCCGGTCGCGCCGGGTCAGCGGCAGCCGAGCCCAGGTGCCCGCGTCTCTCGGGGTGTCGACGACCATGCGCAGCTCGGGGACCGAGGAGATCTCGAGCTCGGTGCTGGTGAAGGTCAGCACCCCGGCGTCCGGATGTACAAACCGACGGGTGCGTTCGGCTGGACCCGCGACTTCCTGCCGGGCCCAGAGGGCGGCGAACTCGGGGCTGAGATCGGCCAGGCGGCGAATGTCCTCTTCCCACTCCGGGTCACCGACGTGCTTGCCATACGCGGCCCGCAGCCGGGCGACCAGGTGCGGGACCTCCCGGTCGTAATCGAGGAACTTCTCCCGCGCGGAAGGCTCGGTGACGCAGCACCAGAGCAGGTTCTTGTGCACGCAGGGCATGCTGTGCCAGTCCCAGAACAGATCCTCATGGGCGGCGTTCTCCTCGATGACATCGAAGCCGCTGTTGATCAGCATCGCGGGCAGCGGATCCAGAGAACGGACGATCGCCCGTACCGAATCGGGTATGCGGGCCGACCCGACCCAGGTCCGCAAGGGGGTGGCCTCGGCCAGCCGGTATAGATGCCAGCGGCCGGCCGCGTCAAGCCGCAGCGTGCGCGAGACGGCATCCAGCACCTGTGCGCTCGCGTTGATCTGCCGTCCCTGCTCAAGCCACGTGTACCAGGTGATCCCGACACCGGCCAGCAAGGCGACCTCCTCGCGCCGCAGCCCGGGGGTCCGCCGCCGCGGCCCCGGCGGGATCCCGACATCCTCGGGGCTCAGCCTGGCCCGGCTGGCCTTGAGGAACCTGCCTAGCTCGGTGCGGCTCAGATGACCGGACGCCGCGCGCGATCTCGCGGCGGCTACGGGTTCAGCGGATGCAACCGCCGGCTCGTCGTGCATTACCAAGCCCCTCGACATCCCACACGCTCCTCAAGCAGTTGCCACCAACCTCAACCTACGGAAGGGCTCCGACATTTCGGGCCGACCGTTGCGCGCGGGCCGAGCCTGGTACTGGCAGCACCAGCATCAGCAGGCTCTAACCACTTTCGGACGAGCAGCCAGATAGTCGTGGCATGACCACAACATCCCGTGTCACAGTGCGCCCGGCCGCAGTTACGCAGCGGCCGGCTAGCAGCCGCTGGCTGATGATGATCGTCCTGCTCGGCGGCCAGTTCATGGCCCTTCTTGATATCACAATCGTGAACGTCGCACTGCGGACATGGCGGCTGGGGTCCCCCTTCCTGCGGGTAGGTGTCTCGGCTGTCTTGCGCCCTAAGCATTCTATTTTCAAAGATCTTGATGGCGATACAGAAGCCCCATTGTTACCTACTTGCCCGGACTGATCAAAAGCGTGGCCAGCGATTTACCACATACTATAGTGGGTACGATCATTCATGTTCTGAGATACTTGCTTCTTGCGCCGCCTCTACCAGGAGTCCACCGTCCAGGATGCCGGTACCTGTGAGACCCTCGCGGCCATTAACGTGAATGACCAATTCCACCGGGCCTGGGGGTGGCAGCGGAGTCACCCAATAGACGCTCCTGATCCATCCCCATTCCCCTGACCGGGACCCCTGGCCTTCTTGCGTAGTAATGCGTGGTCTTGCCAATTGACTACCGGACAGGTCTTGGGGCATATCATAGTCTTGGGGCATATCATATTGACGGTAGGGTCCATCCGCGTATCGCATCTCGATCCATGTCATGGAGTCATACTCGTGCTGGTCGCGAGCGAATTCCGCTGGTGGCTTGTGCTGGCGACTGTCGAACAGGATCAGCACAGAGAACGCGAACCCCGTCGGGAAGACCGTTATCCCGCCCGCCGTTACCGCCAGTCCTGGTTCACGTATCAGCATCAGATCAACAGGAACCACCACGGGGATGATGCCGCTGGGCGGGGTCGGCCGGTAAACTCCGCGCGTCACTGCGGATCTGCTTCCTGTGTATCCCGCAACACTGTCGAAAGGCGCGCGGCGCTCAAGAGGCGACCCGCATCGATTTGTGCTGCCCCGTGCAGTCCATCTGGTATCGGAAACCAGACCGCGATGTCGATGTGCCCAGCTTGCGGGAGGGGTGAGACCCACCACCTGTTCACATGATGGGGGTCGGGATGGCCGTTAGAGGTTGTTGAGTGCCCGCCGCAATAGCGCAACACGGGTTGCCCTGCAGCAGTCGTTCCAGGAGTCGGACCAGTGGAATCCAAGACTTTGCCGCCGAACCGGACTTGCAGTCTGGCTCGCGGCACCGCCTTCCCCGCTAGGTGGTCCCGAAAATCAAGGTGCGGGTCAGTCGCGTGGCCGGGAGTCATGCTGGTGACCAGGGAGAACAAGAAACCCGTCGGGTAGGCCCATATCGGCGCAACATATACCAGCACAGCAGGGCTGCGCACGAGAACAGGCACACTTGCCACAGTCACCGGCACAGCCCACGACGGAGGGGTTTCGGTCCACCTCTCCGTCACAGGCATGCGATGAGCCTACCTCAGGGGATGGTGATCGAGCAGAGACGGGTACAGGCACGCATTGCTGCCCGAACCGGATGGCATACATGTTGCTTTGCCGGTGGCGGCATGATCAGAATACTCGCTGCCGTTCGGAATGAACAATGCGTACATAAAGTATGCATGGGAAATGGTATCGCCGTACAATGGGACATAAGAGGTCGGGGTCATGCTTCCACTGTGAGGCGGTGCAAGATTCCCAGTCTTGCCATTTCCGCATTCATTCTGAGTTCTGTAACAGAGCGTGTTCCAGGTTAGATATATATCGGTGAAAACGGAGCTGAATCCAGTCGTGACCACATTCGCGATTCCGTACGACG
This sequence comes from Actinomycetota bacterium, assembly GCA_003168255.1. Classification (GTDB taxonomy): domain Bacteria; phylum Actinomycetota; class Actinomycetes; order Streptosporangiales; family Streptosporangiaceae; genus PALSA-505. The sequence continues at coordinate 8,476 of PMSU01000112.1, forward strand.
TCCTGCTCGAGAGGGCTCCTGGATTGGTCTTCAGGTCTGCCTCCAGCCTATCTACTGTCTCGCAGGTTGGATCGCAGTCAACGCCATCTAGTTCCAGATCCAGATCACACCAGGCGGTGAACCAGGTCTCGCCTTCGTAGGTAGTTGAGTAGCAGGCGGTACCCCGGGTTGCCCAGGTCATAGGCGCTACTTGCGGTACCGTTGCGGTGGCTAGAGCGCGCGATTGCCGAGCTTTTACTGAACGAGCCAGTGCCAGCGCCGCCCGGAGTTCTGGAATCGTAGCGCGAACATTCACTACAGACCATAGCAGTTAATTACCTACCGGGCAAGATTTTTGTAAAGTATTTTCTGTCCTCCCTGCAACTCCAGCCCCGCCGGGACACAACCAGACCGGTGCCTGGCAAACCTTCTGGTCAGAGGCCAATGGCTTGACCTGCTACCAAAAATGCTTGACTGATGTCACGATCGTCAACGTCGCGATGCCGACAATCGGCAGCAGCCTGCACGCGTCCGGCGCCGCGCTACAACTGGTTGTGGCCGGCTACATGGTGAGCTACGCGATGCTGCTGATCACCGGCGCCCGGCTCGGCCAGCTATACGGCCGGCGACGGCTGTTCCTGGCCGGCGTCGCCCTGTTTACCGTCAGCTCCCTGGCCTGCGGCCTGGCGCCGGGGATAGTAGTGCTGATCACCGCGCGGTTCGTCCAGGGCGCAGGGGCGGCCGCGATGGTGCCGCAGATCATCAGCGTCATCCAGGCACGCTTTTCCGGTGCCGCCAGAGCCAAGGCGCTCAGCGCCTACTCGGCGGTGCTGGCCGGCGGGTTCGTCGCCGGCCAGGTTCTCGGCGGCGTAATTGTCAGCGCGAACCTATTCGGTGCGCAGTGGCGGCCGATCTTTCTCGTCAACGTGCCAATCGGGCTGGCCGTGCTGGCGCTGGTACCGCGCGTGATCCCGCCGGATGAGCGGGCACCGGCCCAGGCTGGCCGCCGCCTGGACCTGGCTGGCCTGGCCGTGGCCGTCCCTGCCGTCTTCCTCATCGTGCTGCCGCTCGTCCTGCGCCACCAGGAGGGCTGGCCGTGGTGGGTGCCGGCCGGCATCGCCGCCGGCCTCATGCTGGCCGCGGCGTTCGTCTGGGTCGAGCGCTGGGTGGCGGCACGCGGCGGCGATCCGCTGCTGATCCTCGGCGTGCTTCGGTCACCTGGCATCGTCTCCGGGCTCGGCACCGTCGTGCTGGCGATGGTCGCGTATGGCGGCTTCCTGTTCAGCCTCTCGCTGCACCTGCAATCCGGGCTGGGGGACAGCGCGCTGCGGGCCGGCCTGACGTTCGCGCCGTCCGCTGCGACGTTCGGACTATGCGGATATTTCTGGCGAAGGCTGCCGGAACGATTTCATCACCTGCTGACTCCGGCCGGGCTCGGAGTAGCCGCGGTAGCCGAGATCGTCCTGGGCCTTGACCTGCGCACGGGAACCCGTGGCGGGCTGCTCCTGCCGGTGGTCCTGCTGGTGCTCGGCGCGGGCCTCGGGACGGGTTACAGCCCGCTGATCACGCATGCGCTCGCGCGCGTGCCGCTGGCCGATGCCGCGGATGCCAGCGGGCTGCTGACCACGATGCTGCAGCTCGGGCAGGTGACCGGCGTCGCGGCGTTCGGAAGTCTCTTCCTCAGCCTGGCCGCTAGGGCCGGGCGAGGCGCGCACCAAGCGGTGCAGGCCGGTCTGCCCTCTTCACCGCACGCGATCGCGGTGACCTCTGGCTGGCTGGCCGTGCTCTTCGCCATCGGTGCCGTGACCGCGCTGCCGCTGTCGCGCACGGTGGCGAGAGCACGGCGGCCCGCCGGGGCGTGATAGCGGCGCATCTCAGCCCGGCGAACGGGGTTGCCGTCCCGGCTATCGAGATATATCTTGGTTGGTGTCGGGACCAGCCCAGTTCGGGCACGGAGGGGCAGATGGCTACGGAACACAACATCCGCGTCAGCGACGCCGACCGGGATTTTACGGCCGCGCAACTGCGCGAGCACTATGCCCAGGGCAGGCTCACGCTGGATGAGCTGCACGAGCGACTCGACCGGGCATTCACGTCCAGGACGGGTACCGACCTTAACGCCGTGACCTCCGATCTTCCCTACGCGGTGCCGTCTGGCGTGCTGCCATCGGATGGCGTACGGCACGGCAGCTCCGGCCCGTCGGGCCGGGCAGGCCAGGGATGGAACCGCCGGGACTGGAATGGCCCGGGGCAGGGCGGCCGGAGTGGTGACTACCATCACCGATACGGGCGCAGGTCTTCCGGGGGCTCGTTCCTGAGGATCCTCCCGGTGCTGCTGGCAGTGTGGGCCTGTTTCGCCCTGTTGGGCGTCTTCGGGTTCGGTTTCGGAGGCGGCCCGTCTGTGGTTGTGATCGTCTTGGCCGTGCTGTCCGCGATCCGCTGGATCTTCGGGCGGCGCCGCCGGGGACCGGCACGCCCGGCACGCCGTGGCGGCCGCGGCCGGCCCTTCTGACAGTCTGTCCCGACCTGACTGACGACGAGCGCGCCGGTCAGGTGCTGCCGGGCATGCGAAGCGGTACGACCAGGTAGCGAAAGCCTGGTGTCCCGTTATCGCTTCCAGGCACCGGACCGCCGCCAGTCTCGTCGGCGGACCCCTCGCCGGGTACCCAGGTGATCACCGCGGGCCGGACGGCGCTGGTGAACTCGATCCGGATCCTGCCTGAATCGGCTGCCCGGCCGGCGGCGGTGTCCTCAGGCTCGCTCGCCCCTGACCTGCCCTCGCCAGCACTCCCGGGCGTTGCCGCCGCGTGCAGCCCGTCCAGCAGGTACTGCGGGTTGAAGGCGATTACCCGCTCATCCCCCGCGAAGGCCGCGGGAACACGCTCGACCGCCCGGGCCTGGCCCTGGCTTCCTGCCTCGATCACGACCTCGTCGTCGCCGAACGCGAGCCGGACCGGGCTACCGCGCTCGGCCACAAGCGCCACGCGCCGCACTGCCTCGATGAGCGGTCCTGGCGCTATGTCCGCTCGCGAGCCGAACTCCGCGGGAAACCTCGAGGAGTACTTGAGGAACTCGCCGCCGAGCAGCCGGGTGGTCAGCCGGCGCCCAGCGCCCTCGAAGCCGATCATGCCGTCGGCCGCCGGTGGGCCTGATCCGCCGCCCGCGCCGGGACCCGCGGCGTCGTGCAAGGCGATCGCGACCGGCCCCCCCGACGTCATCGTCCGCGCCGCATCGGCGAGCGCCCTTGCCGGTATCAGCGCGGTCGCCCGCAGGTCCGCCCTGGCCGGGGTCCAGGACAGCTCCCGGACGGCAAGCCGGTAGCGGTCGGTCGCGGCCAGCGTGATGGTCTCGCCCTCGATCTCGGCAAACACGCCGGTCAGCATCGGCAGGGTGTCGTCCCTGCTGGCCGAAGGCGCGACCTGGCTCACCGCCGCCGCGAACTCGGCGCCCGCTACGGTGCCGGCCGGCGGCGGCAGCTCGGGTAGCGACGGGTAGTCCTCCACCGGCAGCTTGACCAGCGTGAACTCGGCGGCGCCGCAGCTCAGCCCGACCGAGTCCGCATCAGACTCGAACTCGGCCTGTCCGCCAGCCAAGCTACGGGTGATCTCAGCGAGCAGGCGGCCTGGAACCAGGGCCGTGCCCGGCTCCGCGACATCCGCGCTGGCCTCGAACCGCGCCGAAACGTCGTAGTCGAAGCAGGACAGCGCCAGTCCTTCGCCGACCTCCAGCAGCATGCCGGACAGCACGGGCACGACAGGTCGCGCAGGCAGTGCGCGTGCCACCCAGGCCACCGCCTCAGCAAGCGCGTCCCGCTCGATCCGGAATCTCATTCCACCGCCTCCGTCAATGATCCTGGCATGCCCGTCCGACAATGGTGGCCATTGCCGAGGCGGGCTGGGCGGGCAAGCTCATATCTCTCGCCACCGGATGGCCCGTCCCCGTCCAGCCAGTCATCGTGTTCGTCGGCGCGCGCAACTTCACTGCGGCGGGGGCGGGCCCGCGGATGTCGCGGTGCTGCCTTCGGCGCGTGCGCTGCGCCGGTGGCTGCGCAGGCAGCCCGCCGTGCTCGGCCCGGGCCAGGTCGCGGCCATCTATGCCGCCGCCAGGCGGCCGGGCACGTGGCAACGCTCAGCCCAGCGACCGCCCTGACAGCGGGACGGCAAGCAGACCGGAGACGGGCACCGGCGCCGCGGGCTCGCTTGGCCTGAACATAGCGGTCAGAGCAGGCCGGGCGGCACCGACGCCAGGGTCGCCTCGATCGCCTTCGCCAGCGCCCGTGCCGACTCCGCGGTCAGTTCCACGGCAACCCGCGCCGACGGCCCGCGGCCAGGGTTGAGGAAGTCGATGTTGAGCGTGTGCTCGGCAGCGGCGTGCACCGGGTGGTCGAAGTAGACGGTGGCCTCGCTCAGGCCAAACCACCCGTCAGCTCCCTTGCCGCTCCCGGTGACCTCGATCTTCTCGGTGAGATACGTGCACATGACCAGTGCCCCCCTCAGCCGGCCAGGTAACGGCCGAACCACTCCCAGATCCGCTGCCAGCCTTCGTTCGCCGCCTCTGGGCGGTAGGCGGGCCTGTCCACCGCGAAGAACGCGTGCCCGGCGCCCTCATAGGTGTGGAATTCGTAGGTCTTGCCCTGCGCGGTGAGCTCCTTCTCCAGCTCGGCGGTCTGCTCGGGCGACGGATGCTGGTCTTCCGCGCCGAACAGGCCAAGCAGCGGGCAGGACAGGTCCTTGGTCAGGTGGACGATGGGCCCCACCTTCAGCGGCATGCCCTCTGGCGGCGTGCCGACAACGAAGGCGCCGTAGCAGTCCACGGCGGCGTCAAGCTGCAGGCTGCACGCGGCGAGGAAGGACTGGCGCCCGCCCGAGCAGTAGCCGATCACGCCGACCTTGCCGTTAGAGGTTGGCAGCGAGCGCAAGTACGCCGCCGCGCCCCCGACGTCGCCGACCAGTCGCTCGTCCGGAACGCCGCCCCTGGCCCGCGCGGTCGCGGCGGCGTCGTCCGGGCTGGCCCCAGGCGCCTCCCGGGTGTAGAGATTCGGGCAGAGTGCGGCGTAGCCGGCTGCCGCGAACTTCCTGGCGATTTCCTTGGTTGACGCGTCGTAGCCCGGCATGTGATGGATCACCACCACGCTGCCGAACGGGCCCGGGCCCAGCGGCCTGGCAAGGTAGCCCTCGATCACATCACCGCCGTGCCCGGTGATGCCAATGGTCTCCGCCATCATCGCGTCGTACATGGGCGTCCTCTTCCGTCAGCGGCCACGACCGTTATGTCTGCGCAATTGAGTTCTGGCAATCCGCCCTTATCTTGCCAGGCGCCGGTATGTCGCCGGCCAGCCCGCCCCCCGATGCCGGACCGCCGGCCAGATGAGACACGCCTCCATGATCAGCGCACTGGCGTGTTCATGCCCTGGCAGACTCCTGTCATGACCTACGTCGCCGCGCCTGACCGGTATGAGCAGATCCCCTACCGCCGCTGCGGGCGCAGCGGGATCAAGCTGCCCGAGGTGTCCCTCGGGCTCTGGCACAACTTCGGCAACGACCGGCCGTATGACACCCAGCGGGCCACCGTGCTGCGCGCGTTCGACCTGGGCATCACGCACTTCGACCTGGCCAACAACTATGGCGGCAGCACGCTCAGCACCTCCGACGACCCTTTGGGAAGGCTGAAGTACGGGTCCCCCTACGGCTCAGCCGAGATCAACTTCGGCCGCATTATGCGCGAGGACCTGCGCCCCTACCGCGACGAGCTGATCATCTCGACCAAGGCCGGCTATGACATGTGGCCGGGCCCGTACGGTGAGTGGGGGTCGCGCAAGTATCTGCTGGCCAGCCTGGATCAGTCGCTGGCCAGGATGGGCCTGGATTACGTGGACATTTTCTATAGTCACAGATTCGACCCGAATACGCCGCTCGAGGAGACGATGGGCGCCTTGGATACGGCTGTCCGTTCGGGAAAAGCGCTTTACGCGGGCATCTCTTCTTATTCTGCCGAACGAACGCAGGAGGCGAGCCGGATACTCGGCCGGCTTGGCACGCCGTTGCTGATCCATCAGCCCTCATACTCGATGCTGAACCGCTGGATCGAGGGGGGATTGCTGGACGTGCTCGGCCGCGAGGGCGTCGGCTGTATCGCGTTCTCGCCGCTGGCGCAGGGCGTGCTCACCGGCAAATATTCCGACGGCATCCCGGCGGGCTCTCGGGCGAGCCAGGATTCCTCGCTGTCGGAGGATCAGCTCAGCGAGCAGACGCTGGGGCACGTGCGGGCCCTGGCCGGCATCGCCCGCGACCGCGGCCAGTCGCTGGCTCAGCTCGCGCTGTCCTGGGCCCTGCGCGACGAGCGGGTCACCTCGGTGCTGATCGGCGCGAGCAGCGTGGCGCAACTCGAGGAGAACGCCGCTGCCGCGGGCAGCGCCGGGTTCACCGACGAGGAGCTTGCTGCCATCGACCGGGACGCCGTGGAGGCGGGGATCAACATCTGGGCCGCTTCAAGCGCAGGCTAGGCCACCGGGCCGGGCCCCCGGCTCAGCCGATGGCCTGCGGGAAGCGGAACAGGCCATCGGGGTCATAGGCGGCCTTGACCTGGGTCAGCCTCGGGTAGTTCGGGCCGTAGTAGGCCTGCCGCCACGTCGTCAGGTCGGGGTCGATGTAGTTCTGGTACGCCTGCCCGCTCGCGTAGGGCCGCATCGACGCGTAGAAGTCACGCTGCCAGTCTCGCTGGCGGGCGACCCCGCCGGCCGGCGCGCCCGCGTCCCAGCTGGCGGTGTACTGCGCGAGGAACAGTGCGTTCCTGTGCACGAACGCGGTCTGCCCGGCGCTCACCCGGTTGATGGCCCCGCCGCAGGCGTCGAAGGCCACTCCCCCGCTGCCCCCTGCCGGGCCCTGCACCGCCTGCAATTTCTGCACGCCCGCCAGCAGGGTGCCGATCGCGGAACTGCTGAGCGGCCTGGTGAAGAAGTCGGACTTGGCGTACTCGGGCTGACGCGTCAGCCTGCCGCCCGCTGCCTGCCAGGGCAGATGACACTCGGGCACGCTCATGCCCGCACAGCCTGCCTCCGCCAGCATCGCGTTGAGGTATGCCGTCTCTTGCACGTAAGGGCTGTACGGGTCCGAGCCGACGGCGGCATACAGCTTCTCCAGCTGACTCTGCGCGTCCGCGACGGACCCGAGGTAGGTCCCGCCGACCTGGACGGTGGGTGTCCCGCCGCCGGGGGCGGCCGACAGGTGCAGGTTCGACCACAGCTCATCCGGGGCGCTCGGCGCCCAGGACTGCCACCCGGCGATCACCTTGTCAGCCTGCGCCCATGGCCAGTTGAGGAAGAACAGCGCTATGTCGGAGACAGCGTGGGTGCGGAACGTAAACGAGGTGACGACGCCGAAATTGCCACCTCCGCCACCGCGAGAGGCCCAGTACAGGTCGCTGTCGCGGGCGGAGTCACAGTCGCGGACCTGACCATCCGCCGTCACGACCTGCACCGACTCCAGGTTGTCGCAGGTCAGCCCGAACGCGCGGGACACCACTCCAACGCCGCCGCCGAGTGCCAGCCCGGCGATCCCCACGTTGGGACACGAGCCGCCCGGCACCGTGGCACCATGCGCCAGCAGCTTGGCGTACAGATCGATGAGGAAGGTCCCGGATCCGACCTGCGCCAGCCCCGAGGCACTGTCCAGCTCTACCGACGCCATGTCGGTCACGTCCACGATCAGGCCGGTGGTGCTAGACCAGCCGGCGTAGCTGTGGCCGCCCGAGCGGGCCGCGATCGGCACGATGTAGCGGCGGGCGAACGCCAGGCACGCGGCGACGTCGGCCGGGGTCCGACAGTAGGCCACCCCGGCCGGCCTGATGCTGTCAAACCGCGGGTCAAAAAGGAGCCGCGCCGTGGCGTAGTCATGATCGTCCGGCTGGATAAGCCTGCCGTCCAGGTCCCGGTCGAGGGCGGCCCAGTCCGAGCTGGTCGGGGCGGTCCGTTTGCGTGTTGCCGACGGAGACGGGCTCGACGGCTGCGGCTGCGGCTGCGGCTGATGCTGGCCTCCGGTACGCGAGCATGCGGCGAGCCCTGCCGCCCCTGCCGCCCCTGCCGCCGCTGCGGCCATGCCGAGGAAAGCCCGCCTGTCCAGCGCCCGCTTGCCTGCCGTTGTCCTCACCCCTGTCACCAGACCTGCCCCCGTAGCCCGTCATGGAATCAAGACTCTGGACCCGCGGGTTCGGTTGGGCCTTGGGTGCCAGGCGGCGCGGCCGCGCCTGCCGCGATACCCGGCCCTCCTCGCTATATGCCTTGTATTGAATATGCCGAACGGGTTATATTCCAGATGTGGCAACTTCGTTTCAGGTGCTCGCCGATCCCATCAGGCGTCGCATCCTAGACCTCCTGCTTGAGCGACCGCGACCTGTCGGCGAACTGGTCGAGCAGCTCGGCCTGACCCAGCCAGGCACGTCCAAGCATCTCCGCGTCCTGCGCGAGGCGGGCCTGGTGCAGGTACGCCAGGACGCGCAGCGCCGCTGGTACGAGCTGCGCCCCGAGCCGCTGACCGAAATCGACGCGTGGCTGAAGCCTTATCGCAGGCTGTGGACGGCCAGCCTGGACGCCCTGGAGCGCCGCCTCGACGTCATGCCCGACGACACGGAAGGGACACCATCGTGAACGCGACCCTGGATATCGTGAACGGACGGCCGACGCTGCGTTTCGAGCGCCGTTTCGCGCACTCGCCGGAGAAGGTCTGGAAAGCCATCACCGACCCAGCCGAGCTTGCTCACTGGTTCCCGCAAGACCTCGACGGGACCTTCGCACCCGGCGCCAAGCTTCGTTTTGTCTTCCGCGGCGAGCCCCCGGTTCTGGACGGCGAGGTCATCAAGGACTTCACCGGCGAGGTACTGGAGATCGACCCGCCCCGCCTGATCGCCTATCGCTGGGGCGAGGACATCTTGCGCTGGACCCTGACCCCGGACGGCGATGGCTGCCTGCTCGTCTTCACCGACACCGTGGCCGATCGCGGCAAGGCAGCACGGGACGGCGCGGGCTGGCATCTCTGCCTCGAAGGCCTCGAGTCGCTCCTCGACGGTGCCGCGCCGCCCGCCGACGGCCAGTGGAAAGAGCTGTACCAGGGCTACGTGCAAAGCTTCGGCCCGGCGGCAGCCACGGCGTCGCTCCCCGGGTAGCCCGGGATCGGCGAGAAGGCCAGGCGGTACGACGCGACGGTCAGCCGTCCGCCAGCCGACGTTCCGAGCTACCAAGGTCGATGTGGAATTGCCTACCTCAGGTGGTAGGCGCTGCCACATCGATCTTGCACGATGCTGGGCGAGCCATCCTTTCAGGGCAGGGCAAAGGCGGCTTAGGGCACCATACCGGACAGCGGTTGCGACGCAACGGGTGCCAGACGTCGCCGGGACTGTCAGTACCCGGTCAGATAATTCTTTTGCCTATGGTGACAGGCGGGGAATATCCTTGAGTAGCTCAACAGTTGACTAGCTCAGATGCACTGGAGAGGGGGCGCCATGTCCGAGCACGAAGATAACGACCAGCTGAATGCCGACATCGGGGACGCCTTCGCCGAGGTGTTCGGCCAGATCGTGGAGCAGGTAGAGACGGTGGCACGGCGGTTCGCGCTGCCATCGTTCTGCGTCAAGGCACTGCACATGCTCAGCTCGCCCATGTCGATGAAGGAACTCGGGCAAAAGTTCCACTGCGACCCGTCCTTCGTCACCGCGATAGCTGACCTGCTTGACTCGCACGGGCTGGGCAGGCGGGAAACCGACTCCCGGGACCGCCGCATCAAGAACCTCCTGCTGACGCCCAAGGGACTCGAGCTCAGGGAGCGGGTCGAGCAGGAGTTCTCCGCCTGGATGCCCTGGGCCCACGCCCTTGACGCCAGCGAGCGCGAGTGCCTGCTCGGCCTGCTGCGTAAGATGATCAAAGCCGAGCACGAGCTGCGGGGGCAGCCTGCGCCGGCAACCGTGCAGGACAAGCGGGCGGCCACCATCGTCGCGCGGGCCGGCCGGGAAGCCGCCGCCGGCCCGCCCGATACCACTATCGCCCCGCCGACGACGCCCGGGGGAAACCGCGCGGGGGAGGTGCCACTGCAACCGAGTACGGCCGCGCCCAGCGGCAGCTAAGCAGGGCCATTACCGCGAAGCGGGCGGCGATCGGCAACGCGAAGCCGTTCGGCCACCGCATAGCCCGGATTTCACGCTCTTCATGTGCCCGGTAGTACATCGCGCCGGGGCACTAGGTTTTTACGCTCTCCAGCAAGGAGTTCACCATGTCCACCGCACAGTCCACGACCGGGCGCGAAGCCCCGCCCGGAGTGACCGCGGCCGGCCCCGCCCAGCGTCGCATGGGCCTGGCGCTCGTGGTCATCGCCACCGCCCAGCTCATGGTGGTACTTGACGCGACCATCGTCAACGTCGCGCTGCCGCACATCCAGACCGCGCTCGGGTTCTCCGGCGCCGGCCTGGAGTGGGTCGTCAACGCTTACGCCCTGACCTTTGGCGGGTTCCTGCTGCTCGGCGGCCGGGCCGGGGACATTCTCGGCCGACGCAGGATGTTCATTGCCGGCATCGTGCTGTTCTCGGTAGCCTCGCTGCTCGGCGGGTTCGCCACGACGCAGGCCTGGCTGCTGGCCGCCCGCGCGATCCAGGGGGTCGGCGCCGCCGTCGTCGCCCCGGCCGCGCTGTCCCTGGTCACCACCACCTTCCCCGAGGGCCCGCCGCGCAACCGGGCGATGGGTGTGTACGCGGCGATGAGCATCGGCGGGGCAGCGGTCGGCCTGATCGCCGGCGGCTTGCTCACCAGCTACTTCTCCTGGCGCTGGGTGCTGTTCGTCAACGTGCCCATCGGCGTCGCTGTCGCGCTCTGCGCACCGTTCGTACTGGGGACATCGGAGCGTCTGCGCGGCCGGTTCGACCTGCCTGGCGCGATCACCGGGACCACCGGTCTGGCTGCCCTGGTCTACGGCCTGTCCAGCGCGGCCCCCAGCGAGAGCGGGGTCTCGCACTGGGGAGACGGCAAGGTGGTGGGATCACTGGCCGCCGCAGTGGTGCTGCTGACCTCTTTCATCATCATCGAGGCGCGCAGCAAGCATGCGCTGATGCCACTGCGGATCTTCCGTAACCGCAACCGGTCGGCCGCCAACTTGATCATGCTGTGCGTCGGCACCGCGATGTTTGGCATGTTCTTCTTCCTGACAGTCTTCGTGCAGGAAGTGTGGGGGTACAGCGCGCTGAAGACCGGCGTGGCCTACCTGCCGATGGTGGGCATGATCATGTTCATGGCCGGCCTCAGCACGCAGCTCGTCCCCAGGATCGGGGCCCGTCCGCTGCTGCTGGCCGGATCGACGATCGGCGTGGGCGGCATGTTCTGGCTGTCCCGGATCAACGAGCACAGCACGTATACCAGCGGGCTGCTCGGCCCGATCCTGGTCACCGCTGCAGGCCTGGGCATGCTGTTCATGCCCGCGACCCTGATCGCCCTGTCGAAGGTCGCGGACGCCGATGCCGGGCTGGCCTCCAGCCTGCCCAACGTGGGCCAGCAGGTCGGCGGCGCGATCGGGCTCGCGGTGCTCGGGACGGTGGCGTGGACCGCGGTCGCGAACAGCGTCAGGAGCCAGCTGGCGACGGCCAGTGCCGCCGCCGCGAAGGCAGGCCACGCGGCGACGGCCAAGGCCGGCGCCTCGGTGCCTCGCGCTATCACTGATCACGCGCTGGCCTACGGTTTCTCCCGCGGGTTCCTTGTCTCCGCCGGAATCATGGTGATAGCCCTGATCGTGACCATCACCATGATCCGGGTGACCCGCGAGGACCTGGCGGGCGTGCAAGGCCCGATGGTGTCCTGAGCGTTCTGAGTGTCCTGACGCGGACGGCTATCTGCGCTGATCGCGGCGCGTTGCGGGTCCCAGCTGACCGCAGCGCGCCGCGATCACGCATGCCGGGACCTTGGTGTGCTGGTCTTAGCCTGCGGCGCTTGCCCGGCGTGCCTCGTCGCGGGTCGGCGGGTCGGCGCCAGGCCGCTCGCAGGTGAGGCCCGAGACCAGCACCGCCCAATCGACCAGCTCCGCCAGCTCGGCGTGCGTGAGGCGGCCGAGCGCGGCCTCGCCCGCCGCGCCAAGCAGCCCGCGCCGCCACAAGGCGTCGAGCAGGCCGGCGCCGAACGCATCCCCGGCACCGACCGTGTCAATGATCCGGCTGGCCCGGGCGGGCCGCCAGAGCCCTGTGCCGTCCGGGCCAAGCGCGTAGGCTCCCCGCTCCCCCATGGTGATCACGACGATGCGCGGGCCGAGTCGCTGCCAGTCGCGCGCCACGTCTTCGGGGCGGTCACCGGGATAGAGCCAGCCCGTGTCCTCTTCACTGGCCTTCACCAGGTGCGCCAGGCCGATCTGCCGCTCCACCCTGGCCACCTCGTCGGCGCGGCTGGCGGCGAGGTGCGGCCGGATATTCGGGTCGATGCTGATCGTCACCCGGCCGCGGGCACGTTCGGCGGCGAGCAGCTCCTCGAGCACCCTGGCTCCTGGCGCGAGCGCGAGAGCCAGCGATCCGGCGTGCAGGGCGCAGACATCCGGCGGCAGCCCATCGGGCAGCTCGCCGGGACGCCACTGCCAGTCGGCGGTGCCGTTGACGTAGAAGGAGTAGGCGGCGTGGCCGTCACCGTCCAGGCTCGCCAGCGCCAGCGTGGTCGGCTCGGCTGCCCGGACTACGTCACGCAGCGAGACGCCGTTCCCGGCCAGATGCGACTCTAGCTGGCGGCCGAGTGCGTCGCCGCTGATCCTGGCCAGCAGCGAGCACGGCACGCCGAGCCGGGCCAAGCCCACGGCGACATTTGCCGGGCCGCCGCCGGGATGGGCGCGATAGCGTCCGTCACCCTCATCGACGAGGTCGATGAGAGCCTCGCCGGCAACGGTGATCACGCATCCTCCATGGGAAACCTGACTGGGTGATCTTGCCCGGGTCCGCTTGCCGGGCCGGCCGCGACCGCGAATGCCTCGACACCTGCCTGCCAGGTCCGGTCGAGGTCCGAGCCGTCCGGGTAGCGGTGATCGAGCTCCAGGATGACCATTCCGTGCGCGAATGACCACATGGCCTGGGCCAGGAAAGGATCACCAGTCGCCAGGAACCACGGCTCTCCCGCCCACTCCTCGAGGCCGGGGGCCAGCTCGCCGCGCGGGAGCGGGCCGGCGGTGGCCAGCCGGTACAGATTGGGCCGGGCCAGCGATTCGGTCCGGTAGGCGGCGAGCAGGCCGGCTACCGCGGCTGCGCCCGGCCGGGTCCGCGGCCCGCTGACCGCCCGGTGCGAGGCCTCCCCCATCTCGGCCAGGCCAGCCTCGATGAGCGCGACCTCTACCGCGTGCTTGCCGGGAAGATGCTTGTAGATGGACGGGGCGCGAATGCCGAGAACCTGTCCGAGGCGGCGCATGGTAAGCGCATCGCGGCCCTCGCTCTCGAGCAGCACGCGGGCAGCCGCGATGATCTCCGCGGCGCGGCGCGGCAGCTGCCGCAATTCGGGCGGGCCGCGCGTCACGAGATCGGTCACGGACACGGCTCAGGAAGTAGCGTCGAGCTGGAACACGGGGTGCTTGTGGGCGATGTCCCGGATCTGCTCGTCGGTGGAGTCCGGCCCGACGCCGTCGAAGAAGACTCCCACTTCGGCCTTCCAGCGTCGCAGGTACGCGCGCAGTATTTCCACCTTGTCCGCGTCGGGCACCTCCTGGCCGTGGTAATGCTGCCGCTTGCTGCCGAGCAGCAGATCGAGTCGCCCGGCGCCGGCCCTGACGTTGCGTACCCACTCGGTCTCACCGCGCGGCGAGAGGATGTACTGACGCCCGTCCAGGGAGAGCAGGTTGACAGGTGTCCGCCGGGCGAGCCCCGTCTTACGGCCCTGTACCTCCAGCACGCGGCTGCCCCAGACGCTGAAACCTGCCCTGGTGAGGGCGGCGACCAGCCTGTTGAAGACGTGCTGCGTGAACCACCCTGGCTTGCGGTAATGGCCGTCTGGCATGACGCTTCCCCTCTCCACGCCAGGCTAACGTCGTTAGCCTTCGAATTGCCAAGTATGGCTAACAACGTTAGCTCCGTCAAGTTCCGGCCGGAATGAGCGGCGCGGTACGGCGTCCCCAGGTCCGAAGCCGCCGGACCGTGCGGCTCTTCACGGGGTCATCGATGCTGCGGCGGCGCGAACCACGGCAGCCGGTAGGCGCGGTAGCTGTTCACGCCGGCCGGGAAGTCGGCATTGAACAGCAGCTGGCCTGAGCGGCTGAACTCAGAGATGTACGGCAGGATGCCCCAGCCGACGAACAGGTCGCCGTTGGCCGTGGTCTGCGAGTTTCCCTGCGACGCCGCCGACAGGCCCTCTGGCTGGTTGTCCGACTGGACCAGGGTGGCGACCTTGGTCCATGGGTTCAGCCTGATGTAGACCGCCCGGCTGTAGGGCAGTAGCGGGGTGCCCGAAGATTCGTCGTCAAAGATCGTGTACAGACCGTTGCCGAGGGCCTCCGGGTCATGCTGCCAGGCGAAGATCTCGCCGGCGCTGTCGAGGACCTGCCCGTTCGCCGCCTTGACCGTAAAGCTGCTGTCCTTGCCGCCGAGCCGCCAGTTGATGGCCCCGGTGAACCGGTTGACGTCGTATGTCGTCCAGGTGTCCCGCGCGTCGATGAGCAGGTTCCCCCGTGGGTCCAGGTGGACGGCATTGATGTGGAACCAGTCCCAGGGAGTGCTGGCCGACGCCGGCAGCGGCTGCTCGCTCTGGCTGTACGGGACGTGATCCGCGCTGTTCCACTGGAACAGCACCTTCCCTGTCCTGATGTCGATCTCCTGAACGATGCCGTCGATGACCGTCTGGTCAGCCGGACCGCCGATCGAGGTCAGGTCGGCCGTCGCCGTCGTGTAGGAGAGGATCAACGCGGTGTTCCAGGGCGTGATCAGGAACTCGTGCCCGTCGGCGCTGTACCCGTTCCCGGCATTGACCGTGGCGATCTGCTGGTAATGCCGGTTATAGATGTAGTCGGTGCCGCTGGACAACCCGCCCAGGCCGGTGCCCTGCCACCAGGTGAGAACCGGCTGGCCCAGGTACCTCTGGGCCCGGAAGTCGCTAGCGGTCAGCCCGTCGGGAATGGCGTGGAACCAGATGACCTGGCCCTGGTTGTTGATGATCTCCGGGCCGTTGGCGTAGGTGGTCGTGTCACCGGTTGGCGTAATGAAGATGTCACCGTCATCGTTGTTCGCACCGTGCGTCAGTACCGTAACCGGCGGAGGCGCGGTCGGCCCTGAGACGGCCGATCCTGACGCGGCCGACCCTGACGCGGCCGACCCTGACGCGGCCGACCCTGAGGCCGTCGCCGCTCCGGCCGGCGCGGCGCCCGCGAGCGAGTACGGGATGACCCCCGCCATGACCGCCGCTACGGCCAGCGCCAGCCTGCGCCAGCGCTGCGGCAGGCTCACGGCTGCGGGCGAAGAGGATGGTGAACGCAACGGTGTACTCCCCTCTCGGCATGCCTCCACGCAGCGGCATCGAGAATCGCACGCGGGAGAGCACGGACTGTCGGTCCAGGGGCAAGTCTAAGTGATTTCTACAATTTTGATAGGGATAATCTGAAATGTACCCCGCGGATGAGCGGCCTACCGCGCCCGGTAGCGCGGTCAGCAACGGCGGGACTGGCACGAAATGATGAAGCCCCGGCGTAAACCGGGGCTTGACCTGCGGTAAGACTAGCTCCCGCGATAGGACTCGAACCTATAACCTGCCGGTTAACAGCCGGACGCTCTGCCGAATTGAGCTACGCGGGATCAGCCGACACAAGATCACAGGCGGCGGTCCTGCCGGGAACCCTGCACTATCTGCGTCGCGGTCAAGCGTAGCGCATGCCGCCGGGTCCCCGCCCGGGTGCAAGCGGCACGGCCCGCATGGCGCGCCGTGCGCCATCATCAGGAGTACCGCCTGCCAGATGGGAAGTGGGACACTCGCAAGACCAATCAGGTGAGAGAGGTGCCACATGCGGTACCGAGTCACGTTCTTCGCAGGCCTCGCCGCAGGATTCGTCATGGGCGCGCGGGCCGGCCAGGAGCGCTACGAGCAGATGAAGAAGCTGGCGCGCCGCGCGGCGGACAGTCCGGCCGTGCAGCAGGCGGCGGGGGCTGCGGCGGCGCAGGCGACGGGTCTCGCCAAGACCGCCAGGGCCAGGGTCACCGCCAAGGTGCAGCAGCGCACCCCCGGATTGGCCGACGCGGCCAAGCGGAAGACCGGCGGGCTGCCGGGCCGGGTTCCTGGCTGGCGGGTCAGCTCAGCCCGCGCACCGCAGGACAAAAGTAACGGCATGCCCTCCATACCCGCGCCCGGTGGCCCTCTCGACGGCTAGCCGCGGTGCCACCGGCCAGCAACGCAAACGCCTGCGTCAGTAGCTGTCCTCCCAGGTCACCGTGAACGCGTTGCCCGAGCCGTTGAGCGACCCTGGCTCGGTCAGCGCGTAGCTATCGCTGCTGTCGACCATGGTGAGCTCGTCGTCGGGGAACGTCGAGATCTTTCCG
The DNA here is from genome assembly GCA_003168255.1 of Actinomycetota bacterium. Classification (GTDB taxonomy): domain Bacteria; phylum Actinomycetota; class Actinomycetes; order Streptosporangiales; family Streptosporangiaceae; genus PALSA-505. The sequence goes on from PMSU01000112.1 coordinate 24,961, forward strand.
GTCTGGGTACCCGACGTCACGCTTGCGGACGTCAGGGACCAGCTCGTGAAGTCAGGAAGCGGGTAGTCCCCCCTCGCGCCACTGGGAGACTCGGCAATCCACTCAGCGCTGGTATCGATGCAGGTGGTCTTCGCGCATGTCGAGCTGGTGGAGAAGCTGTTGGCCGGGGTGGTGGAGTCGGTGACCTTGAGCGTGTACTTGGTCCCGCTCTTGGAGACCGAAGCAGCGATCTTGTCGCCGGGCAGCACGGCGCCGCCCACTACGGTGATGTCATTGGTGGGATACATCTCCCACCACGTGTAGTAGTACGCCGTTCCCTCGTAGCACTGGGCGAGGGTACCGTCCTGCTCCACCGTGCTGTCGGTGAGGCCGTCGATCCCCACCCAGAAGACAACGATCTCATCCTCGTTGGTGCAGGTGATAGCGGGCTCTTTCCAGTCACCGGCGACCTTGCTGTAGGTGTTACTCGCGGTGTTGTCGTCGGCATAGCCTGACCAGTTGTAGTAGTCCAGCATCGTCTGGCCCTTGACCCGGTGCTTACTGCCAGCAACACGCTGACCGGAGGGGTGCCCGACCGAGACATGCTTCAGCGCGGCCCGCGCAGCCGCCGCGGCACGCGCATCCGGGGAAGATCGGTGGCTGGAGGTGCTGGCACCGGCGGCTGGGCTGACGATCAAGGCAAGCCCCAGCGCTGGCCCGAGAGCTAACGACGACCAGAACAGACGACGCATGTGGGTATCCCCCCATTTCGAGGCGGCTACGTCAGCCGCGAGTCTCCCGATCGTAACGTTTAGGCAACTTTATGAGCAATGAACCCATTGGAATCTGTTTGTCACCATGCGCGACTGCCAGGGCGCAGCGCATTTGGGCTGCGCCCGCGCAGGTCGCGCGGCTCGGTTGACCGTCACCCGGGACCCAGTCCCGGGTGACGGTCAGCCGTGGCTAGCTGCTCTTCTTCCAGGTGACCTTGAACGAGTTGCCCGAGCCGTTGAGCGCTCCGGGCTTGGCCTCGGTCGCTCCGCCGGAATCGACCATGGTGATCTCGTCGTCAGTGAACGACGAGATCGTCCCGGACTTGCTGCCGCCCTTCACTGTTGCGCTCGACAGCGTCCAGCTGCCGAAGTTCGACAGCGGATACACCCCGGACGAGCCGCTCGGCGCTTCTGCGATCCACTCAGCGCTCGAGTCAACGCACTTAGTAGCCGAGCACGTCTGGGTGGTGGAGAAGCTGTTGGCCGGGGTCGTGGAGTCGGTGACCTTGAGCGCGTACTTCGTGCCGGTCTTGACCACAGAGGCAGAGATCTTGTCGCCCGGCTTGAGTGTCTCGCCCACTACTTGGATGTCGTTGCTGGGATACATCTCCCACCAGGTGAAGTACGAGGGAGTGCCGCTGATGCACTCGATGAGGGTGCCGTCCTGCTCCACCGAGTCGCTGCTGTAACCATCAATCCCGACCCAGAAGGCCGCCAGCGACGTCGTCGAGGTACAGGTGGCCTTGGGCTCCGTCCAGCTGCCGGTGATCGTGCTGTACGTATTCGAGCCGGTGTCGGCATAGCCCGACCAGTTGGTGCTCTTCACCTTGGTCGGCGCGCCCTTGATCTTGACAGACTGCCCCGAGAGCACGTGGTCGGTGCCATGCTCGCCGATCATGAGGTGCTTCAGCGCTGCCACGGCGGCTGCGCGGGCATTCACCGGAGCCTGGGCTGCCGAGGCGGCGCCGGCGCCGGCGAACATGACCAGGCCCAGGACAGGCACACTCGCCAGCAAGGCGTAAGACAGTCGCGATGGGAGACGTCTCTGCATGGGGAACTTGCCTCTCGTTTGAGGTGGCCGTGGGTGGCCTCCGTGCCCCGATCGTAACTTTTTTTCTCGTTGGTGATCAATGGTCCCATTAGGGATGTTTTTCGACACGCTGGGACGCTCGGTAGTCGCCGTCCCGCTGCCGGCGACTGAGAGCGTCGGCGCCGTCACTCGCTGCCGACCAGGCGTGAGCATTGCAGAACTGGTGGACGGTGTGTGGCGGGCAGCCTAAGCTGCTCATCGCGGTCGTCTTACGGCTGATTTCTTCTGACCCCGGTTCAGGCAGGAAAACAACATGTCCAAGAAAGCCCCCGTAACAATGTACGACTCTGTTACCTGGGAAGATATTCCTACATCGGCTCAGGTCGTTGCCGGGTATATCGACGGCGACTATGCCTGGCCCAGGGAAGCCTGGGACAGGTTTCCGGATGCCGAGAAAGTGCTGATCACGGTCACCGGCTCGCTGACCGGCAATGTCGCCGATGTCGAGAATGGCGACTTGACTCCCGCTCAGGCTGCGGAATGGATTGAGGCTAAGCAACGGGCGGGCCATCGCGGCTGCACAATTTACTGTAGCCGGTCCAACCTCGAGGCAGTCTGGTCGGCGTGCAAGGACCATGCCTACTACATCTGGGTAGCCGACTGGACCGACAGCCCGCACTCTGTCGCCGACACCGTCGCCACTCAGTACAGCAACGTCGGCACTTCCTACGATCTGTCAGAGGTGTACTCGCAGGAGTGGCTGGACACCCTCGACGGGGTAAACCGCCCCTGGCCGCTCCGGCCGTGACCGCCGCCGTCGGCCAGCGCGACGCGGCCGGCGAAGGCTAGCTAATCGAGGTACTCGCGCAGCATCTGGGCACGGCTCGGATGGCGCAGCTTGGCGAGGGTCTTGGACTCGATCTGGCGGATACGCTCCCGGGTCACGCCGAATTCCCTGCCCACCTCCTCCAGCGTCCTCGGGTGGCCGTCGGTCAACCCGAACCTCAGCTGGATGATCGTCTGCTCCCTGCTGCTCAGCGCGTCCAGAATCGCCTCGAGCTGGTCCTGAAGCATGATGAATGCCGCCGCCTCCATCGGCACGACGGCGTCGGCATCCTCGATGAAGTCGCCCAGATCGGAGTCTTCCTCGCCGATCGGCGACTGTAGGGACACCGGTTCCTGCGCGACCCTTTGGATCTCGGCCACGCGCTGCCGGCCGATGCCCATCTCCGCTGCGATCTCCTCGACGCTGGGTTCCCGACCGAGGTCCTGGTGCAGCTGGCGCTGCACGCGGGCCAGCTTATTGATGGTCTCCACCATGTGCACCGGGATGCGGATCGTCCGCGCCTGATCCGCGATGGCCCTGGTGATGGCCTGCCGGATCCACCAGGTGGCATAGGTGGAGAACTTGTATCCCTTGGCGTAGTCGAATTTCTCCACCGCGCGGATCAGGCCCAGATTTCCCTCCTGGATCACGTCAAGGAAGATAAGCCCGCGACCGATATAACGCTTCGCGATCGATACGACCAGCCTCAGGTTCGCCTCAATAAGGCGCTGCTTGGCCTGCACTCCGTCGACGGCGAGCTGGGCCAGGTCATCGGCCCGCACCCGCATCGGCCCGAATGCGGGTACTACGCGCAGTTTCTCCTCGGCGAACAGCCCGGCCTCGATCGACTTGGCAAGCTCCACTTCGTCCTCGGCCGTGAGCAGCGGCACGCGGCCGATCTCGCGCAGGTAGATGCGCACCAGGTCACCGGGCGACGCCCGCCTGCCCAGCTCGCTTCGGTCGCTTCTGCGCAGGTCCTCGACGTCCTCCTGGGACGGGTCGAGAACCTCCACACCCTCATCCGCGAGCAGCCGCAGCACGCCCTCGATGGCGTCCGGCAGAGGGTCAGGGTGGTCGAAGGCGGCAGCGACGTCAGCCATGCTGACGCCGCCGCGTTCTCTCCCCATGGCAACGAGGTCCGCCATCTGATCTGCCGATAGTGGTCCGCTGGGCAGCACCGTAAGGGTCACGCAGACCAGTCTGCACTGTAACGCTGCGGTTACGGGGGACCCAATTTTGTCACCTTAGCGACAGTAACGCCGAGGCGTCCCGGGCAGATATACAACACCCACGCGCCGACGTGCGCCCCTTCGTCTACAGGGCCCCGGACGCCCGGTCCACGAGCACCTTCCGCCGCTGCTCGAGCCCGATGAGATCCCCGAACATCCGGTTGTACTCAGTCGGCGCAGCTACCGGATCCATTCGCTGGAGCCGCGACTTCACCCGGGAAATCTGACGGCTGACCGCCAGTTCCTCGACCCTGGCCAGTTGCGCGGCGACGTACCGGGAATCGGGCTCACCGTCCGCGCCGGGGGTGTGCATCGACTCCACGGCCAGCTGCGTGACCAGGGACTGCGCCTGATCGTCCGGAGCGGCCTCTCGCAGGCTTCTTGCCCACTCCCGGCCGCCGCGGCCGGGGCCGCCGTTCGCCGGCACATCGGCGGCGCCGGGGCTCTCGCCGTCGCGGTCCCACCCGCCCAGCTCGCAGATCAGGCGGAACAGCACGGCATGGGCCGGCACCGTGAAGGCGTCCGCGCCAAGCGCCGCGAACCCTGGCCCGCAAAGACCGGGACGCTGCACGGCAAGCTTGAGTACCTCCCGCTCCACCTGCACGACCGGGTCACCCTGATCGTAGGAGCCGCCGCCGTTCCTGCCCGGCGCTCCCCCGTTTTCCCGATTGCCCTGGTCCGCGGGTGTCCCGGCTCGGGCCTGACCTCCACCGCCGGTATCGCGCGCTCGGTGGGCGGCCGTCTCCCGCTGCCTGGCGGAGGCCGGCCGGCCGACGCTGGCCTGGCCCCTTCCGGCATGATCGCGGACCCGGTCGAGCACGAACCGCTCATCCATGATGCCGAGCCAGCGGTCCAGGGCGACCGCATACCGCTTCCGGAGACCCTCGTCCTTGATGTGCGCGACGATCGGGGCGGCGGTATCAAGCGCGGACATGCGGCCCTCGATCGTGTCGAGATCGAACTGGGTCACCGCGCTGCGGATGGCGAACTCGAACAGCGGGACGCGGCTGGCGACCAGGTCGCGCACTGCCGCGTCCCCCTGCGCGAGCCGGAGGTCACAAGGGTCGAGCCCGTCGGGCTGCACGGCCACGAACGTCTGGGTGACGAATTTATCTTCCATGCCGAACGCACGCAGCGCGCCCCGCTGCCCTGCGGCATCTCCGTCGAACGTAAAAACGACCTCGCCGCGGAACTCACTGGCGTCCATCAGCAGCCGCCGCAGGATCCTGATATGACCCTCACCGAACGAGGTACCTGACGTGGCGATCGCGGTCGGCACGCCCGCCAGGTGACAGGCCATGACGTCGGTGTAGCCCTCCACGATGACCACCTGGCGGCGCTGCGCGATCTCCCGTTTCGCCAGGTCGGCGCCGTACAGCACCGAGCTCTTCTTAAACAGCGGCGTCTCCGGCGTGTTCAGGTACTTGGGGCCGTTGTCGTGCTCCGCGAGCTTGCGCGCGCCGAAAGCGATCACGTCACCGGAGAGATCCCTGATCGGCCAGATCAGCCGCCCGCGGAACTTGTCCACGGGTCCGCGCCTGCCTTGGCCGGCCAGCCCGCCGACCAGCAGTTCCTCGTCGGAGAAGCCGCGGCCTCGCAGATGGCCGGTGACCGCCTCCCACTCATCCGGCGCGTACCCGACGCCGAATCCCGCCGCCTGCTCGAGGTCGAAACCACGCGAGGCTAGGAACTCACGCGCAGTGACGGCGTCAGCCGCTCGGAGCCGTTCGGCATAAAAATCTGCTGCCGCCTTGTGCGCTGCTATGAGCCGACGGCGCTGGCTTTGCTCCTGGCCCGGCACCTGGCCGCCCTGCTCGTAGCGGAGCTCGATCCCCGCGCGGGCGGCCAGCCGCTCGACCGCCTCGGTGAACGACATGCTGTCGACCTTCTGCACGAACGAGATGACGTCGCCGCCCTCGGCGCAGGAGAAGCAGTAATACAGTCCGCGGCTCGGCGTGACGTTGAACGAGGGTGTTTTCTCGTCGTGGAACGGGCATAGTCCCTTGAGCGAGCCGCCGCCGGCATTGCGCAGCTGTAGGTACTCGCCCACGACCTCGTCGATGGCCGAGCGCTCGCGGACCGTGGCGATGTCCTCGTCGCGGATTCGCCCTGCCACGCCCGCCGCCGCCTTTCCCCGCCCTTGCCCCGCTACCGTCGCGGCGAGTCTAGTCCTTCCTGCCGTCAGCGGCCCGGCGCCGGGAAAAGGCTTGACAGCACCCCGTCAGCCAGTTGTGGTCAGCGCCAGCTTGACGTTGCCGACGTTCAATCCGGGGCTGGAGCCGGTGGGGTATACATCGACGGTGTAGGTCCCGGTGCCCGGCAGCGTCGCGTCGCTGACGGTGCCGCTCAGGGCCATCTGGATAACCAGCGCCAGGAAGGCGCATGGTTGCGCCGCTGGTACCGTCACCGGGTGCGCGGGCATCTCGTCTTGTGGGACATCGACTACACGCTGATCGACGCCGGCGGGCTCAGCCGGCACCTGTACGGGGCGGTGTTCGCCGAGCTGTTCGGCCGTGAGCTGCCCGACGTCGCCCCGATGGCCGGGCGGACCGACCGCGCCATCATCCTGGACACCCTGAGCCGGGTGGGGATCGGCGAGCCAGGCCGGCATGTGGACGCGTTCGTCCGCGGTCTCACCGCGCGGGCGCCGGAGTTCGGCGAGCGCGTCAGGGCACGGGGCCGCGTACTGCCCGGGGCCGCGGCCGCTCTGGCCGCCCTTGCCGCCCTTGCCGCGCCTGCCGCGCCTGCCGCCCTTGCCGCCCTTGCCGAAAAGCAGGCCCGCGGTCTCGTGGTCCAGTCCGTGCTCACCGGCAATATCAGGCCGCTCGCCGAGGCCAAGCTCGGTGCCCTCGGCCTGACCGCCCACCTCGACCTCGACGCGGGCGCCTACGGGGACGCGCACGAGGCGTGGTTGCGGCCATCCTCGGTCGCCCAGTCAGCTGAGGCAGGGACCATGACCTGGTTCGACGGCCCGGTGAGCGGGACGCCGTGATCGGCGGCGTCCGCCGCTGACAGCCCCGCCCCGGCGTCCCGTCCAGTTACAGCGACGCGTAGAGCGCCCCTTCGAAGTCGTTGTACAACGTGACTGCCTCCGGTGTGACGAAGGGCAGGAAGTTGCTGTAGATGGAGGCACAGATGCCGGTAGTGCGGTCCACCCAGAAATGTGTGTTGCACAGGCCTGCCCATGAGCCGGACCAGGCCCTTCGCCTGCCGGGAACATCCGCTGTGTTGAGCAGCAGCCCGTAGCCCCACTTGAACCCGGGCCCCGCCGTGAAGCTGTGGCTCGATCCGGGGTCCGCTGTCGGCAGCTCGGCGGGGAAGTCCAGGTCACCGATCTGGTTGGCAAAGGCCGCATCCACCGTCGACTGTCGCAGGATACGGACACCGTCCAGTTCGCCGCCGCGCAGCAGCGCCCGCTCGAACTTGATGTAGTCGCTCGGCGACCCGTACAGCCCGTGCCCGCCGGCCCACCAGTCCGGAGCCTGGTTCAGGACCTCCCCAGCTGATACCCACGTGCCGTCCTCACCCTTGACGTGCACGGGCGTGCAGTTGGGCCGTTGCTGGTCGTTCATCAGGAAGGTCGTCTGGTCCATCCCGAGCGGGTCGGTGACTCCCTCCTTGATGGCGACGTCGAGGCCGACTCCGGTGACCGCCTCGATGACCTTGCCGAGCCAGTCGATGTTGATGCCGTAGATGAACGCCGTGCCGGGGTCGGCGAGCATCGGCGCGGTGAAGCACGCGCTGGATCCGGCGACCACGTTCGGCGTGCCCGTGAGGCTTTCCCAGCGCACCAGCCGCTCACTCCAGAACCAGTAGCCCAGGCCCGACGTGTGCGTGACCAGGTTCCTGACCGTGGCCTGGGTCGCCGGAGGCCGCAGTACCGGGGTGTCCCCCGCGAGGCCGGTCATCACCTGCACATCGGCGAACTCCGGGCAATACTCGGCGACCGGAGCATCCAGGTCGAGGTTGCCCTGCTCCACCTGCTGGAGCGCTACCACGGTGCAGGGCATCTTGGTCATCGACATGATCCGGAACAGAGTATCGACGGTGACCGGGTCGCTCTCACCGACCGCGCGAGGCCCCGCCGAGCCTTGGTAGATGACACCGTCGCGGTCGGCGGCGATCGCCGCCACGTGCGGCACGGCGCCCGATGTAACCGCATCCTCCAGGACCTTGTCGATGGCCGTTCCGTCGATAGCAGCACCCATGGCAGCGTCTCCCTGGCTAGCGCCGTGCCCGCAGGGCCCGGGCGTGCGGCGATTCATGGTCACCATGAGCAGTCAGCGCCGTAGGTCTCAACCTGATGCAGAATGGCTGAGGGCTTTGATGGCAGCGCCGAAGGCGGGGCGCCGTTGGTGGCGAACTGGTGCGGCGTGAGGACGGGGATGCGGATGGCTGGCGCGTCATAGCTGCGTCAGCGGGATGTCCGGATCGGCGAGCCTGGCGGGGTCAACGTGCTCGCCCGCGGCCCCCGCCCGGATCAGCGCCTGGATGTCGTCGTTCACGTCCCACACATTGACGTTCATCCCCGCCACCACCACCCCGCCAGACAGCCAGAACGCGACGAACTCCCGGCCATCCCGGTCGCCGCGATACAGGATCTGGTCATACCTGCCGGGCTCGGGCAGCCCGGCGCACTCCATGCCGAGGTCGTACTGGTCGCTGTAGAAGTAAGGCACCTGGTCGTAGGTCACGTCCCTGCCGAGCATCGAGCGCGCCGCGGCGGGGCCGCCGGCCAGCGCGTTTCCCCAGTGCTCCACCCGGATGCGCCGGCCGAGCAGCGGGTTGAAGGCGTTCGCCACGTCTCCGGCGGCGTAGATATCCGAATCGGAGGTGCGCAGCGCCGCGTCCGCCAGGATCCCGTTGCCTACCTCGAGCCCGGCGGCCTGGGCCAGGCCGGAGTTAGGCGTGGCACCGATGCCGACGACCACGATGTCCGCGGCAAGCTCGGTCCCGGCCGATGTGATCACGGCGTTCACCCGTCCCGCGCTGCCGCGCAGCTCGCCCACTCCTTCGCCGAACCGGAACCTCACCCCGTGGCCGCGGTGCAGATCGGCGAACATGCCGCCGAGCTCGGGACCGAGGGAGGCATGCAGCGCGCCGGGGGCTGGCTCTACCACGGTCACCTCGCAGCCGGCCTCGCGCGCCGCCGCGGCCACCTCCAGGCCGATCCAGCCGGCGCCGGCGATGACCACGGTCCCGCCGCCGCGGAAGGCGGCGGAAAGCCGCTCCGAGTCCTGCACCGTGCGCAGGTACAGCACGCCATCCAGGTCACCGGCCGCCACGTCGAGACGGCGCGGCGACGCGCCGGTGGTGATCAGCAGCTTGTCGTAGCCGATGACGCCGCCGTCGGCCAGCCGCACTCCCCGGTTCGCCGGGTCGATGGCCACCGCCGTCACGCCAAGCCGCAGGTCCACGTCATGCTCGGCATACCAGCCCTCGTCGTGCACGTAGATCGAGGACTTCTCGTCCCGGCCGAGCAGGTAGCCCTTGGACAGCGGCGGGCGCTCGTAGGGACGTTCCGCCTCATCGCCGAGCAGCACGATCGGCCCGCCGAACCCTTCTTCGCGCAGGGTCTGCGCAGCCTTCGCGCCAGCCAGGCTAGCGCCGACGATCACATAGCTAGGCTCCGCGGGCATGTGGGTCTCCTTCCCAGATCACCGGCATAGCCGCCGGTGCCAGGCGATGGCAGATGTATCGGTGAGCGAGGCAATCTGGTCTACCACGACACGGCGCCGCGCCTGGTCGCAGCCTGCCGCCTGCCAGGCCGGCCGCAGCACCGGGTCCAGCGTCCCCGGCGCTCCCGGCTCGATCGCGGCGGCGAGCTCGGCGACGAGGTCGCGCTCCGCGGCCTGCGCCGCCCTGGCCCCCGCCCGGGTCATCACGTAGAACGCGGTCACGCCCTTGAGCAGGGCACATTCCAGCCGCTGGGTACGCGGCACGACGAGATCGGCGCCGTACCTGGTGTGCCGGGCATGTCCGTCCGACGAGGCGAGCGTCGCCGCCTGCGCAGTCTGGCAGAACCTGCCGATCAGCTCGCTGGTCAGGTTCTTCAGCGCGGCCAGGGACCGCGGCCCGCCGTCGAACTCCCCCGGCCAGCAGTCCAGCGCGAGCAGCCCGTCGAACACCCCGGCCAGCTCGCCGGCGGTCACCGACCCCGGGTCACAGTAGGTAGTCGCGGTGAGCTGCGCCACCGCCTGGCGCTGCGAGCTATCGTGCAGCCCGCGCATCGTGATCAGGCCGGCCTGTAGCCCGTCCTCCAGGTCGTGCACGGAATACGCCACGTCGTCGGCCCAGTCCATGACCTGCGCCTCCAGGCAGACGCGCCCGGGTGGCGCGCCCAGCCGGATCCAGCCGAAGGCCTCCGCATCCGTAGCGTACGCACCGAACTTGGCCGAGCCCGCCGCACCATCCCCGGCGATCCACGGGTACTTGAGCGTGGCGTCGAGGGTGGCCCGGGTCAGGTTGAGCCCCGCGCCGGGCACCTTCGTCTCCAGCCGGGTAAGCAGCCGCAGGCTCTGCGCGTTTCCCTCGAACCCGCCGCAATCCGCGGCAAGGCTTGCAAGAGCAGATTCCCCATTATGTCCGAACGGAGGGTGGCCAAGGTCGTGCGCCAGGCAGGCCGCGTCCACCAGGTCGGGATCACAGCCGAGCGTGCCGCCGAACTCGCGCCCGATCTGGGCGCATTCCAGCGAGTGGGTGAGCCTGGTGCGCGGGAAGTCGCCCTCGCCGACGGCCACCACCTGTGTCTTGGCCGCTAGCCTGCGCAGCGCCGAGCTGTGCAGCACCCGGGCGCGATCCCGCTCGAAGGTACCCCGGCCGCTGCTCTTGGCCGGCTCTGCCACCCAGCGCTCGATGGCGGCAGGGTCGTAGCCGGAGCCCGTGGTCACCTGCCGCGCGCCTACCGCGCCCTCACCTGCCGTAGCTGGCCTTCCGTCGGCTCACCGGCTGTCGCTGCCGCCTTCCGCGGTAAGCACGGCGGCGCGGCCCGCTTCCAGCCTGGCGACCGGCACCCGGAACGGCGAGCAGGACACGTAGTCAAGCCCGACCTTGTGGAAGAAGTGCACCGACTCCGGGTCGCCGCCGTGCTCGCCGCAGACGCCGAGCTCGAGATCCGGGCGCGCGGCGCGGCCCTCCTCGACGGCGATGCTGACCAGCCGGCCGACGCCGTCGGCGTCGATCGTCTCGAACGGTGACACGCCGAAAATGCCGAGGTCGATGTAGCGGCTGAAGAACGCCCCCTCCACGTCGTCGCGGGAGAACCCCCAGGTCATCTGGGTCAGGTCGTTGGTGCCGAACGAGAAGAACTCGGCCGTCTGCGCGATCTGTCCAGCGGTGAGCGCCGCCCTGGGCACCTCGATCATGGTGCCGACGAGCGTGCGCACGTGCGTGCCGGTCTCCGCTGCTACCTCGGCGAGCACCTTCTCGGCCTCCTCGCGGGCGACCTCGAATTCCTGCACGGCGGCGGTCAGCGGGATCATGATCTCCGGGTGCGGGTCGCCGCCCGCCTTCTTGCGGTCGGCGGCGGCATGCGCGATCGCGCGGACCTGCATGGCGAACAGCCCGGGGATGACCAGGCCGAGCCGCACGCCGCGCAGGCCAAGCATCGGGTTCTGCTCGTGCAGCCTGCGCACCGCGTCGAGCAGCTTCTTGTCCTTGTCCGTGGCGTCCTGGCCGGCCAGCGCCACCTTGACGGACAAGTCGGTGAGGTCGGGCAGGAACTCGTGCAGCGGCGGGTCGATCAGCCGGATGATCACCGGCAGGCCGTCCATCGCCTCGAGAATCTCCGTGAAGTCGCCGCGCTGCAGCGGCTCCAGGGCATCGAGGGCGGACTGCCTCGCCGCATCGTCGTCGGCCAGGATGAGCCGCTCGACCAGCTGCCGGCGCTCCCCCAGGAACATGTGCTCGGTCCTGACCAGCCCCACGCCGGCCGCACCGAACCGCCGGGCCCTAGCGCAGTCGTCGCCGGTATCGGCGTTCGCGTATACGCCGAGACGGCGCCGCGCGTCGGCGTGGCCCATGATCTGGTGCACGGCCTGCACGAGCTCGTCGGCCTCGGCCGACGCCGGGTCGAGCTCGCCCTCGAAGTAGCGGACCACCGGCGAGGAGGACACCGGCACCTCGCCCAGGTACACCGCGCCGCTCGACCCGTCGATGGAGATCACGTCACCCTCGCTCACGGTAACGCCGCCGGACGCGGTGAAACGGCCGGCCTTGCTGTCCACGTCAAGCTCATCCGCGCCGCAGACGCAGGTCTTGCCCATCCCGCGGGCGACCACAGCAGCGTGGCTGGTCTTGCCGCCCCGGCTGGTCAGGATGCCCTGGGCAGCGATCATTCCGTGCAGGTCGTCGGGGTTGGTCTCCCGCCTGACCAGGATGACGTGCTCGCCGCGGGCGGCCAGCTCGACGGCACGAGCGGAGTCGAACACGACCTTGCCGACCGCCGCGCCCGGGGAGGCACTGATCCCGGTGGCGATCTTGTTCACGCCGCCGCTGGTGTCGAACCTCGGGAACATCAGGTGGGCGAGCTGGGCACCGGTCACCCGGGTGAGCGCCTCGTCGTCTTCGATCAGGCCCTGCGCGATGAGCTGGGTGGCGATGCGGAACGCGGCGGCCGCGGTCCGCTTGCCCACCCGGGTCTGCAGCATCCACAGCTTGCCGCGCTCGATGGTGAACTCGATGTCACACAGGTCGCGATAGTGGGTCTCCAGCGTCTGCATGATCTGCATGAGCTGGTCGTAGGCCGCCTTGTCGATCCCCTCGAGATCCTGTAGCGGGACCGTGTTGCGGATGCCGGCCACTACGTCCTCGCCCTGCGCGTTCTGCAGGTAGTCGCCGTATACGCCTTGCTGGCCGGTGCCAGGGTCGCGGGTGAAAGCGACGCCCGTCCCCGAGTCCATGCCCAGGTTGCCAAAGACCATCGCCACGATGTTGACGGCGGTGCCGAGGTCGGTGGGGATGCGCTCCTGGCGCCGGTAGAGGATCGCGCGGTCGGCATTCCACGACTGGAATACGGCGCCGACGGCCAGGTCCATCTGCTCGCGCGGCTGCTGCGGGAAGTCGCGTCCGGCGTGCTCGCGCACGATGCCCTTGAAGGTCTCGACGATCTCGCTCAGGTCAGCGGCATCGAGGTCCAGGTCGTTCTTCGTTCCCTTGGCCTTCTTGGCCGCGTCGATGGCGTGCTCGAAGGCCTCGCCCTCGATGCCGAGCACCGTCTTGCCAAACATCTGGATAAGGCGCCGGTAGGAGTCCCAGGCGAACCGCTCGTTGCCTGCCTGCTTGGCCAGGCCGAGCACGGACTCGTCCGACAGCCCGATGTTCAGGACGGTCTCCATCATCCCCGGCATCGAGAACTTGGCTCCTGACCGCACGCTGACCAGCAGCGGATCCGCCGGGTCGCCGAGCTTGCGGCCCATCGCCTCTTCCAGCCTGGACAGGTGGGCGGTCACCTCGTCGTCGAGGCCATCGGGCATGGAGCCCGCTGTGAGGTAGTGACGGCAGGCGTCGGTAGTGATCACGAAGCCGGGCGGCACCGGCAGCCCGAGGTTGGTCATCTCGGCGAGGTTGGCACCCTTGCCGCCCAGCAGATCCCGCAGATCCCTGTTGCCCTCGGTGAAGTCATAGACGAGCTTGCCCACTGCACGTTCTCCTCGCGACGCCGCCCGCGCGCGACGATCTTTACGCTGGGCGGCTGGTGATGGCGGACTTACGGCCCCTTCGATTGGACTCTATCGAGACTGGCCGGCTGCCGGGACCACGGCGGCCAGCCGGCTGAAGAGGAGCCATCCGCGATGCAGCGGATCCGGCGGCGCGCGAGTCTCCGTTATGTGCAAAACGATCCGTCTGGTCCTGCTGCGGCGCTCGCCGCGCCGGGCAAGCCGACCTCCAGGGCCTGCGCGCCTGCGCCTCGACCACCCCGACGACGCCGCCCCCCGCGACGACCTCGCCGCCGCCCTCCGCCAGCACACGGACGAGACCGAACAGATCACCGCCGTGGCCGCAGCCCGGCCGCCGCCGAGGCCGACCAGGCCCGCTACCCAGCCACCACCTCCCGGGCACACCAGCACGACAACCGTTGGCTGTCAGTGGTGGTAGTAAATCCAGAGCACGCCGGCCATACCGGCAAGCACAACGACCACACCAGCGAGCACAACGACGAAGATCGCGATTGCGCGGCCCGGTGGCTGGCTAAGGGTGTTTGTTCACTTAGGGCCCGCAGAGAAGTGAGCCGCAGGTTTCGTGATCGTCAGNNGCAAGAGCTCAGGAGCGCCCGCCCGGACGCGGCGGGCCGCGAGAACGTAAGCCGGCGCGTACCCGTGCGCGGCGGTTCTGGCGCGCCGCCGTCCGGAGTCCTCGAACGGCCGGCGCCCGCACCCGCGAAGGCGGCCCGCAGGCGCCTCCTTCCGCGTCGTTTCCAAGATCGATGTGGCAGAGACCCCCACCGGTGGTAGGTAACGCCACATCGATCTTCGGCGGCGCTACGGAAGCCGTGACTCACGG
>PMSU01000149.1 GCA_003168255.1 Actinomycetota bacterium
CCTGCCGGTGAGTCGCCCGCCGCCGCTGGGCCGGCCGCCGCCGGGCCCGGCGAGCGTACGTCACCCGTCCGGCGCGCGTTCCTGCGGGGCGCGCTAGGTGCGGGCTTCGCCGGTGCGGCCGCGGCCGGATACGCCTACCGGGCCACCCGGCCCGCATCGCCGGGTCAGGTTACGGCGGAGTCGGCGGAGGCGGGCAGCCTGCCGCCTGCTGCGTTTCACGGGCGGCATCAGGCCGGCATCCTTCCGCTACCGCAGCGGCAGACCGCCGTCGTCTCCTTCAACGTGACCGCGGTCGGGCGAGGCGAGCTGGCCGAGCTCTTCCGCACGCTCACCGCCCGCGCCCGGTTCCTGACCGCGGGCGGCACGCCACCGCAGGTGGGCATCGGCGCACCGCCGTCCGACTCAGGGGTGCTCGGGCCCACGGTGGTGCCCGACGGCCTGACCGTCACGGTCGGCGTCGGGGCCTCGCTGTTCGACGACCGTTACGGCCTGGCGAGCCTTCGGCCGGCCAAGCTCACCGCGATGCTTCCCTTCCCGAACGACGACCTTGACCCGGCGCAGTGCGGCGGGGACCTGAGCCTTCAGCTGAGCGCGGGGACCGCCGATACGGTGCTGCACGCGCTGCGCGACATCGCCCGCAGCACTCGCGGGGGCATGCAGGTGCTCTGGCGGATCGACGGCTTCGCCAGCCCGCCCCGCCCGGCCGGCACCACGCCACGCAACCTGATGGGGTTCATGGATGGGATCGCCAACCCAGACGTGAAAGATTCCAGCGTGATGGACAGCCTGATCTGGGCCACCCCCTCAGCCAGCGGCGAGCCGTCCTGGACCGCGGGAGGCAGCTATCAGGTCATCCGGCTGATCCGGATGTTCGTCGAGTTCTGGGACCGGGTCGCGATCACCGAGCAGGAGAACATGATCGGCCGGCGCCGGGACACCGGCGCCCCGCTGGACGCGAACAGCGAGTTCGCCACGCCTGACTACCCCCTTGACCCCTCCGGCGCGGTGATCCCGCTCACCGCTCACATCCGGCTGGCCAACCCGCGGACCCCGCAGACCGCGGCCAACCGCATCCTGCGCCGGGCCTACAACTACGACCGAGGCGTTGACCAGGTGGGCGACCTCGACATGGGGCTTATCTTCACCTGCTACCAGCGCGACATCAAGCGCCAGTTCGAGACCGTGCAAAAGCGGCTGATCGGGGAGCCGCTGGTCGATTACATCAGCCCGTTCGGCGGCGGCTACTTCTTCGCGCTGCCCGGCGTGACAGATGCCAGGGACTACTACGGGCGGGCTCTGCTGACATGATCATTCGACGCCCGATCTTGGCCGCCTGTTTTCTCTTTGCTCACATTGAGGGTGTCTTATGGTCTTTCGTTCGCGCCAATCTTCGATCTAGGCTGCGGCATTGAGTCTTGCCGCGCTGGCACGGCACTGTTGGCACGCTGCGATCACGCGCACTCAGGAGGGGAACATGGGCGGTAGCCCAAAGAACGACCCGGCCAAGAATCTGAGCAGGCGCCGTCGGCTCCGGTATGCGGTGCTCGTCACCGTGCCTGTGGTCGCCGCGGCGCTGACCGTCACCACGGTCTCGCTGGCAAGCTCGTCGGCCGCCAAGCCCGCCGATGCGGTCCCGGTCCCGGCGACGGTGCCGGCCTCGCTGTACCACGTACCGCACACCAAAACGCCGATTCAGCACGTGGTCGTTCTCTTCGATGAGAACGTCTCGTTCGATCACTACTTCGGTACGTACCCGTACGCGGCCAACACCGACGGTTCGCCGTTCCATGCCAAGCCGGGAACACCCGCAGTGAACGGGCTCACGCCGACCCTGCTCAACGACAACCCCAACAGCTATAACCCCGAGCGGCTCACTCACTCCGAGGCGCTCACCTGCGACCAGAACCACAGCTACCAGCCTGAGCAGGAAGCGTTCGACGGCGGCAAGATGGACATGTTCGTCCAGGACACCTCGGAGGACACCTGCACCGGCCAGCCCATCCTGTACGGTGCGCCGGGCCTGGGGATGGACTACTTCGACGGCAACACCGTCACCGCGCTGTGGAACTACGCGCAGAACTACTCGATGAGCGACAACAACTACGACACCGACTTCGGGCCGTCCACGCCTGGCGCGCTCAACCTCGCCTCGGGCAATGACGGCGGTGGCTACGCGGTCAGCCCCACTACCGGGCAAAAGGTCAGCGACCCGGGCAGCGTCGGGTCCCTTGACAGCAAGGGCGTCGGCACGATTTACGGCGACATTGACCCGGCATATGACGACTGCTCGGACTCCAATCACACCTCGACCAGCCCCGTCGGGGTCATGACAGGACGCAACATCGGCAACCTGCTTAACGCCCGGCACGTCACCTGGGGCTGGTTCCAGGGTGGTTTCAAGCCGACCGGGACCAGCAGCACCGGCTACAAGGAGTGCGACGCGAGCTCGGCCAACATCGCCGGCATCCCGGATAACAAATACGTGCCGCACCACGACCCGTTCCAGTATTACGCTTCCACCGCTAACCCCAGGCACCTGCCGCCGACCTCGGAGGCCGAGATCGGCATGACCGACCAGGCCAACCATCAGTACGACCTGTCGGACTTCTACACGACGCTGAAGGACGGCAACATGCCGGCGGTGAGCTTCCTCAAGGCACCGGCAGTCCAGAACGGGCACCCTGGCTACTCCGACCCGCTCGACGAGCAGAAGTTCATCGTCAGCACGGTCAACAAGATCGAGGACTCGCCGGACTGGGACTCGACCGCCATCATCATCACCTACGACGACTCCGACGGCTGGTACGACCACCAGGCTTCGCCGATCGTCAACGGCTCGGACGACGCCACGGTCGATACGGCGATGTGCACCGCCGAGACGGTCGTGCTGGCCCCCAGGAATGACAGGTGCGGCTACGGCCCGCGGCTGCCGCTGGTGGTGATCTCGCCCTACACCAGGGACAACTACGTCAGCCACAACCTGACAGACCAGAGCTCGATCATCGCCTTCATCGAAGACAACTGGCTGGGCGGCAAGCGGATCGGCAACGGCTCGTTCGACGAGATCGCGGGCAGGCTCGACGGTCCGGGCGGCGTGCTCAACTTCAACGTCACGCCGCACTTCACCCCGCTCATCCTCAACTCGACCACTGGTGAGGTGGTCAGTGGCGGCTGATCGAACCCCGCACCTGATCGAACCCCGCACCTGATCGAACCCCGCACCTGATCGACCCGGAGCTATCGCCGCCCAGGCGCCGCCGAACTTGGCGCCTGGGCGGCGTTACGCTGTCCACGAAGTTGGAGGTGGTCGCTGATGTCGATAGAGATCAAGCGGTTGCACCTGGCGCGTCTGCGCGGTACCGACGGCCTGGACTGGCCGGTGCACGGTTTCGTGATCACCCACCCGGACGGCGCGGTGCTGGTGGACACCGGCGTCGGCGGGCCGCAGCATGTGCTCAGCGACTGGCGGGTGGTAAACCGCTCGGTCGCCGATGCGCTTGCCGAGCTGGACATGACCCCGTGCGACATCGGACTGGTGATCAACACTCACCTGCACTTCGACCACTGCGGCCAGAATTCCGTCTTCAAGCACGCCGCCTGTTACGTTCAGCGCGCGGAGCTGGAGCGCGCAAAGCGCGAGTCACCGGAGCTGTATGACTGGTTCGACTTCATGAACGCACGCTTCGAACTGCTCGACGGAGATGCCGAAGTACTGCCCGGCCTGGCCGTGCTCGCGACTCCCGGGCACACCGTGGGCCACCAGTGCGTCGTGGCTCGGTCCGCCGCCGGCGGGTCCGACCTGCTGATCGGGGACGCGGCATACACGCCGCGCCAGTACCGCGCCTCAGCGGGCGAAAACCTGCCGTCCGGTCAGGCGAGCGACGTGGCGGCCTGGCAGGACTCGCTACAGCGGATTCGCTCCTTGGCCGCCGCGCGGGTGCATTTTTGCCACCATACGGATGTCATTCACGAGTGACGGGATCTGGGCTTCCCGTCGGCTAGTTCACTGCTACCGGGAGATGCTCCGGGCCGCGTAGGTTGATCCGGCCGTTCCACACCACGTCACCATCGAGCGCCAGGCCGGGGAAGCGAGCTGTTACGCGTTCGAACGCGATGCAGGCCTCCAGCCGGGCCAGCGACGCGCCCAGGCAGTGGTGCGGTCCGCCGCCGAAGGAGACGTGCTGCCGCGCGTTCTCCCGGTCGAGCCGCAGTTCGTCGGCGTCTGGTCCCCAGAAATCCTGGTCCCGGTTGGCCGAGCCGAGGCTTGCCATGACGAACGCGCCCGCCGGGATCTTGATGTCCCGCAGCGTGATGGGTTCCAGCGTGATGCGCCTGCTCGCTTGCACCGGGCTGTCATAGCGCAGGAGTTCCTCGACGGCGTTGGCAACCAGGCCAGGGTCCTCTCTCAGCCGGGTCAGCTGATCGGGGTGACGCAGCAGCGCGAGGGTCCCGCCGGCGATCAGGTTGACCGTCGTCTCATGTCCGGCGATATACAGGAGCAGGATCTGGGCGACTAGTTCGTCATCGTCCAGCACGTCGCCGCCGTCTTCGGCATGGATCAGCGCGGTGAGCAAGTCGTCGGCGGGGTTGTCGCGCTTCCACGCGACCATTTCCGCCCCGATACCGGCCAGCTCGTCGCTGGCGGCCATGATGGCGGCCGCCAGCTCAGGATCGGCAACGGGTTCGAGTGACCGCACTACGGTGCCGGACAGCTCCCGGATCCGCTCGTGGTCGGCAGGTGGCGTGCCGAGCATCTCGGCGATGACGGCGAACGGCAACGGGAACGCGAGGGCATCGACGAGATCCACCCGGCCTGCCGCTGCCATCGCGTCGAGCATGCCGTCGACCAGCTCGGTGATCCGCGGTCGCAGGCTCTGGATGGCTCGCGGGGTGAACGCCTTGGAGACCAGCTTGCGCAGCCGGGTATGGTCCGGCGGATCCCTGTCCAGCATGGACAGCCCGTTCACCAGCTGATCCGCCTGGTCGCCGTATACCGCCTCACGCAGCTGCTGTAGCGGGCTGTCCGCCAGGTTGCGGTCCTCCACCGACAGGCCGCTGCTCCGCAGCAGCCAGGACACTTCCTGGTACCGCGTGATCATCCAGAACCCCATCGCGTGCTGGTACACCGGTGCGCCGGCCCGAACCGCGGCGTACTGCGGATACGGGTCGTCGGTGAAGCCCGGCGCAAACGGGTCGAACAGCGGCTGGGAAGGCTGAGTCTCGGTCATCGCAGGGCTCCTTTGTTTCGTGAGCCATACTCCTTGATTTTCACATACTCCGTGTATGTTACTACGCTCTACGCATGCCACCGGTCAAGAGCCGCCGCGAGATGTACTCAGCAGCCACCAGGGCCGCATTGCTCGAAGAGGCGACTGCGCTGTTCGCTGGGCGCGGCTACGCCGCGACATCCCTGGAAGACATCGCGTCAGCAAGCCAGGTGACTCGCGGTGCCGTGTATCACCACTTCGCCAGCAAGCAAGCCCTGTTCGAGGCCGTCCTGGATGTGCAAGAGGTCCGTGCGACCGCGGAGATAACTGCCGCCGCAACCGCAGCTGACCCCTGGGACGCGGCGATGCTCGCACTCGACGCTTTTCTCACGCAGTGCTGCGACCCGATGTACGGGCGCCTTGTCTGGCTGGAAGGCCCGACCGCGCTCGGCTGGCACCGCTGGCGCGAGTGCGAAGAGAAATACGCCTTCGGGCTGGTCGAGCGCTTCGTCCACACCCTGATCGATGCTGGCTATCTGGAAGGCAAGGCGGTGGACAGCATGGTCCGCTTCTACTTCTGGATGCTCGGCGGCGCCGGCCTCGCCCTCGCCCAGGCAGCAGAGACCGACAAGCTCCGGCTACGTGATGAATGGGGCTACCTCATCCGGCGATCGATCAGCGCGCTGCGGATCAAATGACCGTTGCCCGCACAGTTATCCTGCCGCTCCGCCCGCCAGTACCTGGCTGTCAGCCGAGGGCGAGCCAGTGCAGGCTATGGCGCTCGACGATCGTCGCCTCTGCCGCGGTGAGCGGCAGCCTGCCAGCCGCCTTGGCGATCAGTATTGTGTGATCCCAGCCGGTTTCGTCCATGACCCCTGCGGTGGTCCCGGCCGGCAGCAGCACGCCTTCCACGACGCTCGCCGCCGCTGCGGTCATCCACGGCTGGCGTCCCAGGCCGACAGCGAGATCCAGGCCGTGCACGGCGAGTTCTAGCACCCGGGTGCGGAGGAACTCGGTGAGCAGCATGCGATCGCCGTGCCGAGTGCGCACCACCCGAGTCTGCGGGGTTGCCCGGGCCAGCGCCCAGGTCTCACGCCAGCCCCGGTCGAAGTCGCGCAAGATCGCCGCCACGCTGCCCAGTGCTGCCGCCCCCTGCCGCGCGGCCGTGATCCGGTCGGTGTTCACCGAGGCTGAGAATCGCTCGTCCGGCCGGTAGTAACCAGTCGCGGATACCAGCGGCCCGGCGGCGGGCTCGGGCGTGGCGAGCATGGCCGGTACCCGTCCGACGCCGATCCGCAGGTGATAGAGCAATTCTCCGAACGTCCACGGCGGGCACGGGCTGGCGAGGGTGAAGCTGGCCTCATCCTCGCGCGAGACCATCTCCGACAGTCGCTCAGCTTCCGCGCGGAACGCCGCCACCACCATGTCCTGCATCACGATCCGAACCGTATCGTTGCGGGCGCCGGTGATAGCGGCCCGGGGAATGGCTGTCGCCCAGCGCACCTGGTGAGGGCCTAGGGACAATGCCGCGTAGTTAGGGCAAGTCATGAAATAAACCCTCGTTTCCCGATCCGGACGATCGTGCGGTGCCCGCGGACCCTGCCGCCGGACTACTCCCGTCACACCAGCACCACCGACCCCGTGAGCCACGACTTCCGGAGCGCCGCCGAAGATCGATGTGACGGAGCCCCCCACCGGTGGTGGGCNNGGGCTCTGCCACATCGATCTTGGAAAGGGCGCGGAAGGAGGCGCCTGCGGGCCGCCTTGCCCGGTGCGGGTCCGGGTGCGGGTGCCGGCTGTTCGAGGACGCCAGGCGGCGGCGTGCCAGCACCGCCGCGCGCGGTCACGCGCCGGCTTACGTCCGCGCTAACCAAGCGCGCGGCCCGCCGGCCCTGGGCGGGCGCTCCTGAGCTCTTGCCGGGCGCCCCGGGCCCGACCTGACGATCACGAAGCCTGCGGCTTACGGCGCGCAGGGTGCAGGCGGACCAGTAGAGCCGGTCTAGGCCGTGGGTGCGGAGGAGGGTGACGAGTTCGCGGCTGATGTCGGCGGGCCGGCCACCGGCAGGCGACCGTTTCCACGATCGCCTACCGGGCGCGATACCTGGGTCTGGCAGTTCAGAGCACGGCTGTCGCTGCTCCGCGTACGCTCAGAGCTGGGTCGTCCACTCGATGACGAGTCGCCGGGTGCTGGTGGTGAGCAACTGTATGGATTTGTTCGATCGCCCTATGGCATGCCAAAGTTTTCGTGATCATGAAGGGATCCGGGAAGGGCGGGCGGACAGAATTGACTGACTCGGCGTGGCAGTACGCCCCCGCGCCGCAGGAGCGGGAGATCGTCACGATCGCGCCGTCCTACGGCCTGTTCGTGAACGGCGAGTTCGCCCCGGCCGCCGATGAACGCACCTTCGCCACGATCAACCCGGCGTCGGAGGAACCGCTCGCCGAGGTGGCGCTGGCGGGCGAGGCGGACGTGGACCGTGCCGTCCGCGCAGCCCGGACTGCCTTTGACAAGGTCTGGGGGCCGATGCCGGGCGCCCAGCGGGCCAAGTACATCTACCGCATCGCCAGGATCATCGCCGAGCGCGCCCGCGAGTTCGCGGTGCTGGAGAGCCTCGACAACGGCAAGCCGATCAAGGAGTCCCGTGACGTCGATGTGCCCCTTGCAAGCGCGCATTTCTTCTACTACGCGGGCTGGGCGGACAAGCTGGAGTACGCCGGATTCGGCCTCGGCGCCAGGCCGCGCCCGATCGGCGTCGCCGGCCAGGTGATCCCGTGGAATTTCCCGCTGCTCATGGCCGCGTGGAAGCTGGCGCCTGCGCTCGCCGCTGGCAACACCTGCGTGCTCAAGCCGGCCGAGACCACCCCGCTGACCGCGCTGCTGCTCGCCGAAGTGTGCCAGCAGGCCGGCCTGCCCGAGGGAGTGGTGAACATCGTGACCGGCGCCGGAGACACCGGCGCCGCCGTGGTGGCGCACCCCGGGGTGGACAAGGTGGCGTTCACCGGCTCGACCGAGGTGGGCAAGCAGATTCTCCGATCGGCTGCCGGGACGGGGAAGAAGCTGACCATGGAACTCGGCGGTAAGGCGGCCAACGTGGTCTTCGAGGACGCGCCGCTCGAGGCCGCGGTCGAGGGGATCGTGAACGGCATCTTCTTCAACCAGGGGCACGTGTGCTGCGCGGGGTCGCGCCTGCTGGTACAGGAATCGGTCGCCGACATCCTGCTGGACCGGCTGCGACGGCGGCTCGGCACGCTCCGGCTCGGCGACCCGCTCGACAAGAACACCGACATCGGCGCGATCAACTCACGTGAGCAGCTCGACAAGATCCGCGACCTGTCCGCGGCGGGGGAGGCCGAGGGCGCACAGCGCTGGTCGCCCCCGTGCCAGCTCCCCGAGCGGGGCTACTGGTTCCCGCCGACCGTGTTCACCGGTGTCAGCCCGGCGCACCAGATCGCTCGCGAGGAAATCTTCGGGCCGGTGCTGTCCGTGCTCACTTTCCGCACACCGGAGGAGGCTGTGGCGAAGGCGAACAACACGCCGTACGGACTGTCGGCCGGAGTGTGGACGGAGAAGGGCAGCCGGATCTTGTGGCTGACCCAGCGGCTGCGGGCGGGCGTGGTGTGGGCCAATACCTACAACAGGTTCGATCCGGCGAGCCCGTTCGGCGGCTACCGCGAGTCGGGCTTCGGCCGTGAGGGCGGGCGGCACGGTCTGGAGGCGTACCTCGATGCCTGAGCAGAGCAGCAGTGCTCGCGGCGGCGCGGCGGACGGTGCCGGCGGCGGCAGGCTCGCCGTGCGCAAGACCTACAAGCTGTTCATCGGCGGCGCGTTCCCGAGGTCGGAATCCGGTCGCGTCTACCCGGTGCTCGGCAACGGCGGGACCCTGCTCGGCAATGCCGCGAAGGCGTCGCGGAAGGACGCACGGGATGCGGTCACCATCGCCCGCTCGGCAGTCGGCAAATGGTCCGGCGCGACCGCGTACAACCGCGGGCAAGTGCTCTACCGGGTGGCCGAGATGCTCGAGGGCCGGGCCGAGCAGTTCACCGCCGAGGTCGCCTCGGCGGAGGACGTCGGTGATCAGGAGGCCAGCAGCCGCGTAGCCGCGGCCATCGACCGGTGGGTCTGGTATGCAGGCTGGCCGGATAAGGTCGCGCAGATCGCCGGCGCCGCCAACTCGGTCGCCGGGCCGTACTTCAACTTCAGCATCCCCGAGCCGACCGGGGTAGTAGCGGTGATCGCACCGCCGGAATCAAGCCTGCTCGGCCTGGTCAGCGTGCTTGCTCCCGTTATCGCGACCGGCAACGCGGCGGTTGTCGTGGCCAGCGAAGCCCGGCCGCTGCCCGCCGTCACCCTCGCCGAGGTGCTTGCCACCTCGGACGTCCCGGCCGGAGTCGTCAACGTGCTCACCGGCTCCACCGCCGAGCTCGCGCCCGTCCTGGCCGGTCACATGGACGTCAACGCGATCGACATCACCGGGGTGGGGCCGGCTGGCCGGGCGGAACTTGAGCGGCTAGCGGCAGCCAGCGTCAAGCGCGTGTTCGCTGCCGACGACGACTGGGCAGCGCCGCCAGTTCCCCGGCGGATGCTGGCGTTCCTCGAGACGAAGACCGTCTGGCACCCGGTGGGCATGTAGCGCAGACAGTCATGTGACAGGCCAGGCCGACGCTGGTCAGCCGTTCTCTAATGACCAGCGTCGGCCTGCCCTGCTACAGCGATCAAGCGGCGCGGGAGTCCTCGCGCGCACCGGTAGCACGGTTAACGAGCTCCTTGACGACTGTCCCGCCGATCCCGCCGAGGTTGCTGAGGCCGGCGCTTGACGCCCGCCGCGCAACTGGCTCGGCCATGGTCATTGCCTCGCCAATCAGCTTGCGAGCCTCGTCCGAGGTCAAGATGGCGCTGAGCGAGATCTTCAGCCGCTCCACTCCGCCCTTGCCCTCTTTCGCGCCGACCAGGTAACCGACCACAAAACCTATGAGCGTTTCCATGAGTACCGCCTCAACTCACCGGGTTGGATGACTGCATTCTCCGATCGGCGTACCCTTCACATCGCTTTTAGCTCGAGGTAACGCTTCACGTCCGGTAGCGACATGACGACCAGAGACAGAGCCGCCGCGAGTACCGCTGCCTTGATCAGGCTGCTGATCATGTCAATTCCTCCTTTTGACCGGATACCCGGTCGTGGGTGCCAGCATTATGATCTTCACCGACGCCGGCTTCGACCGGCTCGATCTCGTCGGGGGAGAAATACAGAAACCTGCCGTGGGTGCGTTGCAGGTCCATGTCTAGAGGGTCACCGACCGGGTTTACCGCTACGTGCACCTGGCCATCGACGTCGAAAAGCACGGCTTCCACGGCGGCTTCCCGCCCGACCAGGAAAAGGTCCTGGGCATCGGCGCGCCGCGCTCCCGGCCGCATGATGACCTGGCTGCCCCTGGCTACGCGTACACCCTGGATCATCACGTGATCCGTATCCGGGGACACGGAACTGTCAGCCCCCGGGTCCCACCAGGGCGTCGATGGCTGCTCGACCGAGTACTCCTGCGTCTCGGTGGGCGTGCGGTACTCCGGGGGGCCTGCGGGCGTGCGCGAAACGGGGCCTACAGCCGGCGCCAGATAGCGGATGGCACCGTGCATTTTCTCGAGCATCTCCGGCGGCATGCTGTCCACCCTGTCCATCAGGGCAGCAGCGCGCGGGTCGGTCGTTCGTGCCTCCGCCTTCTCCGCGTCTGTCATCGCGAGCGTGCGCAGAGTGAGAATCTCGTCGATCTCGGTGGCGTCGAAGAGGTCTCCAGCGCTCTCGGCCGCGATCTCCGGGTGGTCGTAGAGGATGATGGGGGAGGCCATCATCAGGTTGCCGCACTCCTGCGGCCCGGCCAGTACAGGCCAGGTGCCGGTATTGGTGCACTCGGCGACCAGGTGTGATGCCCACTCGGGCGGGTCAGTCATAGACAGGAAGGTGCCGTCCTCGGCGCCGATGAGCGTGTGCGCCGAGATCAGCGCATGCCGGAGGCCGTCATCCCTGTTGCGCGGTGGCGTCCGCGGTACCGTGCTGTTCTCTAGACGTATCTGTAGCCGCAGCACACCGTAGGGACCCGCGACCCGCTCCGCATGGACCTTGATTACCGCGTCGAGCACACCCCAGCGGTGGATCAGCCGACCGACCCGCATGCCGGTGGAGTCGGCGATGTCCTCGCTTTCCTGGCCGTCCTCGAAGTGGACAGGCAACTCCGCATCGCCGCGGAGCAGGCTATCCACGGACACGGAGACTTGGTATTCACGATCCGTGGCCTCGTCAAACGCGCTGTACGAGGCCCCGTCCACCAGCAGCGTTTCCACGTCGTGGAAATCGCCGGTAGCTGGATCCACGCCCTGGACGGTCCGCCGCCGAAGGTGCAGGAAACGGGCGAGGATCCAGAACTGGGCATCATCGCGGCACTCGAGCAGACATTCCGTCTGGCTGGCCGATGGCTCACAGGGATCGACGGCTCTGTAAGCCGGCGGCATCAGCACCCCGAACTGGAACCTGGCCTTGTTCTTCTGCGCCGACTTGCGATACGGGTACAGCAGGTACCCCTCGTACAGGATGGCGTCTGCCACCGTGCGCGCCTGCTCGAGGTGCGCGGGGCTTACGGTCATGGTTGGCACTCCACGGGGTCGGCCGCCGCTGCGAGCAGCGCCTGCAGGGTCGCGTCCCAGGTCGGCAGCGCACGGTGATTCTTGAACCGCTGCAATTCGTCCAGCGTCTGCGTGCTCATCTTGATCCAGGCGCTGTTGGGGAAGTGTACGTCGATCGCCTCGCGCCACACGCTCACCGGGATCCGGCAGGGACACTCTTTGCTCCACGGCACCAGCTGCACGGAAATATGGCCGCCATCCAGCCCGAATACGGTCCCGCTGAACAACAGCAGCAGCGGTATCTCGCCACCTTCGAGGCCGGTGAAGTACCGGGTCGTGCCGATGTCAAGGTCGTAGCTGAATGGCACCGCCAGGTCGACCTCGGTGCTTCCGGTAAAGGCGGGCACCATGGTGGACACGGTGGTGAACTGCATCGGCTTGAGCGTGTCTGCCCAGCGGTCGGTGTCGCCGAAGAGGTCGTTCAGCCGGGCCTCCTCCTCGTGCGTGTAACGCCGCCTGGCCGGCTCGATCCTGATCTGGCAGCGGAGGGCGATCGCCTCTACCCGCTGGCCGCTTGTCTCACTGATCCGCAGTTTCAGCGTCATGGACGGGACGACCGCGTACCGATCCGGCTCCGCGCCGGTGCAGTCAAATACAAGCTCTGCCATGTCAGGAAGGCTCCGGGCTGAACACGCGGGCATGGGACCGGACATCGTCGAGGAATTCGCTAATGCTCTGCAGCGCCTCGGTCCCTCCGTCGAAGCCCTTCCAGAGCATGCGCATCCGCCCGGCAAGCTCGTAGCAGGCGTCGATGGGGACCAGAAAGTGCTCGATGGTGCCCTCGGTGCGGGTGATGAGGGCCGCCTCCACGTCCGCCTCGATGGCACCGAGCAGCGGATGATCCTCGACGATCCGGTCCCACGAGCCCAGATCGAGCCTGCACTCGGTGGGGCCGGCCGGACTCGGGTAGAACCCGGCCACCTCGCCGGCCGCCGTGCTGTTCAGGAAGAACGCGAGCCCGACCGGGATCTCGAGCTCGTCCCAGTCCGACGCGGTCATCGGGTGCGCCGGGTCATAGAGGTAGCGGTCGGGCACTCCCTTGTAACGCTCGCCGCCGGCCTGAGAATGCGTGAACAGGAGGTAGCAGGCGCGGCAGGTGCAGAGCAGCGAGGATCGCTCCAGATCCGCGACATGGCTGTGGCTGGCCGGGATATCGGCCGCGCACATCTCGCATACCTCTTCGGTTTTGTCCGCTGGCCTGGCACCGATCCGATCCAGCACGGCGGACGCGTCCGGCAGCCTGGACATAGCCGAGCTGAGTCCCAGATCCGAGGACGGCGCTGGCGCCGCTCCGGGGACGAACCTGCGCAAGCCGACCGGGCCGCTCACGATCGCACCGCCGCGGGAACCGCCACCCGCACGCCCTGGCTGTCGGCGAGCAGGGGCAGCGGGTCGAGATGCAGGCTGGAGTCGACGATCCCGCGTCCGGCCGCGCGCACGTCGTATGTGGACCCGCATACGCAGGTCAGCACCTCGCGGTCGAGGTGCCCTTCCGCCATCGACGAACCGCACGCCGGGCACGCGTCGCGATACGCGTACAGCGTCCCGCGGACCGAGCAGACAAGCACGGACACACCGTCGGCCGATGCGGTAACCGGTCGGGAACTCGGCGGGCCGATGTTGGGCAGGGTGACCCAGCCGCCCTGGCCGTCCTCAGGCCCGGCCCCCACGACCGGGCCTGAGGACGCCGCTTCTGGACGGCGACCGATCTGGAGCAATGCAGGCGACGGCGGCGGCGGCTCGGTCACGCCTTCCACCGCGATCTCGATGACCTCAGGCGCCGCATTCTTCACCGCGTCCTCGATGGCCAGCCGAACGGTGACCGTTGAGGACGGGCAGCCGTTGCAGCTGCCCTCGAGGAGCAGCCGCGCCACGCCATTGGTCACGCCCAGATACTCAACGCCGCCGGCGTGCGAGCCCAGGTAGGGCCTGACCTGGTCCAGTGCCCGCTGGATCCGCGCGTCCACGTCGAGCGGGTGCAGGTCGTGCAGCAGCAGCAGGCTCTCTACGAAAGGATCTTCTATGAGCTTGGCCAGCAGTGCCGTGCCTGCCTGTCCTGACTCGCCGAGCGCGGCGACGATGTGGCTGAGACCGTCTCCGTATACGCCGACCAGTAGCCCGACCAGCTCCTCGGCGGAGGCAGCGGCTTTGCTATCGTCCGATCGCAGAACGACGAGAATCTCCTCGATCCGCTCTCCGACTTGCTTGACGCGGGTCATCCGCTTCGCCTCCGTGTTCCAGGCGGCCCTGCCGCCTGGGCAATGCCGCACCCCAACTGTCAGCCGCCACGTGCCGAGCATCAGCCCGGCACGTGGCGACCGTCAACAATTCGCTACGTGCCGAGCCTTACGTCTCCAGGATGGCCGACATCGGGGAGTGCACCTTCTGCAGCGACTTGCCGTTGCCCATGTACATGTGAACACCACAGGGCAGGCACGGGTCGAAGCTGCGCACGGCGCGCATGATGTCGATGCCCTTGAAGTTCTCCGGCGAGTTCTCCTCGAAGATGGGAGTGTTCTGCACGGCGTCCTCGTAGGGCCCCGGAGTCCCGTAGACGTCACGCACGCTGGCGTTCCACGGGGTCGGCGGGTACGGGTGGTAGTTCGCGATCTTCCCGCCGCGGATCACCATGTGATGCGACAGCACGCCGCGCACCGCCTCGGTGAACCCGACGCTGTTCGCGTCTTCAGGAACGGTGAACGGCTCCCAGGTCTTGGTGTTACCGGCGCGGATCTCGGCGAGTGCCTTCTCGGTGAAGTGCAGTGCCGCCGCAGCCGCATAGGCCTGGAAGTAGGTACGAGCGCGGTCACGCTCGATGGCGTTGGACAGTGGCCTGCCCTGCTTGTCCCTCGGGATCTTCCACTCGAAGGACACCTCGGGCTTGCTCATCGTCCGGGGCAGGTTGATCTGCACGCTGTGCCCGGTGGACTTGATGTAGCCGATGTCCACCAGCCCGCCGAGCGCCGTTGCCCACAGTCGGGGCAGCGGGCCGCCGCCGGTGTCGGCGGCGAGGTGGTCGGTGCCGTCGAACCAGCGCGGTGACATGACCCAGCTGTACTTGTCATCGAAGTTGCGCTTTTGCGGCCTGGGAATGGTGTGCTGGTTCCACGGGTGCCTGCGGTCCACCGGGTTCCCCAGCGGGTCCTGAGACACGAACATCTCCTGGTCCTCCCAGTCCTCGTAGTACGAGGAGCCGAGCAGGATGCGGATTCCGAGGTTGATCTCGACCAGGTCGTTGGTGAGCAGCTCCCCGTCCCTGATCACGCCGGGGCTGACGAACATCTTCCTGCCCCAGTTGGTCATGTTCCGGTACGTGAAGTCGCAGTACTCCGGGTCGTTCAGTGCGCCCCAGCAGACCATGTCGGCGCGACGCCGACCGACCTCCTCGTAGCCGGGCATGGCCTCGTAGAAGAAGTCGAACAGGTCGTCGTGCAGCGGGACGACGCGCTTCATGAACTCCACGTAGCGCATCAGCCTGGTGAGATAGTCGGTGAACAGCTGGATGGTGGCTGTGGTCCCCACGCCGCCCGGGTACAGGGTCGAGGGGTGCACGTGGCGCCCCTCCATCAGGCAGAACATCTCCCTGGTGGACCTGCTGACCTGTAGAGCCTCGCGGTAGAACGCGCCCTCGAGCGGGTTCAGCGTGGCCATGATGTCGCCGATGGTGGCGTAGCCATGCTCCGCGGCATGCGGCGCCTCGGTGCGGTTGGCCAGCTCGAGCACGCCCGGGTTGGTCTCGCCGACCATCTTCGCGCAGAAGTCCACGCCGACCAGGTTCTCCTGGAAGATGTTGTGGTCGAACATGTACTCCGCAGCCTCGCCGAGGTTAATGATCCACTCAGCGAGGTGCGGCGGCCTTACGCCGTAGGCCATGTTCTGCGCGTAGACCGAGCAGGTGGCGTGGTTGTCACCGCAGATCCCGCAGATGCGGCTGGTGATGAAGTGCGCGTCCCGCGGGTCCTTGCCCTTCATGAAAATGCTGTATCCGCGGAAGATCGACGATGTGCTGTGGCACTCGACGACCTTCTTCTGCTTAAAGTCGATCTTGGTGTAGATGCCGAGGCTGCCCACGATCCTGGTGATCGGGTCCCACGCCATCTCAACAATGCCGGTATCTTCGGCCGTCGTCATCGGTTGTACCTCTCTTCTGTGCAGGCCACTTCTCAGCCGGTCTCTGAATCCACGCGGCTCAGTAGTGCCGCCCGCTGCTGCCTCTGTCACCAGGTCTTCTTGAAGCCGGTGAGGAGCTCGTCGCCCTTCTTGCGCCACTTGGGCTCTTCGTCGGCCGTCTTCGCAGTGAAGCTGCGCAGCGTCCGGATGACAGACCCGTACATGCTGCTTGCCGTCGTCGAGACCCTCGAGCCCGGCGGCTCGTCCATGAACGGCATGAACTTGTCCGGGAATCCAGGCATCGTGCACGCGATGCAGATGCCGCCCACGTTGGGGCAGCCGCCCACACCGTTAATCCAGCCCCGCTTGGGCACGTTGCACTTGACCACCGGTCCCCAGCAGCCCAGCTTGACCAGGCACTTGGGCGAGCCGTACTCGGTCGCGAAGTCACCCTGCTCGTAGTAACCGGCGCGGTCACAGCCCTCGTGGACGGTGGCACCGAACAGCCAAGTCGGCCGCAGCGCCTCGTCCAGTGGGATCATCGGTGCCGCCCCTGCCACCTGGTACAGGAGGTAGAGAATGGTCTCGGACAGGTTGTCCGGCTGGATCGGGCAGCCAGGGACGCAGACGATGGGCAGGCCGGCCTTCGACCGCCAGTCCCAGCCGAGATAGTCCGGAACTCCCATCGCGCCGGTCGGGTTTCCCGCCATCGCGTGGATCCCGCCGTAGGTGGCACAGGTGCCGACCGCGAGAATCGCGGTCGCCTTGGGTGCCAGCCTGTCCAGCCACTCGTTTGTGGTCATCGGCTGACCGGTGGCCGGGTTGTTACCAAACCCGCACCAGTAGCCCTCTTCCTTGATCGCCTCGTTCGGGATGGATCCTTCCACCACGAGCACGAAGGGATCAAGCTCACCGCGGTCGGCCTTGTGCCACCACTCGATGAAGTTGTCGGC
This sequence comes from Actinomycetota bacterium, assembly GCA_003168255.1. Lineage (GTDB taxonomy): Bacteria > Actinomycetota > Actinomycetes > Streptosporangiales > Streptosporangiaceae > PALSA-505. The sequence goes on from PMSU01000149.1 coordinate 16,944, forward strand.
TCCAGTTTCCGGGCCGCACTCAAAATCGATGAGCGGCCAGTGCACTTGGATCTTCGGCAGCCCTGGCAGGGCGCCGAGCACGATCTCTTCGATGCTTGGCTGGGTGGCCGCCGTCAGGGCGACCGAATCTCCGTCGCAGCCGAGCCCGCCGTTCATCCAGAGGATGTGGACCAACGGTTCGGCAGTTTCTTCAGGTGCTGGTGCTCCGTAAGCCTCTGTGCCTGTGGCCATGTGTAGGCCACCTCCTCGCTTCTGGATCGGCGGCGTGCAGGGCACATCCTGGCTCGCGGTCGATGGCCCGTGCCGCGGCCGGACCTGAGCAGATGTTCATGGCGCAACCCGCCTTCGTGATGCGCAGACGCCATGATGCTAGACCTACGGGGGGCCGGCTACAAGACTGTTGCGTCAGTTAACCGGACAGAAATGTCTGTCCATAGATGCGCCGGATGGGGCCCGAGTGTCCCTATTGCCTGAGGGGAGATAGGACAGACAGTACGTATGTGTCTGTAATGTCCGTCACACTGCTGCGCGAGATTATGCGAATGTGCCTGCACTGCGGCGGATACAAGCCGTCCGAGACGAGTTACGGCCGCGCGCCGGGTTTTCAGATTCCCCTCGACCCACGTACCCTGGGGTTAAGTCGCAGGGGGCCGCAGGGAAGGCTGAGGAGATAGATTCGGTGGCTGAGCCCATCTACGGTTCCCCAGGGGACCCTATCGAGGTGGTGCCGGTTGTCGTGATCTCGCAGTCCTTCCCCGCGAGGCCCTCCTTCATTCCGGAGATCAAGGACTTCGTCCGGCGCTGCCTGTCCGATTCTCCGCTTGACGAGGACGGTAACCGCGAGGTCGGCGAGACCGTGTTTCGCGCGCTACTCGACGCGGCGGGTCCGACCGGGTCCATCCAGGTTGCCTTCCGCATCTTCCCCGAGCATGTCGAGGTGGACGTGCTCCACTCAGACTCCCATATGCAAGAGGGTGCGGGCCTGGGCATGCCACCTGCCGCGATGATGACCGGACGGCCGCCGGCGCTTGCCCTCCCGGTGGCGAGGGAGTCGGCTCATACGGCGGAAGCGCAGATTACCGCAGCAGAGAAGCACTCAGGGTCGTTCGCGGAGTGGATGTCGAGCGCGCTGCGCAGGGAGGGAATGACCCAGGAGGCTGCCGCGCGGCAGCTCGGCGTGTCGGTCAAGACCGTCAGCCGCTGGGTCGGTGGCGCCACCCAGCCTCGGATGCGGGACCTCAAGCGGATCAGGGAGCTTTTCGGCGAAGTACCGCTGCATTAGCGGCGCGCCGGATCAGGCTGCCGGCTTTTCTTTGCCGGGCCCGGGCCGTCGACTGCGGATCGCTGGACGCTCACCCCACATGTGTCCTACGGTGCTGTCATGACCGTTCAGGCTGGAATTCACAAGATCGGCGCGGATCATGGCCGAATCGCACTGCTCACCGCCAGGGACGGGATGGCCGCGTCAGTCGGTCATGACCTGACCATCGAAGTGGCTCGCTGGTCAGGCGAGCTGACCGTAGGCGAGGATTCCACTCCGACGGCCCTCGATGTCCGTATGGACATGACTTCGCTGGCCGTGCGCTCGGGCACCGGCGGGGTCAAGCCGCTCACCGACAAGGACAAGCGCGACATCGCATCCAACGCGCGCAAGGTACTCGGGTCCGACCGGCACCCGGAGGCGACGTTCACCGGCGCCAAGTTCGAGCCCGGCGGCAATGATGGCGGCGTCATCAACGGGACGCTCACCCTGGCCGGCCAGTCGCAGCCGTTCAAACTTCAGGTGACCGAGAAGGATGCCGGTCACTACCACGCCACCGCGACAGTGGTTCAGTCATCCTTCGGGATCAAGCCATACAGCGGTTTCTTCGGTGCCCTCAAGGTTCGTGACGCCGTGGAGGTCGAGATAGACGTCGACCTGTCGCAGCCAGCGGGCGCTTCATGAGCGATGCGGTATCGGGTAGCGATCAGGCCAGTGATCAGGTAGTCCTGGCGTTCGAGCGCCGTAGCGAGCCGGCCAGGGAACTGGCAGCGCAGGCGGGCGCGGTCGCCGCCGCCTGCCATGCCATGGCGGTGCGCTTCCATCAGGGCGGCAGGCTGATAGTCTTCGGCACCGGCGGGGCGAGCACGGACGCACAGCATGTAGCGGTGGAGTTCGTTCACCCCGTGATCGTCGGCAAGCGCGCGCTGCCCGCCATCTCGCTGACCACCGACGTGGCGACCGTCACCGGGGTAGCCGCGCGGGAAGGCATGGACGCGATATTCGCGCACCAGATCCGGTACCTCGCGGCACCGGAGGACATCGCGCTCGGCATCTCAGCCGACGGCAACTGCGCCAGCGTGTGCGCGGGGCTGTCCGCGGCCAAGGCGCTCGGCATGCTGACGATCGGGCTGGCCGGCGGTGACGGCGGCGCGATGAAGGATTCGCCTGCCACCGACCACCTGCTGGTGGCCGGTTCTGATGACCCCCTCGTGGTCAAGGAGCTACAGGTGACCATCTACCACGTGCTCTGGGAACTCGTGCACGTGTTCTTCGAGCAGCCGGGAGTGCTGGCGCCGGTGGTGGTCGCATGAGTAATGTCCCTGACTGCCATGGCGATGTCTGCATCACCTGCTCGGACACCGCCGTCGAGGTCACCGTGCTGCGCCTGCTGGAAGATGACCTCGCCGTGGTGGACACCGGCCAGGGTGAGGAAGAGGTCAGCGTGGCTCTCGTGCCCGCCAGGGTCGGCGACAAGATCCTCGTGCATGCCAGGGAAGCCATCGCGGTCGTGGGGGAGATGACCCAGTGACGCGTCCGGACACCAAGGGCGGCACCGAAGCAATGGAGTCGCTCTACCCATTCCTGTACTCGGGCACGACTGACCTGTCGGCCGTCCTTGACCAGGTCCGCGCGTCCACGGTTGCCAAGACCGAGGAGATCATTGAACTGCGCCGCAAGGTAGCCGCCGTGGATGCGGCCAGGCTGGCGCGCTGCGCGCGCGATACCGCCGCAAGGTTCGCCGCGGGCGGGCGGCTGTTCGCCTTCGGCAACGGCGGCAGCGCGACCGACGCGCAGCAACTGGCCACCCTGTTCCTCAACCCCGGGCCGGACGCGATCCCGCTGCCCGCCTTCGGCCTGGCCAACGACACGTCGGTGGTAACCGCGCTCTGCAACGATGTCGGCGTCGAGGTCGTGTTCGCCAGGCAGATCGCGGCGTTCGGCGGCAAGCACGACATCGCGGTCGGCCTGTCCACGAGCGGAAACTCCGAGAACCTGGTGCGCGCCTTCGACGAGGCAAGCCGCCGCGGGATGCTCACCATCGGCCTGGCCGGCTATGAGGGCGGCAAGATGGCCGAACTAGACAGCATCGACTACCTGTTCGTCGCCCCGTCCGCCTCCGTGCACCGGATCCAGGAGGCACAGACGACGATCTACCAGGTGCTGTGGGAACGTACCGTCGCCGAGTTCAGCCGTCTGCGGGAGTCGGCATGACGCGCCGCATGCTCGTTGCCGGTGTCGGCAACATCTTCCTCGGCGACGACGGCTTCGGTGCCGAGGTCATCAAGCGGCTGGCCGTCGAGCAGTTGCCGGACTGGGTCCGGGTGGCCGACTATGGGACCAGCGGCATGCACCTCGCGTATGACCTCGCCGAGGGCTATGAGACGACGATCCTCATCGACGCCGCCTCGCGCGGCGAGGAGCCGGGCACCGTGACCGTGATCGAGGTGGATCCGGCAGAGCACCAGGCTCCTGCCGACGAGCCGCTGCAAGGTACCCAGCTCTTCGATGCCCACGGCATGCAGCCGGATGTAGTGTTCGGCGTGCTCGATATGCTCGGCGCCAAGGCCGGCCGGATTCTCGTGGTGGGCTGCGAGCCCGCCAGCATCGAGTATCGGATGAGCCTGAGCGAGCCGGTCGCAGCGGCGGTCGACGAGGCGGCGCGGGTCGTAATGGACATGGTGACGGCTGCAGCCCAGGACCCCGGTGCGGGTTCCGATGGCGCCGCAGCCCAGCCGGTAACCCTGTCAGATGAGCGGTGAAGGGATAGCACATGTGCCTTGGCATACCCGGTGAGATCATCGAATACCTTCCCGAACAGCCCGACCTGGCGAGGGTGGATGTCAGCGGTGTCCGGCGGGTAATCAACGTTGGCCTGCTCACTGACGACTTGCCGAAGCCCGGCGAGTGGGTACTTATCCATGTCGGTTTCGCCCTGTCGAAGATCGACGAGGCCGAGGCGGCAGCGGCCCTCGAATTCCTCGAGGGGATCGGCCAGGCGTACGAGGAAGAGCTCGCAGCGCTACAGGAATCGATGATCGAATAGGAGCGTACGGACATGCGGTTCGTCGACGAATTCCGTGACGCGGACAAGGCCCATGCGCTCGCGGCGAAGATAACGGCCCTGTGCGAGCCCGGCCGTCAGTACAAGTTCATGGAGGTGTGCGGCGGTCATACGCACACCATCTACAAGCATGGCCTCGAGGACTACCTGCCGGAATCCATCACGCTGGTGCACGGCCCAGGCTGCCCCGTGTGCGTGATCCCGATGGGCCGGGTGGACGACGCGATCCACCTAGCCTCGCAGCCGGACGTCATCATGACCTCATTCGGCGACATGATGCGGGTGCCGGGCGGCGATGGCTCGTTCTTCGACGCCAAGGCGCGCGGCACCGACATCCGGATGGTCTACTCTCCGCTTGACTCGCTGAAGATCGCCAAGAACAACCCGGACAAGCGGGTCGTGTTCATGGCCATCGGCTTCGAGACCACGGCTCCGTCCACGGCGATGACGCTGCTTCGGGCGCAGGCCGCGGGCCTGACGAACTTCTCAATCTTCGCCAATCACGTCACGATCATCCCGGCCATCAAGGCCATCCTCGACTCACCTGACCTGCGGCTGGACGGATTCATCGGCCCTGGTCACGTGTCCACGGTGATCGGCTGCCGGCCATATGAGTTCATCGCGAGGGACTACGGCAAGCCGGTGGTCGTGGCCGGGTTCGAGCCGCTCGACATCCTGCAGTCCATCTACATGCTGATGATTCAGATGTCGGAAGGCCGCTCGGAGATAGAGAACCAGTACTCCCGCGTGGTTCCGTGGGACGGCAACATGGTGGCGCTGAAGGTCATCAACGAGACCATGGAGCTGCGGCCCTACTTCGAGTGGCGCGGCCTCGGCTTCATCTCCCATTCCGCGCTGAGCGTGCGGGAGAAATACGCCAGCTTCGACGCCGAGCTGCTCTTCGATGTGCCGGGCGTGCGGGTCGCCGACCCCAAGGCCTGCCAGTGCGGTGAGGTGCTGAAGGGCGTGCTCAAGCCCTGGGAGTGCAAGGTGTTCGGCACCGCGTGCACGCCGGAGACACCGATCGGCACCTGCATGGTGTCCCCCGAGGGGGCCTGTGCGGCGTACTACAACTACGGCCGGATGAACCGCAACCGGGTCATGGAGACCGAGGTGAGCAGGGCATGACGGCTGGCCAGGCGGACCAGGACACGGCCCCAGGGAATACGAGCACGCAGGAAACTCCCGCAGCGGACACGTCCGAGGCCAAAGAGGCCACCGGCGCCGGGGGGTGGATCGCCGACGCGCTGCGCGAGCACGAGGAGCACGAGCGCAGCGAGCAGGCGATCATCAGCCCGGCCGGTCAACCTGGCGGCGGCCACTCGCACGACCGCGGCCGGGTGGAGCGGCGCCAGCTGCCGATGGCCGACCGCGAGCAGCAGGTGCTTGACCGCATCGACCGCGCCAGGCGCCGCCGTCCCCGGGTCAGGGAAGAGCGGATCACGATGTCGCACGGTGCGGGCGGCAAGGCCACCCACACCCTGATCGAGGCCGTCTTCCTTGACGCGTTCCGCAACCCGCTGCTCGAGCCGCTCGAGGACGCCGCGCGGTTGCATATCAACGGATCACGGGTAGCGCTCACCACCGACTCCTATGTGGTCTCGCCGCTGTTCTTTCCGGGCGGCGACATCGGGGATCTCGCTATCAACGGCACGGTCAATGACCTGTCGATGGCCGGTGCGGTGCCGCTGTATCTCTCCGCGGGCTTCATCCTGGAAGAGGGATTTCCGGTCGCGGACCTGAGCCGGATCACCGAGTCCATGCGGGCGGCGGCGGACGCCGCCGGCGTGCAGGTGGTCACCGGTGACACGAAAGTGGTGGAGCGGGGCAAGGCCGACGGCTGCTACATCAACACGGCCGGCGTCGGCATCATCGAGCGCGATGTCAGCCTCGGCGTGGCCAACGCGCAGCCTGGCGACGCGATCATCGTGTCCGGGATGATCGGTGACCACGGCGTCACCATCATGCTGGCCCGCGGCGAGCTTGATATCGAGGCGGATCTGGAGTCCGACACCGCGGCGTTGAACGGGCTGGTGGCAGGCTTGCTGGACGCGGTTCCCGGGGTGCGCGCGCTGCGCGACGCGACCCGCGGCGGCGTGGCGACCATCCTGAACGAGATCGCCAAGTCCGCCGACGTCGGCGTGCTCGTCAACGAGGATGACATCCCGGTGCGCGACGTGGTTCGCGGCGCCTCCGAGTTGCTCGGCATCGACCCCATGTACGTGGCGTGCGAGGGACGCATGGTCGTCGTCGTGGACGGCAGCCAGGCGGACAGTGCGATAGCCGCGCTGAGGGCCCACCCGCTGGGTGAGCAGTCGGCGATCATCGGCCATGTCACCGACGGCCCGGCCGGCATCGTGCAGCTCAAGACCGCGTTCGGCGGGACCAGGATCGTCGATCTCCTTGTCGGCGATCCGCTGCCGCGCATCTGCTGACACCGGACGAACGGAGAGAAACGGACCGGTGCACGAGCTCGCGATCATCGAGGGAGTCCTCGACGCGGTGACCGAGCGTCTTCCCGACGCTAAGATCTCCTGCGTGCGCCTGGAGATCGGCGCGCTGTCCGGCGTGGTTGCCGACTCGTTGCAGTTCTGCTTCGAGCTGGCTACAGAGGGAACAAGCCTGCAGGGTGCCAGCCTGGAGATTACCCAGACTCCAGGCAGGTGCCGCTGCCGGACATGCGGCAGCGAATTTGAGCCGGCCGGGCAGATCCTGCTCTGCTCATGCGGGAGTGCTGACGCGGACGTCCTGTCCGGGCAGGAACTCAAGATCGCTTCGGTGAAGGTGGCCTGAGATGTGCGCGACATGCGGGTGCTCGGGAAGCGCCAGGCTCCGGCTGGTCACGGTCGGCGATACCGCCGAGACGCTGGCGGAACAGCAGCACGACCACGGTCATGACCACGACCACGACCACGATGAGCTGGGTCACGAGCACGACCACAGCGATGACCGGACCGTCATCCTCCAGCAGAAGGTGCTCGCGAAGAACGACGCGATCGCCGATCGCAACAGGAGCTGGCTGCGGCGGCGGGGTGTCCTCGCGGTCAACCTGATGAGCTCGCCGGGCGCGGGCAAGACAACGCTGCTCGAGCGCACTGCCAGGGAGCAGGGCGATCAGCTGGCCATCTCGGTCATCGAGGGAGACCAGGAGACAGCCCTGGATGCCAGCAGGATCAGCGCGGCCGGCTGCAAGGTCGTGCAGATCAACACCGGCGTTGGCTGCCACCTGGACGCGGCGATGGTGGCCGAGGCGCTGCACGCGCTCGACCCGCCTGCCGGATCGGTGGTCGTGATCGAGAACGTGGGAAACCTGGTCTGTCCGGCGCTATTCGACCTGGGTGAGGCGGCCAGGATCGTGCTCGCGTCTGTCACCGAGGGCGCGGACAAGCCGGTGAAGTACCCGCACATGTTCCGCCGGGCGGATCTCGTGCTGGTCACCAAGACCGACCTGCTGCCGTACGTGGAGTTCGACGTCGGGCGGCATGCGGCCGACGTCAAGCAGCTCAGCCCCGGTGCGCAGATGCTCCAGTTGTCGGCCACGACCGGGGACGGGATGCAGGAATGGTACGACTGGCTGCGGCACAGCCTGCCCGGTCAGCCTGACTGACTCCGGGCGGTGGCCGCCACCGCGGCCGCCACAACCGCCTGGCCCAGACTGATCCCGCCGTCGTTGCACGGGACCCGGGAGTGCATAAGGACGCGGAATCCGCGCGTCGTCAGCCGGTCGGCCACCCCGTGCGCCAGCACCAGGTTCTGGAACACGCCGCCGGACAGCGCCACGGTGGCCAGCCCGTGCCGCTCGCGCAGCAGCAGGCAGCCGTCGGCGATCAGCGAAATGACCGCGTTGTGGAAGCGGGCGGCGATGATCTCCGGGCCGGTCCCCTTCCCGAGATCCTCGACGATTGCCCTGATCAGGTCGGCGCCGCGAACACGGAACGGCTCGCCCGGCTCGATCGCGGCACGGTAGGCGCCGGTCTCGCCGGCATCCGCCAGCTGCTCCAGCTCGATGGCGGCCTGCCCCTCGTAGTTGACCGCATCCCGCACCCCGAGCACCGCGGCGGCCGCGTCGAACAGCCTGCCCGCGCTTGACGTGAGGGGAGCATGCACGCTGCCCCGCGCGAGCGTGACGACATTCGCCCACAGCCGTTCGTTCCGCACAGCGACGTCCAGGCCGCCGGGCGCGCCGCCCGGATAGGCGGCCTGGAGATAGGCCGCGGCCATCCGCCACGGCTGCCTGATCGCGGCCGCCCCGCCGGGCATCGGAACCGGCACCAGATGACCGCCGCGCACGAAGCCCGCCAGGTCAGCGACCAGGAACTCACCGCCCCAGATGCTGCCGTCGCTACCGTAGCCCGTCCCGTCGAAGGCGACCCCGATCACCGGGCCGTCCTCGCCATTGTCGGCCAGGCAGGAGGCGATGTGCGCATGGTGATGCTGCACGCCGACCAGGTCCACGGCGCGGCGACCCTCGTCGGCCAGATCCAGGGCGTACTTGGTGGACAAGTACTCGGGGTGCAGGTCGTGCGCCACCACCTCGGGCTCGATGTCGAACAGCCGCTTGAAATGCTCGATGCCCTCGGTGAACGAACGCAGCGTCTCGGCGTTCTCCAGATCCCCGATGTGCTGCGAGACAAAGGCATGATTCCCCTTCGCCAGGCAGAACGTGCTCTTCAGCTCGGCGCCGCAGGCAAGCACCGGCCGGCCGAACGCCGCCCGCACCCTGACCGGCTCCGGCGCGTAGCCGCGGGAGCGCCGCAGCACCGTCTCCTGCCCGCGCAATGCCCGCACCACCGAGTCGTCGGCCCTGATGTGGATCGGCCGGTCATGGGTGAGGAAGGCGTCCGCGATCCCGCCCAGCCGCGCCAGCGCGTCGTCGTCCTCGTAGGCGATCGGCTCGTCGGAGATGTTGCCGCTGGTCAGCACCAGCGGGCAAGCCGCCGCCCGGATCAGCAGCTGGTGCAGCGGGGTATACGGAAGCATGATCCCCAGCTGGCGGTTGCCCGGGGCCACCGAGGCCGCGATGGGTGCCCCGGCCAGCCGTGGCAGCAGCACGATGGGCCGCCGCGCGCTGGCCAGCAGGCCGGCCGCCGCCTCGTCTACCTCGCAGAGCAGCCGGGCCGCCGCCACGTCCGCCACCATCACCGCGAACGGCTTGTCCTCGCGGTGCTTGCGGCCGCGCAGCGTGGCGGCAGCCGTCTCGCTGGACGCGTCTACCGCCAGGTGGTAACCGCCGAGCCCCTTCAGCGCCAGCACCCGCCCCCGCCGGAGCACCTCCGCCGCGCCGGCCAGCGGGTCGCCCAGCAGCGGGCCGCCGGCCAGTGGGTCGCCGCCCAGCAGCGGGCCGCCGGCCAGTGGGTCGCCCCGCAGCGGGCCGTCGTCCGGCAGCGGGCCGTCGTCCGGCAGAGCCGCGCCGTCGGCGCCGAGCAGCCGCAGCGTCGGGCCGCAGGCCGGGCAGCAGGTGGGCTGCGCGTGAAACCTCCGGTCCGCCGGATCGTGGTACTCGGCGGCGCACTGCCCGCACATGGTGAAGCCGGCCATGGTCGTCAGCGGCCGGTCATACGGCACGTCGCGGATGATCGTGAACCTGGGGCCGCAGTTCGTGCAGTTGATGAACGGGTAGCCAAACCGCCGGTCCGCCGGGTCGGCCAACTCGGCCAGGCAGTCCGCGCAGGTCGCGCTGTCGGCCGACACCAGGGTTCGTCGCTGCCCGCCGGCCTGGCTGGGCGCGATAGAGAAGGAGTCGCAGCCGTTCGGCTGGATATCTTTTGCGGTTATCCGTTCGATCCTCGCGAGCGGGGGTGCCTCGCTTTCCAGGGCAAGAAGAAATTTCCGAACGGCGCTGGGCGGGCCCTCGACCTCGGCGAAGACACCATCCACGTCGTTACCCACCACCCCGCCAAGGCCGAGTCGGCTGGCCAGCGAGTAGACGAAGGGCCGGAAGCCGACACCCTGGACGGTTCCCTCAACCCGCACGGCGGTCCTGACGCGCTCAGTCACCGTCCTAGTGTGGCCTCGTGCGGCGCCGGGCGCATGCCGGGCCAATCACTCAGATCTTTCCGAACAGCCGGTCGCCGGCGTCGCCGAGCCCCGGCACGATGTACCCGCGGTCGTTCAGCCGCTCGTCGATCGTCGCCGTGACCACCCGGACGGGCACTGCGCCGCCGTCAGGGAATGCCGCGGCGAGCCGGTCGATTCCCTCCGGCGCGGCCAGCAGGCAGACTGCGGTGACGGTGGCGGCACCTCGCCCGGAGAGCATCCCGATGACGGTCTCGAGCGTGCCGCCGGTCGCCAGCATCGGGTCGAGGACGAAGGTATCGCGGCCGGTCAGGTCGGTGGGCAGCCGGTCGGCGTAGGCCGAGGCGATCAGCGACTCCTCGTCACGGACGAGGCCGACGAAGCCGACGTCGGCCATCGGCAGCAGCCTGGCCATCCCGTCCAGCATCCCGATGCCGGCGCGCAGCACGGGCACCACCAGCGGAACCGGCCTGGCCAGCTTGACGCCGCGGGCCGCGCCGACCGGAGTCTGCACGGTTATCGGCTGGACCCGCATCTCGCGGGTCGCCTCATAGGCGAGCAAAGTGACCAGTTCGTCGGCGAGCCTGCGGAAGGTCGGGGCTTCGGTAGCGGCGTCGCGCAGGGCGGTCAGCTTGTGAGCCACGAGCGGATGATTGGCCACCAGGGTTTGCATGCTCGCTAGTGTGGCAGGTCGGCGGCGATTGCCGCGTCAGCCGAAATAGACTTCGGGGAAGCCTCCGGGGCCGGCCATCAAGGGAGCGGACGAGTTGACCCTGCTGAAGTCGATCAGCGGTCCTCAGGACCTGAAGAAGCTCAGCCCCGAGCAGCTTCCGCTGCTAGCCGCCGAGATCCGGGACGTCCTCATCGATGTCGTGTCGAGGACCAGCGGTCACCTCGGACCCAATCTCGGCGTGGTGGAGCTCACCATCGCGCTGCACCGCGTGTTCGATTCGCCGATGGACCGGATCGTGTTCGACACCGGTCATCAGGCGTACGTGCACAAGCTGCTGACCGGCCGGCAGGCCAGGTTCGGCACGCTGCGGCAGCGCGGTGGCGTGTCGGGTTACCCGTGTCAGGCCGAGTCCGAGCACGACATCGTGGAGAACTCGCACGCCTCCACCAGCCTGAGCTATGCGGACGGCCTGGCCAAGGCCTACAAGCTGAGGGGCGAGACCGGCCGCACCGTGGTAGCCGTGATCGGGGATGGCGCGCTGACCGGCGGCATGGCGTGGGAGGCACTGAACAACATCTCCGTTGCCGCCGACAGCAGGCTCGTCATCGTGGTCAACGACAACGGCCGCTCGTACCAGCCGACGATCGGCGGCCTGGCCAATCACCTGGCCTCCGTCCGGGTGTCGCAGCGCTACGAGAACGTGCTCGACTACATCAAGACCACGGTGTCGCGCGCCCCGCTGGTGGGCTATCCGCTATACGAGACGCTGCACGGGATCAAGAAGGGCATCAAGGACGTGCTCCAGCCGCAGGTTCTCTTCGAGGACCTCGGCCTGAAGTACGTCGGGCCCATCGACGGCCACGACGAGGAGATGGTGGAGCACGCCCTGCACCGGGCCAGGGAGTTCGGCGGGCCGGTGCTCGTGCACGTCATTACGAAGAAGGGGTTCGGCTACCCGCTGGCCGAGCAGAACGAGGAGGACTGCCTGCACCAGGTGCCCGCGGCCGCGCCGGCCGGGCATCCGGCGGGCGTGCCGAAGCGGACCTGGTCGCAGGTCTTCGGCGACGAGCTCGCGGCGATCGGCGCACGACGGCCTGACATCGTCGCAGTGACCGCGGCGATGCTGAACCCCACCGGCCTTGGCCCGTTCGCCCAGGCCTTCCCCGACCGGGTGTACGACGTCGGCATCGCCGAGCAGCACGCGGTGACCAGCGCCGCCGGCCTGGCCATGGGCGGCCTGCATCCGGTGGTGGCGATCTACTCGACGTTCCTCAACCGGGCCTTCGATCAGGTGCTGATGGACGTCGCGATGCACAAGCTCCCGGTCACGATCGCGCTTGACCGCGCCGGGGTGACCGGCCCGGATGGGGCTAGCCACAACGGCATGTGGGACGGGTCGATCCTGCAGATGGTGCCCGGGCTGCGGATTGCCGCGCCGCGGGACGCCATCCGGCTGGCCGAGCTGCTCAACGAGGCTGTAGCCATCGGCGACGGGCCAACGGCGGTTCGCTACCCCAAGGGCACCGTGGGCGGCGAAGTGGAGGCCGTCGGCGTGCTCGGCCGGATGGACGTGCTGCACGAGCCCGGCGAGGCCGGCGCCGACGTACTGCTGATCGGGGCAGGCCCGATGGCGGTGGTGTGCACCCAGGCGGCACAGCGGCTCGCCGATCAGGGCATTGGCGTCACGGTGGTGGACCCGCGCTGGCTCAAGCCGCTCGACGAGGCGCTGGTCGAAGCCGCGCGGGCACATCGCCTGGTCGCCGTCGTCGAGGACAACGGACGGTCCGGCGGGTTCGGCGACGCGGTGTGCCGGATGCTGCGCGACCACGACGTGGACACCCCGGCGAAGACGTTCGGCTTGCCGCAAGAGTTCCTCGCCCACGGCGACCGAGGCCAGATCCTGGAGGACGTGGGCCTCACCCCACAGCATGTGGCCAGACAGATCACCGAGGCGGTGGCCCGGCGCATTCCCGACCTGGTACCCAACCCGCGGGCATGACTACTCTCAAGGTCGCCGTCGTCGGGTCAGGGCCGGCCGGCCTTTATACGGCCGAGGCCCTGATCAAGCAGGCAGCCGCGCTGCCGCAGCCGCCGTCCATCCGGGTGGATGTGCTCGACCGGCTGCCCACGCCCTACGGGCTTGTCCGCTACGGCGTCGCCCCCGACCACAAGTCGATCAAATCGATCGCCGAGTACCTGCGCAAGGTGCTGGAACATCCGGACGTGGGATTCCTGGGTGACGTGCACCTCGGTGACGATGTCAGCCGCGACGACCTGCTCGCCTGCTACGACGCGGTGGTGTACGCGACCGGCGCGATGCGCGACCGCCACCTCGGCATTCCCGGCGAGGACCTGCCCGGCAGCTATGCCGCGACCGACTTCGTCAACTGGTACTGCGGGCACCCGGACATCGACCCGGCGGCCTTCACCCTGGACGCCGAGTCGGTGGCGGTGATCGGGGTCGGCAACGTCGCGGTGGACGTGGCCCGCATCCTGGCCAGGGATCCGGCCGAGCTGCGCGGCACCGACGTGTCGCAGCCGGTGCTCGATGCCCTGATGGCCAGCAAGGTCCGCGAGGTGCACGTGATCGGCCGCCGCGGCCCGGCTCAGGCCAAGTTCACCACCAAGGAGATGCGCGAGCTCGGCGAGTTGCCCGGCGTGGACGTCGTCGTGTCGGCCGCCGAGGCCGACCTGGACGCGTTCGACCCGACCGGCGGGAGCGCGGAGCTTGCCGTCAGCGACCGGCGTGTCCGCGGCAACTATCAGGTGATCAGCGGCTGGGCCGGACGCGAGCCGACCGGCCAGGCGCGCAGGCTCACGCTCAGGTTCTGGCTGCGGCCGGTAGAGATCGAAGGTGACCAGCGGGTACGCGGGCTGGTGCTGGAGCGTACCCGGCTGGACGATCAGGGAGCGTTCATCGGGACGGGGGAGCGGGAGACCCTCGCGGCGTCGATGGTGCTGCGCAGCGTGGGGTATCAGAGCGTGCCGCTGGCCGGGGTTCCGTTTGACGAGCGGGCGGCGGTCGTGCCGAACGTCGGCGGCCGGGTGATCGGTCCCGATGGCGAGCCGCTGCCGGGGGAGTACGTGGCCGGCTGGCTGAAGCGCGGGCCGACCGGGGTGATCGGCACGAACAAGTCCGACGCGGCGCAGACCGTGCGATGCCTGCTCGAGGACCTGGCCGGCGGTCCAGGGCCGGGTGATTCGGCGCTGCCCAGGGCCGGGCTGCTCCGGTACCCGGAGCCGGGAGCCGACGGCGGCGCCGGGTCCCCGCTCGAGAGCGTGCTGTCCGGCCGCGGGGTCCGGCCGGTGACCTACCAGGACTGGCTGCGGATCGAAGCGGCAGAGGCCGCCCTTGGCGAGTCGCTCGGCCGCGGCGGCCGGGTCAAGCTGGCCGGTCAGGCGGCGTTGCGGGCGGCCTGTTTCCCGCCCGAAACGTGATCGGGGCTGCTTTGCGGCTGGTTAGCCTGGCCGTCGTGGATCTTCGCGGTCGCCTAGGCCTGATGCCGGTCGCTCGTGCGTGATGCCGGTCGCTCGTGCGTGATGCCGGTCAGGCGCGCCGCATCAGGTCCAGGCCGCGCAGCAGGGCTTCGATGACCGTGATTGCCTGGTCGATGTCGGGCGAGCGATCAGCGATCACATCGGCATAGAGGAATCCCTCGGCGATGCGCACGATCGCGTAGGCGAGCGTCGGGGTGTCCAGGTCTGCCGCGAACGCGCCGCGGCCGCGCTCGAGGTCGATGAGGTTCTCCAGCGTGGCGACCATACCTTTCCGTACCGTGCTGCGAGTGCCGGTGAGGATGCGCAAGGCGGCCTCAGGGTCGGACTCGAGAAACGCGCGCAATGACCGGTCCTGCTCGATGGCGTGCAGCACGCCGCCAATTGCTTTGACGATCCGCTTGGCACCCGACTGGGCCGCGGTAGCGTGAACCTGTTCAACCAGCGTGTGCCGGGCTCTCCACCAGAGCACCAGGTCGAGCAATTGCTCCCGGTTCCCGGCCCGCCGGTAGAGGGTGGCGCGGCTCACGCCGAGACGCCGGGCGAGTGATTGCATGTCGAGCCGCTGCCCCGAGACGTGCGCGTCTACCGCGGCCGCGAAGATCTCGGCCGAGATCATTGCCGGCGCCGCGATCCCCTCGGGCACGATTGCCTGCGCATCGTCCTGCTCGCCAGCCCGGCCCGGCGGCCCGGCAGTGCGCTGGGCCGGCAGACTGGCTGGGTGCCGAGGAGTGGCCTGCTGCTGCGGCGAGGGCGCGGCGGGCTGCGGTCGAGCCACCGCCATCCTCCCTCGCGGTAACGCTTGTGGTCGCATTTTCCGCCGCCCGGGCGGATCCGCAGTCCTCATCCCGGCGCCTGGCCCGAGTTCCGCGGGCTAGCCAGCTGCCGGGAGCTGTGCGGCGGCCTTGAGCAGCAACTCCAGCTCATCGACCAGGTATCCGGCGAGATTGTCGATGTCGGGGACGAGTTCGCGACAGCTGATCAACCCGAAGTGCAGCTGACCGAGATAGCCAATCACGGTGATGTTCAAGCCCAGCCCATCGGTGATCACTGACACCGGGTAATGGGCCAGCAGCTTCGCCCCGCCGAGATAAACCGGAATGTTCGGGCCGGGGACGTTGGAGATGACGATGTTGAACGGCGGCAACCGGTGCAGCAGGCCGGTGGCGAATACGACGCGGGCCGCGCGCGCGGCCAGCGCAGGCGGCGCGAAATCGCTGATCTGATCCACCAGCCCCTGCGGGATCGCCGCTTGCTGTCCCTTTGCGATCTTCGTCGCGCCGTGCGAGATTGTGAGCCGCTGGCCAGGGTCGGCGAGGTGAGTGGGCAACGTTGCCAGCATCGCCGAGACCTTGTTGCCCATGGCGCCCTTGCTTGCCGGGTCACGCACCGAAACCGGGATCATCGCAACCAGCGGCAGTTCAGGCAGCGCGTCGTGGTCGGCGAGCCAGCGTCGCAACGCGCCCGCGCACATCGCCATGACCACGTCGTTGACCGAAAAACCGAAGGCGTTCTTCACCGCCTTGACGCTGTCGAGGTCCACGCTCCGGAACGCGAGCCGCCGGTGCGGCGTGATCGACTTATTGAACGGCGTCGCGGGGGCGCGGCCGGCCGCGGTTGGGATCACACCGCCGTCACCGCGGCCCAGCCCGAGCATGCTGCCGACGAGCGGGCTCAACGCCGGGGCCAGGGTCGGCAGCACGCGTACGAGGTCATTGGCGATGCGCACCGTCTGCACCGGCCGCCAAGCCAGCCGGCCGGCCGCGAGCACGGCCAGCGTCGCCCGATTCGGCGGCCGGGACGGCCTGAACGGTTGATTGGCGGGAAGCTCGCGCCCGTCCGGGGTGAGATCGAGAAGCGCAGTGAGTAGCTCCGCACCGGACACCCCGTCTATCGCGGAGTGGTGAATCTTGGTGTACACCGCGATGCGTCGTTTTGCCAGGCCGGTGATCAAGTAGATCTCCCACAGCGGCCGGCTCCGGTCAAGAGGCCGCGCGTGCAGCCGTCCGACCTGCTCGGTGAGCTGGGCGTCAGAGCCGGGACGCGGCAGCGCGAGTTCCCGGATGTGGTACTCGATGTCGAAGTCGGCATCGTCGACCCAGTAGGGCTGGTCTATGCCGAGGGGCACATGGAGGAGTTTGCGGCGCAGTACCGGTACCAGCGGCAACCGATCGGCCACCAGGTCTGTCAGCCGGGTGAGGGTCAACGGCTCGGGCGCATCATGGGGATCCAGCACGCATACCCCGCCGACATGGCCAGTGGAGTTGGCCGTCTCGAGGGCGAGGAAGGAAGCGTCCAGCCCGGTGAGCTGTTGCATGTCGGTTTGCTCCTCAGCGTGCGGTGAGCGTGTAGTGCAAGTTCGGAGCGCCCGCCACGCCGTGGTGGATCATCGGCGCCCCCGATGACCCGTCACGGCGCGATGGGTCATTGGCGGCCGGGGTAGAGCGGGCGCAGCAGCCGTGGCGGGCGGAACGTGCGCCGTACGTCAGCGGGGGCAGCTAGCCGGTCGGCAATCAGCCACAGTGTTGCAGGGTCGACACCGAATCCGAGATGGCTGCAGCGGACCTCGACGTTCTGGTGGATCGTCGTCTCTGCTTCGATGCAGTTCTGCCAGGATACGATGCCATCATGCCGGGAGTACACGGCCGTTGACGGAACGCCGATGGGCATCGCCACCTGCTCGCGCGTGGGCAGTCGGCTGTCGGTCACATGTAGGTGACTGCGTCGCAGGTAGACGCCTTCAACACGGGTCTGCCGCGGGTCGGCGAGTGCGAAGGGGCTGCCCAGGGTGATCACCTGCCGGACCTGTTCGGGCTGCTCGCGGGCTAGCTCCCGAGCATAGATCCCGCCCAGGCTCCAGCCCACCACCGAAACCGGCCCGCCGGTGCGGTCGGCGTGTGCCGCCAGCGCCAGCGGCATCCCGCTCAGCACCGCCTCGCTGGGGCCACGGTTGCGGCCGAGGTCCCAGCCGCGCACGTCATAGCCAAGCAATCGCAGGAATCGCCTGAGCGGCAGCGTGCTCCCATCCGAGGCCAACAGCCCCGGCAGCACCAGTACGCCGTGACCGTCGCCCCGCGGTGCGGCGGCTAGCCACGGTGCCGCCAATGGCAGGGCCGCGAGGTCAGCAAGACCGCGAGCGGGCTCGGTGAGGTAGAGCCTGAGGGAGGGACACGCCGCTGAGCCAGCGGCACCCCCCCGGCGTGCCTTCGTCGGCTCCCGGACCAGGTACATCGCTGCCCACCTCCGCTGGCTTCGTCGCCACGACCTTAGGCAAGATGGTGATACATCTCTATTAAGTGTCTCACATCATCATAGGAAGGCATGATCATCGTGGCAACAACATCTTCCAGGAGGCACATTGCTGGAAGATAATACAGCTTTCCGATCGACAATATGGAATTCGATCTGTGGCACGGTGTCCAGGTTCCGCTCCTGGTAGTCGGCTGCGTGTCGCTGGTCTTCGCCGCGGATACCCCATGAACGCCACTGCCGCTCTCCGCTGCCGGCGCCGCAGCAGTTGTCAGGGTGTGTCGACGTCGAGCAGGAAACGGTCAAGCACGTCACGCTTGAGCGACGGGAATACCCTTTCCCGGACGACTAGGAACTCCGTTGCCTGGACTTCTATGTTCACCTCGAGGCTAGCCATTGCCGCGAATAGCGAGGCTGGGCTGCCGAGCGGTTTCGCGTAGCGGAACAGGGTCGTATGCACCATGTCTCCGGCACTCACCGCCCGTCCGAGCCGCAGCCGCTTGTCAAGCTTGCTTCTCAACTCACTCACCTGATCTGTCGGCCAGGCCAGGGCAATGATGGCCGAGTCTGTCGCCACGACGTCGGTGTAGCAGAGCCTGAAGCTGCGGAGTTCCCTGAGGCCGGTGGCTATGTCGGCCAGCCAGCCGTGTCCGTGCTCGCGCCACAGCCCTTCCTTCTCCGCTACGGGAAGCCCCAGGTGCACCGGGAGCAGCCAGGCGGCGCTGATGTGCATGGCCTGCCACGGCACCCGCAGCAGCGAAGGCTCCACGGCCAGAATGGTTTCCTGTATCCGGGAAAGAGCGCGCAGGACAGGATCTCCGAGACTTATGTGGAGATTAAAAGCGCGGCACGGGCTACCCCAACGGTTTTCGAGGTGTAGCTGGTTGGCTAGCACGCGGCCCGTGTGCTCGTCCTGCAATCCGATAACCCGTCCATTACGCTTGACGCAAACGCCACCCTTCGAGGCTTTCGGCCCCGGGCAAGAGGGAAGTAGGGGCGATCCGGGCGTCAGCGACTTTCCGGGTGGGAGGCCGCGGTCCCCATCGTCGGCGCGTGGCTCAGCGATCGCCTCGATGGTCAGGTCAGCGGCAGGGACCGCGCACAGCCGTCCGGCGCGCGTAGATGATCGCGAACGGCCGATGCCAGTCTCGTGCCTCCGCTGGCGCAGCGTCAGCCGATGCTGCTTTCCCTAGATCGTTAACCGGTCATCGGGGCGGTCATTGGCGTGAGGCATGCGTCATGGATTTAGGTGGGGTGCTGGTTGGGGATGGTGGTATATCGGCGTCCGGCGGGGGTGATCCAGGCCATGACGCCGGCGCTTGTCTGTTCGAGTTGCCAGTTCTCGGCTTGTTTCATCCGGTGATGCCGGCGGCACAGGGGGGCCAGGTTGCACTGGCAGGTGATTCCCTTGCCGTAGGGCACGGTGTGGTCCAGGTCGCAGCGGCAGGCGGCGATGCCGCAGCCGGGGTAGGAGCAGGTGCTGGTGCGGGCCCGGATCAGCCGCTG
>PMSU01000099.1 GCA_003168255.1 Actinomycetota bacterium
CGCTCTGACGGCGCGGGCCGCGTCGGCGGCGCGGCTGGCCTGGAAGCCGCGGCGCTGGCTGAGACGGGACTGTCGGTCCAGCGTCCCGCCTACGGACGCTGCGAGGTGGTGTGCTTCACGGCCGATCACGACGCCTCCTCCGTCTGCCTCACCCCCGGGCGGGTGCGGACCGTGATGGCGGCGTGGGCCGATCGCAGCGCCGTTCTCGGCGCTATGGAAGGCGTCAAGCAGGTCTACTTCTTCGAGAACCGGGGCGAGGAGATCGGGGTCACCCTGCACCACCCGCACGGCCAGATCTATGCCTTCCCGTTCGTGACCCCGCGGATGAGCCGGATGCTGGCGGCGGCGAGTGCGCACACGGCCAGTACCGGCGGCAACCTGTTCGACGATCTCGTCGCCGCCGAGGTGGTCGCGGGTTCCAGGTTGGTGACCCGCAACGAGGAATGGACGGCATTCGTGCCGGCCGCGGCGAGATGGCCGTACGAGGTACTGATCTTCCCCGCCCGGCGGGTGCCAGACCTCGCCGCGCTGGACGAGGCTGCCCGGGACGGGTTTGGCGACCTCTACCTGGATGTGCTCCGGCGCCTTGACGCGTTGTTTGGCGTGCCGCTGCCGTACATCGCCGTATGGCATCAGGCGTCCGCCCGCGGCGTGCCTGGCCGCAGCGACTTTGGCATGCACCTACAGATACTGTCGATCCGGCGGGCGCCGGGAAAGCTCAAGTACCTGGCCGGAACCGAATCAGGTACCGGCGTGTGGATCAACGACATCATGCCGGAGACGGCGGCCCGAAGGCTCCGCGAGGCAGGATGAGGGTTGCGGCGTCGTAACCCTCCTCAGGGTTCGCTCGGGTAGCGTTCCAGCAAGCCCCGCAGTCGCGCGACGAACCGGAGCGATTCGTCGTGGTCACGTTGCCACACGTTGCGCCCGAAGATGACTCCAGTGCTGCCGGCATCCATCGACATGCGCACCTTATCGAGTGCCGTCTCGTCGTCTACCATGCTGCCGCCGCGTCGGAGGAAATCGTTTGCGACGTGTTGTCGGAAGGAGTTTTCCGGGGCAGCGCCCAGCGCTTCGAAGATCACATTTCCGCACTGATGGTGCCCATTGAGAGCGCACGTTTCGATATGGGTACAGATCAGGCCGACGTCCGTCACTTCTGCGGTGAGAGCCCGCATCACACATGCAAACTGTCCGCCTTCCAGATGATGCGGGTGCAGGTCACCGCAGAGCTGTTCAGCCGCATCGACCCGGTGCAGCGCAAGCCGCCGCGACCGGACCGGGAAAAACCGGCGGTTAACGTGACCTGGGCGCAGGCGGCTCTTTTCGCGTTGTGGATGGGGTGCCGCCTGCCAACTGAAGCTGAATGGGAATATAGCTGCGGCGCGGGCGCACCTGCCCAATGGTGCTGCGAAACAGAGCGACAACTTCGCAGCTACGCATGGTACAGCTTCAATGCTCGTGACCGGATGCAGATCGTTGCGACCAGGGAGCCCAACGCGCTCCAGCTATTCGACATGCACGGCAATGCCTGGGAGTGGTGCCAAGACGACTACGATCAATATTTCTACCACCGGGCACCGCAGGTGGATCCGGTTCACCTCGCCGACGCTGGCTGGGCCGCCGGGGCAGGTGAGAAGGTGGTCAGGGGCGGGAGCATGAACGCGCTGCCAGAGATGTGCCGCAGCCGCTACCGTTTCCACGAGGCAGCCGGCTTCTGGGCCGGGGATCTGGGCTTTCGCTTGGCAAGAGACATGAATTTAGGCTGACCTCAAAGGAGGGGCAAAATGATGAGACTCACGCTTCCCACGCCATTGATCAGCTTAATTAGAGACTTTGAGCTGGCCAACAGCCCGATGCCAAAAACGGTGCTACTCGACGCACGAAGCTGGCCGGAGTTCATCGGTGAGATGCACGAGCGTTTTCCCTTTTTGGCGGAGCGTGTGCTCACTGCTTCAGGGGCGCTGACGTCTGGGTTCATCCTGGTCATAAATGACGAGGCACGGCCGGTGAATGGCACCACCAGCTACGACCTGCAGGACGGCGATCAGATCGCCCTGATCGCCGCGCTCGCGGGCGGCTGAGACGCCGGCGGTCAGCGGCTGCCTTACATCGCCGGGTGGCATCAGGCGCCGGTCAGCCTGCATCTTCAGGTACTGTCGGTCCGGCGCGCGCCAGGAGAGCTCACGTACCTAGGCAGGATCCGAATCGGGCGCGGGAGTGTAGATCAACGACATCGCGCCGGAGACGGCGGCGCGAGGGCTCCGGGAGGCAGGATGAGGCTGCTTGTAACGGGCGGCGCGGGATACGTGGGAAGCGTAGTCGCCGCCCAGTTGCTGGAAGCAGGCCACGAGGTGGTCGTCCTCGACGACGAGTCCACCGGTCACGCGGACGGGGTACCGGCCGGCGCCGACTACGTGCGGGGAACGATCCGGGACGACGCCGCCAACGTGCTCGCCGAAGGCATCGACGCGGTCCTGCACTTCGCGGCGAAGTCGCTGGTTGGCGAGTCGGTGGCGAAGCCCGGCCTGTACTGGTCGCACAACCTGGGCGGCACGCTCGCGCTGCTCGAGGCGATGCGCCGCACCGGAGTGGGCAGCATTGTGTTCTCCTCGACCGCAGCCGTCTACGGCGAGCCGGAGCGCGTCCCGGTCGAGGAGACCGATCCGGCCAGGCCCACCAGCCCCTACGGGGCGTCCAAGCTCGCGGTCGATGAAACCCTGCACGAGTACGCCAATCTGAACGGGCTCGCCGCGGTGAGCCTGCGGTACTTCAACGTGGCCGGGGCGTACCGCAGTGCCGGCGACAGGTGGCTTTCCGAACGGCACTCCCCCGAGACCCACCTCATACCGAACGTCCTGGCGATCGCGCTGGCGGCAAGCGGCGACCCGGCGGTGGCGGCCAGCGGCAAGACCGAGCTCAAGATCTTTGGCGATGACTACCCGACACCGGACGGGACCTGCGTCAGGGACTACATTCACGTAGCCGATCTAGCCCGGGCGCACCTGCTGGCCCTTGGCGCCTGCACCCCCGGCGAGCACCGGGTGTACAACCTCGGCAACGGCACCGGGTTCTCCAACCGCGAGGTGCTCACGGTGTGCAGGGAGGTGACGGGCCTGGACATCCCGGCGCGGACGGCTCCGCGCCGCGACGGTGACCCGGCGGTACTGGTCGCCTCTTCCGCCCACATCCATCAGGACCTCGGCTGGAAGGCCGAACTTGACCTGCGGTCGATGGTCGCCGACGCCTGGTCGGCGGTCTGCGCAGCCGCCGGATAACCGTGCGCGAGGCCCAGCGCTACGCGGCGGCCAACTGGTTTCGCGACTGCTACGGCACCGATCCGGCCGGTGTGTGGCACGCGCCGGGCCGGGTAAACCTGGTCGGCGAGCACACCGACTACAACGACGGTTTCGTCTTGCCGTTCGCGCTCGCCCAGGGAGTGCGGGCGGCAGCCGCGCGCTGCGGCGACGGCATGCTGGAATTGCGCTCGCGGCAGGCACCTGGCGACTCCGTCCGGGTGCACGTCGAGTCGCTGGCCCCGGGAAGCGTTTGCGGCTGGGCGGCCTATGCCGCCGGGGTGGCGTGGTCGCTGCTCGAGGCCGGGCATGCCATCGGCGGTGCCCGGGTGGCCATCGACTCCGATCTGCCGCAAGGGGCCGGCCTGTCCTCGTCGGCCGCCGTCGAGTGCGCCACCGCGGTCGCCCTGACCGGGCTGTACGACGCCGCCGTTCCGCTGCTCGAGCTGGCCCGGCTGGCGCAGCGCGCGGAGAACGACTTCGTCGACATGCCCTGCGGCATCATGGACCAGTCCGCCTCCCTACAGTGCATCCGCGGCCACGCCCTGCTTCTCGACTGTAGGTCGCTGGTTACCGCCCAGGTGCCGCTGGACGTGGCAGCGGCCGGCCTGGAACTGCTTGTCCTCGACACCAGGGCGCGGCATGAGCACGCGGGCGGTGCCTACGCCGACAGGCGCCGCGCCTGCGAGCAGGCGGCGGACCTGCTCGGGGTGCCCGCGCTGCGCGATGTCACCGGCCTCGGCGAGCTGGACCGGCTGGATGACCCGGCGCTACGGCGCAGGGCCCGGCATGTGATCACGGACAACCGGCGGGTGCAGGCCATGGTCAGCCTGTTGCGCGCGGGCGCGGTGCGAGACGCGGGACCGCTGCTGACGCAGGCGCACCGTTCGCTCCGCGACGACTTCGGGATCTCCTGGCCGCAGGCGGACGTGGCCGTAGATACGGCGGTAGCGGCCGGGGCGCTCGGCGCCAGGATGATGGGCGGCGGGTTCGGCGGATCCGTGATCGTTCTCGTCCCGGCCGGACAGTCGGCCAGCATCGTCACGGCGATCGGCGACGAGTTCCGCCGCCGGGGCTGGCCGGGACCCGACGTGGTGCCCGCTTCGCCGGAGGCCGGCGCGCACCTGATGACCTGAAGCACGGGCCGCCAGCCGGCACGGGCATGACGCGAAGAGCGCGGCCTGGCAGGATGTCGGCATGGCGCTGTATGACGAGGCGCGCGCTCTTGAGACGGAACTGTCCGGGCTGCGCCATTCCCTGCACCGCGAACCCGAGATAGGCCTGGACTTGCCCCGCACCCAGGCTAAGGTTCTGGCGGCGCTGGACGGGCTGCCGCTTGAGATCACCCTGGGCAAGGCGCTGAGCTCGGTGACCGCCGTGCTCAGGGGTGCGCGGCCGGGGGCGACGGTACTGCTCCGCGGCGACATGGACGCCCTGCCGGTGACAGAGCGCACCGGCCTGCCGTACACATCCGAGATCGACGGGGTGATGCACGCCTGCGGGCACGACCTGCACACCGCCATGCTGGCCGGGGCGGCGCGGCTGCTGGCCGCCCGCCGAAGCGATCTCGCCGGGAACGTCATCTTCATGTTCCAGCCCGGCGAGGAGGGATGCTTCGGCGCGCAGCACATGATCTCCGAAGGGGTGCTCGACACGGCGGGCGAGCGCCCGGCCGCGGCGTATGCCCTCCATGTGATCTCCGCTTTCCTCCCGGGCGGTGTCGTCGCTACCCGGCCGGGCCCGGTGCTGGCCGCTGCCGATGTGCTTGACGTAACGGTGCGCGGCCGCGGCGGGCACGCATCGGCGCCGCATCACGCCGCTGACCCGATCCCGGCCGCCTGCGAGATGGTCACCGCGCTACAGACGCTCGTCACCCGCGGCTTCGACGTCTTCGACCCGATCGTGATCACAGTAGGCACCTTTCAGGCAGGCACCACCGACAACGTCATCCCCGATGATGCCCGCTTCCAGGCCACGATCCGTTCGTTCTCCGCCGCTGCCCGCGCCAAGGTGAAGGAGGCTTCGGTCCGCCTGGTCCGCGATATCGCCAGCGCGCACGGCCTTACGGTCGCTGTGGAGTACGTGGACGGCTACCCGGTCACGGTCAACGACTCGGCCGAGGCGGCCTTCGCCGAGGATGCGGTCAGCGCGCTGTTCGGGCAAGAACGATTCATCCGGCAGCCGAACCCGATGACCGGCGCGGAGGACTTCTCCTTCGTGCTCAATGCAGTGCCCGGCGCGTTCCTCTCGGTCGGGGCCTGCCCGCCAGACCAGGTCCCCGCGACCGCCGCGTTCAACCACTCCGCCGAAGCCGTCTTCGATGACGCGGTGCTCAGCGAGGGGACGGCGCTTTACGCGGAACTCGCCCTGCGCAGGCTGGCCGCGGGCTGAGCAGGCCGGGCTGCGGTGGCCCAGGGCTTGGTTTCTTCCCGGGATCCACCGTCGTGTGACACTCGTGTGACGCCCCAAGCCGAAGGTTGGCCGCAGAGCCCGTGACCGGCAGCTAGGGGGAGACATGACGAGGACCTGGTTCTGGCTGAACATCTCGCTCGCAGTGCTTATAGTGCCCGCTGTCTGCAAGATCCCGAGGTGGCTTGGCATCAGCACCGGGACATGGGGCCGGGCGTCGGCCGGGTCTGGCCGGCCCCGGGCTGCCGCGGCCGTGGTGACCCTCGCATTTCTCGCTGCTACCGCCACGGCCTGCGGTACTTCTACGCCGGCGATCCCGAGTACTTCTCCTACGTCCGCCGCGGCGGCTGCGGCCGGCGACGGCGGCGCAGCAGCGCCCGCCCATCCCGCCACGGCACCGGACAGCTGCTCGCTCGGCGTAGTCGAGGCCATCGCTGGCGAGTCGAGCAGCGCCGATGCGGACCGGACGGCCTCGTGGGTGATGCTCCAGGCCAGCAGGTGGACCGTCCTGGTACCCAGTGGCGACTGGCACCTGTCCGCCAGCACCGCGGGCGGCGCCGACATCTTCTCGCCTGACGGCCAGTCAGCCGCGAACCTCGGCGACAAGGAATCCCAGACGCCGTGGACGCTGACAGCGCTCTCCCAGGTGGCCCTGAGCAGCGTCTCGGACGTCCACGTCATCTGCGCCTCCCCTATCGAACGCAGCTCCAGCCTCACCACACAGGCGACCGAGTTCACCGGCGGCTACCAGGGCACGCAGATCCACGGCGTCGTCGTCTTGTCGCTGCTGACACCCACCACCCCCGACTTCTTCGCCGGCGAGGTCCGCTCCATCTACACCCCCGTCTCCCAGTGGTCCACCGCCGCGGAACAGGCCCTCTGGCTCATCGTCAAGCACGCCGTCTTCGTCCCGCAGGCGCCCTGACTCCCCTGGGCGTTCGGGTAGGGGTGCGGCTAGTTCTCGGCGGGCGGCGCGGCGATGCGGTAACCCACGCCAGGCGTGGTCGTGACGACCGGCGGGTCGCCGAGCTTACGCCGCAGGCGGCCGATGGTCACCGTGACGGTGTTGGTGAACGGGTCGGCGTGCTCGTCCCAGACTTGCTCGAGCAGATCCTCGGTGGACAGGAAGGCGGGCATGGCATGCAGGAGCGCTTCGAGAACCCCGAATTCCTTAACTGACAGGTCTAGCTGCCGCCCGTCGCGGGTGACCGTATGCCGCAGCGCATCGAGCTCGATCCCTGCCGCACGCAGCACCCGGCTCCGCGCGGACGGCTGGCGCCGGGCGAGGGAGCGGATGCGCAGCACGAGTTCGGGAAAGTGAAACGGCTTGGCGAGGTAGTCGTCGGCGCCTAGGCCCAGGCCGGTCACGCGGTCCCCTGGCGCGCCGGCCGCGGTCAGCATCAGGACCATGATCCGGTCGTCGCGCTCGGTGATCATCTGGCAGAGGGTGTCGCCGTGGATCCCCGGCAGGTCGCGGTCCAGGACGACCACGTCGTAGGCATTGACGTCGAGCTTGGCTGCGGCTTCCAGCCCGTCGCGGGCGGCATCCACGGCCATGCCCTGGTCGCGCAGGCCCTCGACCAGGACGTCGGCGAGCGACCGCGAATCCTCGACCACCAGCACTCTCACGCCGGGACACCCGCCTGCGCGGCGTGCGCCGCCAGCGGCAGCCCGATGCTGACCCGCAGCCCGCCGCCGGCCCTGGCCTGCATATCCAGGGTCCCGCCGTGTGCCGCCGCGATGGCCGCGACGATCGAAAGCCCGAGCCCGGCCCCGCTGTCCGAACCGGTCCGGTCCGCGCCGAGCCGGCGGAACGGCTGCGCCAGCTGGTCAACCTGCTGCTGGTCGAAGACCTGCCCGCCGGTCTCGACGACCAGCCGCACTATCGCGTCGTCGGCCTCGGTGGTGGCGAGGATCCAGCCCCCGTCCTGGTTGTGGCCGATCGCATTGTCGATCACGTTATCGACCATCCGGCGCAGCAAGGGCTGGCTTCCCTGGACCCAGTCGGCGTCGCGGCCGGTGGCGTGCTGCACGGTGAGGTGCCTGGCGGCGATGGAGTCCGCCCGGTCGGCCAGGGCCGCGGACACGACGTCACCGAGCGCTAGGGTCTCGCGACTGGGCAGGATGCCGTGCTGCGCGCGGGCAAGTACGAGGAAGCTTTCCAGCAGCCGCTCGACCTGGTCGAGCTCGGTGCGCAGCCGGTCGGCCAGGGCAATCGTCTGGGCCGGCACGGGCCCCGGCTTGGCCACCGCCACGTCCAGTGATGCCCGCATGGTAGCCAGCGGCGTGCGCAGCTCGTGGGAGGCGTTGGCGACAAAGCGGCGCTGAGCGGCGAAGGCGCCCTCCAGCCGTTCCAGCAGCCCGTCGATGGTGTCGGCAAGGTCCTTCAGCTCATCGCGCGGGCCGGGCATGGCGAGGCGCTCGTGCAGGTTGTCGGCGGAGATATGCCGTGTGGTGGCCGTCATTACCCGCAGCGGCCGCAGCACCCGGCCCGCGACGAGCAAGCCGAGCACGACCGACACCACGACCATGATGCCCAGTGCGACCGCCGACCCGATCAGTAGCTGGTGAGTGGCGGCCGTGTGCGCTTTACCGGCCTCGCTGGCCAGCTGCGCCTGGAGCTGCTGGATGCGGGCGTCCGCCTGGGACAGCGCGGTCTGCGGCGCCTGCGAGGCGGAGCCCTGGTCAACCTCGGACGTATGCCGCGTGGCCAGGCCCGCGGTAATGGCCAGCAGCCCGACGCCAGAGAGCAGGAACAGGACGCCGTACAGGACGGTCAGCCGCCGCCGCGCGGTGCGGCGCGCCGGGGCGAGGCGGCCTGCCAGGCTGGCGAGGCGACGCAGACCCATCGGCGTCCTCAGGCCCGGCCGCCGAGACGGCCCGCTGCACTGTCCCGCTGCATGCTCATCGGTACTCTCCCCGCGTCTCATGCTCACGCCGACCGGGCCGGGCGTGCCGTCCCGGCCTCCAGGATGCCCGGCCGGACCTAACAACGCGATAACGGCCGCCGTTCGGCCCATGTTATGGCCGGTGCCGTAGAACCAGGTCACACGCGCTTCCGGCGATTCGAGCCGGCAACGTCGGGCGACACCGTGCGGTGCGCGGCAGCGGCGGGAGGGCGGGCTGGCGGGCCGGCCGGCCGGCCGCGGCGGAGCGGAACGAGAAGGGCCATGAACATGGAACCGACGACTATCGAAGTCAACGACCTGCACAAGCGGTTCGGGCCCACCGTGGCGCTGGACGGGATGTCGTTCACCGTCATGCCCGGGCAGGTCACTGGATTTATCGGGCCCAACGGCGCCGGCAAGTCCACCACGATGCGGGTGATCCTCGGCCTGGACGGCGCCGATGCAGGCCGCGCGATGATCGGCGGGCGGCCCTACCGGAGCCTTCAGCACCCGCTGAGCCATGTCGGGTCGCTGCTGGACGCCGCGGCTCTGCAGCCGAGCAGGCGAGCCCGCAATCACCTACTGTGGCTAGCCCATTCGCAGGGCCTGACCGCCAGGCGGGTCGACGAGGTGATCGAGCAGGCCGGCCTGGAGACGGCAGCCCGGCGGAAAGCGGGCGGATACTCCCTCGGCATGCGGCAGCGGCTCGGGATCGCGGCGGCCATGCTGGGCGACCCGCCGGTGCTCATGCTGGACGAGCCGTTCAACGGCCTGGATCCCGAGGGCATCGTATGGATGCGCGGCTTCCTGAGATCGCTGGCCGCCGAGGGCCGCGCGGTGCTGGTCTCCAGCCACCTGATGAGCGAGTTGCAGGACACCGCCGACCATCTGGTGATCGTCGGCCGCGGCAAGGTCATCGCCGACACCAGCACGGCGGCCCTGCTCGCGGCCGCCTCGGGTGACCGGGTCACCCTGCGCACCACCGCACAGGAGGAGGCGACCACGGTGCTGTCGCACGCGGGGGCCACCGTGGCCGTCACCGACGGCAACACGCTGATGGTGTCCGGGCTGGCGGCCGGGCACGTGGTGACCGTCCTGGGCGACAACGCGGTGCCGTTCTCCGAGGTGTCCGCGCATCGCGCGACGCTGGAGGAGGCCTACATGGAGCTCACCAGGGATGCGGCCGAGTTCCGCGCCGCTGCCCCCGGGGGGTCATCCCCCTGGGCTAGCAGTGGCGTGGAGTCGGGGGAGGCCGGGCGATGAGCACCGGCACTCTCACACCGCGGCGGCCGGGTCTGCGGCGTGGGCGCGACAGCTACTGGCAGCTGCTGCGGGCCGAATGGACCAAGTTCAGGACTGTGCGCGGCTGGGTGATCGGCATGATCGTCGCCGCGCTGGTGATGGTCCTGATCGGGCTGTTCGCCGCTGGTAGCGCCCATATCGGCTGCGGCGGCGGCCCGGGTAACAGCCCGGCGCTGAGCGGCGCGGCCTGCCTTCCCCACGTTCCGACAGGGCCGGGCGGCGAAGCGGTGACCGACAGTTTCTACTTCGTCCGCCAGCCGCTGGCCGGTAACGGCAGCATCACCGTCCGGATCACCGCGCTGACCGGCCAGTACGGAGGCGGCGGCGGGCCTGCCATCCCGGGGAGCGCGCTGTCGGACATGCACCGGGGCATCCAGCCGTGGTCCAAGGCGGGGATCATCATCGCCGACAGCACGAAGCAGGGATCGGCCTACGCCGCGATGATGGTCACCGGCAGCCACGGCGTGGCGATGCAGGACGACTACACCCAGGACATAGCCGGGCTGCCCGGCACTGTCAGCGCGGCATCCCCGCGCTGGCTGCGGCTGACCCGCTCCGGGGACACGGTCACCGGCTACGACTCTGCCGATGGCACCGGATGGACCCGGGTCGGGACCGCTCACCTGGCCGGGCTGTCTGCCACCGTGCAGGTCGGGCTGCTGGCCACTTCCCCGTCCTACATGCATCTGACCCCGTTCTTTGGCGGGTCATCGGGGCAGGTCGGCCCCAGCCTGGCGACCGGCGTCTTCGACCACGTCAGCCTGTCCGGCGGCCGCCCCGGCGGGGCGTGGACCGGCGACAATGTCGGCAACAGCGACGCGTACGGGTCACAGACCAGCCGGGTGGAGACATTCCGCCAGGCGGGGGGCAGGTTCACGGTGACCGGGAGCGGTGACATCGCGCCGGACGTGACCGGGCCGGCGTCGGGCGTCCCCACCGCGACCATCGAGAACCACCTGGTGGGCACGTTCGCCGGGCTGATCGCTGTGGTCGTCGTGGCGGCGATGTTCATGACCGCCGAGTACCGGCGGGGCCTGATCCGCACCACCCTGGCCGCGACTCCCCGGCGGGGCCGGGTGCTGGCGGCGAAGGCCTTCGTGATCGGCCTGGTCGCCTTCGTGACCGGGCTGGTCGCGGCCGCCGTTGCGGTACCGATCGGTATCCGGCTGGATCGCGGCGAAGGCCAGTACGTGCTGCCGGTGACATTGCTGACCGAGGTGCGCGTGCTGGCCGGTACCGCCGCGCTGCTCGCCGTCGCCGCGGTTTTCGCCGTCGCCGTGGGCACCATGCTGCGGCGCAGCGCCGCGGCCGTCGCCGCGGTCATCGTGGTGATCGTGCTCCCCTACATCCTCGGGGTCGCCGGCCTCCTGCCCGAAGGCGCGGGCGAGTGGCTGCTGCGGCTCAGCCCGGCCGCGGCGTTCGCCATCCAGCAGAGCATGCCGCAGTACCCGCAGGTCGCCAACGTCTACACGCCCGCGAACGGCTACTTCCCGCTGGCGCCGTGGGCCGGCTTCGCCGTCCTGTGCGGCTACGCCGCGCTGGCCCTGGGCGCAGCCTTCTTCCTGCTGCGCCGGAGGGACGCATGAGCCGGGCCCCAGCCGCGCACATGAGACATGCACCCCGCGCGGGACCGGCGGGCATGCGCAGGGCGCTGCCCGCTGGCTGGGCGGACAGGCGCGGCACTCTGCACGCAGAGTGGACCAAGCTGCGCACTGTGGCGGGCCCGGCCTGGCTGCTGGCCGCTACCGCCGCGGCAACCGTAGCCGTCAGCGCCGGGGCGGCCGCGGGGACCAGATGCCCGGCCGGCATCGCCTGTCCGGTGGACACCACCAAGCTCAGCCTCACCGGGATCGAGTTCGGTCAGGCGATCGTCGCCATCCTGGCCGTGCTGGCGATCAGCAGCGAGTACAGCACCGGCATGATCCGCACCACCCTGACGGCGACGCCGCGCCGGTCCGCCGTGCTGGCCGCCAAGGCTGCCCTGGTCAGCGGCCTGGTGCTAGTTGCGGGGACCATCGCTGTCGGCGGATCGCTGCTGGCCGGGCGGCTCATCCTGCCCGGCAACGGCTTCACCGCCAGCCGCGGCTTCGCGCCCCTGTCGCTGGCCCACGGGCCGACCTTGCGGGCCGCTGCCGGGTCCGTCCTCTACCTTGCCTTGATCGCCCTGCTCAGCCTCGGCGTCGCCACCGCCGTGCGAGACTCCGCCGTGGCCGTCGGGACCGTCCTCGGCCTGCTCTATGTCTTCCCGATCGTCGCCGCCTCCATGGCCGGCGACCCGCGCTGGCAGCATCGCATCGAGGCGTACACGCCGATGAACGCCGGGCTCACCATCCAGGCCACCACCGGCCTGCATGGCCTGCCCATCAGCCCGTGGGAAGGCCTCGGCGTGCTCGCCGGGTGGGCCGCCGCGGCGCTCATCGCCGGCGGGCTGCTGCTGCGGCTGCGCGACGCGTGATCTGCTGCCACGGCGCGGGCTGACCTCGTTGACCGGGCACGACGCGTGGGCTTCCCCCGCGTACTCGCCGATGAGAGCCGACAACCGAGACCCTCGGCATAGTCGCGGTGCCGGCATAGATCCACGCAGAAGATCACCTCCGGCGCGCTGCCAGTGACCGGCTGGTGGTCCATGACCGGGGACGGGCGCTTTGGGCTACATCCGCTGGCTGCTGATGGGGCCACTTCGGCACGTTGTTCCATCTCTTTCGAGAAGTCCCCAGCGTCATTTTTCTTGTCAAGATGGTTTTGGGGCGTTCGCAGCCGGGCGGCCAGGGCACGAGATCGAAGAACGGGAAACAGGGCGAACAGCTACTGATCATCGCTCGACAGCCCGGTCAGGGATGAGAAAGAATTTCCCCTGACCGGGCTGCCTTTATAGCCGGGACCGGATAGCTGTCCGGCCGAGGCGCAAGCTTGTACTTGATTTTCCGGTCACCCGCTGCTAGCAGTCGTAGCTGCCGCTCCAGCTAGTGATCGACAAAGACTGGAATAGAGTGCCTTGGGGGAAGCTCTTGGTCCATCCAGGACCGAAGCTGATCTTCAGTTCCTGCCCGTCGGGAAGCTGATATCCGATAGTCCCGTAGTTGTTGCCCGAGCAGGCCCATACAAACTGATTATTGTCCGGCTCTGTGAAACTGCCTTTGTAGCCGAAGCACCAGTATTCCCAGCTCCCACCATCCCAGTAAATGTGCAGGGTGACCCAGTGTGCGGTGCTGGAACCGCATTCAGCTCCCGATATCTCCGGGTGAATGGCGGGCGGGCGGGCAACGAGCCTCTGCCCGGATATGGTCTCGCCGCGAAGTGCCGTGGCTGCTGGCCGGACTGCGTGGTTGGGGCTGGTGGTGGCTGCCGTGGCCGCCGAACTGGTAGATGCCACGATCGCGGACAATCCCAATACCACCGCCGCACCTGCGATGACTACCCGATTGAGTAGTCCGAGTTGTTTCATGAGAACCTCCTTACTGAGGCGATTGACTGCCGGGGCTTGCTTGCTCTGGCCAAATCGTCGCCCTGCGGCGCGGGGTCTTCGGGTGAACATAATTGCACCTCCATAGGGGAACCAGGGTCATATGCGGTATAACCCGAGAACCAGCCGACTACCGTGGCTGGCTTGAATGCCCGGTGCGGGCGTGTGCATTTCCGGCGAACTAATCACCGGTTTGCGGCGCTGGCTCGATCAGAGTAGAGACCTCTGCCTAATACTCCAGTCCGGCGGGAGTGCTACGCTCTTGCCATCCTTTGGCTGAGTATCCACGCCCAGAGTCCCGCTGCTTACGAGAAAAGCTCC
Organism: Actinomycetota bacterium; assembly: GCA_003168255.1. Taxonomy (GTDB): domain Bacteria; phylum Actinomycetota; class Actinomycetes; order Streptosporangiales; family Streptosporangiaceae; genus PALSA-505. The sequence continues at coordinate 13,680 of PMSU01000099.1, forward strand.
GGGCCTTCCCGACGGCGACTGCGTGTCGCCGAGATGCCGGGGTCCGGAGCAGTACCTTGAACATAACGGCGCATGGTGCACAAGACCAGGCAGTTTTCACCGGTAGTTTTCACCGGTAGTATTACTGCCAATCCGCCCGAGTTCCGTCTGCAAGGTGACCCACCTAGAGCCGCGAAGGCCCCGTAATGACTGACGACGTCGCAGCGTTCGGAGCGCGGTTGGGTGACTTCCGCCGGTCGGCCGGGCTGTCCCAGCAGGAGCTGGCCGAGCGGTCTGGCTTGAGCATCCGCGCGATCAGCAACCTCGAGCGTGGCCGCGCGAAGTGGCCGCACCTGGACTCGGTCCACCGTCTGGCCGACGCGCTGGGGCTGCGCGACCAGGTGCGAGCGCAGTTCCTCGCCGCTACAGTCCGGCGGCCGACCCGGGCCGCGGCTGGCCCGGCCACCACGGCGCCGGGAGACCGGTTGCCCCGCGCCGACGGCGGGCAGGTCGTGCCCCGGCAGCTACCGGGCCCGGTGCGGCACTTCGTGGGACGCGAGAACGAGGTGAAGGAGCTGACTGGGCTGCTGGATCGAGCCAGTGAGCAAACGTCGAAGACATTAGTGATCTCGGTGATAGGCGGGACGGCCGGTGTGGGCAAGACCGCGTTGGCGGTGCGATGGGCGCACCAGATCTCGACGCGTTTCCCGGACGGGCAGCTGTATGTGAACCTGCGCGGCTATGACCCAGACGAGCCGGTGCCCGCGGCGGACGCCCTCGCGGGGTTCCTGCGCGCCCTGGGCGTACCCGGGCAGGACATCCCTGCCGACGCCGGGCAGCGCGCCGCCCAGTTCCGGAGCCTGCTGGCCGGGCGGCGGATGCTGGTGGTACTGGACAACGCCGGGCAGGCGGAGCAGGTCAGGCCGCTGCTGCCTGGCAGCCCAGGGTGCGTGACGGTGGTGACCAGCCGGGACGCGCTGGCCGGGTTGGTAGCCCGGGACGGCGCCGTGCGGCTGGATGTGGATCTGCTGCCACTGGCGGAGGCGGTGGAGTTGCTGCGGGCGCTGCTCGGCACCCGGGTGGACGCCGACCCGGGACCGGCCGCTGCACTCGCGGCGCAGTGCGCGCGGCTGCCGCTGGCGCTGCGAGTCGCGGCCGAACTCGCCACCGCCCGCCCGGACACCAGCCTCGCCGAGCTGGCTGACCAGCAGCGGCTGGACCTCCTGGACGCCGGCGCAGACCCGCGCACCGGGATCCGGGCCGTGTTCTCCTGGTCCTACCAGCACCTGGACCCCCAGGCCGCCAGGCTGTTCCGGCTGCTCAGCCTGCCCCCCGGCCCCGATGCTGATCTGCATGCCGCCGCCGCGCTAGTGGCCACCGCCACCGCGGCTGCCCGCCGCGCGCTGGACGTGCTGGCCCGCGCGCACCTCATCCACGCCACCGGGCCGGGCCGGTATGCGATGCATGACCTGCTGCACGCCTACGCCCGCGAACTGGCCGCCCGCGACGGCGAGGACGAGCGGCAGGCCGCGCTAACCCGCTTGTTCGACTATTACCTATTTGCCGCCACCGCCGCGATGGACGCCCTGTTCCCCGCCGAACGCCACCGCCGACCCCAAATCGCCCCGCCCGCCACCGCCGCCCCGCCGCTGTCCGGCGCCGCCGACGCGAGGGCATGGCTGGACGCAGAAGTGGCCAACCTCGCCGCGTCCACCGCCTACACCGCCGAACGCGGGTGGCCCAGTCATGCCACCCGGCTGTCGGCTACCTTGTCCCGCTACCTGGCCGGAGGCGGCCACTTCCCCGAGGCTGCCCACATCCACACCCATGCACTGGGCGCGGCGCGCGCGATCAGCGACCGTTCCGCCGAGGCGGCCGCGCTCAGCCACCTCAGCCAGATCGATCTGCACCACGGGCACGGCCGACAAGCCACCAGCCGGCTGCGGCAGGCCTTGGCGCTGTTCCGCGAGGCCGATGACCGGGTCGGCGAAGCGCGCATCCTGCACAACCTGGCCACCGTCGAGGCCCAGCAGGGCCGATACCAGCAGGCCGACGACCACCATCAGCAGGCCCTGAAGCTGTACCTGGCTACCGGCGACAAGACCGGCGCCGCCCGCGCGCTGCACGGCCTTGGCGACGTGGGCCTGCGGCTGGGCCACTACCACCGCGCAGGTGGCCATCTCCAGCGGGCGCTCGCCTTGTGCCAGCAGACCGGCGACTGGGTCAACGAAGCATACGTCGTGGCACTACTCGGCGACCTCAGCTTGCGCTTGGGCCGCTATCCGCACGCCGAGGGCCATCTCACCCATGCCCTGGGCCTGTTCCGCCACGCCGAAGACCGAGCCGGCGAGGCGTGGACGCTGTGTCACCTCGGCGCTGCCCAGCTGCGCCAAGGCCACAGTCAGCTGGCCATCGACCACCTCCAGCAGGCCCGAGCGGTGGCTCGCGAGAGCCGGGACCGGTTCGGCGAGGCCGAGGCGCTTAACGGCCTCGGCGAGGCCTGCCTCGACGCCAGCCAGCCGGGCAAGGCGCGCGCCGCGCACACCAGCGCGCTCGGCCTGGCCAATCACAGTGGCGACAAGTTCGAGCAGGCCCGCGCCCACGCCGGCCTGGCCCGCAGCAACGATGCCGCCGGTAACCCAGCTCAGGCGCTCGGCCACTGGCACCAAGCCCTCGCCCTTTACAGCGAGCTAGGCACACCCGAAGCCGACCAGATCCGCGCCCAGCTCGCACCCGGCAACCACGGCTACCCTGAGCCGTTTGCCACCCCGACCCACCACAGCTTCGATCCGTGATCCCGATCACGAATGCCCACCGTCTCGCCGTCCCGCTCCCCAGCGAGACCGTCACGGCACCCCACACACACCCAACCAAGGACGCGCCGATGACTCGCGGGCACGCAGAATGCCCAGATCTGGACGGTGTGAAGTCTTGATCTTCAAGAGTCAGCACCCTGAGCAGGCGGCTACGTGCGCGTCTGAAGGATGTGCATCGCTCTCTACCGAGAGAGCGACTACCGGTCGGACTGCATGAATATGCATACTGGCCACACCGGCAATAACCGCTCATGCCGCAGAGAGCAGATCGCTTAATATTTGCTCTTGTCTGCAAATTAGATGCGATCCGTGCCGTGCACATATTAGCCAGTTCCGGCTTCTACCGGAGCGCCTTGCAACGGCAAAGATGAATCTGGCAGGAAGTCCGTAACCGATGTCAGGGCTGGGACCCCGGTGACCGAGGCAGCCGCGTCAGCCGCCAGGGGCGTGCACACGCAGCCGCGCAGGTACCGCGATGAGGGCCGGACCGTTAGAGTTCCCCTCATGCCTGATCATCTCACCGGACTCAATGAGGCCGTCAGGGACCTTTACGAGGCCTTCGCGAGCCGCTCCCGCCGGGCCGCGATCGAGTTCGATGCCTGCGACCACTGCGTGTCCCCGCAGGAGGCCAGGGCACTGGCGCGAACCCCGCTGCAAGAGATCAGCGCCGAGGTGCTCTCCACGTTCATGCTCGACGCAATCTCCTGGACCTGGGGCACACCAGATGACCTGTGGTACTACCTGCCACGGATCCTGGAGCTTGTCGCCACCGGCGGATTGAACAGCTACGACCTGTGGAGCCTGTTCCCGGTCATGGGCCAGCACTGGCGAGATTGGCCCCCGGAACAGCAGGACGCAGTGAGCGCGTACCTGAGCGCACTATGCCAGGCCACCATTAAGGGATACTGGCACCCAGGTAATCTCAGTGTCCTTGAGGTGCTCGAAGCAGCCGGAAACCTCGGACTCCCAGCAGATTCATACCTCCGCATGTGGGAGAACGATCTTGGCGAGCCGGCCGCACTGCACCTCGCCTGGCTGATCCGTAGCCGCCCCAGTCCAGACGCGGAATGGTCGCGCGAAGTCGACCGGTGGCTGTCCGGGCCCGCACCAAGATCACTGCTCGGCCAGGCACTAGCCACCGCTAGTACACCCGAGGTCGCCACTACCTTGTCCGTCGCGCTCGCCACCATTAACCCCGAAGATGCTGAGCGCGCATAGGTACCCGGCACAACACCTCTATTCGGCTACTTGTGAGACCGGGGTAAAGCCGCTCGTGCGGTAGAGCTGGAGCGCTGCGGTGTTGTCCGCTTCGGTCTGGACGGACAGGCGGATGGCCCCGGCGGCGGACGCGGCAGCCCGGACGGCGCTCACCAGTGCGTGCCCGGCGCCGCGGCGCCGGGCACCGGGCACGACATAGAGATCGCGAAGCTGCCAGTAACAGCCCAGCCGCAAGGACGCGGGCAGGGTCGCGGCGGTGGCGATACCCGCAAGATCCGCGCCGGCATGAGCGGTGAAGACGGTCAGCTTCCCGGAGCCCGCCTGATCGGCTAGCCAGGCCAGAGCCTGCCCCGCCACGACGGGCTCGCCGTAATGACGCCGGTACTGGTCAAATATCTCGGCCACGCCGGCCAGGGCAGCCGCTGCCGGGTGAACCAGCCGGGCCGTGGTCACGGGAATCACGATCTCAAGCTACAGCGGGGCCCATGGCCAGGTCCCGGCGCCCACGCTGGGACAGCGCTATGCGCTCAGCAGAGTCATCCGCTTCTGCCGCGTTGAGGTACGTCGTGTCCCGAGTGCAGCGGGCTGACATTCGGGTCCGCGGTCCCAGTCGACGACCACCAGAGGCATCGCGGGCCTCTGCCCAGGTGATGCCGCTGTGCGACCCTGCCGACACCGGTCGCTGAGCGTAGCCGGTACTCCGGTAACAGGCGCGCGGAGAGCCGCCGATCTGGTCGACGTCGCTGGTCTCGACGAGACCTACGCCGACGGCGCAGATGCGGTCGTTCTGGGCGCAGCGCTCTTCCGGTCGAATAGCGGATGTTTCGCTCATGCATGCTCATACGCTATTTGGAATGTTCACTCGTACACCGAGATTGGCCGTATCCGTAGTCTCGGGTGTCACGACTGCGCACGGATCGCCGATTACGCGCGCATGGGGGCGGCCGTTGGGGCGGTGTCGCAGCCGTGCCGATTATCCGGTTCTGGCTGCGCCATAATCGAGCCGGGCAGCACGAGTTTAGGAATCGCTGAAGAAGGCGCGGCCGATGGCGAAAACCCCGCGCTGAGGAATCCAGAAGTCTCCCAGACGTGCCTGCTGGCCGAGTGGGCCCGGCGGGCCGAGGTGCTGGTCACCCAGGCGGGCCGAGGACTTTGCGATCAGCCAGATCCGCTGCGGGTTAGCCACGAACGCGTGACCGTTAGGTGCCTTGCCGATCATGGCGACCCGGCCGGCGCGCAGCGCCTTGCCAGCGGCAGGGCCCATCACTGCCAGCACGGAGGGCGCTCGCCACGCCCGGTCGGGGACAAGCGTGCCGATGGCGTTCAGGGCCCGGGTGGCTGCGGATGCCCCCAGGGTCACCTTCCAGGTGAAGCCTGCTTCTGCGATCGTGATCTGCAGTGTGGACTCGCTAGCCCAGTCCAGTTCGATGTGCGCCTGGCGCGTCCCGGCGAGCGCCGAGCTGAAGTAGCGGGAGCAGGCCTGGTCGTCGGGCTGGTCCTGCCAGAACTCCCAGCGGCCTGCTGGATCGCGATGCCACACCGAGGTGTAGGCGGGCCCGATGGATGAGGCCGGGAACCGCCGCAGGGCCAGAACGTGCCCGGAGGCGAACGGCAGCCCCATCACGCCGTAGCCGGTGAACCGCTCCCCGGCACCGGCGGGCAGCCGTGCGTGCCGTTCGATCTCGGCAGCCTGGACGCTGGGGGATGTCATGGGTGCCGCCTCCGTCCACAGCCCATCCCCGACCATCTTTCTTTTCGTTCAGTGTCGCTCTGAACTGCGCTGATACAGGCCCTCTCACCGATCTGCCGTCGGCTCTTTCTCAACGATCTGTCATTTCCTCGGCGACCGAGTGCGTTACCCGCCCGGAGCCGGCCAACGGCGATCATCGGACTGAAGCCCGCAGCCGCGCTCTCGGATCTCGCGCAGCAGCTGCTGGATGGGGACGGCGGGCTCGCCACTGACAGACGTCCGGCCGGAGCACGAGCGATCGTGCTCCGGCCGGAATGAACGCCTGCCTCAGCCGTTGCCGCTTGTGCTGACGGCGGTAACAGCCGATCAGCTGCCCTTGAGGGTTTTCCCGGCACCACCGAGGGTGACGTCCCGGACCGCCCCGGGCGGCCGGGCTCCCATCGGCTGGCGGCTTCCGGTTTGCCTGTTTCGGCAGCCCCCGGTGTGGACCGTCAGCCGGTGCCGTGCGGTCCGGCGTACGTGCCGCTGACGACGAACCCGGTCGCCGACACGTGTACCTGGCCCGTATCGGTGCCGGTATCGGCTTCAATTCCAAATGTCAGGCACGCGTCTTCGCCGCTCGCGGGGGCTATCACGATCGGCGACGACGGCGAGAGGGTGGCGGTGGTACCGGCGTCCAGGTCGAATTGCTGGATTTCGGTGTCGCTGGTGGCATCCGCGAAACAGTCCCCCGGCGCTGTCCCCTTGGGAGCCCCCAAGACGGAGAAGTAAATGCGAAGGTGGCCGCCGTTATTTTCGGCCACATCGGCCGCGACGGTCAACGAGGTCAAGTCGATACTCGCGGTGGTCGGCTCGACCAATTCGGTAAGGCCACCACCGGTAACCCCGGAGGTGTCCAGGTTCAGCGGCGTCTTGGGGGTACCCGGCACCTGGCTCGTCGACAACGCCCCGGCGCCGCTGACCGCGGCCAGATTGCCCGGGTGCGTGGGGTCAGCGATGTTGACCGGGCTGGCGGTATCAGCAGCGTTCGCCAGCTGGGAGGATCCGAGGTTGTAGCCGAGGAACCCGATGGCGGCGGCCAGCACCACGACCGCGACCGGCATCCTAGATCGGTCTGAACGAAGTTTCATGAAAGTATCTCCTTCCTCGATGGCGACTGGCGCCCGATTGGCCAGTACGCCCTGCCAGTCGCTCCGGCCAGGCCCTCAAGCAGCGAACCGGCCCGGGCGAATTGCGGTACTACGCTGGCCGCGCTGTGGCGGGGGGTTGTGGTCATGAATCGGTT
>PMSU01000171.1 GCA_003168255.1 Actinomycetota bacterium
CTGCCCGCAGCCGGGGCAGGTGCGCCAGAATCCGGGATCGGGGCGGGTGCAGGCCGCGCAGAGGGGCTCGTTCTTGGTGCCGCCGCGGATCTTGGTGGTGCTTCCGCACTGCGAGCAGCGGGCCCAGCGTTGCTTGCAGGCTTCGCACCACGGCTCGCCGGTCGTCTTGGACACATAGCACGGCGCGTGGCGGCCGCAGATCGAGCAGGTCATGGTCTTGACCGGTGCGCAGGCCGGGCACAAGGGCCCGTCGGCGGAGCGGACGCTGACTGGGCGGCGCCGGCTGCACCCTGCGCAGGTTTCCTGGTTGGCCGGGTCGGTGATCAGGCAGTGCGGGCACAACGGCGCGGTCGGCGGCTGCTCAGGCAGGCAAGCCCTTGTCCACGTGGCTGGCTGAAGCCGCCGCGGACAAGCTGCGTGCGGAAGCGCTGGCGGAGTTTCTGGCAGGGTGGGAGGCCGAGCACGGTGTGCTGACGGCCGAGGAGATCGCCCGGGCGGAACGGGAACTGGGCATGGCTGCGAGCGACACCGCCGCGTGAGCGCTCTGATCCTGGACGCCGGGGCTTTGGTGGCTGTCGACCGCGACGACCGGGCGATGATTGCCCGGCTGCGGGTTGCCCAGCAGCATGGGGCAGAGTCGCGCACCAATGCGATGGTGATTGCCCAGGTCTGGCGTGATCGCCAGGGCCGCCACGGCCGCCAGGTCAGCCTGGCGCGGCTATTGCGCGCGGTCGATGTCCGCGCGGTGAGTCATCACGATGGCCGCCAGGCCGGTGTTCTGCTGGGTGTTGCGGGCACCGCTGACCCGGTCGATGCCACGGTCGTCTTGCTGGCCGGCCCGGGCGACCGAATCCTGACCAGCGACCCTGGCGACCTGATCCGGCTAGCTACGGCGGCCGCGAACCGGGCCGTCATCGTCGCCTGCTGACTGTCGCACCATAGCCCAGCGCCCGCTAGGCTCACACGACTTAAGCGGAGGGGTACAGGGCGCAGCCGGCGTACTGCGCGCCTTGGCTTCGAGATCCCTCAACATCCGTGATGGTCTCTGTCCCTCATCCAAGCCGCCGCAAGCGCCGCGCTCCAGCTCACCAACTCGGCAAGACCAAACTGCAGACCTGTGAACCCGCCACCGACGGTGATGGCGGAGGAGGAGCCTGCAAGCCGTTCAGCCTCACCGACCTCAACCGTAAGCTCACCAAGCTCGGCCGATGAGCTCGATACCCGCTGACTCAGCCAGACCACAAACCTCGCGTCGCTCACGAAGGCCCGCCGGCTTAACGATCTGTCTCCAGAGCCGCCCACTCTCCGAGGTCCGAGCTGAGCTTGGATCGCCTCTCCTCGAGCGCGGCCAGCTCGGTCCGGAGGCGTCTTATCTCGCGGTTGACGCGCCCCAGCTCGGCCCTGGCTTGCCATTCGTTGACGTTCTGGTCGCCGTGGGATGTCCTGGCGAGGGCCTCGACCTCGCGGCGGAGAAGTCTCAGCCACGGGTTCCCGCGCATCGTGGCCTCGCGGTATTGCAGCGTGCCCGCGTCGATCGCGTCGTAGATCTCATCCTGGGTCAGCCCGAACTCCTGGCGAGCGGTCTTATCGCCCAGCGTTGCGCCCTTGCGCTGCCATTCGTCGTTCGGATAGGCCATAGCTGATCCTCATGGCGGCTGCCGCGGAGTCCGGCCGGGCGGAATTCCGGCCGTTCGGCTATGGTAAGTCCGCTCCCGCTGCCCCGCTGCCCGGCTGCACATTCCAAGCCTCAATCCCAACCGGAAACTGCCGAACGCCGCGCCGACCCAGTCGCGTGTGTCGGCGCGCCAGGGACGCTGGGCAACCCCGCGTCCCCCGCTGAACGGGTAACACGACAGGGGCAAGATCGCTGTATGACCGAGGACAACCCGGTGCCGCGGCTACGCGAGCTGTGCCTGAGCCTGCCTGAAGTGTTCGAGCAGCCTAATTATCATGGCGAGCCGGCATGGCGTATCCGACGGCGAACGCTCGTCCAGTTCTCCGAGCGACACCCGGTCGGCCGGCGGAGCTTCTGGGTACCGGCACCCATGGGCGCTAAGGAAGCGATGATCGCCGCCGAGCCTGACCGGTTCTTCGCACCGCCGTACGGAGGACAGGCATGGGTCGGTGTCTATGTCGACGTCCCGGTCGACTGGGGTGAAGTGCGCGAACTCATCACCGACGCGTACCGGATCATCGCTCCCAGGAAACTGGTGACCAGGCTCGGCGAATCGTGACTGGTGCGCGCGTAGCCGCTATGCGCGGCAGCGGACACTGGCGCCGAGGACGATCCCAGCGCAGATTGAGTGCACAGGCTAGCCGACTAGGATGCTAGCATCGGCCTGTGGGTGATGAGGACGTCAAGCAGTTCAACGTGTACCTGCCGTTCGGGCTGATCAAGCAGGTCAAGCATCGTGCCATCGAGCTGGAGCTGTCGCTGTCGGCGTTGGTCGCCGATGCGCTGCGCGCCTACCTCGACGGCCCCCACGGGGAGCAACGGCAATCATCTGAGAAAGGGAGCTGACATGACGACCGAGGGCATCGAGGCCGTGTTCCTGGAAACCCGCAACTGGGGCAAGGCCGCGAAGTTCTTCCAGGCACTGGGCTTCGAGCTGGAGTTCTCGACCGACCATGCCTCCGGCCAGCTCCGTAACGGAGACGGCCCTTACCTCTTCATCGCTGAGGTCCCAGCGGACCGGGAGCCGCAGGTGCAGATCGTCCTGAAGGTGCCCGATGCGGATGCGTTCGGTTCCGATCCTGCCGTCGAGGTGGTTACCCCGTTCGAGGACACCCATTACGGGACCAGGGAGATGACCGTCCGTGACCCCGACGGGCGGCTCTGGAGCCTCCAGGCCCCTGTCAGGAACTGACCGCGGGGAGGGGGAGTGCGTCATGGCTGACGAGCAGGCCGCGGCACCGGACAACACGACGGTGCGAGTCGCCCTGTGGCGGGCCATGCATGTCCAGGTCGATCCACCGCCGCATGTGCTCGACGACGAGATCGGCCTGCGGGTGGCGCCCCAGGCGAGGGCTGGCGCCGCCGCCCGGACATGGCCCCCATGCCACCAGCGCCGGCCGGAGACCGCCACCGTGCCAGGAGAGGAGAAGCACATGTCATACCCAGAGCCGAAGTACCTCAGTGCCGGGGGCGAGGTCAGCGCAGTGCTGCGCCGGGCCGGTCACCCCTATGACCTGGAGATGGGCAGCGGTGGTACGCAAGTCCACTACCTCGCCACCGGAGCCGCGACCAAGGGCGAGTTCGGCCTCTACCGCTGGGACTTCACCGGACCGCCCTCTGGGCCGGACCCGCACTTCCACAAGACCATCTCGGAATCGTTCTACGTGTTGTCCGGGACCGTCCGGCTCTATGACGGCAGGCACTGGATCGATGCAAGCCCCGGCGATTTCCTGTTCGTGCCCCAGGGCGGGATCCACAGCTTCCGCAACGAGTCCGGCGAGCCCGCCTCCATGCTGCTGCACTTCGCGCCCGGCGCACCACGCGAGGGATACTTCGAAAGCCTCGCCGAGTGGGCGGTCACCGGAAACCGGCCCAGCGCCGAAGAACGCGCAGAATTCATGCTCCAGCACGACACCTACTGGATAGACACGTAAAGAATCTGGACGCTCGCAAGGAGCAGGCCCCGGGGGTCCAGCGAGCGCTGTGCCGGCTATCGATGGCCAGCTCGCCGTCGTCGGCCCGTTCGACGACCCGGACGTCTTCGCCGCCGCCCTCGGCTGACCTCAGGCGACGTGGTTGACGGGAGAACTCGTCTCACGGTGTCCGCGAGGGCGTCGGTCAGGTGCCGACATAGGCCGCGAGGTGCTCGCCGGTGAGGGTGGAGCGGGCGGCGACGAGGTCGGCGGGTGTGCCCTCGAAGACGATCCGGCCGCCGTCGTGGCCGGCCCCGGGGCCGAGGTCGATGATCCAGTCGGCGTGCGCCATGACCGCCTGGTGGTGCGCGATGACGATGACCGACTTGCCGGAGTCGACGAGCCGGTCGAGCAGGCCGAGCAACTGCTCGACGTCGGCGAGGTGGAGACCGGTGGTCGGCTCGTCGAGCACATAGACGCCGCCCTTCTCGGCCATATGGGTGGCCAGCTTGAGCCGCTGCCGCTCGCCGCCGGACAGTGTCGTGAGCGGCTGGCCGAGGCTGAGGTAGCCGAGCCCGACGTCCGCGAGCCGGTCGAGGATGGCGTGCGCGGCCGGCGTGCGCGCCTCTCCGGCGCCGAAGAACTCCCCGGCCTCGGTCACCGACATCGCGAGCACCTCGCTGATGTCGCGGCCGCCGAGGTGGTGGTCCAGCACCGATGCCTGGAACCGCTTTCCGTCGCACTCCTCGCAGATGGTGGCGACGCCGGCCATCATCGCCAGGTCGGTGTAGATGACGCCGGCGCCGTTGCAGTTGGGGCAGGCGCCCTCGGAGTTGGCGCTGAACAGCGCCGGCTTCACGCCGTTGGCCTTCGCGAACGCTTTGCGGATCGGGTCGAGCAGCCCGGTGTACGTCGCCGGGTTGCTCCGTCGTGAGCCGCGGATCGCGCGCTGGTCGATCGACACCACACCCGCGCCGGCCGGGATCGACCCGTGCACGAGCGAGCTCTTGCCAGAGCCGGCGACCCCGGTGACGACGACAAGCACCCCGAGCGGGATGTCGACGTCTACGTCGCGCAGGTTGTGCGTCGTCGCGCCGCGGATCTCCAGCGTGCCGGTGGACGTCCGCACCGTCTCCTTGACGGCCGTCCGGTCGTCGAAATGGCGGCCGGTGACGGTGCCGCTAACCCGCAGTCCCTCGACGGTGCCCTCGAAGCAGACGGTGCCGCCCGCCGTACCGGCGCCGGGGCCGAGGTCGACGATGTGGTCGGCGATCGCGATCGTCTCCGGCTTGTGCTCTACGACGAGCACCGTGTTGCCTTTGTCCCGCAGCCGCAGCAGCAGGTCGTTCATCCGCTGGATGTCATGGGGGTGCAGGCCCGTGGTGGGCTCGTCGAAGGCGTAGGTGACGTCGGTGAGCGAAGATCCGAGGTGGCGGATCATCTTGACGCGCTGCGCCTCGCCGCCCGACAGCGTACCCAGCGGCCGGTCGAGCGACAGGTAGCCCAGCCCGATCTCCGCGAACGAGTCGAGAGTCTGCTCCAGCGTGGCGAGCAGCGGCGCCACCGACGGCTCGTCGACGCCGCCGACCCATTCGGCCAGGTCGCTGATCTGCATCGCGCACGCATCGGCGATGTTGATCCCGCTGATCCGCGACGACCGGGCCGCCTCGCTGAGCCTGGTGCCGCCGCAGTCGGGGCAAGCGGTGAAGGTGACCGCCCGGTCCACGAACGCCCGGATGTGCGGCTGCAGCGCCTCGCGGTCCTTGGAGAGGAACGACTTCTGGATCTTGGGGAGCAGCCCCTCGTATGCGACGTTGACGCCGTTGACCTTCACCTTGGTCGGCTCGCGGTGAAGAAAGTCGTGCAGCTCTTTCTTGGTGTATTTGCGGATCGGCTTGTCCGGGTCGAGGAAGCCCGACTCGATGAAGGGCCGTACTGTCCAGAAGCCGTCCACGGTGTAGCCGGGGATGGTGATCGCGCCCTCGGCGAGCGACTTGGAGTCGTCGAAGAGCTGGGTGAGGTCGATATCGGAGACCGTGCCCCGGCCTTCGCAGCGCGGGCACATGCCGCCGGTGCGGGTGAAGGTCTGTCTCACGGTCTTGCCGGCACCGCGTTCGATCGTGATCGCGCCGCTCGCCCGGACCGAGGCGACGTTGAAGGAGAACGCGTTGGGCGAGCCGACGTGCGGCTGCCCGAGCCGGCTGAAGAGGATCCGCAGCATCGCGTTGGCGTCGGTGGCGGTGCCGACCGTGGAGCGGGGGTCGGCACCCATCCGCTGCTGGTCNNCTCCGCGGCGATCGTGCCGAACACCAGAGAGCTCTTGCCCGAGCCGGAGACGCCGGTGAACACCGTCAGCCGGCGCTTCGGGATCTCGACGCTGACGTCCTTGAGGTTGTTCACGCGCGCGCCGTGTACCCGGATCAGATCGCGGCTGTCGGCAACACGGCGCGCAGGCGACTGCGTGTCCGTCCTCGTGGCCATGCTCATCGTGTCTCCATCTGTTAGGCGGAGCCGCCTTCGCGGTCTCCGTCGGCGTCGCCTGGTTCGATCTGGCCAGCTTCGCCTTCGCTTCGGCCCGTGCAGCCTCTGGCCCGGCCACGCGGCGCGCCCGGCGAGGCGTCAGGCCAACCACCGGCTGTCGCGCATCAGCTCGCGGTCGGGCAGCTCGTTCACCTCGCGCCAACCCTGGACGCGGCGCGGGGAGATGCGGAACCAGCGGTACGGCGTGGCCAGCGCACGCGGGTCGAAGCCGGTGCGTGCGGCGAACCGGTCACCCCGCTCCTGCGGCAGCGTGTCGATCTCGAGGACCTCGACTTCGCCCTCGATCATGGACACGTCGCGGGTGTGGCCCAGCCCCAGCCGAACGGCCCGGGTGGCAGCCAGGTTCCTGCCGGTCGGGCTGTCTCGTCACGCGGGAGGAAGGCCGAGTGAATGGTGAGGTCCATGGCGGTCATGCTAGGTGCGCTCGGTGACCGGTGCTTCTCGATTCCTGATCGGTCTGGTCACCTGCTTCGCCACGCATGACGACGCCTGGGCATCAGTCTGAACTCGGGCAACGCATGCAGGTTGACCTCAGTCCCACCAGAAACTGCAGAATTTTGCGTCAAGCCAGTCACGGGTGCCACCACGCCAGGCACGGAACTCAGAGCCCGGTTCCGCCCACAGTGGGTGCTGGGCGTCCATGCTGGCGAAGCCTTCTATGACAGCGAGGTCGAGTGCCGTGCCGCCGCCGTAATCGAGCGGCCACAACCTGGCGATCTCACCGGCCAGGTCCTCGGCCTGCGAGCACGAGACGATGATCGCGTCCACCCGCATCCGCGGGCTGGCAGGCCCCGCTGGCGCAGCGAAGCCCGCCAGCACTCCGTCACGGCGCTCGGCCTGCGCGACCAGCCATTCCTCGGGCGGCTGGTCATTGGGCCGCTCACCGGCCACCGCGTGGACGATGGTGAGCGCCTCCCGCACGACATCGGGCGGCGCGTCCGTAAACCACCATCCCACGCTGTGATCTGGGCCGCCATCGGCCTCAAACTCGCGGCGACAATACGGCAACAGCAGTCGTGCCAGCCGGTCACCCGCTTCATGGCCAGTCATGCTTGCCTCCTCTGTGCTGCTCGGTGGCGGTCACAGTAGGCACTGGGTCCGACACCGCGGCGACAGAGATCGGTCTCGGTGCATCCGGATACGCTTGCCAGGTGCCTGCGTTGGGCAAGGCTGACCTTGAGGCGATGGCCGTACAGTTTGGCCGGGAACAGCCCCGGGCTGTCACGCCAGCGGAGAATTGAGACCGGTCCGCGACTGTGAAGAAACCGATACCGAACGGTGCCACCACGAACGCCCGCAGTGAGCGGCGAGTGCCGGGGTTGCCATGATCGAGCTTGACGAGCTGAGGATTCCCAAGGGGCTGCGGCCGGTTGCTGGTGAGATCGTCGGCATCACCGACTCGGTGTGCCTGGCGGTCCTCGATGAGGAATACGGCGACCTTGCCCGGCGTGCGGTGGCGAAGCTGGCGCGCAAGCGACCCTCGCCGTTGCCCGGTGGCCGCCGGGCCACGTGGGCGGCCGGGGTGGTATACGCCTTGGGCCAGGTCAACTTCTTGTTCGACGCCGCGAGTGAGCTGTACGTGACCGCTGATCAGCTCAGTGCGGCGTTCGGCGTGGCCAAGAGCACCATGGGCAGCAAAGCCAAGCAGGTCCGCGACCTGCTGCGGATCGATCACTTCTCGCCCGAGTTTCAGCGCGCCGACGTGGCTGCGCAGAACCCGCTGGTCTGGATCATCGAGGTGAACGGCCTGGCCGTGGATGCCCGGCACGTCCCGTTCGAGATTCAGGTGGAGGCCTTCCAGCGCGGGCTCATCCCCTACGTACCGGCGCTCGGCCCTGACGGTACGGCGGATCGCGCAACCGCGCCGCCCGAGGCGGCGGACTTGCTGGAGCACTGCAGTGAGCTGAAGCGCCAGCTGGTCGGGTTCGCCCGTTCCCCCGCTTCTCGCGGCAGCTTGACGAAGCGATTCGCGAAGGCCTTGGCAGCGTGGTCACTGAAGGGTTCGAATTCACCAACCTCCTTGACCATTTCATCCTGGAGCGCAGCCTTCCCGGCGGGCGGACCGTGGTGGAGACATTCGTCTCGGAGCATCCTGAACTCACGGACGCGGATCGCCAGATACTGCTCGGCTGGCGCGATGTGGTGGAGGGAGTCTTCGAGATCCGCGAGCGGGACGGTGAGGCGATCATCGCCGCCAATCTCGTTGACGAGCTGACCTACCGGATCTGCTCGAACGCCGGGCCCGGTACCCTGGCGCCGATGCGGCCGGGGTACTTCATGACCGCCCGGATAGTCCCGGCTGGCGAGGCCTGGATGCTCAGCGGGGCACAGCAGCTGTTCGCTGCTTCCGGGCGAGCCGCGGTGCTCCGGCTGGCCGCAGAACTGGCCACCAAGCACCCCCGGCTGGTGTTCCGCAACCCCGAGAAGGTGACTCAGGGCTGGGAACTGGCGCGCACGCAGCGGGCGCTGTTCATCGAGTTCTTCGGCAGCGACCTTGTCGTCGTGCCGGGGTCGGAAGTGGCTTCCCGGATGAATGGCTTTCTTACCTGGCGCAACCGCCGTGCGCTCGCGGAAACCCGCGCGGCGGCCGGGAGCCTCGATGAGGACGTCGCGGCTTTGACCCCGGAGTTCCATCTGCCCGGTGATCTCGCCAGTGCGGCCACCGTCGCGCTGATCTGCGACGAAACGGAAGGGCTGATGTTCCTGGCCAACTTCCGCCTGGTACAGGAAGCATTCGAGAATCCCGATCTTGCGGCGGACCGGGAGCACCGGCAGGCGGTGCTCGGGTACCTGAGGGAGGACAGCATCTCAGCGCTGCCGTTCCGGCGGCTGGCCGCGGCGGATACAACCCGGGCCAGCCAGCTGTTCCAGCGCCTGCTGAAAAGGCCCGGCTTTTCGTGGGAACGCGACGGCGAGGCTCTGCTGCGCAAGAACAAGCCATTCTGCTTTAGCGCCAAGCCACAGCCTCCGGTTACGCCCTTCAGCGGCGAGCTCGCCAAGGCGCTCCCACCATCGGGGTAGATCTCCGCCGAGTGCCGGCGGCAGGGCCTGCATTGGCCGGCGCACCGTCCGCCTGCATGCATGTGGACCGCGTCCACATCCTCACAGCCTCCGGCTACGACCGCCGCGTTAGGGTCGGTTCTGAGCCGATGTCCGCAGGGGAGCACCATGGCAGTGAGCCAGCGGGTCCCGGGCCGGTATGACCGGCTCGGCGTGGGGTATCAGAAGACCCGCCAGGAAGATCCGCGGCTCGTGGCGCGTATCCACGCCGCGCTAGGCAATGCCCGCTCGGTGGTCAACGTCGGAGCTGGCACCGGGTCATACGAACCGCGAGCCGGGCAGTCATCGCCGTGGAGCCCTCAGCCGTGATGATTGCCCAGCGTCCTCCCGGCGCCGCACCCGCAGTCCGGGCCGCCGCCGAGGGCCTGCCGTTTGGCAGGCCCCGGTTTGATGCCGCGATGGCGCTGTGGACCATCCACCACTGGGCCGACCCCGGCAAGGGAATCGCTGAGCTGCGGCGGGTCGCCCGCAGCGTCGTGATCGTGGCCGCTTCTGACCGGCTCAACCAGCTCTGGCTCATCCGCGACTACTTCCCGGCCATCGCCTGCCGGCGTCCCGAGATCCAGCCCGAACACATAGCCGCCCTTCTCGGCGGCAACGTCCGCATCGAGCCGTTCCCCGTCCCGCGCGATTGCCTGGACGGCTTCGGCGAAGCGTTCTGGGCACGGCCCGAGGCCTACCTCGACCCCCGCATACGCGCTGGAATGTCAGCCTTCGGGCTCCTCGACGAGGCGGAGATCAGCCCCGGCCTCCGGCAGCTTCAGGCAGACCTCCGATCCGGGATCTGGGACGCCCGCAACGGCAACCTCCGGCAACTCGCGGAACTTGACTGCGGACTCCGGCTGATCACCGCGACGGGCATCGATGCCGCGGCCTGACAGGGCAACCGATGGACACCAGCCACACACGGACATCCAGTGTCAGCGGACATCGGCTGGCTGACTGTCACATGCCAGTCGTAGTGTCGGCGCAACCGACTCGTGGAGGTGTGATGGGCCGCGCAAGCAATCGCAAGAAGGCACGCCGTCAGGCTGAGCATCGCTCTGCTCAGGCCAGCCAGAGTTCTCCGCACGAGGCCGCGGCACAGCAGGCGATGCTCCAGCTTGGCGATGGCGCGCAGGCGCTGGGCCAGGAGATGGAGACGCCCCGCGAGCAGCAGGCAGACGCCTGTCTGGCGTGGTGCGGCGGCGAGCAGCCCGTTGCGGCCGAGGAGCCGCGATGGCCCGGGGGATCGCTCGGCGAACGGCTCTGCACCAGCACATTCCTGGCGCGGGCGCGGAATGCGCCGTGCCTGCTGACAGCAGACGTTCCAGACGTCACGGTGATCATCGCCGATCCTGCGCACTGGAGTGTTGCGGCCAGTGTCCTGGTCCGCGCCGTCGTCTTCGACGGTATGCGGGTCGACCACCCGGTGGTGAGCATGCTTCTCGACGTGCTCGCTCCCATCGCCGAGGCTGAGCTGGCTCACGGCGAGGCCGTCGAGGCCTGGGTTAATCAGTTCGCGTTTGAAGAGGAAGAAGACCAGCCGTACTTTCCCGAGCTGGATGGGCCGGTGTTCCTGCTCAGCACGTGCGCGCTCATGGACGCGACCCGGGCGGTGGTTGGCACCGACCCGCTCAGGGAGATCCAGGCTGTGTTGCTGCCGGTTCTCGACGGTGCCATTCCGGGCCTGGACGGCCAGGCTGTGACTGACGCCCTCATCGGGGCCTTCGCCACGTTTAACCGGTGCGAGCAGCCAGGCGATGCCGATGTGCTGGCGCGGATCAAGCGCCCGGACAGCGGGGACGCGCTCGAGCACCTGGTCGCCATCGGGCTGGTATCACCCAGAGACGTCCTTCGGGTCGGGCTGACGGTGTTGTCCGCGCTTGCTGAGCTCTGCAAGAGCGGATCGGCATCGATCCTTCAGCGAGTCGCCTGAGAAGTGCCGGCAACTGGCCACGACACCGGACGTGCAGTGATCATGCTGAATGCCGCGCCGTTGGAGTCTGTGCAGGGACGGCCGCCGCGCATGTTCCTTGTCGGTGTTTACTCGTCAATCGCGTTGACGTCGCTGGCGAGGACTGCCTCGACGTCCTTCAGCTCGGACAGGGCAACTGCCAGTTCGTTGACCGAATGCCTGCCGTGGACATGGAGCGTGACCTCTACCATCGGCCGCTCGGGAGGCGCGTCTTGCCCGGAGGATGGTCGCTGGTGACCGAATGTCTGGGTCTCGACGTCATCGATGGCGAAGCCTCGCGCGGTTGCCTCCTGGAGTACGTCGCGCAATATGCCGCGGCCGTCGGGGTAGCGGACTCGAATCGCCGAGATCGCAGTTGCCGACCTCGGCAGCCGACGGGTACCAACCGGGAAGACCAAGACCACCAGAAAATAGATGCCGGTCGTCAGGACGGCCAGGATCGGTAGCCCGGCGCCGGACGCCGCCCCGATAGCGGCAGTAAGCCAAATCGAGGCTGCCGTCGTGAGGCCGCGCACGGAATCGCGTCGCACGAAGATGAGCCCGGCACCCAGGAACCCCACGCCCGTCACGATCTGAGCAGCCACTCGCGAAGGGTCGAGGACCACCAGGCCAGGAACCAATACATCCGTGAACCCGTACTTGCTGATCAGCATGAACAGCGCCGCGCCGACCCCGACCAGAGTGTGGGTTCGCAGTCCGGCGTTCTTCTGGCGGATCTCCCGCTCCAGGCCGATGGCCGCCGAGAGAACCAGGGCCAGGCCAAGCTCGCCAGCTTGCCGCCATCCCTCGCCGTTGAGCGCCTGCACCGCAGCGACCTGGGATGCCTCGGCACCGATCGTGATCATCCGGTTAGGCTAGCCGAACGGCAAATATGAGATGAATATGATCTGACGTGCAGGCGAATACGTGGCGCCATGCACGTCGCGGCGTGTGTCCGCGCCGCTGCGCCCCGGCATGGGCCCGCGCGTTACGCGTAACATGTCCAGGTGGCTGATACCAGGAATTGCGAGCAGTGCGGCACTGTGTTCGCGCCGCGCCGCGAGCACGCCCGATTCTGCTCTGCTCGCTGCCGGGTCGCATGGAACCGCGAGAATATGAGCGATCCGACGGCTGAGGTGAGCGCACTCAGCTGGTCCATCGGTGCGATGCGTGACACGACGGAACGGCTTCCCAGGGTCAGGGCGTGGGACCGGCCGCGAGCGTTCGCCGTGATCAGTGAGGCCGTGTGGTGGGTCACCATCGTCGACGCCACGCTGGTGCGCCATCACCCAGATACCTACGACGGTGTGCTGGCAGGCCAAACTCCCGCGGAACGTCGGCTGCTCGAAGGAACCTTGGCAGGACTGCGCTTCGTGCGGAACCGGATGGGTCATGAAGTCGATCACGTTGACTTCATCCACCCGGAGGCAAGCCATCGCGGCCCTGACGCTGGCCGCATCACGGCCTGGACCTGGAGGTCAGTGCCGGAGCCGACGGTCGCGTCCCTTTCACCGCGTGGGCAGGCGTGGGAAATGACGCGACACCAGGCGTATCAGACCCAGCTAGCGGGCCACACCATCGAGGAGATCTTCGGACGGGCCGCGGCATTCCTCGAGCTGACTACCGCGAAGGCAACCTTCGTTCCAGATGACAGCACGCATGCCGCACGTTGAAAAGCGCCGTTAGGGACACGTCGTGGAATAAACCGTCGTTTCCTGATCCGGACGATCATGCGGTGCCCCGCGGACCCGGCCGGCCGGATTACTCCCGTCACATCGGCACCACCGACCCCGTGAGCCACGTCTTCCGTAGCGCCGCCGAAGATCGATGTGGAAGAGCCCACCAACGGTGGTGGGCTCCGTCACATCGATCATGGAAAGGACGCGGAAGGAGGCGCCTCCGGGCCGCATCCCC
>PMSU01000032.1 GCA_003168255.1 Actinomycetota bacterium
CTCGGCCAGCCGCCCCGCCGCCTGGTAGGCGTAAGCGAGGTTGCTGCGGGAGGCCAGGGTGTGGGGGTGGTCGGCGCCCAGCACCCGCTCCTGGTCGGCGACTAGCGGGACGCCCACTTGGATCACTTGACCGGGGCTGTCGGCTAGCTCGTTCAGCAGCCGCACCACCTGGCTGCGTAGCCGCAGCAGTTCCTCCACCATCCCGGCATCGAAGCTGCCCGGGTACGGGCTGACATGCTCATGCAGCGCGGTGACCTGCCCGGTCAGCTCCCGGACCCCGGCGGGGTCCTGCCAGGGCCGCTCCACGGCTCCAGCCAGCCCGGCCAGCAACATCACCGCTGCGGCCGTGACCAGGCCAAGCGTGCCAGCGGCCAGCATCCGTTCCCGCACCACCCGCATGACCAGCCGGTGCGCCACCACAGCCGAACCATCCAGGCTGAACGTCAGCAGCGACGCATCCGCCAGCCGCCGCACCGCCGCATCCACCCTCACCGCCGGCCCGCCCGCTGCCGCGTCCTCACCGCCATCGCCTTGGGGAAAGGCGCCAGCCTGGGCGGCGGCATGCAGCATGGCACGAGACACCCCGGCTTCCGCCAGAACCGCCACCAGATCCATCACCGCAGCGCACACGCCGGTGTCGTCCCGGTTCTCGATGCCCTGCAGGGACAGCAGGATCGTCTCGGCTGCCCCGTGCGGATACGGGTCACCCTCCACCGGGGCTAGGTAGCTGCTGACCGGCAGTGCCCGCAGCCGCTCCAGGTAGGTGCCATACCCCAGCCGTTCCCCCGCGATCAGCGCCGCCGCCTGCGCCAGGCCCAGCGGCAGGCAGCCCAGCTCCCCGGCCAGTTCCCGCGCCCCGAGCTCATCAGCCCGCCCGGTGCGCTCTGCCAGGAACGCCAGCGCCTCGGCCATGGTGAACACATCGACCGCCACCGCCGCGCCCAGGTCCGCCGCCGCCTGCCGGTTACTAGTGATTACCACCTGGGCGTCCCCCCCGGCTGGCAGATAGGGCCGCAGCGCGTCCAGGTCGGCGGCGTTGTCGAACACCAGCAGGCACCGCGCCCCGTCCGCCTCCAGCCGGTGCCGCACCCGCACCGCCAGATCTTGCGCATCCTTCCCGGCCACACCCGCCCCCACAGCCTCCGCGACCGCCGCCAGCCCGGCCAGCACCGATCCCGGATCCCCCGCATCAACCCACGCCACCAGCCGCCAGCCCGCATCAATCCGGGTCCGCGCATAGGCCGCAGCCACCTGCGTTTTCCCGACCCCGCGTATCCCGGTCACCGCAAAGACCACCGACACCCGCGCCGCTGACGCCCCGGCCAGGACCTCCAGCAGGCCCGGTCGCGGCTGAAAGGCCGCCGGCTCCTGCGGCACGTCCCCCACCACCACCGGCCCGTCCGCCGACCGGTCACCCCCCGCTAACGGCCTGCCCTCGCCCGCCGGCTGACCGGCAACAGGAGGCGCTGCGCGTTTCTCACGTAGCCGTTCTGCCCACGATCCCAGCACCGTGAGCGCGACGGTGAACGGCACCACGGCTACGCCTACCGCTACCCCGGCGCTAAATACCCCGCCGCCCTCCAGGCCCCACCAGCAGCCACCGAACGCCGCTACCGCTACCAGAACCGCCATGGCCCACCGGGCCCGCACCCCCACCGCGCCGCCGCCTTCCTGCTCGCCAGGCCTGACGACTACCCCGCCGCCCGGCCAGCACCTGCGCCACTACTTTCCCCTATCCAACCGGGTAACTGCGGCAATCACATGAGTTCTGTTCAGGCCAGTCACCCCGCCAGGGAGCCGACGAAAGGGATGCCCCGAACGCGGGGGGGGGGGGAAATCCCGGGTGCAAGGTTTACACCGGGCTGGTCAGCGGTCCAGCCGACAGCGAGTCAGTGTTTGCAGTCAGACAGCAGCCATCCGGCAAGCTACGCCAAACAGGCGGGGGGCCGGGCGGCCGGGGCGGCAGGGCCCATCGGCCGCGCTGCCCGTCTATGGAGGGATTCACCGGTCGCCGAGCGCTTCGGCGCGGATTATCTGGTCGCGCAGATCCCCCGGATCCTCACCCGTGGCCTGGGCGGCGGTGCCGGGCACGCTGTCCCGCCGGCGGGCGTGGCTCAGGCCGCTGATACCGCGCCAGCACAGCCAGGAAGGAAACTCACGCTGGACATCGGCCAGCGTGGGCTCGGCTGCCGCCGGATCCTTCACCAGTCACTCACCATCGACGGTGCGCAGCACACGGGCCAGGATGCCGGCGGCCGTGGTCACCTCGTCGCAGCCGGCAATTTTCTCCGCCCACGAAAACCAGAACGCCCCGGCCTGGGCATACACCTTCTCGGCGAGGACGCTCGCGCGCGGGTTGCGCACATCGAGGTAGGGCAGCCGGCCCGGGACGGCGCGGACGTCCGCCTGAAGGCCAGATGAGGCCAGCTCCGTGCCGAGCCTTTCCAGGTCGGCTATTTCCTCGGCTGTCTGTTCACCGGCGTGCATCGCGTCCTCCGTTACGGGCTGTTTGCGTGTACTGCACAGCCTGTCGCCGCAGGGCTACCCTTGACAGAGGACCGGGCCGGATGTCCCCTGGCGTCGCCGGGGCGGCTGAGGCTGTCTTTGCAGGCCGGGATCGTGTCGGGCGATGTCGGGGAAAGGGGGCCGGCGATGGCACCGGCATCTGATCCGGACGGGAGCCCGCTGCGCGTGTTCGGTGCGATGCTGCGGTTTTACCGCACCAAGGCAGCGATGTCCCAAGACCAGCTCGGCGCCCGCGCCTACTGCTCCGGTGACCTGGTGGGCAAGGTGGAAAACGGGGAACGCACGCCTACCAGGGAGTTCACGGCCGCCTGCGACGCGGTAACGGCGCTGAAGACAGACGGTGCGCTGACCATGCTGCGCGAGCAGCTCATGGACAATCTGCGGCGCCAGGCGTACCCGGGCTGGTTTCACCGCTGGCCGGACGCGGAGGCCCAGGCTCGCGCGCTGCGCTGGTATGAGCCGCTCCTGGTGCCCGGGCTACTGCAAACCGAGGGCTACGCCCGCGCGGTGCTGCGCGGAGCGCAGGCCGATGCCAGCGATGACCAGATTGAGCGGCAGGTAGCGGCCCGGCTAGCGCGGCAGGACATCTTGTCCCGGGACAATCCCCCGCACTTGTGGGTGGTGATCGATGAGGGCGTCCTGCACCGGATCATCGGCGATGCCAAGGTCATGCACGATCAGCTTGTGCACCTGGCCGAGATGTCTCACCGGCCGAAGGTGTCGGTCCAGGTCGTGCCCTTCGATGCGGGTGCCCGGACTGGTTTGCTGGGCGCTTTCATCCTCGCTGACCAGGACGGGGCGGGCGGTATTCTGTACCTGGAGACGGCCACGACAGGGCAGGTGGCAGAGGCGCCTTCGATCGTGAGCGACGCCGGGTTGATCTTCGATACCCTGCGCAGCGAGGCACTCCCTCGCGGAGCATCACGAGACGTGATCATGAAAGTAGCTGAGACTCATGGACCTGAGCGGCGCCGCATGGCGCAAGAGCAGTAGGAGCGGCGGCAACGGCGGGGCATGCGTGGAAGTGGCCGGCAACCTTCCCCGCATCATCGCGGTGCGCGACTCAAAAGACCCGGCCGGGCCGGCGCTGGTCATGACACCAGGCGACTGGCAGGCTTTCACCGACCAGGTGAAGGCCGGCCGTTGCCACCTGGCCTGAGACCCGAGACCACGGCAAGCGGACGCGGCGGACAGCCTACGACATCGGCCGCATGCTGTTAGCGTGCGTATGGCCAGCTCAGAGCACCGTAAAGAATCTTGAAGCAATCTGTTGGTACATATTGACAGTCGCGTGGGAGTGTGGCGCCGCTCGCACCGGCCTTGAGCTGACCCTTCGCGGCTCGGCTTAGTACTCGCGTGGCTGGCCCCGCCACGATCCTGCTGAACCATCACGAAAGGGGCACCTGTGCAGCCCAGCCTGACCCGCCGCGACCTGCGGGCCGCCGCGACACCACAGGTACTGGCGCGCGGCCAGGAACTGGCGGCCGAAGTCGAAGACCTGGACTGGGACGAGCACTCAATCTGGGGCAGCCTGCCCGGCGAAGGGATCGCCGCCGGAGACCTGATGATCCACCACGGCGATCTGCCGCTCTCCGGGGAATGCCCGTCATGCCAGGGCAGCGGGACCGCGGGACTATGCGCCCACATGGCAGCAATCGGGCTGGCCTTCCTCGGTGACGACCAGGAACTCACCCGGCGGCTAGCCGCGGTCTCCCACGCCGAGCTGGTGACCCTCATCACCGACCTGGCAGATCACATCCCCCAGGTGCGGGAATCGATCTGGTCCCGGCTGGCCTGACTGCTGGGCGTGGCAATACATAGCGCGTCGAGCATCTTCCGCATCGGCTCGGAGTCGCCGCGCATATTCGCGGCAGAGGCCTCGATGTTCCGGGCGGCATCGAGGTGCTGCCAGGCGAGCGTGAACCCCGCGTCGCTGGCAAGCTGCTCGAAGAAGGCACGTTGTGCCCGCCCGTTGCCCTCGCGGAACGGGTGGACCGCATTGACTTCGCCCAGGTAGTAGGCCAGCCGTGCGACGAACGGCCCCGGGTCCAGGTCACGCAGGAAGTTCTCGCCACGCAAGGCGCGGAACACATCGACCGCCGATGTCTCTATGTACTGAGGTAGGCAGAACAGGCTTCCCTTGGCAATGGCAACGGTCCGGATCTTCCCGGCCCAGTCATATATGTCACCAAAGATCCTCTGGTGGATTGCGCAGAGATGCGGCAGGTCGTAGCCGGGACGAACGGGTGACTCCCTGAGCAGGATGAGTGCCGCGTGGGTGATCTCCCGTTCTGCGGCCTCCAGCTCTCCGGCTGTGCTCAGGCCGAGTTTGTTAAGCAGGACTCCCGTAACCGGGTCGGTGTACGGGTCGTCCGCCACTTACGGCCGCCGGTAGCGGGCAACGGTCCTGCGGTACAGCTCCGCGGCGCTCATCTCCCCGTCCACGTACGCCGAGACCTCCCGGTCATGATCGGGGCTGAATGGCCCCGGCAGCTCAACCTGAACAGACTGCGCTGCGGAGAGAGCGTAGTCGAGGCGTGTGCGCTGACGCGCGAGCGCTTCGTACCGCTCGTAGACCTCGTACGGCAGGAGGATGGCCTCGGGCTTGCGATGCGACCCGAAGGCGACAGGCTCGGCGGCGGCGCCTTCGCGGCGGAACCGCGCGAGGATCCCGGAAAGCCGCTGTCTGACCTCCGACAGTGGGTGGACCTGAAGCACCCCGGGACTAGTCATACTTATAGTGTACTAAAACTTGTACAGAATTGGTCAGGCAACCTGTGTGGCTATCGCCTGCACTCTGGTCCCAGGCTTGCTGGTACATATTGACAGTCGCGTGGGGCGAGGTTGCACTCGCAGGTCAGCCCGTCCTGGTCGTAGGGGATGGTGTGGTCTAGGTCGCAGGTGTCGGCGGGGCGGCCGCAGCCGTAGTAGCTGCAGGTGCAGCTGCAGGTGCAGCTGCGGGCGCGGATGAGGCGTTGCAGGGCGGCGCTGGGCCGGTAGCCGGGTTCGCAGTGGCGGTGGTCGCAGCCGCCGGCGGCGATCGGCTCGGCGGTGACGTTCACGGTCCACCCGCCGCCGCCGCCGGTGTGGGTGCGGGTG
>PMSU01000182.1 GCA_003168255.1 Actinomycetota bacterium
CCCAACCAGCACCCCACCTAATGAGACGGTCGTGGACCCGGCGCCCAACCGGCTGAATATCCGCGAGCTGCCCCATGAACTGGGTGATCACCAACCCAGGTCCCTGCATAGGCCAGATCCACGTGGCCTATGCAGACGGCCGCGTGTCCTGAGCCCGCTGCCGGTCGGACGGGTAGTCATACGTCAGCGAAACGGGTTGGCCCAGGACAGCAGGCGCCGGGCGCCGCGATCCATCCGGCTCCAGAATCCGGACTGGGTCTGATGCGGCAGCGTATTCACCACATCGGCGACGATTGGCGCCGGCGCGCCGACCACTACGGTGAATACGAAGCCGGCTGCCGACCAGGTGAGGTCCGGCTCACCGGGGTTCCGCACATAGAACTGGTTCCCGCTGAGGTCCGTGTGGCCCCAGCCGGCCAGTGTGGCCGGTAGTTGACCACGCTGAACGAACAGTGAGACGACGGACAGGCCATCGGAATACCCGAAGTCGACAACCCTTCCGGTTGTCGTGGTGGACTCGCTGGCCTCGAACAGGGTAAGTCCGCCCGGCATGACCCCCGGCACCGGCCAGCCTTCAGCACGCAGCGTTGCTTGCTGCGCCGGACCGAGCTGATCGGCCCAGGGCCGGAACGCCGCGGTCGGACTGTCGCCAGCCGGAATGCCGAGGGCCGCCCGCCTGCCAATGGCGGGCCGCGCACCGGTGATCGCCGGCGAGAACGCGGCCGCGGGGGCGTTGGTCACAGCGGATGCGCCCTTGCCGGGCGGGGGGCCGAGCTTCAGGCTGGCGAAGTCATCCTCGCTGATCAGGTGCGCATGCGAGTCGAAGAGCTCGCGGCGCAGCGGCAGCTTTGTCACCTTGTCCAGCCAGAACCGAGCAGCAAGGGTGCCATCTTGCCGGACCGCCTCGACAATGCTGGCGGGCCTCCCGTCGGCCGAGCCCTGTCCTGTATAGATCACCGCATAGTTCATGCGGAGCAGGCCGAGCAGGGGTGGGGTGAGCCCGAGCACGCCATCAGGCGGCTGGCCGGCTGGGTCATCGGTGAGGTTGGACCACCCGGCGGCGGTCGGCGCGGTCGCGGTCACCCGGGTGAGCGTGCCGAGACCGGTCCGGTGCCACACGTCAACCGTCACCACGGCGGTCCCGGAACCCAGCCAGGCGCCGCTGCCGCCCGGGGTTAGCCAGGAGATGACCTGCACCCCCTGGTAGGAGGTCAGGCGCGCCGCCTTGGCTGCCTGGTCGAGCAGCCGCATTCCCACGGTGAGTGAGCCGCTGCGAGGACGGCTTAGCACGGCTTGGGCTAGCTTCCCAGCTCGCGGAGTCGATCCCCGCTGGCCCGGCTGAGGTGCCTGCGCGTCACAGCCTTCGGCGAGCGACAGACTCGAAATGAGTAGGCCGACCAGTCCGGCGGCGATGACAGCCCGGCGGCCCGCCGGGCCGCGCAGGGGATGCAGGGCGAGATTCACGGTCGCAGCGGAAGGACAGTCTGCCTAGTCGGAAGGACGGCACGAGGCTGGACCAAAGGCACCCCGCCGGTTGTCACCGCCTGCTGGGCGTTATATACATCAACCTCTGGCGTGATGGTCGGTCCAGGTTGGTGCTCGCCACCGCCTGCCGCGAACGAGGCAGCGCTGAGACCGACGGCCAAGGCCGCGACCGCCCCGACCACATAGCGGGTGTGCCCGCGGCCACGGGCGGTTGGCGCCGGTGGCAGCGGGCTCGCGGCCAGCGGGCTCGCGGCCAGCGGGCTCGCGGCCAGCGGGCTCGCGGCCAGCGGGCTCGCGTCTTCCGCTGCTGCGGGCTGATCGTCGAACCATTCCTCAATGTCATCCCAGGCCGGCGGTCCGGCTGCCGCAGCGCCGCCGGAGAAGACGGCGAAGGCGGCCCGCGCCCGTGTCGCGCCAGGAAGCCTCGGCCGTGGCGGCGTGACCTCCGGCAGGCCGCTCAGGCCGCTCAGGGCGATCAGGCGACGGGTCAGCGCGCCGTCGGCGGGCGTCTCGCCGAGCCCGTGGACCCGTCGCTTGAGGGTCCGGAGCGCGGCGGCTTCCGCCCGGCAGGCATCACAGCTGACGAGATGAGAATGCGCCTGGTCGCGCTCCGCGTCGCCGAGTTCACCGTCGATGAGGGCAGACAGCCGCCGCCCGAGATGGCTCATGTGCTCTGACTCCGCTTCGCCCGGACCGGCCTCATGGGCTGGCTAGCAGCGACAGGCGCCGCGGCAGCGGCGATGCGGCGCGGCCGCCCGACTCGCTGCGGGGGCAGGGCGGCCGGTGTGACGGGTGCGACAGGTGCGACAGGCGCGCTGGCATCGCCCGGCCTGCGCGGCCTGCGGTGATCGAGGGCCGCTCTGAGCTGAGCCCGGCCACGATGAATGCGGCTCCGCACGGTGCCTAGCTTCACGCCCAGCGTGACCGCGATCTCCTCATACGAGAGTCCCTCGATGTCGCACAGCACCACGGCGGCACGGTACTCGGGCGCGAGCGCTTCCAGCGCCTGCTGGATATCGCCGTCAAGGTGACGCTCATCGAACGCTTGAGCTGGCGTGGGCCCGCTGTACAGTCGCTGGGCGGTCTCGTCGCCTAGTCCCTCGAACCGGATTCGCTGCTTGCGCCGCGCCATGTCGAGGAAGAGGTTGGTGGTGATCCGGTGCAGCCAGCCTTCGAACGTGCCAGGCGTATAGCTCGACAGTGACCGGAACACGCGGACGAAGACCTCCTGGGTCAGGTCCTCCGCGTCATGCTTATTGCCGGTCAGCCGGTAAGCGAGGCGGTATACCCGCGTTGAGTGCGCGCGGACGACCTCCTCCCAGCTCGGCGGAGTCCACCTGGCCACGGCAGGGTCGAGTTGCCTGGTCTCGTCCACGGCCTCCCCTCCCGTCGGGTCCTGCGTTCCTGACAACCATGGTGCCCGGACTTCTCTTCCGTCGCCAGCCGACCTGCACCGGAAGGATCCCCTGCCTGGGTAACGCACGCGCCCGGCAGACTGGTTCCCGACCGCTGACAGTCGGCGCTAGGCTGCGCACGGGGCAGTCGGGTTCGGTGGGGAGGCAGTCATCATAAACACAGAGGCCAGCCTGGCTTACGTCGAGGAATTTCTCGCCGAGGACGAACCGCTGATCGTTGCCAGGCGGAACGCGGTCGAGGTCGGCGGTGCCATGCCCATCGGGCCGACCGGCGGCGCGACACTGCGCTTCCTCGCGGCGGCGATCGGAGCCAGGTCGGTCGTAGAGATCGGTACGGGCTGCGGCGTTTCCGGGATCTGGCTGCTCCGCGGGATGCTTCCGGACGCGGTTCTCACCAGCGTCGACGTCGAGCCCGAGCATCAGCGGCTGGCGCGGCAGGCCTTCGCCGAGGCGGGATTCGCCGCCAACCGCTACCGGCTGATCGGCGGTCGGGCACTCGACGTGCTGCCGCGCCTCACCGACGGCGGGTACGACATGGTGTGCTGCGACGCCGACAAACAGGAATACCCCGATTACCTGTCGGCAGCACTGCGACTGCTGCGCCCCGGCGGCATCGTGACCTTCGACAACGCGCTATGGCACGACAGAGTCGCCGACCTCGCCTATCAGGACGAGGACACGACGGCGATCAGGGAAGTGTGCGAACGCCTCAGAACCGATGAGCATGTCGTTCCCCTGCTTCTTCCGGTCGGGGACGGCCTGCTGGCTGGAGTGAAGCGCGGCGAGTAGACCGCGGGCAGACAGGGGCTAGCCGACGGCCGGGGGGCTAGCCGACGGCGGACTTGAGGGCATCACCAAGCTTGGCCGCTTCATCGGCTGATAGCTCGACCACGAGCCGCCCGCCGCCCTCAAGGGGAACGCGCATCACGATGCCACGCCCCTCCTTAGTGACCTCAAGCGGACCATCGCCCGTCCGCGGCTTCATCGCCGCCATCCTTTATCCCCTTCCTGCCTGGCGCCGCGCGGAACCTAAGCGCCCGCGGTAACGGGGGTTCCAGCACGGACCGCGGCGGCCCGGCGTGGGCCGCGGGACCGGCAAACCACAACCGTGTCGATCAGTCCATCCATTATCCCGTGTTCAGCCACTGAATGGTAACGATCAGCTCTGCTTTGGCCGCAACAGAGGGCGGGTCCGGCCCAAACCGCCCAAGATCCGGCAAGACTTGGGCTGTGGACGCTCGTTCGGCACTCTTCGATCTTTATGGTGACCATCTGCGCTCGCGCGGAGCCCAGGCACCGGTTGCCGCCCTAGTGCGGTTGCTGGCGACCATCGGCATCGCCGCGCCGGCGGTCCGCACCGCGATCTCTCGCATGGTCAGGCAGGGCTGGCTCGAGCCGGTACGGGTACCTGCCGGGGCGGGATACGCACTCAGCCCACGGGCCATCCGCAGGCTGGACGAGGCGGCGGAACGGATCTACTCCCGTGACAGCCATGACTGGGACGGCGGCTGGCATCTCATCGTGGTGGAGCGGGTGCGCGAGCGTACGCGTCGCGAGCGGGTGCAAGCGAGTCTCAGGTATCTCGGCTATGCCCAGCTCGACGAGACGACGTGGCTCAGCCCGCGGCCCTCATCCGAGCTGCAGGCATTGCGAGAGGCCGAACGCATCCGGCTGGAGCCGTTCATTGCCCGCTATGACGGCGACTCCCGTGGCCTGCTGGCCAGGGCGTGGGATCTGGACAGTCTGTCGCGTGCCTACCTGGGCTGGCTCACCGAGGCGCGCGAGCTGATCACACCGGTCGGCGCGGACGCGCCCGACGAGGCCATCTTCGCGGCCCGCAGCAAGCTGGTGCATGAATGGCGGAAGTTTCTGTTCCGCGACCCTGGCTTGCCGGCGGAGCTGCTTCCCGAGCAGTGGCCGGGCTTCCAGGCGGCGGAGTTCTTCCACGTAGAATCGGCCCGTTTGCTGCCTGCGGCATCCCGTTTCGTGGACTGCTGCCTGCGCGCCGGCGACAGCCGGACCGCCCACCCAATCTGAGGAGGCCGGAGTGCCCGACACCGTGCGGTACACCCTTGACGGTTCGGTGGCCAGCATCACGCTGAACCGCCCAGAGTCGCGGAACTCGCTGAACGCGGAGACCAAGGCAGGGTTGCTCGCCGCGGTCCGGCGGGCCGCCGACGACGAGCAGGTACGCGCGGTCATCCTGACCGGAGAGGGCCGTGCCTTCTGCGCCGGGCAGGATCTCCGCGAGCACGCCGAAGGGCTCGCAGCCGGCACGGATCCGATCGACACCGTACGCGCGCACTACAACCCGCTTGTCAACGCGATCACGACGATGCCCAAGCCGGTGATCGCCGCGGTGAACGGGGCCGCGGCCGGTGCGGGCGCCTCGCTCGCGCTTGCCTGCGATCTCCGCTTGGCGGCGCGCGGGGCCAGCCTGCTTATGGCGTTCGCCCGGGTCGGCCTCGGCCCTGACTCGGGGGCATCCTGGACCCTGCAGCGGCTTGTCGGCCCGGCCAGGGCCGTCGAACTGCTCATGCTCGCCGAGCCCATCAGCGCCGACCGGGCAGCCGAATTCGGGCTGCTGCACCGCGTGGTAGCCGACGAAGAATTGGCCGCCGAGGCGCAGCAGCTGGCGGCGCGCCTCGCGGCCGGCCCGACGGCCGCCTACGCGGCCATCAAGGAGGCACTGGCCTTCGCCAGCACGCACACGCTCGCCGAGTCCCTGGAGAAGGAAGCAGAGCTACAGGCCTGGCTGGGCAAGACCGCCGACCACCGGGCCGCCACGCTCGCGTTCGTCAACAAGCAGCAGCCGGTCTACGAGGGCCGATGATCGCTCATCGGTAGGCGCCGCGGCGATAGCAGTCGGCCAGGTGATCGTCGATGATGCCGCATGCCTGCATGGTCGAGTAGACGGTAACCGGCCCGGTGAAGGCGAAGCCCCGGCGCTTAAGCTCGCGGGCCAGTGCCTTCGACTCCGCAGTGGCCGATGGGAGATCCTCCACCGTCCGGGGAGCCACCTTGCCGTTGCGGGCCGACTGCGCATACTCCCAGACCAGCGCCGCCAACCCGGCCGGGAGCTCGAGCGAGGCCCTGGCGTTGCGGATGGCCGCTTCGATCTTCGCGCGATTGCGCACTATCCCGCGGTCGGCCAGCAGCCGCGCCACGTCGTCGGGACCGTAAGCGGCAACCGTCGCGATCTGGAAGCCGCCGAACGCGGCGCGGAAATTCTCCCGCTTGCGAAGGATGATGAGCCAGGACAGCCCGGACTGGAATGCCTCCAGGCACAGCCGCTCGAACATCCCGGTGTCGTCGCGGACCGGCTTTCCCCACTCATCGTCGTGATAGCCGACGTATTCCGGGCTGCTCAGGCCCCACGGGCAGCGCAGCAGACCGTCCGGGCCGGGGACCGGGCCGCGGGCCGCTGGCATCACCACCCATCCTCTTCCTCGTCCCGAGGCTGGCGCGGCTCATAGGGCCGGGCCTGCTCGGCTGGTGCGGCTGGTGCGGCTGGGATTTCCTCGCGGGGGGCAGCGGGCGGCTGAACGG
>PMSU01000147.1 GCA_003168255.1 Actinomycetota bacterium
CAACGGCACCGGCGCCTTCTGAACATGCCGACCGCAGGGCACGCCGCCGCCTGGAGTCTCGAACAGCCTGTACCCGCACCGGCACCGGGGAAGGCGGCCCGGAGACGCCTCCTTCCGCATCGTTTCCAAGATCGATGTGGCAGAGCCCCCCACCGGTGGTAGGCCATGCCACATCGATCTTCGGCGGCGCTACGGAAGACGCGGCTCACGGGGCCGGTGGTGTCGGTGTGACGGGAGTGATCCGGTCGGCCGGGTCCGCGAGGCACCGCACGATCGTCCGGGATCAGGAAACGACGGTTTACTCCACGACGTGTCCCCAGAGCGTCAGCGCTGCCTACCGGAGCGGTCAGTCGAGTGCCGTCTTGACCGAGCTCTACCGCCGGGAGCATCCTGACGTGCTCGCCGCCGCGTCCGATAAATCAAGCTGACCGGGCGGTATCGCCGTACCGCACGAGGATCAGGTCGTCACGTCAGGCTATTCGTCCAGCGGTCGGGAAGATCGCAGGCGCGTCACGGGAGTCGACGATGCGGGCGAGGCTGCGGCCGAATTGGACGCGCTCGGCCGGCGGGAGCGCGGCGACGAGCTCAGTGAGTTCGGTGCTGACCTCGTTGTGGAAGGCGGCCGCTGCTCGCCGGCCGGCTCCGGTCAGCGTCACCCGCAGAGCCCGCCGGTCGCCGGGCACGGCTGCCCGTTCGGCAAGGCCGCGGCGCTCGACCCGGTCGACGAGGCCGGTGAGCGCGGCCTTTTCCACGCCGAGGACACCGGCCAGCTCAGCCATGCCTCTAGGCCGGTCCGACAGGACCAACAGCAGCTTCGCCTGCGCGGGAGTCAGACCCTGACGGTCCGATGTCCGGGCGTACACCCCCATCACGAGGAATGTCAGCCGGACCAGCCCGGCCGCCGTGTCGATGTCCTGGTCGTCGCCGGTTGCCATCGCGGACCCCCATGCGTTCCCCGCCCAGAGCGATATAGTACGTGGCGTTGATAATTAATAATTATCATAGTCTACAGTGTGAAGAGATGTCCTGAGGCTCAGGGTTGAAGGAGATAACCATGGCGTTCACCGAGGAAGAGATCACCTACCTGCGATCGCAGCGGCTTGCCCGCATCGCGACCGTCGCCCAGGACGGGCAGCCGGATGCGGCTCCGGTGGGCTTCGAGTTCGATGGGACCTACTTCTACATCGGTGGTATCGACCCGGTAAAGACACGCAAGTTCCGCAACGTCCAAGCCGGGAACGACAAGGTGGCCCTCGTCATTGACGATCTGGCATCCACCGATCCGTGGACACCCCGGTTCCTGCGGATCTACGGCACGGCCGAGCTGATCGAGAGGCGGGGGCAGTTCGGCTCGGGCCCGTGCATGCGGGTCACCCCGACCATCTCGTGGAGCTGGAATCTGGACGGACGCCCCTTCGGCCACGACGCCGGCAATCAGTTCGGTCCCCGGCGGACCGTCCACCAGCCCCCGTCCTAAGGCTCAAGCAGGCCGCGCCGGTCGCCGTCGTGACGCTCATCGACCTCATAGCGGGCGTCTTGCGGCAGGAAGCCGCCGCGCCGGAAGTTCTCTGCGGTGAACGCGTCCCATGACGTGACCACATTCCATCCGGCCCGCCCGCCCGACAGGTGATCCAGGCTCGCGAACTGCCGTGCTACCTCGTACGGCTCGTTGAACGTGGAGTTGACGGTGTCGGCCAGGCCGAGCCGGTCGGTAACCGCCGCGAGAGCCGCGAGGACGGTGAAGGTGTCCGGCCGCCCCACCACGTCGAGGTCATAGATCCGGCCGTTCTGCTCGCGCAGCCGCAGCCCCTCGGCGAGGAACAGGAAGTCGAATTTCGCCCGCTCCGCGGTCCTGGCCAGCCGGGCGAACGAGCTGAACTCGATGTGGCTGCCCGAACGCGGGTCGCTCCACACCGTGGTGTTGTTCACACCGGGAAAGTGGGCAGCCAGGTGAATCTGCTTGGCTGGCTTATCAAATCCGATTCCTAACGGGCGGGCGTCGAGGAGTCGCATAACGGCTGGCTGGTCGGGTGAGACCGAGTAGCCCGCGCAGGGTACTGGCCTCATACGCCTCGCGGAACGCGCCGCGGCGCTGTAGCTCCGGGACCAGGCCTCTGGTTATCGCCGCCAGGTCATGGCTGATGGCACCGGGGCGCAGCCGGAAGCCGGACAAGCCGCACGCCTGCCAGTCCCGCAGCAGGTCGGCCAGTTGTGCTGGCGTCCCGGTAAAGACCGTCGCGTCGCTGGTGTACTCGTAGCCCGCGAGCTCGGCGAGCCTGGCCTTGCGGTCCGCGGCGGCGGTGGCCTCCTCGTCGAGGAACACCACGAGGTCGCCGAATATGTGGATTGTCTCCCCCGCGCGGCCCGCCGCCCGCTGTGCGGCGCGATCAGCTGCTGCACCTTCGGGTCGGCGCGATCCGCGAGGCGGAGCTGCAGGAACCTGCGGCGGCCGAAGTGCGCCGCCTCGTGCTGGCCAGCCGAGACCTTCACCCGCAGGCCAGCACGTCCGGCACTGACGTAGTCGAGAGTCGCGATCGCCTTGGAGATATGGAACGGCTCGGTGTGTGTCGCGACCACGGTCGGAACCAGTCCGATTCCACTAATCCAAAGTTTATCAATAGATTAACTAGGGTTAGCTACGGCCAGGGGTTCGCTCCGCCCGCCGGGCTCGTCAACGCGAAGAGTCAGGGCTCCTAACCCCCTGCGGGGGCATGGATGTGGCAGAGCCCCCCACGGGTGGTAGGTAACGCCGCATTCATGCCTGGCCCTGGCTCCTGGACGCTCCGTCATGCGCACCCGTCTGCTGCGAACCACGCATCCACGCGAACCCACACAGGTTTCCTTCAGGTAGTGCCGGCTAACTGCGGAGCTGATGTTGAGCACACGCTAAGGCCTGACCTGCAAAGTGATCACTAGAAGCGCGAGCAGGTCACCGTCGCCGCGCGGAATAGGCGGTCAGGTGAAGCGGATGCACTGGCACGGAAAGCGAGCGACCGGGCAGCGCGTGCGGCGCACCCGCGCGGCATGGATGGCAGCCCCTGTCACCCTCATCATCACGGCCGTCGCGGTGATGTGGCCGATGGCGGTCGCCGCGCCGGCCATCACCATCACGGCGCTAGCGACCGATACCCCGAGCGCCGGGTCCGCGGTCGTCGGCGCGCTGTTCTCGACGGACGGCAACCAGCTCGGCACGCACTTCTGCACCGCGAGCGTCGTTGACAGCCCAGCCGGGGACCTCCTCGTCACCGCCGCCCACTGCGTGCTGGGCTATTCGGATACCGCCCCGGCCGACCTCGCATTCGTGCCCGGCTATGACGGCACGGCTCCCTATGGGGTCTGGACGGTCACCCGCATATTCGTCGACTCGGCGTGGGCGTCCACGGCTGATCCAGCTGCCAGGGCCGCACCCGCGCGTTCAGCTCCAGCCAGATGGAGTTCGACTGCGACAATTACACCGACGGCACCAGCGGCAGTCCCTTCCTGATCGGCCTGGACCCGGCCACCGGCGACGGCACGGTGATCGGCGTCCTGGGCGGATACCAGCAGGGCGGAGACTCAGCGGACGTCTCGTATGCCGCCACGTTCGGCCAGAACGTGCAGACTCTCTACGACACCGCTGTGTCCCAGAGCTGACGGCGCGAGCAACGGCGAACAAGTACGAACGAACGGGTCGTCCTCGGGCGTCCTGTTCGGAATTGCCTGCGCAGATGGCACGCCGAGCCGGGCTACCTGGCGCATACTGGTAGTGATGAAGCCAGCCCGCGTCCCGAACAGGCGCTTTCTGCCCGGAAGTCCCTTCAACGTCACGACTGTCGCCCGGCCCGCGAAGGTGTTCGCGCTGGACGACCAGGTCACCCACGACCGGTACGGCCTCGGCCGGGTCATTGGGGTCGAGGAGAACACTGTTCTCGTTGACTTCCGAACTCACAAGCAACGACTCACCGAACCGTACCCCAAGCTCACCCTGCTCTAACCCTACGATCCTTCCCGGTTGGCAAAGAGCGGAGCCGTATGGCTCTGCCGCGTCAGGCGGCGGGTTCTCATGGTCGTAGGCTAAGTCGATGGCGCGCACCTCTCCCGTCGACGGGTTTCAGCTTGCCTATGACCGGGCCGGTTCGGGCCCGGCGGTGGTCTTGCTGCACGGTTGGCCCGGTGACCGCAGCGACTTCCGCCACGTTGTTCCTCTTCTCACCGCCGCCGCGGACGTGGTCGCGGTGGACCTGCGGGGCTTCGGCGAATCGGATAAGCATGACCGGCCGCCCGGGGACGCTTACTCGGCAGCGGCGCAGGCGCGCAGCGTCGTTGGGCTGATCGACGAGCTCGGCCTGCACCGTCCGATCCTGGCCGGCTATGACGTCGGCAGCCGTCTCGCCCAGTTCGTCGCCCGCACCTTCCCCGAACGGGTACGGTCCCTGGTGATCTCGCCGCCGCTACCTGGCGTGGGCGAGCGGGTATTCACCGTCGAGGCCCAACGGGAGTTCTGGTACCAGTCCTTCCACCACCTCGACATCGCCGAGCAGCTCATCGACGGGCGCCCCGACGCAGTGCGCGCCTACCTGCGCCACTTCTGGTCTCACTGGTCCGGCCCATCCTTCGCCCCAGCCGATGCCGACATCGACCACCTCGTCGAGGTGTACGGCCCGCCGGGGGCGTTCACCGCTTCCATCGGCTGGTACCGGGCCGGCGCCGGCACCGTCGCCAGATCAGCCGACGAGCGCGCGCCTGCTCCCGGCGAACGCCTCGCCACCCCCACCACGGTGCTGTGGCCTGAACATGATCCGCTCTTCCCGCGTCGCTGGTCGGACCGCCTCGCGGAGTTCTTCACCAGCGTCGACTTGCGCTACGTCGACGACGTCGGGCACTTCATCCCGCTCGAAGCGCCAGCGGCGTTCGCCGCGGCCATCCTCGAACACTGAGCCTTCCTTCCGCGCGGCCCCCCGCAGGGATACCACCGGCAACCTGAAGCCAATTTGTTACAGCAATCACTAGCGATTGCTATACGATATGTACCATGAAAGACCCGAATGAGATCGCTGCGGCGCTACGTCAGATAGGTCGAGGTTTTAATGCTCTGGCTGACGCCATCGCGGGGGAACCGGCTACCGAGGGCGGGCGGGAGGTCGCGGTCCTGCGTGAGTGGGGCGACCGCGGGTTGAGCCGGGCCGAGGCGAGCGCCCTGTTCCGCAAGTACGGCATGGCGCCGCAGGCAGCCGGTGGCTGGGTACGCGGCAATTGGATCGAGAGCCGTGAGGACGGCCGGCGCTACCTGACGGAGCGGTCCCGCCAGTGGGTAGCCGAGCAGGAGGAAGCGGGCGGCTGAAGTCCGCACGGCCCGGGCCCCGGGCCCGGGCCGTCGCATCAGGTGGGGTCCTCGGCAGGCAGGACGCTCATCGTGCCCGCGGGCGAGGAGGGCGCGTGCTGGGGCGGCTGCGCCGACGCCGGGGGTGACGGATGGGAGTGCCGGGCGAGGGCGATGCCGCCGAGCGCGGCCACCAGGCAGGACGCGCCGCCGACCGCGAGGCCGGCCCGCGGGTCGGACACGGCGATGATCCAGCCGATTGCCGGACCGCCGATCGGTGTCGTCCCCTGGAACGCGACCTGCCACAGCGCGATCACCCGGCCGCGCATGCTCGGCTCTGCGCTCAGCTGGATCGTGGAGTTCCCGATCGCGATGAACGAGACACTGGCCCAGCCGACGAACAGTAGCGCGGCGTAGGCAAGGCCGAGGACGGGGGAGAAGGCACAGACCAGGATCGCCACCCCGAAACCGGCCGCGGCGATGATCATCGGCCGCAGTCCGGTCCGGCCCCGCGCCGCGGTGAACAGGCCTCCGATCACCGCGCCGACCCCCATCGCCGCGGTCATGAAGCCGTAGGCTTCCGCGCCGCCGTGGAACGTCCGCTGGGCCAGGACCGGGAGCGAGACCTGGAACTCATAGGCAAACAGGCCGACCAGGCCCATCATCGCGAGCGGAATGGCGATCGTGGGAGTGCGTGCCGCGTAGCGCAGGCCCTCGCGCAACTGCCCGCTGGCCCGCCCGGCCGGGGTGCTCGGCCGCAAGGCGGAGCGGTCCATGATGAGCAGGGACGCGACGACGGCCACGAAGCTCGCCGCGTTAAGGAGGAAGCAGATCCCGATGCCGACCGTGGCGATGAGCACGCCGCCGATGGCGGGCCCGACAGCCCGGGCCGCGTTCACCGTCACCGAGTTCAGCGTGATCGCGTTGCGCAGCTCATCCTTGCCGACCATCTCCCGGACGAAAGCCTGCCGGGCGGAGTTCTCGAAGGCGTTGTTCAGGCCGAGGATGACGGCCAGCACGCAGACCTGCCAGAAGCGGACCGCGCCGAATACGGTCAGCAGCCCCAGTGCGAGTGCTTGGAAGCCCATGGCGATCTGTAGCGCGATCATGAGCCGCCGCTTGTCCACCCGGTCGGCGACTACACCGCCGTAAGGGGCGAAGATCAGCACGGGCAGAGTCTGCAAGGCCACGGTGAAGCCCAGGTCCGTGCTGGAGTGGGTGAGGGTCAGCACGAGCCAGGACTGCGCCGTCATCTGCATCCAGGTACCGGCGAGTGATATCGACTGGCCGGTGAAGTACAGGCGGTAGTTCGGGATCTTCAGAGAGGAGAACGTCTGCCGCCAGAACCCGCCCAGCCGACCCTTCACGGCCGCCATCACGATGACCAGTATGCCGAACACCTGCCGGTGTCTGGTCCGGTCGCCCGTCGCGAAGTCGCTGCGCCAGCCAGCCGGCGGCGGCTGCCGAAAATCCAGTAATGAGAACCGTTAATATAGAGAACCTGATGCTCAGGGACCTGATCCGACAGCCGGACGACTACTCCCGCTACTATGCGCTCATGGTCCCCGCCAACCGGAGCAGGCCCGGGATTGCCGCGTGACTGACGGCCCCGTTGACCGGCTACAGCGGTGGGTGAAGGTCCTCGACCAGGATCGCTGCATCGGCTGTCACGCGTGCACGACCGCGTGCAAGAGCGAGAACGAGGTCCCGCTCGGGGTAACCAGGACTTACGTAAAGTCTGTGGAAGTCGGGACGTTCCCGCAGGTCCGGCGGGCGTTCCAGGTCACTCGCTGCAATCAGTGCGCGGACGCGCCGTGCGTGGCGGCCTGCCCGACCGAGGCGATGTTCCGGCGTCAGGACGGGATCATCGACTTCAACAAGGAAATCTGCATTGGCTGCAAGGCGTGCATCGCGGCGTGCCCGTATGACGCGATCTTCATCAACCCGCAGGACAACTCGGCCGAGAAGTGCAACCTGTGCGCGCACCGCCTCGAGATCGGTCTGGAGCCGGCCTGCGTGACGGTCTGCCCGACCGAGGCGATCCTGGTCGGCGACCTGAACGACCCGGACTCTAAGGTCGCCGAGATCGTCAAGCGCGAGCCGGTCACGGTCCGGCGGCCGGAGAAGGGAACCAGGCCGGGCCTGTTCTACAAGGGCGCGCATCAGGCGACGCTGGATCCGCTGGCGGCCCGCCGCCCCGACGGCGGGCTGTTCGCGTGGGCGACCCAGGGCGGCGAGCACGACCCCGGTCACGTCACCAGCGGCCATCCAGGCCGGCCCAACTCCAGCGCGGAGGCGCTGCTGTCGTATGACATCAGCCACCACGCGCCGTGGGGGTGGCGGGTCAGCCTGTACACCTGGACCAAGGGCCTGGCCGCGGGCGGCCTGCTGGTCTCGCTGATCCTCATCCTGGCCGGGCGGCTGCCGTGGGACAGCCCGGTGGCCAGGTGGGCGGCGCCGGGGCTGTCGCTGGCGTTCCTCGGCGTGACCGGGGTCCTGCTGATCTGGGATCTGCGCCACCCCTGGCGGTTCTACCTGATCTTCACCCGGCATCACTGGGACAGCTGGCTGGTCAAGGGGTCGTTCATCATCGCCGGCTACGGCGCCGCGGTCGCGCTCTACCTGCTCGGGTCGCTGGCGGGCTCGGTGGTGGTGCGGCAGGTGGCCGCCGTTTTCGTGATTCCGCTGGCGCTGGCCACTGCGTGCTACACCGCGTATCTGTTCGCCCAGGCCAGGGCCCGTGACCTGTGGCAGAGCCCGCTGCTGGCACCGCATCTTGCCGTGCAGACGGTGCTGGCCGGCGCCGCGGCGATGCTGCCGTTCGCCGAGTGGCTCGGCCCCCGGTCCGCGGTGCGGGGCGCGGAGCTTCTGGTGTGCGCTGCCGCCGCCACGCACGTGCTGCTCGTGGCAGCCGAGATCACCATCACGCACCCGACCGAGCATGCCCATCTGGCGGCCGGCGCGATGACCCGCGGCAAGTATGCCGGCTTTTTCTGGCCCGGGCTGATCGCGGTCGTCGTGGCCGTCGCCGCGCCGTTGATCGGCCTGGTGGCCGTCCCGTTCGCCCTGCTCGGCCTGCTCGCGCACGAGCACGCCTATGTGCAGGCCGGCCAGTCGGTCCCGCTCGCCTAGGAGGCTTGCTTGTCCGGTCCCGCCGACGCTGCCCGTAGCGGCGACGCTGCCCGTAGCGGCGACGCTGCCCGTAGCCGCGACGCTGCCCGTAGCGGCGATGCTGCCCGTAGCGGCGATGCTGCGCCTAGCGGCGATGCTGACCTGGCCGCACTAGGTGCCAGGGTGTCCGCCGCACGCGGCGAGGTCGAGGCCAGGGGGGAGACGTTCTATCCGGGCGCGAGCCGCGTCCACCTGGCCGCGTTCCCGCCAAAGGAACGCTGGGATGACTGGGTAGAGCTGTCTTCGCGCGCCTGGCCTGCCCGCGAGGAGCACCACTACATGCTGGTGCCGACGACCTGCTTCAACTGCGAGTCGGCGTGCGGGCTGCTCGCCTATGTCGATCTCGATACCCGCCAGGTGCGCAAGTTCGAGGGCAATCCCGAGCACCCGGGGTCGCGGGGCCGCAACTGCGCCAAGGGCCCGGCAACCATCAACCAGGTCACCGACCCCGACCGCGTCCCGTACCCGATGCGACGCGCCGGGGGGCGGGGTGAGGGCAAGTGGGAACGGATCAGCTGGGACGAGGCGCTGGACGCGATCGCGGCCCGGATCCGCGCTGCGCTGACCGAAGGCCGCCGGAACGAGATCATGGTGCACCTGGGCCGCCCGGGGGAGGACGGCTACACCGAGCGGGTGCTGGCCAGCTGGGGAGTGGACGGCCACAACTCCCATACCAACGTCTGCTCCAGCGGCGGCCGGGCCGGCTTCCAGTTCTGGATGGGCATCGACCGGCCCAGCCCGGACCACGCCAACGCGAAGGTCATCTACCTGATCAGCGCGCACCTGGAGGCCGGTCACTACTTCAACCCGCATGCCCAGCGCATCACCGAGGCCAGGGCCCGCGGGGCCAAGGTGATCGTGCTGGATACCCGGCTGTCCAACACCGCAACCCACGCCGACTACTGGCTGTCGCCGCAGCCGGGCAGCGAGGCGGCGATCAACCTGGCCATCGCCCATTACCTCATCCAGACCAGGCGGTACGACGCCGAATTCGTTCGGAAATGGTGGAATTGGCGGGAGTACCTGGCGAAGTGCCGCCCGGACCTGCCGGTCACCTTCGAGGCATTCGAGGCGGTGCTGGCCGGGCTCTATGCCGACTTCACGTTCGAGTTCGCCGCCGCCGAGTCCGGGATCGACGCTGCGACCCTGGCGGAGGTGGCGGAGGTGGTGGCCGGAGCCGGGACGCGGTTCTCCTGTCACTCCTGGCGGTCGGCGGCGGCGTCCAATCTCGGCGGCTGGCAGGTGTCGCGGACGCTGTTCCTGATCTCCGCGCTGCTCGGCGCGGTGGCGACCGAGGGCGGCACGTTCCCCAACGCCTGGAACAAGTTCGTGCCCCGGCCGATCCACACGCCGCCGCACCCGGGCGTGTGGCAGGACCTGTCCTGGCCGGAAGAATTCCCGCTCGCCCAGAACGAGATGAGCTTCCTGCTGCCGCATTTCCTGAAGGACGGCCGCGGCAAGCTCGACACCTATTTCGTGCGGGTCTACAACCCGGTCTGGACCAACCCGGACGGCCTGTCCTGGATGGAAGTGCTCACCGACACCGAGAAGGTCGGCTGCTTCGTCGCGCTGACCCCGACCTGGAGCGAGTCCGCGTACTTCGCCGACTACGTGCTGCCGATGGGGCACAGCTCCGAGCGGCACGA
Organism: Actinomycetota bacterium; assembly: GCA_003168255.1. Classification (GTDB taxonomy): domain Bacteria; phylum Actinomycetota; class Actinomycetes; order Streptosporangiales; family Streptosporangiaceae; genus PALSA-505. Next base: position 10,117 of record PMSU01000147.1, read on the forward strand.
CACGCATTCCTACGAGCAGTACGACGGGCAGTGGATCGGTTTCCGGCAGCCGGTGCTGCGGGCGGCCCGCGAACGGCTCGGCGAGGACATCACCGACACCCGCCAGGTCAACCCCGGTGAGGTGTGGGAGGAAAACGAGTGGTGGATCGAGCTGTCCTGGCGGATCGACCCGGATGGCTCGATGGGCATCCGGCAGTATCACGAATCGAGGGCCCGCCCTGGCGAGAAGCTCACCGTCGATGAGTACTACGGGTGGATGTTCGAGAACTCGGTGCCAGGCCTGCCCGAGCGCGCCGCCGCCGAGGGCCTCACCCCGCTGGCCTGGATGCGCCGCTACGGCGCCTTCGAGATCAGCAGCGGCCAGGGCGCGCTGCACGAGCGCGAAGTCCCGGCCAGCGAGCTCGCCGACGTTGCCGTCACCGCCGCCGGACGGGTGTACACCAGCGCACCCGCGCCGCAGACGCCGAACATCGTCCCGATGGCAGCACCCGATCCAGACAGCCAGGGCCGCAGGCCGGCCGGAGTCATGATCGACGGCGTCGTCCGCCGCGGCTTCCCCACCCCGTCCGGTCTGCTGGAATTTTGGTCCTCCACCCTAACGGCCTGGGGCTGGCCCGAGCAGGCACTGCCCGGCTATATCCGCAGTCACGTCCACCCGGCTGAGCTCGCCGCCGACCAGATGGTCCTGCTGTCCACTTTCCGGCTGCCCACCCAGATCCACACCCGCTCGGCCAACAGCAAATGGCTCGATGAGCTGGCGCATACCAACCCGGTATGGATCAACCCCATCGACGCCGCCCGGCTGCGGATCGTCGCGACCGGCGACCTGATCCGGGTCGAGACCGAGATCGGGTACTTCGTGGCCAAGGCATGGATCACCGAGGGCATCAGGCCCGGCGTGGTCGCCTGCTCCCATCACATGGGCCGCTGGAAGCTCACCGGCCACAGCCAGGTCAGCGCGGGCGCGATGATGGCCACCGTCGATCTCAATCGCGGGGACCAGGGCTGGGCCATGCACGCGACCGGCCGGGTGCAGCCGTACCAGTCGGCGGATCCTGACACGGCCCGGATCTGGTGGTCCGACACCGGCGTCCACCAGAACCTGACCTTCCCGGTGCACCCCGATCCCATCTCCGGCATGCACTGCTGGCATCAGGCCGTCCGGGTCCGGCCGGCCGGACCCGGCGATGCTCATGGCGACATCACCGTCGACACGGTCAAGGCGCGCGAGGCATACCGGCAGTGGATGACGCGGACCCGGCCGGCCGGCAGCGTCTCGCCGGACGGCACGCGCCGGCCGAGGTGGCTGATGCGGCCGCTCAAGCCGGGCACCGGCGCCTTCGCGCTCCCGGTGAGCTCCCAGGGCAACGCGGGGCACGGCCCGTGACGGCCAGCACCGTGACGGCCGGCCGCTGGGAACTGCTGCGGGCACTCGGCGCCGTCGCCGACAGTCCCGCCGTCGCCCGCACCGTCAGCCCGGCCCTGAGTCTTGAGGCTGCCGATGACTCGGAGCACACCGACGTGTTCGTGCTGAACTGCCCGCCCTACGCCTCGGTCTACCTCGGGCCCGACGGCGCTCTTGGCGGCGAAGGGACGGACCGCGCGGCCGGGTTCTGGCGCGCCATCGCGATTACCCCGCCGGCCGAGCCGGACCACCTGACAGCCCTGCTCGGGCTGTACGCGCGCCTCGGTGAGGCAGCCGCCGACACCCGGCGGGAGGTCACCGCGGCCGCGCTGGCACGGTCCCAGGCCGCGCTGCTGGCCGAACACCTGTGGCCATGGCTGCCCTCCTATCTCGACGCGGTCACCGATCTGGCGGCGCCCCGGCTGGCCGCGTGGGCCCGGCTTACCCAGCGCGCCATCGCCGCCGAGTCCGGCGCCCGGCCAGCCGCACAGCTGACCGCGCAGCAGCTGCCGCTGGCGCTGCGGGAAGCGCCAGCGGGAGTCAGCACCGATGGCGGGCTCCGCGATCTGGTCGACGCGCTGACCACGCCGGTGCGCAGCGGGATGATCCTGACCCGCCGCCGGCTGGCTCTCGGCGCGGGCCAGGCAGGCGTCGGCCACCGGATCGGCGAACGCCGCTTCGCGCTGCGGGCGATGCTCGAGCAAGATCCGGCCGCGACGCTCAGCTGGCTCGCCGATGAGGCCCGCCGCTGGCAGCAGCGGCATTCCGGACGCGGGACGGGCGACGCGGCCAGTCAGTGGTGGGCAGCGCGCGCCGCCCAGACGGCGCGGCTGCTCGATGAGGCGGCGGCCGCGTCGATACGCTGCGCTGACACCCACTAAGGATCCCGCGTGTGCTTCTCGCCTGAGGCTGACATCGTCGGCGGCTTGGTGATCGGCGCGATCGGCGTCGATGCTGTCCGCCACGTCCACCAGCGCCGCGATTTCCTCGCGCTGGCATGGCTCCCCTTGCTGCTCGGCGCGCACCAGTTCATCGAGGCGCTCGTCTGGTTGTGGCTCCAGGGTCATGTGCCGCGCGGGATCGGCGAGGTCGCGCTCTGGGCTTACCTGCTGATCGCCTTCGTCGTGCTGCCCGTGTTCGTCCCGCTGGCCGTCATCGCGCTCGAGCCGACGAAGCGGCGTAAGGCGATGATGGCGCCCTTCGCCTCGATCGGGGCCGTGGTCGCCGTGGTGCTGCTCGCGGCGATGGTTCGCGGCCCGGTCAGCGTGAAGCTCGCTCCGTACCACCTCGCCTATGGCATCCGGTTGCCCGACGGACTCCTGATCGTTGCTCTCTATGTCGTGGCCGTGTGCGGGCCGCTGCTGGTGTCCGGCTACCGCCACGTCGCTATCTTCGGCATCGTCAACCTCGTCGCCGTCATCATCATCGCCCGGCTCACCATTTCCGGGTTCGCGTCGGTGTGGTGCGGGTGGGCGGCCCTGTCCAGCGCTGCCATCACGGTGCATTGCCGCCTTGCCAAGCCCCATCCGCACCGCGTCAGGCACGGGGCTGACGGGCTCACCTCGGCTGGCTGAGCAGCCCGCCACGGCGAGGCGGGCCGGCGTGGCGGATAAGCAGCCGGGGTTATCGGTGTGCGCTTCGGTTGCCGGTCTGCCCGCTGATCAGGTGGTAGGCGAGCAGCAGGACGACCGCCCCGGCGATGGCGGTGAGCCAGGTGGACAAGTTGAAGAACCCGTGCAGGGTGTGGACGTGGAAGATCTTGGTGGCCGCCCAGCCGCCGCCCAGTGCCCCGGCGATGCCGATGAGGCAGGTGAGGATCAGGCCCTGTGATCTCTTGCCAGGGATCACCGTATTGGCGAGCAGGCCCGCGCCCAGGCCGAGAACGATCCAAGCGATGATGCTCATAACCGGCTCCCTCATCAGTGACGTGTCTGGCGTGCGCGGTCGTCGGTGTTGCCGGCAGATCAGCACCGTCCGTGCGCAGGGGAAAAGAAAACTCCGGGGCCCGCTACGCAGCCGCGACATTTCGCGCTGTGGCTGCCGGGGTCCGGAGCAACGACCCCACTGTACGCGCTGGCAAGCTCCAGGGGCGTCGGGTGAGCCGCACGAGGAACTTTTCCGGCAAATGACACAAGCCGGGACGTTGGCCCGGTTCTGTGATTTGGCCAGGCCGGACCCGAGGTTGATCAACGTTGTGATGATCACGGCAGCCACCGGAAGCGACGTAGTCTGAGCCATGCCCGCATTCAGATGGCCTGGCCGCCGCGAACGGCTGGAGCAGTGACCAGCAACCCGGTCGCCCCGCAGCAGCAGGTCCCGCATCGTCTTGATGCCGCGCTCGGCTCCTTCGGCCGGCCGAACTCGGTCGTCAGGCAGTTTGACTTCCTGGACGACAGGTACGAGGGGCGTCGCCTGTTCTCCGAGGTTCTCGGCACATTCTTCCTGGTTCTCGTCGCCGCGGGCGGGGGGATGGTGAACGCGAGGTTCGGCGGCCATGCCATCCCGGCTCCGGCCCTGGTGGTCGCGCCCGCCCTGATGGTGATGGCGATCATCCTGTTCATGGGAACGGTCTCGGGCGCGCATCTCAACCCGGCGGTCAGCGTCGCGTTCGCGCTGCGCGGAGACTTTCCGTGGAAGCGCGTCCCGGCCTACATCGCTGCCCAGTTCGTCGGCGCGGTGCTGGCCACGCTGCTGCTGTGGGCGCTGATCGGCAAACACGGCAGCGCTGGCCTGACGCTTCCCGGCCCGGGTATCTCGGTGCCGGTCGCGATGGTCTGGGAGATGGTGCTGACGGCGGGCCTGGTCAGCGTGATACTCGGAACCGCCTCGGGCGCGCAGCAGGTCGGGCCGCTCGCCGCGATCGGGGTCGGCAGCTATATCGCGCTGGCCGGACTGTGGGGGTCGCTGGTCAGCGGCGCCTCGATGAACCCGGCCCGCTCGCTCGGGCCCGCCCTGGTGCTCGGCGACGGGACCGCATGGTGGGCCTACCTCGTCGGCCCGTTGGCCGGCGGGGTCATCGCCGTGGGGATCGCCCATATCCTGCGCGGCCCGGGCGGCGGGACGCACGGCACCCAGGCGGCCGAAGGCACGCTGGGGATGCTCTGGGTGCCCGGGCGCATCGGCGAGCCGGTCACCGGCGAGCCGCTCGGACACGCCGGAACCCCGGCCGAGGCACCCCCCGGCCAGCAGAGCGGGCAGAGCGGGCAGAGCGGGCAGGGCCAGCAGAGCGGGCAGGGCCATGCCTAGTGCGCGGACGGATTCCACGCCGACAGCCGCTACCCCAGCGGAGCGAGCCGCTCGCGGCAAGTCCGCGCGCAGTGCCGCGCCCAGGCGCAGCCACGCGCCTTTCGAGCCAGCCCCGAGCCGGCCCGACCCGGTAACCCTCCTGGAGCAGCAGGCTGCCACCCGGATACCCGAGCTATTGCCGATCCGTTACGGCCGGATGCTGGCTTCCCCGTTCACCTTCTTCCGCGGGGCCGCGCTGCTGATGGCCAGCGACCTGTCCGGCAGCCCGGTGACCGGGCTCCCCGTGCAGGCATGCGGCGACGCGCACGTGTCAAACTTCGGCGTCTTCGCATCCCCAGAGCGCCGCCTGGTCTTCGACATCAACGATTTCGATGAGACGCTGCCCGGCCCCTGGGAGTGGGACGTCAAACGGCTTGCCACGAGCATCGAGGTCGCGGCGCGCTGCAACGGCTTGCGCCGCCAGCAGCGGCGCAAGGCCGTGCAGGCCGCGGTCACGCGCTACCGCAAGGCGATGCGCAGGTTCGCCCGCCAGCCCGAGTTGGACGTCTGGTACGCCCCCGCGGAACTTGACGAGCTGCGCGCCCAGTTCCGGGCCATCCTGGATCAGCCGGAACGCAGGCTCGCGGACGCGGACCTGGCCAGGATCCGGGACCGGGACGGGATCCGCGCCGTCGGCAAGCTGATCCGCGTCGTCAATGGCAAGCCCCGCATCGTCGCTGAACCGCCGCTGCTGGTACCCCTCGCGGACCTGCCGGACGCTCAGGTCTCCGGCATCTCAAGACCACGCCTTAACGGGATCCTCGCGAACTACCGGCGCACCCTCCAGCCTGACCGCCGGCACCTCATCAGCCAGTTCCAGGTGGCCGACGCGGCCCGCAAAGTGGTCGGCATCGGCAGCGTCGGAATGCGCTGCTGGATCATCCTGCTGACTGGCCGCGATGCGTCGGATCTGCTGATCCTTCAAGTCAAAGAGGCAGTGCCGTCCGTTCTCAGCGCGTTCACCGAGGCCACGAGGTACCCGAGCCAGGCCGAGCGCGTCGTCGCGGGCCAGCAGCTCATGCAGGAAGACAGCGACATCTTCCTGGGCTGGCACCGGGCCAGGAAGGGGCCGGACCAGGAGATGGGGGACAGCTACATCCGCCAGCTGCGCGACTGGAAGTTCTCGCTGACCGTCGAAGCCATGGGCCCGCGCGCGCTGCGCAGCTACGGCGAGCTGTGCGGGCAGACCCTGGCTCGGGCGCACGCCCGCTCCGGTGACCGGATTGCCATCGCCGCCTACCTGGGCGGCTCGGACGTCTTCGACCGGGCCACCGCACAGTTCGCGGCAACCTACGCCGACCAGAATGAGCGTGACCACTCCAGCCTGGCCGCCGCGGTCGCGTCGGGCAGGCTGGCCGCCGAGCGCGGCGTGTAGGTCAGCGCCTAGCCGTCGGGTCCGGCGATCAAGCGGTTTCGGATTGAAGGATCTCGGCCACCGGGCGGCGGGCGCCGATGCGAGCCGGAATGGCGGTGAGCCCAGCTACGACCACCACGGCCCCCAGCACCACGGCAACGAGCCACCAGAGCGGCGGGATGGTCGTGTTCCCCCCGTGTTTCACCGATGCGAAGAGCCCGATCCCTCCGGGGATGCCCAGCAGGGCGCCTACCAGCGCGGGAAGCACCTGCGCCGCCGAAAGCCCGGTCGTGACCTGCCGAGGGGTGGCACCGAGCGCACGCGTGACCGCGGACGCATGCCGCGAGTCCTGCACCGTCACCCGGGTAATGAAGATGGCGTTCACGGCCGCCAAAGCGATCAGCATGACTGTGATAACCAGCAAAGCCTCATTTTCCCGAACGGCCCGGGGATCGGCCAGCCCCGAAGGCGCGGCAAGTCGCGAGGAGTCCAACCGGGCGTGGGTGATCAGCACAGCGACGATCCCGCTGACCGTGACGGCGATGCTGAGCGCGCTCAGCATCATGCGGCGTGGCCGTCGGGCAGCCACCCGCAACCCGAGCAACAGCGGCACCGGCAGCCGCGCCGAGAGCGCGATCAGCCAGGCCCTGCGCCGCGGCGGACGGGCCGAATCGGCCAGCGCGCGGACCGTGCTCGTGCGGGCCGCCCTGATGGCAGGGATGAGCGATGCCGCCACAGCCACCGCCAGCGCCACGGCCACGACGACCTCGACCGTGGACACGGTGACCGGCGGCGCACCAGCGCTGCCGAGAAGACCGGCACCGGGACCGGTGAGCAGCGGAGCGGCCAGCCACCCGATCGCCAGCCCGGCCGCCGCCGCGACCAGGGCCGGGAAGAGATACTCGGCCAGGAGTACGCCGGCCACGAGTCCCGGTGTGCTGCCGACCGCCTTGAGCAGACCGACCCGCCGGATCTGGTCCGCCATCCGGCCGCCGACCAGTACGGCCACGCTGGCCACGGCGAGCAGGCCCAGCAGCCAGCTGCCCACCAGCATGATCAACTGCTCGTTCTTCACCAGGTTGCCGTCCTGCTGGCTGATTTCCTGCCAAGAATTCAGGAACGGCGCGGTCATGCTGTTCGAGTTGCGTGCATTGGCGAACGCGTTGGCCCGCGCCGGGTCAGCCAGCTTCAGGTTCAAGAAGTAGGTCAGCGGCTCGGCGGGTGACGCCGGGAGCCTTGGTCAGCGCATCCAGGGCTGTGACCTGGCGCGGCGACACGCCGCCCGCCGCGGGCGGGAAGACACTGGCCACCACATCCGGTCCGGCCGTCGCTGCCCGGGTTTGCTCATAGGGCTGGCTGGTCTCGCCGTGCAAGACAAGCCCGAGGGTCAGCGTGGTCGTGGCCGCCATGATGGCGAGCAGCAGCGCCAAGGCCTCGCCTCGGCGCCGCCGCAGGTCGCGCGCGACGAGGCGGCAGACGAGCAGGATCCGGCCCATGGCGTCAGCCTTCCAGTCCGGCGAGGGCGCCGAGATGCCCGGTGGTGCCGCCGGTCAGCCTGGTCTCATCGACGAATGCGCCGTCGCGCATCGAGATCATCCGGTCCGCGGTGGCGGCGATCCGCGAGTCGTGGGTGACGACGACCAGCGTCTGCCCGGCCGCGTGCAGGGTGTCGAAGAGCCGGAGCACGTCGAGGGTCGCCTCGCTGTCGAGGTTGCCGGTGGGCTCGTCGGCGAGGACGACGAGCGGATCGTTGGCCAGCGCGGGCGATCGCGACCCGCTGGCGCTGGCCGCCGGACAGCGCTGAGGGCAGGAACTTGGCCCGGTCGGTGAGCCCGACCTGCTCCAGCAGGTCCAGAGCACGCCGTCGCGCCGTCCGCGGTGAGCGCCCGGCCAGCAACGCGGGCAGCTCGACGTTCTCCACCGCGGTGAGCTCGTCCATCAGGTGGAAGGCCTGGAAGACGAAACCGACGGCGTGGCGCCGCATCCGGGCCAGCGCTCTTTCCCCCATCTGGTCGAGGCGGTTGCCGTCCAGCTGCACCTCCCCGGCCGATGGCCGGTCCAGCCCGCCCAGCAGGTGCAGCAGGGTCGATTTCCCGCAGCCGCTGGGCCCCATCACGGCCAGCGTCTCCCCGGCGGCGACCTCCAGGTCGACCTCATCGACCGCGCGCACCAGTCCTTCGCCCTTGCCGTATTCCTTGCGCAACCCGCAGGCGCGCAGCACGGATGTGTTGCCGGTCTCGTTCATGATTGGCCCTTCCGGCCGGTCCAGTTCCGTTCGCATGCCTCTAGCCAGCGCAGGTCCGCCTGCAGCCGCAGCACGATGCCTTCCAGTAGCAGCCCGGCGTCCGAATGGCCCGGCTCGGCCATCGCGGCGCGCTGGGCGTCCCGCAGCCGGCGCAGCAGCTCGCGGCGCTGGGTATCCACGATGACCAGCGGGTCGGCCAGCCTTGCCGCCGCGGCCGCGATCAGCTTGAGGTGAAATTCGGCCAGGTCGGGCCTGGGCCAGCTCACCTCCGCCAGCCAGTCGGCGACCCGCTGCTGGCCGGCCGCTGTCAGCGCGTACACCTTGCGGTCGGGCCGGTCTGGCAGCCCGGCCGACCGCTCGCACCCAACCAGGCCCGCCTTCTCCAGCCGGGAGAGGGTGACGTAGATCTGCCCGGCGTTCATCGCGTCGCCGAGCGGGCCCAGCGCAAGACTCAGCCGGGCCCGCAGCTGGTAGCCGTGCGACGGCTCCTTCGCCAGCATCGCCAGCACCACTTCCTGCTGCACGGCCATCTCCTTTAACGGTTAGCTAAAGAGATAACGGTTATCTACTCGACTGTCAAGTCGCAGCCATGCTGCCGCCGGACCGGAGAGGTTTGACCTTCGCTATACGGCGGCAGGCCGGGTTACCCCTTGCTGCCGTCGGCGTTCCGTGGCTGCTACGTCTGCTCGGCCAGTGCGTTGCCTTTATCGTCCTTGCGGGTCGCCGAACCCACCGCGGTGCAGTTACCGGCCGTGGCGCACCAGACCCCGAACAGGCCCTTGCGGGTCGCTGGTCTGGCGGTTGGCTGGATTCGCCACGCGCTGCCGTTCCAGTACTCGGCCAGCGCCAGATAATTCCCGCTGCTGGTTACGTGCTCCCCTACCGCGGTACAGACGGTTTTCGAGGCGCACGAGACACCCGAGAGATAGGCGATGGGGGAGCCGGATGGGCTGGGCGTGGGCGCGACGGCCCACCTGCCGCCGCTCCAGCGTTCGGCGAGCGGCACCTCAGGGCCTGCCGGGCCTGGGTTGGGGTCGAGCCGACCGCGGTGCAGGCGGTCGCCGAACTACAGGAGATCCCGTGCAGGACGCTCTGCTTCGCCCCGGATGGGCCTTGAGTGGCCTGAACCGCCCACTTGGTGCCCTTCCAGCGCTCGGCCAGCGTCGCGTTATAGCCGTCCGAGCTGAGGTAGTTCCCGACCGTGGTGCAGCTTGTCGCCGACAGGCACGAGACCCCGCTCAGCTGGCTGCCGTCAAGGATGGGGGTCGGCTCGATCGACCACGTGGTGGTGGCGCTTGCCACGCCGCCGCACCGCAGGACCAGGGCAGCCGCCGCCGCTGTGATCGCTAACGCTCGCCGCATACCGCTTCCTCTGCGCTGTGGATCCGCCTAGTTCAGGTATGCCTGCCAGTCCCCTGGAACGCGGCCTGCGGGACCAGGCACCGGCTGCCCGGACGGATGATGCTGCGGCGGGGCCAGTGCGGGCCCGGTCTCATACATCTCCTCTGTCTTGTAGTTCCAGAACCACACCTCGCCAGGCTCGAAACTCCTGATGAAGGGGTGTCCGGCCGCGGCCGCGTGCGCGCTCGCGTGCTGCGCCGGCGAGGAGTCACAGCAGCCGATGTGTCCGCACTGCGCGCACCGGCGCAGATGAAACCACCAGCCGCCGCTGGCGTCGCATTCGGCGCATCCCGTCCCGCCGGGCGGGACGGAAGGGTCAATTCCTGGTTGTGCTGTCATGTGTCCTCTTCTGCTCATCCTTCCCGGCGGCGAGCGGAAGCCGCACCAGGAAACGCGTATTACCTGGGACCGACTCCACCCGCAGGTCCCCGTGATGGGTTTTCACGACGATCCGCCACGAGATGTCGAGCCCGAGCCCGGTGCCCTGGCCTACCGGTTTGGTCGTAAAGAACGGCTCGAAGATCCTCTCCTGGATGTCCGGCGGGATACCAGGGCCGGTGTCCCCGAACTCGACGAGCAGCTGGTCACGGTCAAGCGCGGTGCGCACGGTCAGCGTGCCGGTCCCGTTCATGGCGGCGACCGCATTGTCGATCAGGTTCGTCCAGACCTGGTTGAGCTCCCCCGGGTAGGCCGGGATCAGCGGCAGGCTCGTGTCGTAGTCCTTGACCACGGTTATGTCGGGGCCGATCTTGCCGCCGAGCATCAGCAGCGTGCTGTCCAGCAGGTCGTGGACGTTCACCACCTGATAGGGCGCCCTGTCTAGCTGCGAGTACTGCTTAGCGGCGCCGACCAGGGCGGAGATTCGCGTGACCGAGTCACCGATCTCATTCATCAGCAGCTCGGTCTCCACCGTGTAGCCCAGCCAGGGCAGCGCGCCGTCCAGGGCAGTCCCGTCTCCCGAAGCCTCGGCGAGGGTCGCGGCAACCTGGTCGAGCCAGCCCGTGTCCAGGCCCGCCTGCGCGAAGACTGCCGCCAGCTCCCAGCCATTGGCCACGCCGTGGTGATCGAGCCAGTCGCTGACGGCGTCCTCGCGGTCGGATGCCTCGAGCGGGCTGAGCACGGGCACCTTGGAGAGCCGCTCCGCGGCATCCTCCTGAAGCCTGATCAGGGCGGCCAGCGTCGTCAGGTCGTACGGGCCCGCGGCGATCAGGCCAAGCTTGTGGCGCATGCCGGCCACCCGCTCGCGCAGCGCCGCGGTAGCGCGGATCGCAGCGGACGCCGGATTGTTCAGCTCATGGGTAAGCCCGGCCGACAGCGACCCGAGCGCGAGCAACCGTTCCCGCTGGCCGACCGCTTCCTGAGTGTTCTTGGTGCCAAAGAACAACCCCTCCAGCAGGTGTACCGCCATCGGGAACCAGTCGGCCATCAGCTGCGCGAACTTAGCCGCGTCGAGCACGAAGAAACGGGCCGGCTCGGTGACCCGCATCGAGTTGTTGTAGACCTGCGGCACGCTGTCGCCCAGGTAGGCGAAGAACGCCCCGCTGTACACGCCGGGGTTGGACGTCCGGTTGACCTCCACGTCGTCCCCGCCGATCCGGCGTGTCAGCACTATCGTCCCGCTCAGCAGCACGTACAGGCAGGTCGCGGGGTCTCCCTCGGCGTATACCGGCCCCGGCTCGGCCAGCGTCACCTGACCTTCGCGGCACAGCCAGTCCAGCTGATCGTCGGTCAGCTTCTCGAACAGGAACAGGCCGCGCAGCTCGGCCGCGTTGCACGGAGCTGGCGCCTTCGGCTGTGATGGCCTGCCGGACGGCTCCGCGCTCATAGTCGCTCCAGGTAACGGTGCACCAGCATGACGGCCATTGCCCCTTCGCCTACCGCCGACGCGACCCGCTTGGCGGACTCCGCCCGGACGTCGCCGGCTACGAAAACTCCCGGCACGTTTGTCTCCAGGTGATACGGCGGCCGGTCCAGCGGCCAGCCTGCGGGCCGCTGCCCGTCAACCATCAGATCGGGTCCGGCAAGGATGAAGCCGCGTCCATCCCGCAGCACCACGCCGTCGAGCCAGCCGGTCAGCGGGGCCGCACCGATAAAGACGAACAGCCGTTGCGCTTCGACCGTCTGGGTGCCGCCGGTATTGCTGTCACGCAGGCCGAGGCGTTCTAGATGGCCGTCACCGTGCGCCTCGCTGACCTCGGTGCAGTTGCGCACCGAGATGACCGGGATTCCCGCGATCTGCTCGATCAGGTAATGCGACATCGACTTGCGCAGAGACGGGCCGCGGACCAGCATCGTTACCGACCGGGCGGCCTTCGCCAGGTACACAGCCGCCTGGCCAGCGGAGTTGGCCCCGCCGACGATGTAGACATCCTGGTCGGCGCAACCGTGCGCCTCGGTCAGGGCCGAGCCGTAGAAGATCCCGCGCCCGGTCAGCTCGGTCATGCCCGGCGCGACCAGCTGCCGGTAGGCCACCCCGGTGGCGAGGATGACGGCATGGGCGTCAACCGAAGTTCCATCGGCGAAACGGACGGTCCGGGCCGAGCCGTTAACCTCAAGGCCGACCACTTCGCAGGTCGTCAGGACCTCGGCGCCAAACTTCGCAGCCTGCCGCCGTGCCCGGTCGGTGAGCTGCGCGCCGGACACCCCGTCAGGGAAGCCGAGGTAGTTCTCGATCCGTGAGCTCTGTCCCGCCTGGCCGCCGGTCGCGGTCCGCTCGACCAGCACGGTCCGCAGCCCCTCCGACGCACCGTAGAGGGCTGCGCCCAAGCCTGCGGGACCGCCGCCGATAACGACGAGATCGTAGAAGTCGCCCGACGGCGTGGTCGCCAGGCCCACCTTCCCTGCCAGCTCCCGGTCAGACGGCTCGACCAGCGCCTCGCCGTCCGGCGTGATCACCACCGGCAGTGCCATCCCGTCGGTCCCGGCGGCGTCCAGCAGCCGCCGTCCCTCCGGCTCGTCCGATGCGTACCAGCGGTAAGGCACCTGGTTGCGGGCCAGGAACTCGCGCACTTCAGACGAGCGCGCCGACCAGCGATGCCCGACCACCTTGGTCTCGGGCACCGGCCGGTAATCAGATGACCGCCAGGTCTCCAGCAGGGCATCCACCACCGGGTAGAGCTTCTCCTCGGGCGGATCCCACGGTTTGAGCAGGTAATAGTCGAGGTCAACGACGTTGATCGCGTCGATGGCCGCGCCGGTATCGGCGTAGGCGGTCAGCAGCGCCCGCCGGGCTCCCGGATAGACGTCCATGGCCTGCTCGAGGAACTCGATCCCGTTCATCTGCGGCATCCGGTAGTCCGCCAGGATCACCGCCACCTGCTCACCGCGCAGCTTCATCTGCCGCAGCGCATCCAGGGCCGCCTCCCCGGACTCCGCGCGCACGATGCGATGCCGCTCCCCGTAGCGGCGCCGCAGGTCCCTGGCCACCGCGCGGGATACCCCCGGGTCATCGTCCACGGTCACGATGGCCGTCCGGGCAAGAACGTCCGGGGCCGTCACAGGCACCAGCTCTGCGCGCGCTCTACTGATCCCGACCTATGCCATCGCATCCACCCATCGTAAGGGTCAGCGGCCTAAGAGGTGCCGGGCATGATGGGCCGCCAGGCGGCCCCTTCCCCGGCCCAAATATCCTGGTCCCATTACGCTGGTGAGCGGCACTTCGTGGCAGGTCCTGGCCGGGCGGCAGATGGTAGGTTGCGCGCGCGGGCGAGGCTCTGCCCGGGTCACCGCTTCGTGTAACGTCCATTGTTGAGCTGATCGGTAGGAATTGACCTCCCGTGTACCGTATCGGGACTGGAAGGCGAGGCCACCCATGCGCATCACGCGTCGACTGGCTGCCACTGCGGCTACCCTGACCCTGGTCGTGGCCGCGGCGGCGTGCGGTAACGGCGGCTCGAGCACGGGGTCCGCAGGCTCGGTGAAACGCGGTGGAGCGGTCACCGTCGCCTGGGTGGCCGCGACGCCCAACTTCATCTTCCCGCTCGCGCCGGCCACGAACACAGACGGCTTCAACGAGAACCTCGACAATCCGCTGTGGCCGGTCCTGGTCTACGCCGGCGACGGCGCCAAGTCGGTCGTGAACCCGCAGGAGAGCCTGTACAGCTCGATCAAGTACAGCAACGGCAACAAGCGGGTCACCATCGTCCTTAAGCCGTGGAACTGGTCGGACGGCAAGCCGATCACCAGCCGGGATTTCACCTTCGTCTACAACCTGCTGAAGACGAACTACCAGAACTGGGTCGACTTCCTTCCCGGCCTGTTCCCCGTCGACGTGGCCAGCGTGTCCACGCCTGACGTGCACACCGTGGTGCTCAACCTCACCCGCTCCTACAACCCGGCCTTCTACACCGAGGATGTGCTCAGCTTCGTCCCGCTGATGCCCCAGCACGCCTGGGACAAGACCTCGGCCAGCAGCCCGGTCGGGAACTATGACGAAACCGCCGCCGGGTCGAAGGCGGTGTACGCCTTCCTCCAGAAGGAGGGCGGGCAGATGAGCACCTTCACCACTAACCCGCTGTGGAAAGTGGTCGATGGGCCGTGGACGCTGTCATCCTTCCAAAGCGGCGGTGCCTATAGCTTCGTGCCCAACAAGCACTACTCAGGTCCCGACAAGCCGATTGTGTCCAAGGTCATCAATGCGCAGTTCACCACCGACACGGCCGCGCTGGACGCGCTCAGGTCCGGCAGCACGGTGGACGTGGGCAACCTGCCGCTGAACGACATCAAGCAGGAAGCGGTCCTGAAGTCGGAGGGGTACTCGATAACCCCCCAGCCGATCCCCGGCGTGGCCGAGATCGTCCCGAACTTCTACAACGCCAGCGTGGGCCCGATCGTGCGCCAGCTCTACGTCCGCCAGGCCCTTGAGGAACTCATCAACCGCCCGCAGATCGTCTCCAAGATCTACGGCGGCTATGCCGACCCCGGCAACGGGCCGGTGCCGCTCCTGGCGGGCGGCCCGTGGGTCTCCCCGCTCGAGAAGGCCGGCGGCCCCTACCCGTACTCGCCGTCGAACGCCACCGCCCTGCTGACGGCGCACGGCTGGAAGGTGGTCCCGAACGGCACGTCCACCTGTCAGCGCCCGGGCACCGGGGCGTCCGACTGCGGTGCCGGGATCACCGCTGGCGAGCCGCTGAGCTTCCAGCTCGCCTACTCGTCAGGGATTGCCAGCACGGACGAGCAGGAGGCCGCCATCCAGTCATCGGAGGCCCAGGCCGGCGTCAAGATCAGCCTGAAGTCCGAGCCGTTCAACTCGCTGATCGCCACGGTGGGCGTTTGCAGCGCCAGCAGCCACCCGACCTCGACGTGCGGCTGGCAACTGGTGGACTACGGCTACGACCCATACCCGCTCTACCCGGCCGGCGACGGGTTCTTCAATACTGGCGGCTTCAACAACCAGGGCGGATACTCCACCCCGGAGATGAACAGCCTGATCAATGCCACCGAGTTCGGGTCGAGCACCAGCGCGTTCTTTGCCTACGAGGACTACGCGGCCCGCCAGCTTCCCTGGCTGTGGCTGCCCGACCAGTCGTTCCTCCAGGTGTACAAGAGCGATCTGCATGGCTACGCCCCGCTGAATCCGTTCTCCGGCGGGCTCAATCCCGAGGTCTGGTACTACAGCTCTTAACCGGCTCGTGACCAGGTATCTCATTCGCCGGGTCGGCCAGGCGATCGTGGTCGTGGTCGGCGTCATGATCCTGACGTTCATCATGGTCCACATGGTCCCTGGCAGCGCGGCCCGTGCCGCTCTGGGGGTGCGGGCCACACCCGCCAGGATCGCCGCCTTCAACAGCACCTATGGGCTGAACCGGCCGCTCTACGAACAGTTCGTCAGCTACACGGGCCAGCTGATCCGCGGCAATCTCGGCACGTCCTTCACGCTTCAGCAGCCGGTGTCTGCGCTGATCGCGCAGCGGCTGCCTCGCGACGCCATCCTGCTCGGCATGTCGACCGTCCTGGCCCTGCTGATCGCCCTGCCCCTCGGGATCTACCAGGCGGTGCAGCGTGGCGGGATCGGGGACAACGTGTTCACCGGGGTGTCGTTCACCCTGTACTCGATGCCGGATTTCTTCTTCGCCCTCCTGCTGATTGCCATCTTCAGCGTGCAGCTGCACATCCTGCCGCCCGAAGCGCCCCAGGCCGCGACGGTGGCCGGGATCCTGGCCGATCCGCGGGCCCTGGTCCTTCCGGTGCTGACCCTGACCCTGGTCAGCGTGGCCGGCTTCAGCCGGTACATGCGGTCCTCAGCCATCGACGTCCTGGCCCAGGACTACATCCGCGTCGCCAGGGCCAAGGGCCTGCGGGAGCGGCTGGTCTTGCTCCGGCACGTGCTGCGCAACTCGATGCTGCCGATCGTCACCGTCCTGGGGCTGTCGCTGCCCGGCATTGTCGTCGGCGCCGTGATCGCGGAAGAGGTGTTCAACTACCCGGGCATGGGCCTGCTCTTCTATCAGGCCGCCACCAGCCACGACTTCCCGATCCTCCTCGGCTCCACGCTCCTCGTCGGGGTGGCCACGGTCATCGGGAACCTGGCGGCTGACATTTCCTATGCCGTCCTCGACCCCCGGGTGCGGTATGACTCTGCGTGAGCCGTGGCCGGGGGCGGTCGCCGCGTCCGGGCCAGACGGCCCCGACGTACTGCCGGAGGTAGGTGAGGTCCCGGCCGGACGCGGTTCCGGGCGGCTCATCCTGTCGACGTTCGCCCGCAATCGGGTGGCCATGGTCGGCGTGGGCCTGGTCGTCCTCATCACCCTGTTCTGTTTCCTCGGGCCGCTGTTCTACCGGACCAACCAGATCACCGTCCGGCTGAACATCGAGGAGCTTGCGCCTAGCGGCAAGTACCCGCTGGGAACCGACGCCTCCGGGTACAACGTCCTGGGCCGGCTGATGGTGGGCGGCCAGTCGTCGCTGGAACTCGGCGTGGCCGTGGCTATCGCGTCTACCGCCGTCGGCGCTCTCTACGGCGCCATCGCCGGCTTCGTCGGCGGGATCATCGACGCCATCATGATGCGCGTCGTCGACACGTTCCTCGCCATCCCCGGCCTGGTATTGCTGCTGATCCTGGTGAACATAGTCACGCCGAGCCTGTGGATGATCATCATCCTGCTGTCGGTGCTGTCCTGGCTCGGGGTCTCCCGGCTGGTGCGGGGCGAGGTACTGACGCTCAGGACCCGGGAGTTCGTGCAGGCGGCGAGGATGATGGGCGCCAGCCGCCGGCGGATCGTGATCCGCCATCTGGTGCCGAACGCCATCGGCGTCATCATCGTGAACGCCACCTTCACCGTCGCCGACGCCATCCTTACCCTGTCGGCGCTGAGCTTTCTCGGTCTCGGGCTGCCGCCGCCCTCGGCCGACTGGGGCAGCATGCTCTCTGACGGGCTGAACTACCTCTTCGACGGCTACTGGTGGCTGGTGTATCCGCCCGCGATCATCCTGATCATCACCGTCGTGGCGTTCAACATGATCGGGGACGCCATCCGCGACTCCCTGGACGTGCGCCTACAGCAGCGCCCATAGCAGTCGGTCCGCTGACTCGTGAGAGAATTGAATTTCTAAGCGCGCTTGGGTCTGTCCGGACCTACGCACCCCTCGCCGCTGCTACCCTCCAGCAGGACAGGCGAGCCCATGAGCGAGATCCCCGGTATTTCTCTGCTTGACGAGTCCGCCGCGGACATGTGCGGCGCGCTTAGTCTGCTCCGCTCGTGAGCACCTGGCACCGCGCTAGCTCGGCACAGGGAGATCCGCCGAACGGCCGTGCCCCGACGCCCGCGCCGCCCCAGCCGCCGCGCTGGCGGCTATGGCTCCTGCCGGCCGGGCTCGCGGTCACGGCTTTCCTGTTCTTCTTCCACCCAGGTGGCAGTGGGTCGTCCGCCCGGAACTTCACCTACACCAGCTTCGTCAGCGAAGTGACGACGAACATGGTCTCGACGGCGACGATCACCTCGACGGGCTCGGTGAGCGGCAAGCTCCATAGCGGCGCCGCCTACACCTCCCAGATACCCACGGCGCTGAACAACAGCTCCCTTTCTGCCCTCCTGCTCGGGCACAAGGTTGCGGTGACAGGCACCAGCCCGAGCACGACATCCCTGCTGAGCTTGCTGTTGCCGCTCTTGTGGCTTCTTCTCATCATCGGTGTCTTCGTCTGGATTGGCCGTCGCAGCCGCAAGCAGCTGGGCGGGATCATGGGCATCGGCAGATCAAAGGCCAAGGTCTACGACGAGGAAAGGCCCCTGACGCGGTTCGCGGACATCGCCGGTTACGAGGGTTCCAAGGCTGAGGTCATGGAAGTCGTGGACTTCCTCAAGCACCCGGAACGCTACGCGCGGGCCGGCGCGGTCGGCCCGAAAGGCGTGCTGATGGTCGGCCCGCCCGGAACTGGCAAGACCCTGCTGGCGAGGGCTGTCGCTGGCGAGGCTGGAGTACCGTTCTTCGCCCTCAGCGGCTCCAGCTTCGTCGAGATGTTCGTCGGTGTCGGCGCGTCAAGGGTCCGGACTCTGTTCGCCGACGCCCGAAAGCGTTCGCCCTCGATCATCTTCATCGACGAGATCGACGCCATCGGGGGCCGCCGCGGTCCGGGAGGGTTCGGCTCGAACGACGAACGCGAGCAGACGCTCAACCAGCTGCTGTCGGATATGGATGGATTCGAACCGGGCGCCAGCGTGGTCGTCATGGCGGCGACCAACAGGGCCGAGATCCTCGACGAGGCGCTATTGCGGCCTGGGCGCTTTGACCGGACCGTGGAGATTCCGCTGCCCAACCGGGCGGAACGGACGGCAATTCTCGTTATCCACGCAAAGGGCAAGAAGCTTGGCCCTGACGTCGATCTCGACGCGGTGTCGCGGGGCACGCCCGGGTTCTCCGGAGCCGATCTGGCCAACCTCGTGAATGAAGCCGCGATCTGCGCGGTGCGGGCCGATCGCGACGTTCTGGATGCCGCCGACTTCGACTCCGCCAGGGATCGCCTCCTCATCGGCCGGCGTGACGCGTCGAACGCGCTGCTGCCCGAAGAGAAACACGCCGTTGCCGTCCACGAGGCCGGTCATGCGCTCGTCGCTGCCCTGTCGCAGCACGCCGATCCGGTGGCGAAGGTCACGATCCTGCCCCGCGGCGCCGCTCTCGGCGTGACCGAACAGCTGCCGGAGTCTGAGCGGCACCTATATCCCCAGAGCTACCTCACCGACTCGCTCGCCGTTCGCCTTGGCGGTCGTGCCGGGGAAATCATCGTCCTGGGGGAACCCTCGACCGGCGCGTCCAACGACCTTGCAGGCGCCACCGAGCTTGCGACGCGCATGGTGCGGGAGTGGGGGTTCTCGGCAGAACTCGGGCCCATCGGCTACGGGCCCGAAGGACCGAGCCGTGACAACCCCTTCGCCGGGCGTCCCTATGCCGAGCAGACGCAACGCTCTATCGACCAGGAAGTGGCCAGGCTGCTCCGCGAGGCTGAGGCCAGGGCCACGGAGCTTCTCCGCGAGCATCTTGACACGTTCGACCAGGTAATCCACCTGCTACTCGAGCGCGAGACGATCGATGGCGCGGACCTGGCGGCAATCGTCGGGATGCCCGAGCGCCGCGGCGGCCAGGAGCGGATCTGGCCACCTCGGGCCGCCGCGATGACGCCGACGCACGGCTCACCCTGACAGCGCCCAGCCCGGCAGCCGTCCCCA
>PMSU01000126.1 GCA_003168255.1 Actinomycetota bacterium
GGATCTGCGACTTGCGGGCGATGTCCGGCAGCGCGTCGGCGTCATCCTGCGACGGCACTGCCACCCTGACGATCTGGCAGCCGGTGGCGGTCAGTTCCGCGATCTGCTGAAGCGTGGCGTTGACGTCCGCTGTCACCGTCGTGGTCATCGACTGTACGGAGACCGGTGCGCCGCCACCTACCGGGACCGCGCGGGGGCCCTTGCCCACCATGATCTGGCGAGATTTCCTGCGGGCTGAGAGCGGGACGGGCGGGGGCTTGGGCAAGCCAAGATCAACGGTCATTATGCCGAGTCGCCTTACTGGATGTGTATCGGATTGACAAGGTCAGCCAGGATCAGGAGCAGCGAGAAGCCCATCAGGATGGCGAACACGCCAAAGCTGACCGGGATCAGCTTAGTCATGTCGACCAGCCCCGGGTCGGGCCTTGCCCGCAGCCTGGCCAGCCACGCTCGCACCCGTTCGTATAGCACGACCGCGACGTGGCCACCGTCCAGCGGCAGCAGCGGCAGCAGGTTCAGCAGCCCGATGAAGATGTTCACCGAGATCACGATCAGCAGGACATCGGTTACCTTGTACTGCCATCCGATGGGCGCGGATACGACCTGTCCAGTGATCTCGCCGACTCCGACGACGCTGGTGACCTGGCCGGCTGACGTTTTCGCCCGGTTCTTGGCGAACAGGTGAGAGACCGAGCTCGGCAGGGTGCCGACAACGTGCACGGTGCCCGTGACCGCCTGGCCGAACATGGAGCCCGCGTAGGTAACAGCCCGCAGCGGGCCGGTGTGCTGGAAGACCACGCCCTGGGAGATACCGATGAAGGCGGTATTCTTGCCCGCCTTGCCGTCCGCGGCGACGATCCTGGTTTTAGCCAGCGTGGCGACCTTGACGAACTGCCTGCTGCCCCGCTGTATGGTCACCGCTACCCGGCTGCCGGCCGGGTGGCTGCGGATGGCCGAGATGAACTGGTCCCAGCTATGTACCGGCTTGCCGCCAAAGGCGACAATCGTGTCGCCGGGGCGCAGGCCAAGCTCCGAGGCCGGCGATCGCGGCTCGCCCTTGGTGCATGCTGCCTGGTCCGTTTTCGGGACGCAGGAGACGACGGTGCCGATGGTGGCTGTGTTGTCGTTCTCAATGCCGATGGCGAGCGGGAGCAGGAACAGCAGGACGAGGGCGAGCAGGAAATGCATGAAGGAGCCGGCCACCAGGACGATCACCCGCTGCCAGGCTGGCTTCACCCGGAATGACCGCGGCTCGTCGGCAGGATCCACCTCCTCCAGCGACGTCATGCCGACGATCTTCACGAAACCGCCAGCGGGGATGGCCTTGACGCCGTACTCGGTCTCGCCCTTCGTACGCGACCAGAGCGTTGGCCCGAAGCCCAGGAAGAACTGGGTCGCCTTCATGCCGAACTTCTTGGCGGTCGCGAAGTGGCCGAACTCGTGCAGCATGACCGAAGCAGACAGGGCGAAAATGAAGATGACCCAGCCGAGCAGCACGCTCATCCGGCGGCTTCTCCCCTCCGAAGGCCCGTTTGCCCGGTCAACTCCCGCGCCCGTGCCCGCGCCCAGCGGTCGGCATCCAGCACATCCGCCAGGCTAACCGACTCCGGACCGGCGCCATCCTGCTCAGAGATTACCCGCATTACCGTATCCACGATCCCGGGAAACGAGATGGCGCCGGCCAGGAAGGCCGCCACGCACTCCTCGTTTGCCGCGTTGTACACAGCAGGGCATGTGCCGCCCGCCATGCCCACCTCGCGGGCGAGCGCGACGGCGGGGAAAGCCTCCTCGTCCAGCGGCTCGAACGTCCAGGTGTGCGGTGACGCCCAGTCGATAGCCGGGGCCGCGTCGGCGACACGGCCAGGCCAGGCAAGCGCGAGGGCGATCGCTATCCGCATGTCCGGCGGGCTGGCCTGGGCAAGGGTGGACCCGTCGGTGAACTCGACCATGGAGTGCACGACCGACTGCGGGTGCACCACCACCGCGATGCGGTCGAAGGGCACGCCAAAGAGCAGGTGCGCCTCGATGAGCTCCAGGCCCTTGTTGACCAGCGTGGCGGAGTTCACCGTGATAACGGGGCCCATCCGCCAGGTCGGGTGGGCAAGTGCCTGCTCGGGGGTTACGTCCGCGAGCTCACCGCGGCCGCGGCCGCGAAACGGGCCGCCGCTCGCGGTCAGCACGAGGCGCCGCACTTCGTCGGCCTGTCCGCCTCGCAGGCACTGCGCGATGGCCGAATGCTCGGAGTCCACCGGAACGATCTGCCCGGGCGCGGCCCGGCCCGCCACCAGCGGCCCGCCGATGATCAGCGACTCCTTGTTCGCCAGGGCCAGCGTCCGGCCGGCGTCAAGCGCGGCGAGCGTGGCGGACAGGCCGGCCGCACCGGTCACCGCGTTGAGTACCGTGTCGCACGGCCACGCCGCGATCTCGGTCATCGCGTCCCGGCCCGCCAGCACCTTAGGCAGCCGCTGCGTGCGGTCTCCGGCTGACCCTGACACCGACGAGGCACGCTCGCCTGCTCTGCCGGACGCCGCGCGAAGGGCCAGCCCGACATCGGCCGCGGCGTGCTCGTCCGCGACCGCGACGACATCGGCGCCGAACTCGATGGCCTGGTCGGCGAGCAGACCCGGGTTCCCGCCGCCCGCCGCCACGCCGCTGACCCGGAACCTGTCCGGGTTGCGCCTGATGACATCGGCGGCCTGGGTACCGATGGATCCGGTTGAGCCGAGGATCACGATCTCGCGCCGGCCGGCCTGGGCAGCATCCATCTGTCCATTGTCCCGGACGCGCGGTTGAACGAGGTAACCCGCCGGCCGCTCGCGGAAAATCCAGGCAACCCAGCCACCTCGATCCCGCAAAACCCAGGCAACCCAGCCACCTCGATCCCGCAAAACCCAGGCAACCCAGCCGCCCCGATCGCAGAAAATCCAGGCACCCCAGCCGCCCCGATCGCAGAAAGTAGTCGACCAGTCGCGCTGCGTGCCATACTCGCCAGTCATGACCTGGGCCGCGCGGCGCACCGCGCTTATCTCGGTGACCGGCGCGCTCATCGCGGCGGTGTCCGCCCTGACGATGGGACAGGCGTCCGCCCAGACCATCGGACAGGCAGCCGCCGCCACCAGCAGCAGGCACGCCGCCGCCGCAGTCAGCAAGCACGCCGCCGCCGTTACCGCCGGGCAGCAGGCCGGCGTGCGCCGCTACTGGACGCCGTCACGGATGGAGCACGCGGTCCCGCTGCGCCCGGACAAGACGACCGCCACCGCCGCCACCACCACCACCACCACCAGGGGAGGCTCTCCCCGGCGGGCGTGGCTGAGCGCGCCGGTTTCGGACAAGCCGCTGGCCGTCCCGCCGCGGGCACCGCTGCGCGCGCCGCTGCGCGCGCCGCTGCGCCGGCGGGTCAGCGCTTCGACAACCGGGGTGCTGTGGAGCGGCGGCGGAGCGGTCGCGCGCACCACCGGCAAGGTGTTCTTCACCCTCAGCGGCCAGGACTATGTGTGCTCGGGGAGCACGGTCGCGAGCGCTGACTTCGACGTCGTGGTGACCGCCGGGCACTGCGTCAAGGACGGTACTGGCGCATGGGCAACGAACTGGACCTTCGTTCCCGGCTACTCGAACGGCAACGCTCCGTATGGCAGTTTTTCCGCGGACCAGTTCTACGTCGCCAGCCAGTGGGGCACGCAGGCCGATAACGACTATGACGTCGCGTTCATCAGGCTGAACCCCGGCAACGTGGACGGGGCGCAGACTCCGGTGGTGAAGGAGGTCGGCGGGCAGGGCATCGAGTTCGGCAGCCAGCCTGCCCGGGAGGCGGCGTTTGGCTATCCCGCCGATTCGCCCTATACCGGCCAGCGGCTCTACTACTGTAGCGGCGCGGTGAGCCAGGACCCCTACCACGAGACCAGCGACACCGGGCTGACCTGCGCGATGACGGCCGGGTCGAGCGGAGGGCCGTGGCTGGCGAACTTCAACCAGGCAGCGGGCACGGGCATCATCACGTCGGTGAGCAGCTTCAAGTACAGCACCGACGATCAGATCCTGTACGGTCCCGGCCTCGGATCCGTCGCGCAGTCCCTGTACCAGGCAGCCCAGGCCCGCTGACCCTGATCCTGACGCGCAGCGCCAGGCCGGTTCAGGCGGTCACCGAGGTCGACTGCTGCTCCCAGTCAGGACGCAGCGGCATCCCGGCGGCTCCGCCCGCCCTGAGCCGGACGCACAGCACCTGGTGCAGCTGGATCTGGTTGCGCTCGAAGCCGAGCCGGGATCCGGCCATGTACAGCCGCCACACCCTGGCCGTGCCCTGGCCGACTTCCGCGACCGCCTCGTCGGCGTGCGCGTCCAGGTTCGCGCACCAGGCAGCCAGCGTCTTGGCGTAGTGCTCGCGCAGGTTCTCTTCGTGCCGCACCTCGAAGCCGGCGTCATGCATCTGCGAGATCAGGTACCCGGGTCCCTCAAGCTCGCCGTCGGGGAACACGTACCTGTTGATGAAGCCGCCGCGGCGGCGGGCCGGCTCGTGGTTATCCGGCCGGGTGATGCAGTGGTTGAGCAGCCGGCCGCCCGGCTTCAGCTTCCCGTGCAGGAAGCCGAAGTACTCAGGCAGCTGCGCCTTGCCGATGTGCTCGGTCAGCCCGATCGAGCTCACCGCGTCGAACCCGGTCTCCGGCACGTCGCGGTAGTCCATGTGACGTACCTCGGCCAGCTCGGACAGCCCGGCGGCCTTGATGGCGCGCTGGCCCCACTCGGCCTGCTGGGCCGAGAGGGTAACCCCGAGCGCCTTCACCCCGTACTGGCTGGCCGCGTGCATGACCATGCCGCCCCNNCCCCAGCCGCAGCCCACGTCGAGCAGCCGCATCCCCGGCTCCAGCCCGAGCTTGCGCGCGACCAGCTCGAACTTGTTCGTCTGCGCCTCCTCGAGCGACGCGTCCTCGCGCGGGTAGCAGGCGCAGGTATAGGCCATCGACGGCCCGAGCACCCACTCGTAGAACTGGTTCGACACGTCGTAGTGGTGCGAGATCGCGCTAGCGTCACGATCTTTCGAATGCAGCCTGCCGCCGAGCCACCGGCGGTTCACTCGAACCTCCTGTGGCGGTGGCTGCACCCGGGGCCAGAGCACCCTCGGGCCGCCGAGCGAACGGAGGAGCCGGAGCCGTTCGGAAAAATCTAGGGAATTGGACTGCGCGTTCGCCATCCGGGCCAGCGCCATATACATGTCGCCATCGACGTCGAGGTGCCCCGATACGAAGGCACGGGCCAGGCCCAGGCCGCCGGGGGCCTGCGCCAGATAGGACACGGCCGTCGGCGAGCGGACCGTGATCCGCACCGGAGCGTCCGACGGCCCGGCGGTGCTTCCGTCGAAGGCGTTGAACTCCACCGGGGCGTCGGGCCCCGCAAACCGCTCGAATACCTGGGCAAGCGCCATGTCCGCCTCGCCTTCCATCGCGCCTTAGCGTCCGCGGACGCACTTCTCGTACAGGCTGGCCAGCCGGCCGTCGCCGTCATAATTCCGCTTCAGCTCGGCGTATGCCGGACCGTTGTAGTGCTGCCAGAACTCATCTTCAGAGTAAAAGGACGTCGAGTACAGGCCCTTGTGCCCGCCAACTGCGGCCACTTTGTCCTCTATCAGCCTGTTGTGATACCCGTCGCGCTGTCCTGGCGGCAGCGGCACCGTTCCCCAGAAGCCGACGTTCACGTAAGTTTCACCAGGCTGCATCGGGTACAGCGGCCACGGCTGCGGGCTGCGCAGCCGCAGCGGGCACAGCCAGACCGGGCTCATGCCCACCCGGTCGGCGAAGAAGGCGAGGAACTCCGCGGTGGCCGCCAGCGGAATCTCGACGTCCTGGATGACCTTTTCGCGCGGCGGCTGCCCGCGCCGGGCATCCAGCGCGCTGGACAGGCCGCGGGCCTGGTCGAACGCGACCAGCCTGCGGTACACATCGGAGCGCCGGTACCGCTTGGGCCAGAGCCGGCGACCCGCGGGATGCTGCACGCCGAACGGCCGCGAGCACCAGAACCAGTCGGTGTCCCATCGCCACAGGTAGTCGCGGATGGACAGGAAATCCTCCCGCGGCCCCCTGATTGACTTGTAGTACACCTGCTTCCCCGTGTAGTCACTTTGCCACGGCGCGGTATCGGACAGCGCGCCCACGGTCAGGTAGACCTCATCGGCGCCGAACACCGTTCCGTCCACGAAATCGGCCCGGTGACCGCGGTAACTCCCGCCGGCCGCCAGCTCGCCGATCGCTTCCATGCACGCCTTGGCGCTGCCGAACGGGAAATGCCGCAGATGCACGAACGGCTTGACCGGCTCGAGCTCGATGGTCAGCGAGAGGGCGTAGCCCAGGGTGCCGTAGGAGTTCGGGAAGCCGCGCAGCAGCGCGCTGTGCTCGTTTTCTCGCGTCGCGGTGACCACCCGGCCGTCGCCGGTGAGTATCTCCATCTCGATGACGGACTCGTGTGGCAGCCCGTTGCGCAGCGAGGTGGACTCGACGCCCAGGCCGGTGACCGCACCGCCCAGCGTGATCGTCTTGAGCTCAGGGACGACGAGCGGCATGAGGCCGTGGCGGAGTGTGGCATCCGCAAGGTCCTCGTAGGTGGTCATCCCCCCGGCGACCGCCGTCCGGGCTTGCGGATCGACGAACAGCACTTTTCCGAACGGTGCCACGTCGAGCCCGCCGGTAACCGCCCCCCTGGCCGCGCGGCCGCGACGCGCACGGCCGGCCTGGCTTGCGGCGGCGGGCTCGCGGAACCTGAACAGGTTCGAGGTGCGCTTGGCCAGCCGGACCGGCATACCGGGAGGTATCGCGGCGTACGCGCGGCGCAGCTCGTCAACCGCTGCCCGGTGGGCGTGCGTCGTTGCCTGATCACTTGCCACGGTCACGTGGCTCCCCCTCTGGTTGCGCTCGGCTCGGCCCGCCGGCCCGCGGCCCGAGCCTGGCTGGCAGAATTCATGTCAGGAGGCACCATGGGCAAGATTTACGCCGGACTGGATGTACGACTCAGGCAGTTTATCGCGGATCAGCCCCTTTTCTTCGTGGCCACGGCGCCGACCTGCACCGGCCCGGCTGACGGCGGCCATGTCAACGTCTCGCCGAAGGGGTACCGCGACACGTTCGCGATCCTCGGCCCGAGCACGGTCGCCTACCTGGATCTGATCGGCAGCGGCGCGGAGACCATCGCGCACGTGCGGCAGAACGGCAGGATCACGATCATGTTCTGCTCGTTCACCAAGACGCCGAAAATCCTGCGCCTGTACGGCTCCGGCCGGGTCGTGCTGCCCGGCGAGCCTGACTGGCGGGCGCTGGCCGGCCACTTCCCCGCTGCCACCGGCGACGAGGCTGGGACTGACGGGAACCGAGCGATCATCGTGGCCGAGCTGGACCGGATCGCCGACTCATGCGGCTACGCCGTGCCGGTCATGGACCTGGTGCAGGAGCGGGACCTGCTCAACGGGTCGAACGAGCGGAAGACGGCCGAGCAGCTCGTGACCTACCGGGCCGAGCGGAACGCGGTCAGCATCGACGGCCTGCCCGCGCTCCGCTGACCTTCAGTTCTGGCTGGTCCGGGGCGCGGCCGACGGCAGGCCGAACGCATAGAACTCGTCGTTGTCCCCGCCCCGGTAACCAGAGCCCCAGTAGATCTTGGCGCCGACGATCGCGGCGCCGGAGCGTACCTCGGCGCCGCTAGCGAACGCCCAGAGAACCGCTCCCGTGCTGGCGTCCAGCGCGTACATGTTGGTGCCCGTGCTGGCTTCGGAGCCGACGTAAACGACGCCGTTCGCGGTGCTCACGAAGCTGTCGTCCTTGGATCCCTGCGGATCCGGTGTCTGCCAGAGGATCTTGCCGGTAGCGGGATCCAGCGCGGTCCACGAACCGCTCGTGATTGTCTGCCCGGCGAACGGGCCTGACCCGTGCAGCGTGTAAGGCGTCCCGAGCGTGTCGGCCTCAGTGCTGTAGACGGCCGTCCCGTCGGTGGCTGATCCCCACTCGATCCCGCCGCCGCCACCGCCCGGGCCGACGCTGCGCTTCCAGACGAGCTTGCCGGTCGACGGATTGAGCGCCCAGTAGATACCGCTCTTCTGGCCCGCGCCGACTAGCTGCTCGGTCGCGTGCGTGGCCTGGTCGGTCGTGGTGATCAGGTTGGGCATCGAGCCGAAGTCGTAGTCCGGTCCGCAGATGGTCGTGCACGCGCCGGTAGAGGTATCGGCCTCGACCGTGCGGTAGCCCCAGGCGACGGCGCCGGTGCTGAGGTTCAGCCCGAGGATGGCGTCGAAATAGTCCTTCGTGATCGGCCGCTTGCACTTTTTCTGGCCGGGCATTAGGCAGACCCCGGCGGGGACGCTGTAGTCATTGCCGGTCGTGACGTAGAGCATTCCGGTGGCCGGATCCACCACCGGCGAGGAGCCCCAGACTGCCCCGCCGGTGTAGTAGCCGGGGGTGTTGGAGTCGCCGCCGCCGTTGTTGGACGGGACGGTGTAGGTCTTCCACAGGATCCGGCCGGTCGTGGCGTCCAGGGCGACGACGGCACCGCGGAATGTGCAGCACTGATAGCCGGGCTCGGTGGCGAGACCCTCCTCGTAGGAGGAGACGCCCACGTAGACGACGCCGTCATAGACGGTAGGTGACCCGGTGATGATGGCCGCGGCATTGCTGTCCACGCTGACCGACCACAGCTCCGCCCCGGTCGTGCGGTTGACCGCGAACACATGGGCACCCGTGTTTAGCTTGTTGGCGTCCCAGCCGTCGCCGGTGATGAGCTCGTTGCCGTCGATGGCCGGGCTGTCCCGGGACACGTCACCGGCTATCCCCGTGTAGCTCGCCACCGGGTTGGACCAGATCACCTTCCCGGTGTCCGTCAAGGCCCACAGCATGCCGCCCATGTCAGGGAAGTAGACCTTGTTGTCAGTCACCGTGGGGGTGGCGGTGACATCCCCGGCCGTGGTGAAAACCCACTTCGGCACCAGTTGGCTGACGTTGCTGGCAGAGATGGTTGTCTCGGCCGGCTGGTCATGGGTGTCGGCGATATTCTGCCCCGCCACCAGCCACGACTGCGCGGCGGCGCTGCGGGCAGCCCCGCCCGCCCTGGCCGCCCTGGCCGGGGCGCCGGATGTCGTGAGGCCCACCGCGAGAGCGAGCACGGCGGCGGCACCGATCGCGGCCCTGACGTGCCATGTCGTGCGTGCTGTCCCTTTAGCCATCCGGCCCCACTCCTTCCGCGCGGGCACCTGCTGGCACAATGCGCTCACCAGTAACAATCCCGCAGCATTACAGGTTCAATTGTTACGACGTGCGGGCTTCGCCGCTGGATTACCCGTATTTGAATGGGAATTCCTCGATATGGCGCCGGGGCGGATCCTCGACTTAGCTCAGGCCATGGCGGTGCGCGGCTACAGTTGGGCGTCATGCGCATCGCGCTGATCAATTCCGGTCTTGGGCTCCTCGCCGCGGCGGCCGCATTGCGGCGGATGCGTCCCGATGCCGATCTCGTGCTGGCGATGGACCCGGACGGCATGCCCTGGGGGCCACGTCGGCCAGACGACATCGCGCGGCGTTCCCTGGCCTGCGCCAGGGCCGCCGTCGCCTACCGGCCTGACGTGCTCGTGTTCGCCTGCAACACCGGCTCGGTGCACGCGCTCGACGTCCTTCGCGAACAGTTCGAGCCAGCGCTTCCCGTGGTCGGGACGGTGCCCGCGATCAAGCCGGCCGCGGCCAGCGGCGGGCCGGTCGCCATCTGGGCCACCGTCGCCACGACGGGCAGTGCCTACCAGCGCGGGCTGACCGCTCAATTTGCCGCGGGCGTGCCCGTTGCCGAGGTGGCCTGCCCTGGTCTGGCTGACGCGATACACGCCGGCGATGAGGCCGGCGTCGAGCGCGCGGTGGCAGCCGCGGCGGCCCGGACTCCGGCCGGTACCCGCGCCGTCGTGCTTGGCTGCACCGAGT
>PMSU01000016.1 GCA_003168255.1 Actinomycetota bacterium
ATCTTCGGCGGCGCTCCGGAAGACGTGGCTCACGGGGTCGGTGGTGCCGGTGTGACGGGAGTAGTCCGGCGGCAGGGGCCGCGGACGCGGCGGGGACTCCTCCGGACGGCGAGCGCGCACAGCGGCAGGCTTGGCGCGGACAGCGAGCGCGCGGGGCGGGCTCTCGGGCCCTCGGTGGGGGGAGGTCGAGGATGAACCAGGCGACCGCGAGGGAGAGCTTGACCGATTTGGTCAAGTAGATCGTGAACGATCCGGCCGAGACGTCCGGGACGACGGCTTCGACCGCGACGCCGCTGACCTTGACCTGGGGGGTGGCCGATCATGCTGGCGGCGGCGAGGAGCGGCGCCCCAGCCACCGCGCAGGCGGCGGCTCTTCGCGCTAGGCCAAGGTGCCCGGCCTGGACGCCGGTTCAAAGCGCAGCCGGCGGCTCACCACCTCGCTCGCGACATCCCCCAGCCCGGCGCTGCTGGCGAACGCGTGCGCCCGCAGCCGCACGAACGCCTCCTCCAGGCTCACGTGCAGCTGCACCGAAATCATCCCGGTTGCCTGGTACACCTCGGCGCGGGCAACCGACAGCCCGTCCAGCGGCTGGTAGCCCGGCGACCCGGTGATGCCGGCCGAGGCATCCAGCAGCAGATGCAGCGCGATATCGGCCAACACCAGCACATCAGCCAGCTCAGCGGGTGCCAGCGGGCCGGGCAGCATCCGGTACAGCGACAGCATCCCCACCCGGATCGCCCCGGCCTGCAACGGGAACGCGAACACCGCCCGCGCACCCGCCGCGATCGCCGCCGGCACGAAACCCGGCCACCGCTCTTGCACGGACTCCAGATCCGGAATCAGCAGCGGCGACCCGAACCTGAACTGATCCGCCCCCGGCCCCTCCCCCAGCATGAACTGGAGTTCCTCCAGCTGGGCGCTTACCCCATCCGAGGCGGCCAGCGGCTCGCGGGCCGGGCCGCTCACCGCCATCACGCTCGCGCCATCCACGCCGAGCCAGCGCACCGCCGCACGGCAAAGCGCCGCGATCGGCACCGGCGCATCACCCTCGTGCGCCGCCACGATCCACGCCCACACCTTGGCAGCTCGGTCGCCCGCCATCCTCTGGCTCCTCCACCCCCCACAAAGTGGATCTGATCGCCAGCTGCCTCAGGGGCGATGCCGAGCGACCTTACCTTGTCCAGGTCAGCGGGGCGCAGCCACGAAGGAAGCGGTTCACCATCGCGCGGGTCTACCAGTCCGGGTGATCGACGTCCACCGGCGGCAAGTCCTGCACGTCCTGCTTGGTGATCTTGAGCTGGATACCGTCACCCACCCCGGTCACGGCGCTGATCGGGATCGCTACTTCCTTGCGGCCCCACAAGTGCCCCTCCTGGAGCAGCACGTGGGTCACATGATGGTCGCGCGTGTCGATGACAAGCCCCTGAACCCGGCCGATTTCGCCGTCGGTGGCGTGGACCTGCTCGTCGCGGCGCACGGCTACCTCACCCAGCGGGACCTTGTCATAGGTGACGGACTGCGGGACGTCTCCGCCGCCGAAGCCCAGGTCATTGTCGCCGATGCCGCCGGCCCCCATGCCCAGGCCGTAGTAGGGCCAGGTGATCACCTGTCCTGGACCGTACTCCGCATAGCCGCCGCTGCCCGGCAGGAACTGCGTCTCCTCGGCGAGGTCGAGATCTTCGAACGCCGCCAGGGTGCAGCGGAGCCTGACCTCGCCGGTCGTAGTGTCGACAAGATCGAGCGGGACGAGCCGGCCGAGCCCTCGCCGGTGCTTCGGCTCGACCACGAGATGGGTGACCACCCGGGCGACTGGGTCAACGACCACCCGGATCACCTCGCCGCAGATCCCGTCGGTGCAGCTGGCCTCGGCCCCGATCGTGAACTGTGTCGTATCTGCCATATCCATGCTCCTCATCTCGTCAGACCGCGGGCGCGCCGCGGGCACGCGAGCCGCGCGCTCACTGCGAGGCGCCCCACGTCCAGTTCAGTATTTCGGGCATGTCCTGCCCATGGGAGTCGATGTACTGGTCATGCTCGATGAGCTTGTCACGGATCATCTGCTTCAGGTGATCGGCCGTGGCGCCCAGTTGCGGCAGCCGGTCGATGACATCAAGTACCAGGTGAAAGCGGTCAAGACGGTTCTGCACTCGCATGTCGAAGGCTGTCGTGATCGTGCCTTCTTCGTTGTAGCCCCGCACATGGAGGTTGTGGTTGGCACGGCGGTAGGTCAGCCGGTGGATCAACCAGGGGTATCCGTGGAAGCCGAAGATGATGTGCTTGTCCCGGGTGAAGAGCGAGTCGTAATCAGCGTCGCTCAGCCCGTGCGGGTGCTCCCCGGCGGACTGTAGCTTCATCAGATCCACGACATTGACCACCCGGATCTTCAGATCCGGCAGATGCTCGCGGAGGATGGAGACGGCCGCCAGCACCTCCAGCGTCGGCGTGTCCCCGCAGCAGGCCATCACGATGTCCGGCTCGCTGCCCTGGTCGTTGCTCGCCCAGTCCCAGATGCCGATCCCCTCGGTGCAGTGCACGACCGCGGCTTCCATGGTCAGCCACTGCGGCAGCGCATGCTTCCCGGCGATGACGACGTTCACGTAGTGCCTGCTGCGCAGGCAGTGGTCCATGACCGACAGCAGGCAGTTGGCGTCGGGCGGAAGGTAAGCCCGGACGATGTCAGCCTTCTTGTTGACGACGTGGTCGAGGAAACCGGGATCCTGGTGGGTGAAACCGTTGTGATCCTGCTGCCAGACGTGCGAGGCGAGCAGATAGTTCAGTGAGGCGATCTTGCGCCGCCACGGCAGCTGGGAGGTGACCTTCAGCCACTTGGCATGCTGGTTGAACATCGAATCGATGATGTGGATGAACGCCTCGTAGCAGTTGAAGAGCCCATGCCGACCGGTGAGCAGATAGCCCTCTAGCCAACCCTCGCATTGGTGTTCGCTGAGCATCGAGTCCAGCACCCGGCCGTTAGGAGAAAGAAATTCATCATTTTCGGCTGTACGGGCGTTCCACTGACGACTGGTTTCCTCGAAGACAGCGCCCAGGAGATTCGAGAGCGTTTCATCGGGGCCGAACACGCGGAAATTCCGGTCATCGGCGTTGAGCGTGGCCACGTCACGCAGGAATTCTCCCAGCACGAGGGTGTCCTGGGCGAGAGCAGCGCCGGGCGACGGCACGTTCACGGCGTGCACGCGGAAATCCGGCATGCGCAGGTCACGAAGCAGCAGGCCGCCGTTTGTGTGCGGATTGGCGCCCATCCGCCGGTCGCCCTCGGGCGCCAGCTCAGCCAGGTCCGCTAGCAGGCGGCCGTCGGAATCGAACAGCTCGTCTGGCTTGTAGCTTCGCATCCAGCTTTCCAGCTGCTCGAGGTGCCCGGGATGCTCGGCGTCCACCAGGAGCGGCACCTGATGCGACCGGAACGTCCCTTCGATCTTCATGCCGTCGACGACTTTTGGCCCGGTCCAGCCCTTGGGTGACTTCAGGACGATCATGGGCCAGCGTGGCCGGGTGGTGTCGCTGGTGACGCGCGCATAGTCCTGGATGTTCCGGATGGCCTCGACGGCCCCTTCCAGCGTGCCGGCCATGAGCTGATGCATCTCTGCCGGATCGTCACCCGCCACGAAGTGCGGCTCCCAGCCGCAGCCGCGCAGAAACTGCCCCAGTTCCTCATCTTCGAGGCGGGCCAGGATGGTGGGGTTGCTGATCTTGTAGCCGTTGAGGTGCAGGATCGGCAGCACGGCCCCGTCGCTGATCGGGTTGAGGAACTTGTTCGACTGCCATGCGGTCGCCAGCGGGCCCGTCTCGGCCTCGCCATCGCCGATCACGCAGGCAACGATCAGGCCGGGATTGTCGAACGCGGCGCCGAACGCATGGCTGAGCGAGTATCCCAGCTCGCCGCCCTCGTGGATCGACCCAGGCGTCGTCGGCGCGACATGGCTGGAGATCCCGCCGGGAAACGAGAACTGGGTAAAGAGCTTCTTGAGCCCGGCTTCATCCTGGCTGATGTCGGGGTAGACATCGCTGTAGCTGCCTTCGAGGTAGGTGTTGCCCACCAGGGCCGGACCGCCGTGACCTGGACCGGCGACATAGAACATATCCAGGTCGAACTTCTTGATCACCCGATTCAGGTGAACATAAATAAAGTTCTGGCCTGGTGTCGTGCCCCAGTGCCCGACGACCAGCGGTTTCACATCGCGGAGTTCCAGCGGCCGTTTCAGCAGCGGATTGTCGTAGAGGTAGATCTGGCCGACCGACACATAGTTGGCGGCCCGCCAGTAGGCATCCATCTTGTGCAGCAATTCGGGGGGCAGAAAGCCCGCATAATCGCTCATCAGGTTCTCCCTTACGTGACTCGATTGCGTCACCAAGGGTCTGGAGCGACGTGCCTGCGGTGTGCCAGCGCCGGAGCGGCGGCCTAGACGGCCAGGGCATGTGGTGTACTCGAGACTACACGCGGCGGGCGCGCGGTGATACCGTCCAAGTAGTTGCTCCGGACCCTGGTAGCTGACGGCGCTCGCTGAGTGCACCGCCACGGAGATACCCGGAGTTTTCTCATGATCATATCCGGTAAGACGAGCCTCGCCCCTGCTGCTGGCACGGCCAGCGCTCCGCGCGACAGAGATCAAGAAACCTATGACCGGCACGCCGCCGGGCTGTACCAGCAGGCATTGCTGACGCTCGGCGATGCCGGGATGGCCGAGCAGGTGGTCAGCGATGTCATCGTCGACGAGTGCGTGCATCCCCCGTCAGCAGCGCGCAGCGGAGACGACACGGGCCACCGGCTGGCGGTGTCGGCCTACCACCGTTGTCAGGCACTGGCCGACGGGCCTGGCTGGCACGACCGCATCGCGGCGAGATGGCCGCACGAGTACTTCGCCAGGTGCATCGATCCGGGCGGGCTGAGCGGGAAGGAACGCGGTGCCCTCGGGCTCGTGCTCTTCGGCGGCCTCGGGTACGCCCAGGTCGGTGATGAGCTGGAGATCCCTCCGCTGGACGTGGCGGGACTCTTGCACCGGGTGCTGCACAGGCTGGCAAACTCAGCGCCGGACCTCACCCGCCGGGTCCTGCTGAGCCAGGCTCCTTAAACGGCCGGAGTCCTGTCTGGGTCTGGCTGGCAGAGCACTCCGGCCGCCACCGCTTGGTAGCGGTGACGGCCGGCAGGTTATCTTAGCGCGGTGACGGACTGGCACTTGCGTCCGCCGGCTGGCTGGCTGTTAGTTGCCGTTCTTGGTCGCTGTGCCTGCCTTGGCAGTGCCCGCCTTGGCGGTGCCCGCCTTGGCTACGCTCGCCTTGACCGCGCCTGTCTTGGCGGTGCGGCCGTTGCCAGCGCGCACTTCGATGCGCTTGGCGCGTACGTCCTTCGCCTTCGGTACCAGGACCTGGAGCACGCCGTCCTCCGTCGAGGCTTCGATCTTGTCCGCGTCGACGTGATTGGGCATGGTGATCGAGCGGCAGAAGGCGCCATAGCGACGTTCGGTCCGGTGGACCTTCTCGCCCTCGGTAGCATCCGCGTGATGCCGCTCGCCCTGGATCGTCAGCAAGCCATCTTCGAAGGTGATCTCCACGTCGTCGGTCTTGACGCCGGGAAGCTCCGCTGCCACCACGTACGCGTCCGTGCGCTCGGAAATGTCGACCGTGGGCGCCCAGGCTTGCCTGCCGGTCGTGCTGCCGGTCGGACCGCCATAGTGGTGGCCACTGTGCCAGGCGTGTCCTCTGAGCATCCGGAACATGTCATCCTGCGCGGCACGCATATCCTCGAGATGGTCCCAGTTGGCCATGACTGTCATATGGTTCTCCTTCGTTCGTTGGACCGGGCTCTCGGCCCGGCCGCCCCGGAAGGACACCGCTCTTGTGAACACTTTTTACTTCCGAGCTACAGTGTTCACTGTAAGGTGAACAACGTTCACAGTCAAATGCGGTCTCTGGAGGCAGGCATATGGCGACCCAGCAGCAGCCATTCGGCGGCGGTGCGGTTTCCGGCCCCGCGGCGGCGGAAGCCGGCCCAGGCGGTGCGGTTTCCGGCCCCGGCCGGGCGGTTTCCGGCCCCGCGGCGGCGGAAGCCGGCCCAGGCGGTGCGGTTTCCCGCCCGCTTCTGTTCAATCCGCCATCCGGTGCGGAGAACCGCCAGCGGCGCGTGCTCAGCCGCGATGGGGTGGTGACCGAGGCCCTCGCGATCATCAGCACCGGCGGCGTGCCCGCGCTCAGCATGCGGGCCCTCGCTGCCCGGCTCGGCGTCGTTCCCGGCGCCTTGTATCGCCACGTCCGCAGCAAGGAGCAGCTTTACGATCTCATCCTCGACGCCGTACTTGCCGAGGCGGACTGCCAGACCGATGACTCCCTCACCTGGAGCGCGCGGGTCATGGTGCTCGCGCAGCGGCTGCGGACCGTCCTCGAGGACCACCCGGGCATGGCCGGCCTGCTCAAGACCCGCGACCCGCTCAGCCCGCACTCCCTCACCCTGGCGGAGGCATTCCTCGCGTCGCTGCACGCGGCAGGAATGCCCGAGCGGCAGACGGCTCTGGCCTTCCGCCTGATCTACGATTACACGGTCGGCTTCGCCCTCAGCGACCGCACCTCCGCCAGCGAGCAGCGCATCCGGGACGCCGCCACCAGAAAAGAACTGCACGCATTCCTCCAGTCCCTGCCCGCCGACCGGTTTCCAGCGCTATCGGCGCACGGCGAGTACGCCTGGGCCGACGACCGCGACGAACGGTTCACCAGAAGCCTCGAAACGCTCATCGCCGGCCTGCGGTGTCTACAGCGCGACGATCCGCATGGGGATTTGGCCGCGGGGCGCGGCCGGGTAATCTCCGCCACCGCCAACGGATGAACAGCCCGGGAGCTGACGTGCGAGTACTGGTCGTCAATGCCGGGTCGTCCAGTCTCAAGCTGCGCATGCTCGACGCTCACGACACCGTCGAGCAAAGCGCTGACCTGCCCGCCGGGACTGACGGATTCGATACCTCTCGCCTCGGTGAGATCCTGCGGGCTTGGGGGAAGCCGGACGTAGTAGGTCACCGCATCGTTCATGGCGGGATAATCTTCACCGGCCCGGTCCTGATCGACGACGCCGTCCTGCGGCAACTGCGGGACCTGACCGATCTCGCCCCGCTGCACCAGCCGAAGTCCCTGGCCGCACTCCATGCGGTCACCGCCGAGCTGCCGGCCGTGCGGGCCGTAGCCAGCTTCGACACCGCTTTCCACACCACCATCCCGGCCGCCGCCGCGACCTACGCGGTGCCGCGTGAGTGGCGGCAGCGTTACGCGATCCGCCGCTACGGCTTCCACGGGCTATCGCACGCCTATTGCTCGCGGCGTGCCGCCCAGCTGCTCGGCCGTCCGGCGGCGGACCTGCGGATCATCAGCTGCCACCTCGGCGCCGGAGCCTCCGTGGCCGCGGTACTCGGTGGCCGCAGCGTCGACACCACCATGGGCTTCACCCCGCTGGAGGGTCTGGTGATGGCAACCCGGTCGGGCACCGTCGACCCCGGCCTGGTGCTCTGGCTCGAAGAGCACGAGCATCTCTCGCCGCACGAGGTCACCACCGCGCTGGAGCAGCGCTCCGGACTCACCGCCCTGGCCGGAACCGGCGACATGCGGGAGGTCGAGGCTGCCGTGGATCGCGGTGATCGCGACGCGCGGCTGGCCCTCGACGTCTATACCCACCGGCTGGCGGGCGGCATCGCCGCGATGAGCGCGGCGACCGGCGGAATCGACGTGCTGGCATTCACCGGGGGGGTAGGCGAGCATTCGGCCGTGGTGCGACGCCGGGCAGCGCAGCGGCTGGATTTCCTCGGCGTCAGTATCGATCCCCAGCGCAACGACAGTGCCGCTGGCGACCAGGACATCAGCGCCGCCGGATCAGCCGCGCGGACCCTCGTAATCACCGCCAGGGAGGACCTCCAGATCGCCCGGGAGGCGCGCCATCTGCTCGCGGTGAGCTAGCGGTACCGCCGCCCATGCAGCAGGGTGACGAGCGCCAGGATCTTGTCCAGGTCCTTGTCCGTGCGCGAGAACGAGGTGAGGTTCACCGGCGGCTTCATCCGCTGCCTGGTGATGGCCTTGGCCCGGGCAAACTCACGCAGCCCGTCCGCGCCGTGAATCCGGCCGAATCCGGAATCGCCCACCCCGCCGAACGGCAGTGACGGAACGCTAGCGAATGCGATAACCGCGTTGATGGCCGTCATCCCGGTACGCAGCGACCGGGCCGCCTCCATGCCCCGCTTCCGGCTCTTGGTGAACACCGCCGAGCCGAGCCCGTAACGTCCCGCGTTAGCCAGCCGCACGCCCTCGGCGAGATCCCCGATCTTCGTCACCGTCACCGTCGGCCCGAACGTCTCCTCGGTAATGGCCCGGCTCTCCTCCGGCACATCGGTGAGGATGATCGGATCCACGTACGGGCTGTGAATGCTGCTCAGCCCGCCGGTGACCGAATGGCCGTTCCTGGCCAGCGCGTCGGAAACGTGCCCCTCGACGACGTCGAGCTGCGACGACATGGTCATCGGCCCGTAATCGGCCGTCCGGTCCTCGCCCGGCCGTATCGCGGATACCCGTTCCTTCAGCTTTTCCAGGAACGCGTGGTAGACGTCGGCTACGACGTACACCCGCTCGATCCCGACGCAGGTCTGCCCGGCGTTCGACATGGCACCCCAGGCGGCAGCGTCGGCGGCCGCGTCCAGGTCGGCGTCGCCGTCCACCAGCATGGCGTCCTTGCCGCCGCACTCGGCCACCATGGGCGTGAGGTTCTCCGCCGCCGCGGCCATGACCTTCCTGGCGGTGGCCGCCGAGCCAGTGAAGGCGATCTTGTTCACGCCGCTGCGCGCCAGCGCGGCGCCGGTCTCGCCCATGCCGGTGATCAGCTGAAGCACGGGATGCTCGGGGATGATCTCGGTCAGCGAGCTGACCAGCCAGCCGCCGACCGCCGGGGTGAGCTCGCTGGGCTTGAAGATCACCGCGTTGCCGGCCGCGAGGGCGTACGCGAGCGATCCCATCGGCGTGAAGACCGGGTAATTCCAGGGGCCAATCACGGCAACCACGCCGAGCGGCTGGTACTCGAGCACGGCGGCCTGGTTGAGCGAGACCAGCCCGCTGCGCACCCGCCGCGGGCCAAGCACGCGCTCGGCGTTCTTCGCCGCCCAGTCGATGTGCACGATGGCGAGCAGAATCTCCAGCTTGGCATCGGCCAGCGGCTTGCCCGTTTCCTCGTGCACGAGCTCGGCGAGCCTGGCCATGTACCTGGTGATGTGCGACTTCCAGGCGAGCAGCCGGAGCCGTCGCTCCTTCCAGCCGAGATCGGCCCACCAAGTGGCGGCCTCTCGTGCCCGCTCCAGTGCCGCCTCGACGTCGGCGGTCCCGCACACGGGGAAGCTAGCGATCACCTCAGAGGTGGCCGGGTTCAAAGTGTCGAATGTCGCCGTTGTATTCCTGGAGGATGTCGTGACCATTGCCCCTC
The DNA here is from genome assembly GCA_003168255.1 of Actinomycetota bacterium. Classification (GTDB taxonomy): domain Bacteria; phylum Actinomycetota; class Actinomycetes; order Streptosporangiales; family Streptosporangiaceae; genus PALSA-505. Next base: position 9,456 of record PMSU01000016.1, read on the forward strand.
ATCACCGTCGCCGCACGTGCATCGCCTGCCAGTAAATCACTGGCTGGCGCGGGAAGATACCGTGGAGTAGCTATCGGTCCTGCCCACCAGAACCCTGGAGTCCCGCCTGTGGCCGAACGTCCGTACCTGCTGGTCAGCTGCGCCATGTCGGTCGACGGGCACATCGACGACGCCAGCGGCACCAGGCTGATCCTGTCCAGCGACGCCGACGCGGACAGGGTGGATGAGGTGCGGGCAGGCTGCGACGCGATCCTCGTCGGGGCGGGCACCATCCGCCGCGACAACCCCCGCCTGCTCATCCGCTCGGCCGACCGCAGGGCGCGCCGCGTGGCCCGCGGCCTGTCGGAGCAGCCGGTCAAGGCGACGCTCACCGCGACCGGAGACCTCGACCCGGCAGCGCGCTTCTTCAGCACCGGCGGCGGGGCCCGGCTCGTCTACTGCGCCCGGCCTGCCCTGCCGACCGCGCGCGCCCGGCTGTCCGGGGTGGCTGAGCTAATCGACGCGGGTGATCCGCCATCGCTGGTACTAATACTGAACGATCTAGCCGAACGGGGAGTTGCCAGAGTACTGCTCGAAGGCGGAGGCCAGCTGGCGACGGAGTTTCTCACCGCTGGGCTAGCCGACGAGCTACACCTGGTGATCGCGCCATTCTTCGTCGGCGACCCCACCGCCCCGCGGTTCGCCGGCCCCGGCTGCTACCCGAACGGCCCCGCCAGCAGGATGCAGCTCGCCGAGTCCCGCCAGCTCGGCGACGTCGTGCTGGTCCGCTACCTGCTGGCGACCCGCCAGCCAGGTGGGCCGCCTGCCACGCAAGTCGCCCGGCCAGCGCAGACACCCGAGCCGCCCGGCACGCCGCGCCCCGCGCAAGTGGGCTGGCCGACGCGCGCACCTGAGCCGACACACACATCTGAGCCGCCAGGCGGTCCGGCCGACGCCGAAAGGCGCCGGCCGACGCAGGCACCTGAGCCCGGCGGTCCAGCCGCCGCGGACATCCGGCGGCTACGCGAGATGATCGAGCGGCTCGACGCGGAAGAGCGCGAGCTGCACACAATTGAGCCGCCCGGCGGTCCGGCCGCCGCCGAAGGGCGCCGACCGGCCCGGGCAGCTGAGCCCAGCGGTCCGGCCGCCGCGAACGTCGCCTGGCTGCGCGAAACAATCGACGTGCTCGGCGCGCAAGAGCGCCAGCCGGCCCGGACACCTGAGCCGCGCGGCGCACATGCGCGCCGGCCGGCCCACACACCTGACTCGCCCGGCGGTCCGGCCGCCGCGGACTTCCGCTGGCTGCGCGAGACCATCGAGCTATCCAGGCGCTGCCCGCCGTCCCGGACCGCGTTCTCCGTCGGTGCGGTCATCGTCGGCGCCGACGGCACACCGCTCGCGACCGGATTCTCCCGGGAGGCGGACCCGCGCGATCACGCGGAGGAGGCAGCCCTCGGCAAGCTGTCGCCGGGCGACCCGCGGCTGGCCACGGCCACGATGTACAGCTCGCTCGAGCCGTGCGGCGTCCGCGCGTCCAGGCCACGCCCGTGCGCGGAGCTGATCATCGCCGCCGGGCTGCGCCGGGTGGTGTACGCCTGGCATGAGCCGCCGCTGCTAGCCGCCGGAGGGGGCGCCGAGATGCTCCGCGCGGCCGGGATCAGCGTCACCCAGGTCGCCGAGCTGGCCGCCGAGGCCCGCCAGGTCAACGCGCACCTGGTGGGGCCCTGAGCCCGGCAGCCGTCGAGTTCCAGCGGCTTGGCGGGCTGAAGATAGCCCGGACAGTTCATGGGTTGCCAGCAAATCGGCATCGATCTCTGGCGGGGTGGGGCCGGGAGGGATGCCTGAGGCAGGTGGGGCAGGTAGTGACTGCTGGGTACGCATCACGGGCCGTATTGAAGCCAGAGCCAGGCATGAATGCGGCGTTACCTACCACCCATGGGGGGCTCTGCCACATTCATACTCACGCAGGCGGGTGCGGGTCCGCGGAAGTGAGCCGAGACCGCATGCGCTGTCGCCGGCGGCGGGTCCGCGGAAGTGAGCCGAGACCGCAGGCGCTGTCGCCGGCGGCGGGTCCGCGGAAGTGAGCCGAGACCGCATGCGCTGTCGCCGGCGGCGGCTTCGACTCACCGCGGCGGAGCCGCATCCCCGGGCTGGTCGATGTCGAGGCAGACCAGCCCCCACGGCCGGTCGCTGACCCGGGTCATCACGAGGGTCGCCCGCCGGGAGCCGGACAGCCTGAGCTGCCTGTGCAGCTGATCGACGTCGCCGGCCAGCCCGCGGCGCCGGATGTCGACCGCGCCGATGTCGAGCGCGCGGAGCCGCGCCGGAAGACGTTTCTGGTCCCAGGGCGCCGAATCGATCACCCGCAGCACGCGGGCAAAAGGAGTATGCGTCACCACATCCGTGCACAGGAACGCGATCTGCTCGTCGATCTGCCAGGCACCGATCATCAGCGCAAGTTCCTGCACCAGGCCGGCCCTGGTGACGGCTGGATTCGGGTCGAACAGGAACTCCCCCGGCGGCCGGACCTGCACTGCCCCGACGCCTGCCGTCCTGACCTCCGCCGCCGCAACCTTCACCCGCCCATCTTGGGCTCGGGCCAGCGTGTAGCCCTCCGGCAGGATGGTCGCCCGCCGGGAGGCTGTTGCTTGCGCCGGGGACCAGACGACTGCCTCCTTCAGGTCCCTCCCCACGGCGACGAATTCCAGCTCCCAGCCCTGGGGTGCCGCCTCGCGTGGCAGGCCCGGCGCTGCTTTGATGCCCACCCGGTCGACCCGCTCGGCCAGGCCCAGGCACCAGCCGAGCGGGGGCTCGCTATCTCCCGCCCGCAGCCGCCGCCGGGGCGTCCGCCGGGCCGGGTCGATGAACACCGCCTGCACGCCGGTCAGATCGACATCGCGGACATCGGCTTCGGCTTCGTCCAGGTTGCCGGCCACGCCGTACACCTCGGCGTTTGCCCGGGCCATTCGCATATGCAACGCGTCACGGTCCACGGCGAGCACGCGGTGGCCGCGGGCTAGAGAGATGGCATCGCCGCCGATTCCGCAGCACAGGTCCGCCACCCGTGCGGCGTCGGCATAGCGGTGTGCGCGGTGGCGGGCCACCAGCTCGGAAGAGGCCTGCTCCAGGCCGGCCCGGGTGAAGAACATGTCCCCGGCGCGGCCAAATTTCGGCTGCGCCCGCAGCCGCAGCTCATGCTGAGCGAGCGCGTCGACCACCAGGTCCGCCGGGTACCTGGCGCGCAGTTCCGCGCCAGCCCGCAGTTCCGCGTCTATCCCTAGCGCGGCGCCCTGCTGGCTGAGCCAGCCAAGCAGTTCCTGTCCCTGGGGAGAGAACAGTGCCTCAAAGCGGGCGACGGCTTCGCGAGGGTCAGCCATGCCCTGTCCTACCGGATCCCCGTCAGAACAGCGTCATCTCGTCCCTCGGCGCCCCGCGCAGCGCGTCGTAGTCCAGGATCACGCAGCGGATGCCACGGTCCTCGGCCAGCACCCTGGCCTGGGGCTTTATCTCCTGCGCCGCGAAGATCCCGCGAACCGGAGCAAGCAGCGGATCCCGGTTGAGCAGTTCCAGGTAACGGGTAAGCTGCTCCACCCCGTCGATCTCTCCCCGGCGTTTGATCTCGACCGCGACGCTCACCCCGTCACCGTCCCGGCACATCAGATCGACGGGCCCGATCGGCGTCGGGTACTCACGGCGGACCAGCCGCCAGCCCTCACCAAGCACGCTGAGCTGCGCGGCGAGCGTCTCCTGTAGCTGCGATTCGACGCCGTCCTTGCGCAACCCGGGATCGATGCCCAGGTCGAACGACGCGTCGCTCAGGATCTCCTCGATCGAGATGGTGAGTATCTCGCCTGACTTGCTGGTCACCGTCCAGCGATCAGGCTGCTCGACCAGCCTGCACGGCGGTGACATCCAGTTCAGCGGCTTATAGGACCCGCCATCCGAATGCACGAGGACGGACCCGTCGGCCTTGACGATCAGCAGCCTGGGTGCGGAGGGCAGATGGGCGGTGAGCCGGCCGGCGTAGTCCACGCTGCACCGGGCGATGACGATACGCACAGCAGCCAACACTAGCGAGGATGAGCCTGCGCCGCTCCGGCCAAACGAGGGTCGGGTCGCGCACCGACCATGACGTGCCGGGCGGTCTGGCGATGAGTCCCGGTATCGCGCCACCTACCGCAAAACCTGGCTGTCGGACAGCCAGGCTGTGTGTGCCCACCCGTACGCTCCTCGGTCCTGCGGGCGAAGGCGTCGCATGTGCCCCCGGTCGAGCGAGGTATCGCAACCCGCGCGGATGCATTCCCCCGCTGGCGCGCTGCCCTGAACTTGCCGGATTCGGCCCCGCTGATCGGTCCATTCCGGTGCGCCGCGTTCGTCGTACCGGTGGAAGCAATCGCGTGGCCGGGAACGTCTAGGCTGCGGGATGCCTCGGCAGCCGGCGCGGGCCAGGGAGCCCGGCACGGCTGCACCGCTAGGGCGAGGCAGCCCGGCGCGGGCCGAGGAACTGGGCACGGCTGCCGGCGATGGCGACATCGGGACCTATCGAGGAGGAGCGATGAAGTACCTGCTGTTGATCTGTAGTGAAACGGCCGCGAAGGAGCCGGAAGAGGAGATCGCGGACCCTGTCGTCCGGGTGGAGGACGGCCAGGCGATCGATGTTGGTGCGGACCCTTGGGTTGAAGAGATGGACGCCCGTGGCGTGCGGCTGTTTGGCAGCAGGGTCCGGCCGCCTGCTGAGGCCACTACCGTGCGGGTGCGCGACGGCGCGCTGCTGACCACCGACGGGCCGTATGCGGACACCAAGGAGTGGATGGCCGGGTTCGACGTGATCGAATGCGCGAACCTGGACGAGGCGATCGAGGTTGCCGCCAAGCACCCGCAGGCCAGCGGCGGCATGATCGAGGTGAGAGCCTTCTGGGCCGACTGACACTAGACGTGGCGCACCCCAAGGTCGCTACCTGACGAAGCTCTGGCGCAAGCCGCCGATTCCCTCGATGCTGGTGGTCAGTACTTCGCCCGGCTGGAGGAACCGCTTAGGGGTACGGCCCATCCCGACGCCGGACGGGGTGCCGGTGAAGATCACGTCGCCGGGGAGCAGCGGCGTCACCGCGGAGAGCTTCTCGATCAGCTCGGGCACGGAAAAGATCATTTCGGATGTGCGTCCCTTTTGCATCTGCTCACCGTCGATGGCGCAGCTGAGCTCGAGGTCGTCGGGATCAGTGAACTCGTCGACCGTGACCAGCCACGGACCCATCGGCGCGAAGCCCGGGTAAGACTTTGCCAGGCTGAACTGGGGTACCGCACCGACCATCTGGAGGACTCGCTCGGAGATGTCCTGCCCCACGGTGAGCCCGGCAACATGCGGCCAGGCAGCCGAGGCGGCGACATGCTCGGCCCGCCGTCCGATAACGGCGACTAGTTCCACCTCCCAGTCGACCTCGCCCGCGGGCAGCCGCACCTGCGTGTAGGGCCCGCTGAAGGACGTCACGAACTTGGTGAACACCGCCGGTGACGACGGTGCGGCGATGCCGGACTCAGCCGCGTGCGCCTGGTAGTTCAGCCCGATCCCGAAGACCTGCCGCGGCAACGGGGCCGGTGCGCCGAGCTCGGCCGGGTCGAACGGCGTCCCGGCCGGGAGCACCGCGGCCGCGGCCCACCCGCGGAACTCGTCGAACTGCTCGAACACGGCTTGCGGGTCGGCGGAGAACCTCCCGTCCGAGGCTGTGGCGACATCCACGGCGAGCCCGTTGACGATCAGGGCCAAGCGCCCGGACAGGTTGGCGATACGCATGAGGACTCCTGGTGCTGGACGGTAGCTGGGCGGCGGGATGGTCGATACGGGTCGCAGGACTAGGGGCTTGGGATCACGCGGACTCGGGCGTCGCGCTGGTGAGCTCGCGGGCGCGGCGGGCGGCGACAATGATGCCGGCGGTGCGCTGGATGTGCTCGGATTGCCGTCGGCAGGCCAGTTCCGCGTCGTGCGCCAGAGCGGCCTCGAAAATCGCGCGGTGCTCGGCGGCGATGTCGCGCCTGCCGTGGTCGTAGGCCTGGGACCAGTGGCGATAGATCGCCGACGATTCGCCGAGTGCGGCAGTCAGCGCGATCAGGCGCCGGTTGCCGCAGGCCGACATCGTCGCGGCGTGGAAGTCGTTATGCGCCTGCATCCACTCCGTGGTCAGCTCGTCCGGGCTGTCCGGCCGGGTCATCACAGTTCCTGCCAATCGGTGGTGTGCCGCTACCAGTTCGGTCTCCCAGCCGAGCGAGCCCTGACCGACGGAGGTACGGATCGCCGAGCTCTCGACGAGCGACCGCAACGCGGTCAGGTCGTCAAGGTCCTCGACGGACAACTGCACCACCGCGAATCCCAGCTGCGGCGAGGCCTCGACCAGGCCCTCGCCGGAGAGGCGGTTCAAGGCCTCCCGGACGACGTTGAGACTGACTCCGTGCCCTTGGGCGAGTTCGCTGGGACGTAGCCGCTGACCAGGCGTGAACCGACCGCTGAGGATCTCCGCGCGGAGCGCGCGGTACAGCCGCTCGGTGAGCGAGCGCGGCGCGGCTACGGAAGTCACGCCATCACTCTAGGTCAATCCATCTCGCCTGTAAATATGGATTTTTGCTTGACTAATCGATGTGTGGTGACGTAGAACGTTCATCAAAGGAACCGCGTAGCGAGACCATCTCGAGGGGCATGACCATGGGTTTGCATGGGCTGGCTTCGGTGACGATCGGCGTCCCGAACCTCGACGCGACGCACGCGTACTACACCGACTTCGGGCTGGCACCGGGCGAGCAGGGCTGGCTGCGCACGACCGACGGCGGTGATCAGCTGCGGCTCGTATCGCGGCCTTACCGCCAGCTCGTCGAGCTCGTCGTCCGGGTCGCGGATCACGACGACCTGGTCAGGACAGCCGCTGCGCTCGGCCGGATCGGTATCTCCTGCGTACTCGCGGATGACGAGCTCGTCAGCACCGAGCCGGTGATCGGCACCCGGGTCGTGCTGCGGGTGTCGGCAGTGCTGGATCAGCGGGTCGCGCCCGCGGTGGGCTACAACGGCCCGGGCCGGGTGGAGCGGGCGGGCGCCCGTGCGCCCGGAGTCCTGCGCGCCGGTCCGGTGCGCCCGCGCCGGCTCGGGCACGCGGTCCTCGGCACGACCGATCTCGAACTTAGCAAGCGCTTCTTCGTCGACGGCCTCGGCTTCAAGGTGTCGGACTACATCGGCGCACAGGGCGTCTTCATGCGCTGCTCGTCGGAGCACCACAACGTCCTCGTGCTGGCCGCGCCGGTGAACTTCCTGCACCACACGTCCTGGCAGGTGGACGACGTCGACGAGGTCGGCCGCGGTGCCACGCACATGCTGGAAGGACGCCCGGAACGCCACGTCTGGGGTCTCGGCCGGCATTACGCCGGCTCCAACTTCTTTTGGTACCTCAAGGATCCGGCCGGCAACTTCAGCGAGTACTTCGCCGATATGGACTGCGGCATCGACGACCAGCTCTGGACGCCCGAGGTGTTTGAGGGGAATGAGGGTCTCTACCGCTGGGGACCGCCGCCGCCGCCGTCGTTCCTGCATCCCGACGACCTGGCCGAGCTGATGATCGGATCCCACGCAGGCGGCTGAGACCGCCAGATTTCGCAGCGCTGGACGGGACACCGGCTCTTGGGTGGGCTGGCCGGCTGCGGTTGGCGGCAGCCGTTCGGCTAAAGAATTATCGGTCTAGTCGCGGGTTGTATCACGGATGGCCGGGCCGGCATGGGCTGGCGCCGGACACCGTGAAATTAGTACAATTTCGGCGCGGGACGCTGGTACCCGCCGTCGCACTGGGTGGCGGCCGGCGGCAGCGCGAGCCGGATGAGCAGGCAGGGAGACCGATGACCGAGCTCATCGTCGGCAGTCATCAATCCGACACGCACCAGAAGGCCCTGCGCATCAACCTCGATCCGCGCTGGTACGGGACGATCGCTGAGATCGGAGCCGGCCAGGAGGTCGTACGCTGGTTCTTCCGGGTGGGCGGCGCCGCGGGCACCGTCGCGAAGTCGATCTCCGCTTACGACATGGCCGTCAGCGACGCCGAGTACGGCAAGGCGGACAGGTATGTGTCCGCCGGACGGCTCCAGGGCATGCTCGACACGGAGTTCCAGCTCAACGTGGAGCGGCTCGGCGACGAGCGCGGCGACGACAACTGCTTCTTCGCGTTTGCCGACACGGTCGTGGCGCGCAGCTTCCGGGGCGGCAACGAATGCCACGGCTGGATGGGCGTGAAGTTCCAGGCCCAGCCGCACGACGAGCCGAGCCAGATCGTGATGCACGTACGGATGCTCGACGTCGAGGCCTGGGCGCAGCAGGAGGCACTCGGGATCGCCGGGGTGAACCTGCTGTACGGGGCTTTTTTCGAGCATCACGAACCGGACAAGCTCATCGAGAGCCTTCTTGATCGCCTGACCACCGGCCGCATCGAGATTGACATGATCCAGTTCCGCGGCATCGAGTTCCGTCGCGTGGACAACAGGCTGATGGCGCTCAAGCTCGTCCAGGTCGGGCTGAGCGGCGTGGCGATGTTTGGCCCTGACCGTGAGGTGCTACAGCCGAGCGAGGTGCTGCGCAAGAAGGCGATCCTGGTGGAGCGCGGCAGCTTCCGCCCGCCGACGCACGTGAACATCGACATGCTCGAGACGGCGAAGGCCAGGTTCTCAACCGACCCTGCTGTGGCTGGCAAGCCGGTGCTGGCGCTCACCGAGATCACGATGCGCAACCTGCTCGCCGGGGGACCGCAGGTGGACAGGCGAGACTTCCTCGCCCGCGCCGAACTGCTCGCCGCGTGCGGTATGACGGTGCTGATCACTGACTACTTCGATTACTATCGCCTGGCCGCTTACCTCGGCGAACGGACGAGCGAGCGGATCGGCATCGTGATGGGCGTGCCGAGCCTGATCGACCTGTTCGACGAGAAGAACCACGCGCAGCTTCCCGGCGGGATCCTGGAAAGCTTCGGGCGGCTGTTCAAGAACGACCTGAAGCTCTATGTCTACCCCCTACAGCCCTCGCCGGACGACGAGATCAAGACCGTGAACGACATCATCGTGCTGCCAGAGTTGCAGCCGCTGTACGACTACCTCGCCGGGCGGGGCAGTTTCGTTCACCTCGACAACTACCGGCCTGAGTTCCTGCCGATCTTCAGCCGTGACGTGCTGCGCAGGATAGCCGCGAACGACGATTCCTGGGAGGGCATGGTTCCCCCTGATGTCGCCGAGCTCATCAAGCGCCGCTCGTTCTTTGGTTACGGCAAGTCCGGCAGGGACTGACAGTCCTAGCCCAGTCCTAGCCCAGTCCTAGGCCTGGCGGGGCAGGACCGGCAGCAGCACGTATGCGGGGTGCTGGGAGTCGTGATAGATCTCGAATCGGCAGCGCAGCGCCTTGGTTGCCGCGCCGAAGGGCTCGGCGGTACCGAAGTTGCGGGCGAACCGCGGGAACGCGCCGCCGCTGAGCTGAACGCGGATCCGGTGTCCGGCCGTTACCCGGTATGCCGTCGGATAGAGTTCCACGTCTATCGCCAGGACGCCGTCGTCGCCGACCCTGACGTCAGGAGCGGGCACGGTCTGCGGGCAGAGCCGCCGGATGCCGTCCACCACGTTGCGGGAGACGCCGTTGACGTCAACATCACAGACCCGGACGAAAAGGTCAGCGTACTGGCGGCCGGTGCGCAGGAAGATGCGGGCACTGACGGGCCCGACCAGATCCTGATCGGCGGGAAAGGGATCAGTGGTGAAGGTCAGGACATCAGGCCGGGCCTCGATCGCGGCGTTATCGACCTGCTTGCCCGGCGGCTGGAGGAGGGGTCCGCCCGCCGACGGCGTCGGGTCCGCCGGGTCGTAGACGAACATGCTAGGCGCGGCGTCACCGGGTTCGGCGTCCGGGCTCAGGCCGCCTGAGGCGCGCAGGTAGTAGGCCGTGCGGACGGCGCCCGGCGGCGGCCACTCCTCGAAGTCGAGCCAGGTGCCGGCCGTCTGGAGGAATACCCGAACCGGCCCGCCCGGTGGCGGCGGGCCCCCGTTGAGCTGGTGGTCCAGCCAGGCGATGTCCTGCTGAGTGATGATCTTAACCTCGGCGGGATCGGCGTGCAGCCAGGGTCCCACGGTAATCCGCGCCGTGACGCCGGCCGCCCGGATGGCCGCGTAGTCGCGCAGCTGCCCGGGCAGGAACAGGTCCCACCATCCCGTCACCATGCTGACCGGCGGAAGCCGGGTCAGGTCGGCGCTGTCATGATCGGCGCCCGCCCAGAACTCGTCGGCCGGAGAGGCATGCCCGACGAAGTCCCGCCAGAAGGCGACCGGGGCACCCGCGACGTCTACGTCGGCTGCCTGTAGCGGAACCTTCCGCAAGGCTCGCTTGACCCGGGCCATCTGGCGCGGATTCGGGAGGACGCTGGGCAGGCCGCCTCGTTCCTGCTTACCGACCAATCCGGTCCAGTTCAGCCCGTTCTGGATCCCCGGCACGCCGTGAACGTAGAAAGCCGCGGTGATCTTCGCGGCGGTGATGTTGAGCGACACCGACCGCAGCGGCGGATCGACATATGGCGCGATGGCCCACTGCGTGTGACCCAGATAACTGGCGCCGGTCATCGACACCTGGCCGTCGCACCACGATTGATCGCGCAGCCACGCCACGGTGGCCAGGCCGTCCTCCCGTTCGGTCATGAACGGGCGGAACTGACCGCCCGAGCCGAACGTCCCGCGAGTGCTCTGGATGAACACCTGGAAGCCCCGGCGGGCCAGCGGCGCGGCGAACAAGAGGGCAGCCATACCCGCCCGGCCGTAAGGCGAGCGGATCAGCACCACCGGAAGCGGCCGATCATGCCCGACGGGCCGGTAATGATCCCCGAGCAGGACAACCCCGTCGGTCATCGCAACCCCGACATCGGCCCGCACCTCGTAAGGCGCAGCTGCGGAAGGAAGACCCATCGCCCGGTCAACTGCCTTGCCAGCGATGCGGTGCAGCGGATTCATCAGCCAACCTCTGCGATAAGGGTCACGATGACCTAGTCCGGAACAGGCTATTGGATGGTGACCGGTGTCCACGTGTGGCCCGCGTCGTAGGTGAACCAGATTTGCGCCATCGCCGCGATCGCGAATCCTTGGTGGCTGGTGGTCATCGCAGCTTCCAGGCTGCCGCCGCCTTCCACGACACCAGCATGGTCCACCAGGGGGACGCCATGCCAGGTCCGTCCGTCGTCCCAGGACATCAGCAGGCCGCTGTAGGCGCCGGCGATGATGATCGCCCCACGGGGCGAGATGCTGATGGTATCGACGCCGTCGAACAGAAGCAGGCTGGTGAGCCGCTGCCAGGTCCGTCCGTCGTCGGTGGAGCGGTATTCCTGCGCTGGTGTTGGGTGGGTGCCGAGGGCGGCGCAGGCCAGGACGAGGCCGGCTCCTGACGCGGCGGCGGCGGGCTTGGCGGCGCAGGGCAGCGGCCGGGGCTGCCAGCGGGCCGAACCATCTGCCGGGCCGCCGAGCAGCGTGCCGCGTGAGCCAGATTGGTCTCTGCTGACGGCGTACCCCGTGCCCCCGTCCATGACAACTTGCGGATAGCCGTATCCAGTCGCCCCGGCGACCGGGCGCCAGTCGTCGCGGGCGACGAGGGAGGTATAGACAGCGAATGCGGGCTCCGGTCGGCCGCATTGTGCTCCGCACGGGGTGAATGCCGCGATCACGCGGTCATCCATGACTTCCAGGCTGTCAACCAGTGCGCCATGGGTGGCGACCTGGTGCCAGCTGGCGCCGCCGTCGTGAGTGGCCCACAGACCAGGGCCGAACGCCCAGCCATTCCGTGGGTCGGCGAAGCGGACCTGGCTGACTCCCCCGGCTGTACCGCCGGCACCCGGCCGGCCCCACGACGTCGGCGGGCCTGGCACTGGTGACCATTGCCGCCCGCCGTCGGTTGTCTTGCGCAGCACGAGCCGCGAACCGCCAGGCCCGGAGCACGCCGGAAGCGTGATGCCGAGCAGCCAGCCCACGGACGCGGACACGAAGCTCGCCGATAGCGGGCCGACTACCGGTGGCCTGGGCGGCAGCCCGCAGGAGCCAGCCGACTCTGCAGCAGCCGGCCTGACCGGTGCGGGGACGCCATGACCGGGCCGTGCGGACAGCGTGTGAGGGCTAGCGCTGCACGCCACGGCCAGGGCAACGCTTAAGGCGGCCGCGGCCGCGGCACGCGCTGGGAAGGGATGCGCCGATGCTGTCCTTCTCATGCTCATGCCCTCAAGACACCGCACGGCGACCGCAGGTTGGAATGTCGCAGGCCTTACCGAGACGCATCTTTCTCTGCCGCGGCCGACAGGCCAGCCGGGCGACGGCACGCGAGCAGGACGTCGTCGGGGTCGAGGTCGGGCCGGATGCTGCCGGCCTCCTCGCAAGCCCGCAGCAGGGTGCCGGCGCCGATGAAGGTAACCCGGCGTCAGCAACCCGTCTAGTAGGCAAGCTCTGCCCAGACAACTTTGCTGTTGTATCTGGTGCGACTCGAACCCCACCGGTTGCTGAGTGCTTCCACGATCAGCAGGCCGCGTCCGCTCTCTGACTCGTCGCCCGTTTCGAGTGGGTCAAGATCAAACGGGGAACGGTCCCACGCTTCGATCACAAGCCGGTCATGATCGGCAAGCAGTCGCAAGGTGATGGGCGGCTGACTCTCAAGGGACACAGATGCCGTGAGCGCGTTGGTCGTGAGCTCCGAGACCAGGAGTTCCGTGTCATCGGCAAGATCGCCTAGTCCCCACTCATGCAAGATATTCACCGCGTGCAGCCGTGCGCACGGGATGGCTGTCGGCAGGGAAGCGAGTTCAAGCGTGCTCAGGAGGTGGAAGGCGGTACCGGTGCCGGAGCCTTGCTCGGGACGACCAAGGGGGGTTGGGCACCCTGTCACAGCACCGGTACCGCCGTCTATTGACGACGCTTCGCAGTGATTTCCGTTCACTGTCGGCGATCACCTTCCAACGCGGAGCACTTAGTGGCATCCTTACGCGTAGAAGGTTCCTCTGACAAGTGAATCAGAAAGTTTCCTCGGAGAGTTCACTATGGCCCCATCGTCAAGCCCGACCGTCCGCCGACGTCGCCTTGCTACCGAGTTGCATCGGTTGCGGCAGGCATCGAAGCTGACCATCGAGCAAGTGGCGGAAACCCTGGAGTGGTCGCCCGGCAAGGTCTCCAAGATCGAAAACGCACGGGTGTCGGTGATGCCGAGGGACGTGCGCCGACTACTCGACATTTACGGGATTGCCGAGGGCCAAGAGCGTGAGATGTTGCTGACGCTCGCCCGGGAGTCTCGCGAACGCGGCTGGTGGCAACAGTACGGCGAGGCAGTCCCCGAATGGTTCGCCACGTATGTCGGCCTTGAAGCCGAAGCGTCCACGATCTCCGCTTATCAGGCTGAGACCGTGCCCGGCCTGCTGCAAACACAGCGGTACGCCGCCGCGCTCCACCGTGCCGCGCTGATGAACGCGACCGAGGAAGAGATCGAACGGCACGTGACAGTCCGGATGGAACGCCAAGCACGGCTCAAGCAAGCCGAGGCGCCGGCGCTTTGGGTTGTGCTCAACGAAGCTGTGCTGCGTCGTACGATCGGTGAACGGGCGATCATGCATGGGCAATTGATGAAACTGGCCGAGGTCGCCGACGCACCGAACATAACGCTGCAAGTGTTGCCCTTCAGCGCAGGCGCGCACGCCTCTATGGACTCGGCGTTCTCGATCGTGAGCTTCGATCCGCCCACCGATAGCGAGATCGTCTACTTCGAGCATCCAACTTGCTCGCTGTATCTGGAGAAGCCCGACGAGGTAGCGCAATATAGACTCGTCTACGAGCATCTGCGCGCGGCGTCGCTATCCCTGGACGAGTCTCGACGGCTCCTCGCGCGAATTGCCGAAGACTTGGCCTAGAGCGAAGGGGGTGCGAGGTGGACATGGATCTGTCTCGTGCCGTGTGGCACAAGTCCACCTTCAGCAACGGCAACGGCGGCAACTGCGTAGAGGTCGCCCGCAACCTCCCCCGAGCCGTCACAGTCCGCGACTCGAAAGACCCGGACGGGCCAAAGCTTGTCATCACGCCCGAGGACTGGCAGAGCTTCACGGCCAGGGTCAAAGCCGGCCGCTTCGACCTAGCCTGACCTGAGCGTCCCAGGGCCGTCATAGCAGGTGGTAGCACTACAAGGACGTCGACCTCTACCAGATCCACCTCGACACCGATAGAGGCGTCTGGCGGGGGTGCCGGTTGCCCGGGCACCCCCGCCAGACAGGCGGATCAGAACCTGGAGAGGGTGGAGATGAACTTCCTGCCCACGGATCCAATTCCAGTAAGACCGTCGTAACCCGGAGCGGCGGTCAGGGTCACGTTACGCGTTGCGCAGTTACCCGTTCCGTCGCAGTACGTCTCGGGCCCTGCGTAGTTGATCACTCTGAGGCTCATGACGAACCCGTCGGATGAATCGACCGTGTCCGCGTAGTCGACGCGGATAACGGCCGCCGAGTGAGGACTCGCCGGCGGCATGATGTCGTTGAACGCCGCCGGGCTGTCGGTTGAGGCCTTGTAGATCTCGGGGTTGAGGAAGCCGAGCGATGCGCCCGCAGCCTGGTCAGCATCCGCGATCACGCCGGCCAGCAACGGGGAAGCGAGGCTCGTTCCGCCTTCCTTGAACTGGTCGTAGTAGACCCCGTCGGGGAACGTCTGAGTCAGGCCGATGAGCATCCCGCTCTGCGCGTCAGCGTCCATCGAGATGTCCGGGACGACGCGCAGCGGTACCGGTCCAAAGAGCGATTCGTTACGTAGCGCGAGTGCCTGCGGCACGACTCCGGCCTGGTAGTAGGGCTGGGTGTAGTAGTAGCTCGTTCCGCCGCCGCCGCCGGCCTGGAAGGCAAGCGCGCCTATCGGGGAGGTCGCGGAGCCGCACGACGTCGTCTCGGATTCGCAGAGAGTCTGCTTGGCCGTTGACCAGCCGTACTCGGCCTTGCGAGCGTTATGGGAGTTCACCTCGAGAGTGGTCCCCCCGACAGCGGTGATGTACGGGCTGCTCGGCGGGTAGTTCGGAGCCGCCAGCCCGAAGTCCGCGAAGTTGTCACCGGTGTCGCCGCTGGAGAACAGGACGCTGACGCCGGTGGCATCCGCGAGCATGAACGTGTTGTCGAACGCGGTCTTGGTGGAAGCGTCGGTGAGAAGGTCACCGAGGTCATCGCCCCACGAGTCGCTCACGACCGAAGCGCCGCTCGTCACCGCCGTCTGGAGCGCCGCGAGGAGGCTTGAGTCCTGGCAGTCCTTCGCCCCGACGAACAGGATGTTCGCTCCTGGTGCCATCGCGTGCGAGGACTCCACGTCCAGGGCCTGCTCGTCATACCAGCCACTGCCGGCGCACTCAGCCTGGTCGTCGACCTTCGCGGGCTCTGCGTTGATGAACTGGGACGTCAATAGCGGGTGCGAGGGGTCGTTCAGCCCGGCGTACTCCTGCGCGTCCGCCAGCAGAGTCGGCGAGTCGTATGCGTCGACGATCGCTATCGTGACGCCACTGCCGTCGTTGCCCGCGGCCACGGACTTGCCCAGTTCGTAACCGCCGCGCAGCTGAGTCGGCTTGTAGCCGCAGATGTCATAAGGCAGCGGCGAGGTGTAGGGCTTGTAGAGCGAGCCCGAGTCCCTGGTGTCGGTCTTTTGTCCCCAGTACGCCGAGCACAGCTTGGCATTGCGGAATCCCGCGGGCGGCGCCGGCTCCTGAGAGGGCGCGGCTGACCGGACTGCCGGGGTACTGCCCGCGAGCGCGAGGTCGTTCGTGGCCAGGTACTGGTTGACGCCGACCACGCCCGAGATGGTTCCGGCCAGCGACGACGGGACCGTCATCGTGCCCTTGACGAGCCGTACCTTCTGCCCGTTCACCTTGTAGTAGCCGAGCTTCACGCCGAATGCGTGCTCCACGCTGCGGGCCGATCCCCCAGCGGACACGAACAGGCGGTCCGACGGGACCGACCCGACGGTGAGGCCTTCACTGCGAAGCCACGACTCGGCGCTTGCGACCTCGGCCTTCGTCGGCCCAAACCGCGACTCCCACTTCGCATCGGTCAGGTACCGGTGGTACTGGGCCGAGCCCGGGCTCGAGACCGCCCGGACGTACGCCTGCGCGCCCGAAGCGTTTCGCAGCGATAGCACCAGGTCGAAGCTCACCTGGCTGTTTGCCGCGACGCTCCCGGCTGGGTGCGAGCGCTCCTTGGCGGGCGTCAGCGATCCCCGCAAAGCCATCCGGTGCGGCGCCGGGGCCGGCTTTGCGGTGGCGCCCGCGGGGCCCGCGGTCGCCCCCATGAAGGATAGGGTCAGCCCTACAGATCCGGTCAAAGCCCACCATCTGGTAGCTTTCATGACTTGCCTCTTTCGTGCGTTTTCACCACAGGGGTCTGATTTGTCAGCGGGGTCTGGTCCGGACCCTAGCGACGCCCGCCCGCAAAGACAATGGGCCAAACTTGCCTGGCCGCACCTGGATGCCGGTATACGGCGCTAACCGCTCCGCGTCATCTGCGTCGGCTGCCACGTCGCGGAAGGACGCGAGCCGGAAAAGCGTTAGGCCTACAGGGGCTTCCCGGCCATCCTGGTGCTTGTTCCCTGTACCGCTGTGGAGACTGCAACCTTGACGTCCACGCTCGCTGAGCTGCGAGAGTACCTGCCTGCGCTGATGCCGCGCGATCAGCGCAGGCTCGGCCACCGCGCCGAGCGGGCTGCCGCGCTGCCCGACGCTGGTGCGCGCGAGCGGGCACTCGAGCGCGTCCGCGCGGAGCTGGCGGCGGCCACTGCCCGGGTAGAAGCGCGCAGGCAAGCCGTTCCCGCGGTCTCCTATCCCGCTGAGCTTCCGGTCAGCCAGCGCAAGGACGAAATCGCCGAGGCTATCCGGGATAACCAGGTGGTGATCATCGCGGGTGAGACGGGCTCCGGCAAGACCACGCAGCTGCCCAAGATCTGCCTCGAGCTCGGCCGCGGCGTCACCGGCCAGATCGGCCACACTCAGCCCCGGCGGATCGCGGCCCGTACCGTGGCGGACCGGATCGCCGCCGAGCTCGGCACCGCGCTCGGCGGGGTGGTCGGCTACAAGGTGCGGTTCGCCGACACGTCCAGCGACGGCACGCTCATCAAGGTGATGACCGACGGCATCTTGCTGACGGAATTGCAGCGCGACCGGGAGCTGTTGCGTTACGACACCCTCATCATCGACGAGGCGCACGAGCGCAGCCTGAACGTCGACTTCATCCTCGGTTACCTGAAGCAGCTGCTGCCCAGCCGGCCCGGCCTCAAGGTCATCATCACCTCGGCGACCATCGACCCGGACCGGTTTAGCAAGCACTTCTCCGACGCGCCGGTGATCGAAGTGTCCGGGCGCACGTACCCGGTCGAGGTGCGCTACCGGCCCCTCGCCGACCCGGACAACCCAGATGACGAGCCGAGAGACCAGGTGCAGGGCATCTGCGACGCCGTTGATGAGCTGGGCGCAGTGGGATCCGGCGACATTCTCGTGTTTCTCAGCGGCGAACGGGAGATCAGGGACACGGCCGAGGCACTGGCGGACCGGGAGAACCTGGAGGTGCTGCCGCTCTATGCCCGGCTGTCAGCCGCCGAGCAGTACCGGGTTTTCGCCGGCGGCGAAACCAGCAAGCAGGGCCACAGGCGGCGCGTGGTGCTGGCCACCAACATCGCCGAAACCTCGCTGACCGTTCCTGGCATCAAGTACGTGATCGACCCGGGTACCGCGCGGATTTCCCGGTACAGCCACCGGACAAAGGTTCAGCGGCTGCCGATCGAGCCGATTTCCCAGGCGTCGGCAGACCAGCGCAAGGGCCGGTGCGGGCGTACCTCTGACGGCGTGTGCATCCGGCTCTACAGCGAGCAGGATTTCGCCGCCCGCCCGGAATTCACCGAGCCGGAGATCCTGCGAACCAGCCTTGCCTCGGTCATCTTGCAGATGGCGGCGCTCGGCCTCGGCGAGGTCGCGGATTTCCCGTTCGTCGACCCGCCGGAATCGCGAAACATCGCAGACGGCGTCCGCCTGCTGGAAGAGCTCGGCGCCCTCTCGCCGGGCCAGGGCAAGTCCCGGCTGACCGACGTGGGGCGCAAACTTGCCCGGCTCCCGGTGGACCCGCGCCTTGGCCGGATGATCCTGGAGGCAGACCGCAACGGATGCGTCGACGAGGTGCTGATCATCACCGCGGCGCTGTCCATCCAGGATCCCAGGGAGCGGCCGACGGAAGCCCGCGATGCGGCCGACGCCGTGCACGCGCGCTTCGCCGAGCCGGGGTCCGACTTCCTTGCCCTCCTTACCCTGTGGGATTACCTGCGCGACCAGCAGCGTGAGCTGTCCGGGTCCGCGTTCCGGCGCATGTGCCGCCGTGAGTACCTGCATTTCCTGCGGGTGCGGGAGTGGCAGGACGTACATGGTCAGCTCCGGCAGGCGATCCGGGAGCTAGGCATCACCGCCGGGCCGGAGCGTGTCGCCCCGGCAACGGCTAAGGCCGGAACGGCAGAATTCAAAGGCAATTCCTCCCGAACGGCGCAGGCCGAAGGCAACACTCGAACAGCAGAGCCCGAGCGGCGCTTCCCTGCGGATGTCGCGGACCGGGTGCACATCTCGCTGCTGGCCGGCCTGCTCTCGCACATCGGTATGCAGGACATCGGTAAGAAGCAGGCGGCCGACAAGGAGTCCCGCGGAAAGCGGCGCGGCCTGGTGGAGTTCGCCGGCGCGCGCGGTACCCGGTTCGCCCTGTTCCCCGACTCTTCGCTTGCCAGGAAGCCGCCGCAGTGGGTAATGGCAGCCGAACTGGTCGAGACCTCCCGGCTGTGGGCCCGAACCGCCGCCGGCATCAAACCCGAGTGGGCCGAACCGCTGGCCGCGCACCTGGTCCGGCGCACCTATAGCGAGCCGCACTGGGAGGCCAGGCGGGGTGCCGCGGTGGCCTCGGAAAAGGTAACCCTGTACGGGCTGCCGGTCGTCGCGGCGCGGCGGGTCAACTACGGGACCATCGACCCGGAGGCCGCGCGAGACCTGTTCATCCGGCACGCCCTGGTGGAAGGCGACTGGCAGACCCGCCACGAGTTCTTCCACCACAACCAGCGCCTGCTCGAAGAAGCCGTGGATCTGGAGCGTAAGGCGAGACGGCGCGGCATCGTGATCGACGACGCCGCCCTGTTCGATTTCTATGACCGGCGGATACCCGCGGACGTAACGTCGGCCCGGCATTTCGACACCTGGTGGAAGAAGGCGCGAGCATCCGCCCCCGGCCTGCTTACCTTCCGCACCGATGATCTCGTCGGTCCGGCCGCCGAAGAGATCCATCCCGCCGACTATCCCGCCAGCTGGGGAGAGCTCCCGCTGTCGTATGAGTTCGCCCCCGGCCAGCCGGATGACGGCGTGACCGCGGACATCCCGCTGGCGATGCTCAACCAGGTGCAAGGCGATGAGCTCGGCTGGCAGGTACCCGGCCTGCGCGAGGAACTGGTGACGGAACTGATCCGGTCGCTGCCCAAGCAATTGCGCACCCGCTTCGTGCCCGCCCCGGACACGGCCCGCGCCGTCGCGGCCCGGCTGGGATCGGTGCACGGGGACCTGCTGGACGCGCTGGGCGCAGAGCTCGGCCGCATCGGCGGCGTGAAAATCCCGCGGGAGGCGTGGGATCTGTCCCGGCTGCCCGCGCACCTGAGGATGACGTTCCGCGTGGTCGAGGGAAACCGGGTGCTGGCGAGCGGTAAGGACCTGGACGCGCTCCGAGAGCAACTGCGGCCCCGGATAGAGGCGGTACTCACCGATGCGGCCAGTGGCATCACCCGCTCCGGGCTCAGGGAGTGGACGTTCGGCTCGATGCCAAAAATCTTCAGCCACGGGCAGGTCCGCGCGTACCCGGCGCTGGCCGACGCCGGCGATACGGTGGACGTTCGCTTGTTCGCGACCGAAGCCGAGGCTAGTCATGCGATGCGGCGGGGCACGCGCCGGCTGCTGCTGATCGGCGTTCCTTCGGGCGTGCGCTCCATCGCCGGCCGGCTGCCGACCAGCGCCAAGCTCGCCATAAGCCGACACCCGTACCCCAGCGCCAGTGCCCTGCTCGAAGACTGCGCGGCCTGCGCGGCTGACCACGTGATCGACGAGGCGGGCGGTCCGGCCTGGGATGCCGCGGGCTTCGCGCGCCTTGTGGAGGCGGCCCGATCGGCGCTGGCCATCGCCACAGCCGACGTGGTGGATAACGTCGCGCAGGCACTTGCGGAGGCGCACAGCGTGGAGAGCCGGCTCGGCCAGGCCGCCGACCCGGTTGCCGACCCGGCGGCCGGCCGCGCGGCAGCGGTTGCCGACATTCGCTCTCAGCTCTCCGCGCTGATCTACCCGGGGTTCATCGCCGAGACCGGCCTCCGCCGCCTGCCCGACCTGGTCCGCTACCTGAAAGCCATCACCTGGAGGCTGGACAAGATGCCGACGGCGCACGTTCGGGACGGCGAGCGAACGGCGACCGTGCACCGGATCACGGACGCGTACCAGCACGTCATCGCAGGGCTTCGGGAACCGGCGCGGTCCAGTGACGATGCTGTCGCGGCCCGCTGGATGATCGAGGAACTGCGCGTCAGCCTCTTCGCCCAGACGCTAGGGACTCCGGCGCCGGTATCGGAGAAGAGGATCCAGGCGGCGCTGGACCGGCTGGCCGCCGGTGCGGGCCATGGCCACGGCCGCTGACGGGCAGAGGGACTGCGGACATATGCATCTCCAGCCTGACGTACAGTGACCGCCGTGAGCCCGCGCCGAGCCCGCCGCCTGCCCGATAGCGTCCCGCGTAAGGGACGCGGCGGAGCCGTCCGCGCTCCTGACGGCGACGCCGACGGGGAGCGTCCCGCGGTCCCGGTCGGCCCCGAGCGCAGAGAGTCGTGGCCGGACGGGGACTGGGTGGTCCGGCTGGTTCCCGGGGCCGGCCCGGGCAAGTCATATCGTTGTCCTGGCTGCGACCAGGAAATCCCGGCCGGCACGCCGCACCTGGTCGCCTGGCCAGCCCTGACACCGGGACTTGAGCAACGCAGGCACTGGCACCGGGCCTGCTGGCAGCGGCGGCTGCACCGCAGGCCAGGGATACGCAGGCCAAGGTAAGGGCGGCAGGCAACCGCGGCGGGATCCGTCCGCGGCCAGAGCGCAAGAGAAGCGGAGGACCGGTGACCAGACATTGACCGAGATCAGGGCCGCGACCATCCTCCCGGCCAGGCGCGAGCCCATTACCCTGCGGACCTCTGATGGCCTGAGCCTGGTTGGCGAGCTTGCGCTGCCCGCCGGCCGTGACCCGGTCGCCACGCTTATCTGCCTGCATCCGCTCCCCACGTACGGCGGGATGATGGACAGCCACGTGTTGCGCAAGGCCTCCTACCGACTGCCCGCGCTGGCGGATCTGGCCGTGCTCAGGTTCAATACCCGCGGCTCTTCGTCCGTGCACGGAACCAGCGAGGGAGAATTCGGCGGCGGCGAAACCGAACGCTACGACGTGGCCGCGGCGATCGCGTACTGCGTCGCGGCGGGGCTGCCGAGGCTGTGGCTGGTTGGCTGGTCGTTCGGCACGGAGCTGGCGCTGACGTGGGGGAATGACCCGGCCGTAGAAGGAGCCATCCTGCTCTCGCCGCCGCTCCGCCGGGCCGGCGACGCGGAGCTTGACGCCTGGGCGGCTTCGGGGCGGGCGCTGACCGCCCTGGTACCCGAACTCGATGATTACCTACAGCCGGAGGAGGCGAAGCGCAGGTTCGCGCGGGTGCCGCAGGCGGATGTCATCGCAGTGGACCGGGCGAAGCACCTTTGGGTAGGCGAGCCGTACGTGCGTATTGTGCTGAACGAGATCGTGCGCAGGATCAACCCGGCCGCCTGGCCGCTGCCGACCGAGTGGAAGGAATCCGATGAGCGCTAGCCCCTTCGACCTGACCGGCAAGACCGCATTCGTCACGGGGGCCTCGCGGGGGATCGGCCGCGCGGTGGCCATTGCGATGGCCGCCGCGGGAGCGGATCTCGCGCTGGTCGCGCGCAGCGAGGAAGGCCTGGCCGAGACGGCGCGTTCGGTCACCGAGCACGGCAGGAAGGCGTTTGTGATCCCGGCCGACGTGACCAGCGCGGAGGCGGTCGCGGCCGCCGTGGCGGCGGCGATCGAACAGCTCGGTCACATTGACATCGTGGTGAACAACGCGGGCGGCACCAACTTCATGGTCCCCTTCACCGAGATGCGGCTGACTGGCTGGGACAAGATCATGAAGCTGAACGTGACCTCGACGGTCTACGTCTGCCATGCGGTCGCCGGGCACTTGCTCGAACGCGGTACCGGCTCGGTCATCAACGTCGCGTCGGTTGGCGGCCTGCTCGGCGCGCCGCTGATCTCCCCATACGGCGCGGCCAAGGCAGGGGTTATCTCACTGACAAAGTCGCTCGCCATCGAGTGGGCGGCACGGGGGGTGCGGGTCAACGCGCTGTGCCCCGGCTGGACCGCTACCGACCTCAACCGCAACCTGTGGGACGACGACTCAGGCGGCATGGCGACGGTGGCGACGGTGCCGATGCAGCGGTGGGGCCAGCCAGCGGAGATGGCCGGGCCGGCCGTGTTCCTGGCCAGCGACGCGTCGTCGTACATAACCGGCCAGACGCTCGTGGTAGACGGCGGCCAGACGGTGATGCCCTAACCCCTCCCGCTTCCCGCTTCCCGTCTCATGATCGTGAATGCCCCTTCGGCCTGCTGCAGCATCGACGCTGGCGGGCGCGCGCCACAGCGGAGGCTTGCAACGTAAAGGGGAACTTCCCCGGACACGCTGGCTGGTGTCGCCGGTATCTGTCGCGGGAGGGGCGTTCATGCCCCTGAAGAGACGTGGATGCGGCAGAGCCCCCCACCAGTGGTAGGTAACGCCGCATTCATGCCTGGCCCTGGCCTCTGCGCATCCCGTCATGCGTCCCCGGCGGTCACTTCCCGCATCGTCTGCCCCAGGTATCCCTCCCGGCCTCACCCCGCCAGAGATCGACGCCGATCTGCCATGCGCCCGTGGGCGTCACGGCGGCCAAAGGCAGGCTTTCGGTGTCATGAGATGCTGCGGCGCATGGGGACGACCGGCCCGGATGGTGCGCTGCTGGCCAGGAACGCGCTGGAATGGCTGCTGGGAGTGGGGCAGGAGCGCGGGACGGCCCTGGCGTGGGCTGGCAGGCCCGGTGGCGACGAGGTTGACCCGACGCTGTACAGCGGCACCGCGGGAATCGTGCTGGCTTTCCTGGAGGGATATCAGCATTTCCGGGATGACCGGTACGCCCAGGCTGCCGCGCGGGGCGCCCAGACGATCGCCGCTGCCGTCGGCCAGGAATGGGAGCTGTCCTCCTTGTACTTCGGGCTGGCTGGCATGGCGTTCGCGCTGCACGCGGTCCACGACATGCTGGGAGACCGCCGCGCGGGGCAGGCGGCGGTCCGCGCCCTGGCGCTCATCCGCGCACGGTTCGACGGGGAACGGTGGGCCGATCAGTTCGAGTTGCTCGGGGGTAACGCCGGCATAGCGCTGGGCGCCGCGCGGGCCGGCGACCCCGACCTGGCCGTCCTGGCGGTGACGCCCTACCTGGCCACCGCTGAGCCAACCGCGGGCGGCGTGCACTGGGAGGTACGCGCTGGAGTCCCGGCCCGGTTCCACCACCTCTCCCACGGCACGCTCGGCATCGTCTATGCCCTGGCCGCTACCGGCCACGCGGCCGGCCGAGGCGACCTGATCGAGCTAGCCCTGGCCGGAGCGGCTGATGTCGTCTCGCGCAACGAGGCAGGACCGGACGGCTTCCTCGTTCCGCATTCCGACCCGCAGCACAAGCCGGACCTGGTCGAGCGCTACAGCTACGGCTGGTGCCACGGCCCGGCCGGCGACGCCCAGGCCTTCCGCCTGCTGGCGCAGGTGACCGGCGACCCGGCCTGGACGGAGCTGGCCGGCCGCTGCTGGCGTACTGTCACCCGCTCAGGCCTGCCCAGCCGGCTGCGGCCGGGTTTCTGGGACAACAGCGGCCGCT
>PMSU01000133.1 GCA_003168255.1 Actinomycetota bacterium
CCGGCCGGCCGGACCACCCCCGTCACACTGGCACCACCGACCCCGTGAGCCACGCCTTCCGGAGCGCCGCCGAAGATCGATGTGGAATTGCCTACCACCGGTGGGGGGCTCTGCCACATCGATCTTGGAAACGACGCGGAAGGAGGCGCCTGCGGGCCGCCTTCCCCGGTGCGGGCGCCGGCCGTTCGAGGGGTCCAGGCGGCGGCGCGCCAGAACCGCCGCGCACGGTCACGCGCCGGCTTGCGTCCGCGCGCTAGCCAGCGCGCGGTCCGCCCGCGTCCGGGCGGGCGCTCCTGAGCTCGTGCCGGGCGCCCCGGCCCGACCTGACGATCACGAAACCTGCGGCTTACTTCTCTGCGGGCACTAAAGCACGGCAGTCGGGAATCGAAGTGCCTGCCGCTGGCATTCTCCTAATGACCTGACTACGAGGGAGATGCCCGTCATGTCCGTTCGCCGCCTCAACCATGCCGTGCTCTACGTCAGCAATGTCTCCCGCACCGTGGGTTTTTACCGCGAGATGCTCGGCTTCGAGGTCAGCACCGAGATTCCGGGCAAGGCCGCCTTCCTGCGGGCGCAGGGGTCAGCCAACGACCACGATCTGGGCCTGTTCGAGATCGGGGCTGGCGCGCCTGCGCCGGGTCCGCAGGTCGGGCTGTACCACCTCGCCTGGGAGGTCGGCACGCTGCCCGAGCTGGCCGAGATCCGGGGCAGGCTGGCCGCGGGCGGCGCGCTCGTCGGCGCCAGCGATCACCGGGTATCGAAGTCCCTCTACGCCAAGGACCCGGACGGCATCGAGTTCGAGGTGATGTGGCGGGTGCCCGCTCAGGACTGGGAACATGAGCTTGCTCAGGGCGACATGATTGCCCCGCTCGACCTCGAAGATGCACTGGCCCGCTGGGGCGGCAAGGCGACCGGCGCCGCAGCGGGCTCGCCCACCTGACGAGGCGGGCTGACTGTCACGCTGGCGCCTGCCCGTTCGGTAAAAGCCAAGGAGACTAACGGCACATGAGCGACAATCCAGCAGCCGGAGCCGACATCGACCTGACCGGCATCGAGGCGGAGCGCGACCGGTTGCGGTCGGAGTACCTGCGCAAGGACCGGCCGGCCAGTTCCGCGCGCGGCGTGCATCACGTCGCGCTGCTTTCCGCCAACGTCGAGCGCACCATCCGCTTCTATCAGGGCGTGCTCGAGTTCCCGCTCACCGAGATCTTCGAGAACCGTGACTACGCGGGCTCCAATCACTTCTTCTTCGACCTGGGCAACGGCAACCTGCTCGCCTTTTTCGACTTCCCCGGGCTTGACCTCGGCCCATACGAGGAAGTGCTGGGCGGGTTGCATCACATCGCGATCTCGGTCGAGCCGCAGCGCTGGGAGCGGCTGCGCGACAAGCTGTACGAGGCCGGGGTCGGCTACCAGGAGGAAAGCGGCACGTCGCTGTACTTCAACGATCCCGACGGTGCCCGGGTTGAGCTGATCGCCGACTCGCTCGGCACCATGTACGGCAACGAGGTCGGCTGACCGCCCTGCGGATTACCGGCTGATTTCCCGGCCTGTCGCCGGCGGGCGGGTACTGACCTCGATGGTGCCCTTGTAGGCGGTGCCGCGCACGTGCACCACGGGTGCGTCCCGCGGCAGCTGGCTCTCCCATTCCTCCTCGGCCGACCAGCCCTTGGACACGCCAAATCCGTCCAGTTCAACCCGCACGCCTGGTGGCACCAGGATGTCGATGCGCGACTTGTACGCGACGGCGACGACTGTGGTCACCGGCTCGGTGAGCTCGGCCGCGCGCAGGTCGATCCAGCCGCTTCCCTTGTAGACCACGGGCGTGAAGCGCCCTGGCACCCGCCAGCGTCCGCCACGGCGGATCGAGTTCTTGTAGGCGATCGCGTACTTGCCTGGCTTTGGCAGCGTGGCGACCCGTGCGCCGGGGGCGGCCGCGGGAAGGTCCGCGGAGAGCTTGTCGAGGTCCGGGCGGGTAACGGCGGTGAGCGCAGTACGCATCCGCACGTCAAACTCGGCGTCGTCCAGCCTGCCTTCGGCGAATGCGGCCTGTAGGCGGTGCGTGGCCTCGTCTCTGTCCTGGTCGGATGCGCGCATGGCGGGGGTCTCTTGCCGCTGCGGCGGTTCGGTAGCCTCCATTACCTTCCTCCTTAGGCAGAGTCGAGATGTATCTTAACCCGTCCGGCTGGGCCGCGCTCGCCCCGCCAGCCTGAGGCCGGCCGACTCCGATGCGCGACGGCACTCGCTCCCTTGAGGTCAGGCCGGGCGAGTCACCCGCAGCTTGGACTGCGCGTGCGGCAGTTCCTCCCAGTCGTCCATGCTCTTGGCGGCGAGACCATACCGCTCGGCGAGGTTGATGAGGGTTTCGGTCCGGTAGTAGAAGTCCTCGCGGAGCACCTGGTGCTCCGCGCCCTCCGTGCGGTCGTAAGTGAAGTCGAAGAAGCCGTCGGGCGCCATCACGCGACCGGCATTGGCCAGGCACTCTTCGATGACCGTGATGGGCGAGTGCGAGAACACGCTGTGCGCGTGCATCACGTTGAAATGCCCGTCGGGCAGGAAGCCGAACCGCAGGTCGCGCACCAGCGTCAGGTGCGGCAGCTTGTCCCGCAGCCCGAACTCCGCCACCGTCTGCTGTGCGGCGAGCAGGATGTCGGGCGAGATGTCGATGCCGTAATAGTTGCCCGGCTCCAGGTAGTCGATGAACAGGCGGCCGGCCCGCAGGTTGCCGCAGCCGATTTCGAGCATCTTGTCGGTCGGCTTGAGGCCGTGCTCACGCAGGTAGTTGAACTGAAGCTTGCCCAGCTTGAGCCAGGACTCGTGCGTTTCACTGCCCACAGCGCCTTCATGGCTGCGGGCCGCGTCCGACCGCATGACCGCCCGGTAGTAGCTCACGTGGTCCTGGCTGCGCAGGCTCAGCCACGTGTCACGGCCCAGACGGCGGGTATAGGGCAGGATGCGTTCCGGGTGCCGGGCCGCGTACGCGATCATGAACGAGAGCCTGGACCGGTCCTTGACTGTCATGGCACTAGTCAAGCTTAAGATCGGCACTTTCCCGGCCACCATTTCCATGATCGTGAAGACTTGTCCGCGTCATGACACGGACAAGTCTTCACGATCACCGGCAGGCAGGAGCTCAGGCCGTCTCTACGGCGTCCGTCTTCTCGGCGTCCGTCTTGTCGGCCGCGGGGCCTTGCAGCCGCCGGGTCGCCAGCCGGGTAGCCAGCAGCTTCGCGGTCGACATCGCGACGGCCATCGTCGCGGCCCAGCCGAGCGCCTCGATCAGCGCGACCTCTGGATCCTCAGGGTGCGTGGGCGGCTCCTTGCCGGTGGCGCGCTTCCAGACCAGGGACAACCCCTTGCGGGTGGCGATCCCGGCGACCGCTGCGGCAATTCCGCCGACCGCGCGGCTGGCGAAATCCCCGCGCTTGTCTGCCATCAGATTTCCTCCTTGATACCGGTGCTCTCCCCGGATGGCCGGCGCTCGGTCAACGGATCATCTCACGCGGCCGCGGTGGGTAGCGCTGGTGCGGTAGGTAAACGCTAGCGCGGTGGCTAACGCTAGTCCTGCGAGACCAGCGCCGCCCGTGACCTCTCGATCGCATCGGCTAGCTTGGCGGGTTGCCGGGTGTTGATCAGCAGGTATGGCCACCGTGCGTCAGCCCCGGTGATCTCGACGTACACGGACTCCTTGAGGTAGGGCCTGATCAGCAGGTACGCGCTGGGGTCTGCGCGGGGGCCGCGCATTGCCCGGGTCTGCGCCTCGTCGAGCGGCCGCACCTCACCGGCCGTGGCCAGCGGCAGCCGGGCGGCGGTCGCTCGCAGCTCGCCGCCGCTCACGCTCACCACGGCACCGCCCCAGTGCAGCAGCGTCCCGGCGCAGATCAGGGCGAGAACGATATATATCGCCGCGCCCACGATCAGGTTGTAGCCGGCGAACAGCTCGGTGCCGAGGATGAGGACGCACATGCCGGCGATTAGCCACCAGGAGGTGGGTACTCGCAGCCGTTCGTGGTAGTCACGCATGGGTCTACGGTAGTTGGTCGGATGGGAATCAACATGGCCTGGCGGATCTGGCGCGGTGAACGGTGGGGGGCACGGGGGATGACCACGGCCACGCAGCATGGCGCCCCGGATGCGCAGCAGCAACCGGGACCCGGGCATAAGGCGGCCGAGCCCGAGCAGGCCGAGCAGGCCGAGCAGGCCGAGGGCAGCCCGTCCGGGCAGGTTAACGGGGCAGGCGCAGCCGGGCGGAACGATCTACGGCGAGCGCAGGCACCCAGGTGGCTACAGGTGGCGGCAGGCTGGTCCTGGCGGCTGCTGGTTATCGGGCTCCTGCTCTATGTGGCGGCCCGCCTCGCCAGCGCGCTGCGGATCGTGGTCCTGCCGTGCGTGGCCGCGCTGCTTCTCACCGCGCTGCTACAGCCGCTGACGAGCCGCCTGAAGCGGATGGGACTGCCGCCCCTGCTGGCGACCTGGTGCTCCCTTATCGCCGCCATCGCGGTGATCGCCGGCCTGGGGACCCTGATCGGCGTGCGGGTAAGCGCGGAGTACTCGACACTGGTCAGTGAGATCACGCATACCGGCCATCAGATGCAGAACTGGCTGGCCGGCCCGCCCTTCCACATCAGGCAGGTGCGGCTACAGGCGCTGGTCAACAGCGCAGTAAACGAGCTCAAGGCGCATAAGTCGCTGGTAGCCGGAACGGTACTGACCGGCGGGAAGTACGTCATCGAGATCGTGGCCGGAATCATCCTCACGCTGTTCGTCAGTTTCTTCCTGATCAAGGACGGCGAACGGATCTGGGGCTGGCTGACCGGTTTCCTCACCCCGGGGAAAGCTGACCGGGCTGACCGGGCAGGCCGGGCGGCCTGGCATGTACTCGTGTCCTACATGCGGGGGACGGTGCTGATCGCCGCCGTCCATTCCCTGGTAATCGGGCTGACTCTGTGGATACTCGGCGTCCCGCTGGTCATACCGCTGGCCGCCATAGTGTTCCTTGCGGCGTTCGTGCCCCTTATCGGGATCCTGGTCGCCGGAGCGCTCGCCGTCGCGGTGACGCTGGGCACCAAGGGGTGGATCGCGGCAGTGATACTGCTGGCGGTGTTCCTCGTGGAGGACCAGCTGGACGGTCACCTGCTCCAGCCGCAGGTCGTCGGTCGCATTATCCGGCTGCACCCGCTCGCGGTCATCCTCGTGCTCGCCGTCGGCGGGGTTCTCGCGGGCGTCCCCGGTGCCGTGGTGGCCGTCCCCACCGCCGCGGCGATCGCGCGCGCCTGGCCCGAGCTGCGCAGGGCGCCGGACCCGGCCGAGGTGGCCCGGCGAAGCCGGGGCAGGCCAGCCGAGACGGACAACCTCGGTGATGACCATGTCCCGATGTAAGGTCTGCGGGTGAATGCAATGCGGGCTGGCGCGGATGTCCAAGCGGACGTGCTCATCAAGCGTCTTGACCCGGGCGTGCCGTTGCCCGGGTACGCTCACCCAGGGGACGCGGGAGCCGATCTGGTCGCGGCCGTCGATGTAGAGCTTGCCCCCGGCCAGCGCGCGGTAGTTCCCACCGGGGTGGCGATAGCACTCCCGGCCGGTTATGCCGCGTTCGTGCATCCGCGCTCGGGTCTGGCGGCGAAGCACGGGGTTACCATCGTGAACGCGCCGGGAACCGTGGATGCCGGTTACCGGGGCGAGATCAAGGTCACGATGCTGAACACGGACGCCACCCAGACGGTCCGCTTCCTGCGCGGTGACCGCATCGCGCAGCTAGTGATCCAGCGGGTGGAGCACGCCGTGTTCCATGAGGTCGAGGTCCTGCCGGGGTCGGCGCGAGGTGACGGCGGGTTCGGCTCAACCGGCGGCCACGCTGGCGCCGACGCGGCGGCGCCGGTCAGCACCTGACCGGCCAGGAAATACCCAGAGTAACCGGCAGGAAATACCCAGAGCGAGGAGCGTGCGGAGTGTTCCGGCGGCGTCGTGACGCGGGCGAGGGCCGGCCGATGCCAGCAGGCAGGCCGGACCCGGGGTTCGGTGACGAGGAGCTTGATGGGCCCGGAGATCTTGCGGAGCCCGGAGATGATGAGACGGGGTACGACCCGTACCCGTATCAGCAGGCTACGGCAGGCTCGGCCGATCAGCCCGCTGGCGAGGTGGTTGGCTCCGGGCCATGGGACTCCAGCGAGCGGTACAACGCGCGCGAGCGAGTTGATCTCGGCAGCCTGCTGATCCCGGTGAATCCCGAGCAGCAAGTGCGTCTGGACCTGGACGGAGATCAGATCGTCGCGGCTAGCGTGGCCCACGGCGACAGCACCCTACAGGTGCAGGCGTTCGCCGCGCCGAAGACCGGCGGCCTGTGGGATGACGCGCGGGGCGATATCGCCGCGGAGATCGGAAAGCTTGGCGGTGAGCCGCAGGAAGCGCAGGGCCCCTTCGGGACGGAGCTGCGGGGACGCGTGCCGGCGGACCCAAGTAGCGGAAACACGGGGCTGGAGCCGGCCCGCTTCTTCGGCGTGGATGGACCGCGGTGGCTGCTCCGCGGCAAGATCAGGGGTGAGGCGGCCGACCGTCCCGAGCTCGCGCGGCCATTGGAGGAGGTCTTCGCCGACATCGTAGTGGTGCGCGGCGACCATCCGGCTCCACCGCGTGACCTGCTGGAAATTCAGCTTCCCGTCGAGATGCGCCAGGCCATAGCGGAGGAGATCGCACAGGCCGAGCAGGCGGAGCAGGCCGAGCAGCGTCGCCAGTACCCCAGCCCGTTCGAGCGAGGTCCGGAGATCACCGAGACCCGCTGACTCTGGCTGCCGGCCAGGCCGTCCCTGCCAGCCACGGAAAGCCGACAGCGGATTGGCCCGATATGGCCCGGAAATGGATGAATGAATTGCCGGGTTAATCGGAGAGTTGGGCCGAAGAACGCGCCGCCACGACGGGAACCCGCTAATGTCCTGCCATGACACGCGGCATAGCGGTCGCGGCGGCCGGCGAACGGTCGGTAACGCGAGTAGATGGCAATCTAGCTTCGGTCCGGTGTCGGCCGGTTGGCTCGTCCGCCTCGCTGGAGGCGGAGCTGAACGACGGCTCGGATGTGATCCGGCTGGTCTGGA
Source organism: Actinomycetota bacterium (assembly GCA_003168255.1). Classification (GTDB taxonomy): domain Bacteria; phylum Actinomycetota; class Actinomycetes; order Streptosporangiales; family Streptosporangiaceae; genus PALSA-505. Next base: position 7,089 of record PMSU01000133.1, read on the forward strand.
TGGGCCAGCAGCGGATCACCGGAATCGAGCCTGGTCGCGCGCTGACTGTCGAGGGAATGGTCGGAGTGCACCGCGGGCGAAAGACAATGTTCAACCCGCGTTACCAGCTGGGCACGATCCCGCGTCAGGCCTGACGTCACGGTCCGGAGAGCAGCTCGCCAAGCTGGTCCTCGACATCCTCGTTCGTGACGAACAGGAGCTCGTCCCCGCCCTCGAGCGGGTCATCGTCGTGCGGCACGATGACCCTGCCTTCGCGCAGGATAGCCACCAGGGCGGTGTCCACCGGCCAGTCGATGTCGCCGACGCGCTGGCCGGCTAGCGGGGCGTCCGGGGGCATGGTGAGTTCCACCAGGTTCGCGTCGCTCTGCCGGAACGTCATCAGCCTCACCAGGTCACCGACGCTGACCGCTTCCTCGACAAGCGCGGAGAGCAGCCTCGGCGTGGACACGGCGACGTCGATTCCCCACGACTCATTGAAGAGCCACTCGTTCTTGGGGTGATTCACCCGGGCGACAACCCGGGGCACGCCGTATTCGGTCTTCGCGAGCAGCGACACGACCAGGTTGGCTTTGTCGTCACCCGTCGCGCAGATCACCACATTGCAGCGCTGTAGTCCGGCATCGTCCAGCGACGTGATCTCGCAGGCATCGGCGAGCAGCCACTCGGCCCGCGGCACGCTGTCTACCCTGATGGACCTCGGGTTCTTGTCGATGAGCAAGACCTCGTGGCCATTTTCCAGCAGCTCGATGGCGATCGACTTGCCGACCGATCCGGCTCCGGCGATGGCGACTCGCATCAGTGGCCTCCCTCGGTCCGCTTGGCGAAGACGGCAGTGATCCGCTCGAGGTCGCTTTCCTGCGCTATCACGTGCAGCAGGTCGCCCTCCTGAAGTACGGTGCCGGGTTCTGGCATGAGTGCCTGACCGAGCCTGGCGATGAACGCGATCCTGGCGCCAGTGGCCTGCTCGAGCACCTTGACCTTCTCGCCGAGCCACCGCTCGGAGTAGGCGACCTCGGCCAGCACGATCTTCCCGGTCGGGTCACGCCAGAGCGATTCCGCGCCATCGGGCAGCAGCGTGCGCAGCATCTGGTCGGCGGTCCAGCGCACGGTGGCCACGGTGGGTATGCCGAGCCGCTGGTAGACCTCGGCACGGCGAGGATCGTAGATCCGCGCGGCGACCCGCTGGATGCCGAACGATTCCCGCACCACCCGGGCCGAGATGATGTTGGAGTTGTCGCCGCTGCTCACCGCCGCGAACGCTTCAGCCTCCTCGATGCCGGCCTCGATGAGCACATCCCGGTCGAAGCCGTAGCCGGTTATCTTCCGGCCCTTGAAGCCTGAACGGAGCTTGCGGAAGGCGTCCGCATCCTGATCGATGACTGCGACCGAGTGGCCCTGGTCCTCGAGGATGTGGGCGATGGTCGATCCGACCCGGCCACACCCCATGATCACGATATGCACGGCCGTCCTTCCGGCGATTCGGCTGCCCGCCAACGGTATGCCCTCCTGACACGCAGATCAGACTCGGGATCCCTGAACTCGTGTTCTGGCATAAGCTGCACAGCCGGGGGTGTTGACCGGCGTGACAGAAATCATTGCGGCGAAGTCCGCCCCTGCCCAGGGCGAACTGCTCGATCTCACCGTGGGCGAAGTCGCCCACGGTGGCTGGTGCGTTGCCAGGAGCGCCGCAGGAGCCGACCAGGGCAAGGTGGTATTCGTCCGGCACGCGCTGCCCGGCGAGCGAGTCCGCGCGCGGGTGACAAGCAGCACCGCCAAGTTCGCCCGCGCCGATGCGGTCGAGGTGCTTGAACCGTCGCCGGACCGGGTCGAGCCGCCCTGTTCGTACGCCCGGCCCGGCGGGTGCGGCGGCTGCGACCTTCAGCATGCCAGCCCGGCCGCGCAGCGGGCGATCAAGGCCCAGGTCATCAGCCAGCAGCTGCGCCGTATCGCCGGAATCGACCGTGCGGTCGAGGTGGAAGAACTGCCGGGCGATCCGTCCGGCCTGGGCTGGCGGACCAGGGTCAGCTTCGCCGTCCGTTCCGACGGGACCGCGGGCTTGCGCATGCACCGTTCGCGTCAGGTTGTCGACATCACCGACTGCCTCATCGCGCATCCCCTCGTGCGGGACGCTGACGTGCCGCAACAGCGCTGGCCCGGTGCCCGTTCGGTAGAGGTGGCCGTTTCCCCGGGATCGGGGGAACAGTCGGTAGTGGTGACCGGACCGGGGCCGACGGCCAGGCGGCGCGGCCGCCCCTCCCTCACGCAGCACGCCGCCGGCCGGACCTGGCGGGTGAACACCGGGGTGTTCTGGCAGGTCCATCCCGGCGCCGCCGATACGCTGACCGGCGCGGTACTCGCCGCACTGCGCCCGCAGCCCGGCGACGTGGCACTCGACTTGTACTGCGGCGCGGGCCTGTTCGCCGGCGCGCTGGCCGAGGCGGTCGGGCAGACCGGGCTGGTTACCGGGGTGGAGTCTGACGTCGCGGCGGTACGCGACGCGCGCAAGAACTTGTCCGGCTTCCCGCAGGTCCGGGTGCACCGCGGCGACGCCGCCGACGTGCTGGAGCAGCGCGGGCTCGGCGGCGCCAGCCTGGCCGTCCTCGATCCGCCCAGAGCGGGCGCCGCGCGCCGGGTCATCGAGCTGCTTGCCTCGCCGGGTGCGGGCGCCCGGTCCGGAGCGGCGACAAGCGGGCTGCGCCGGATCGCCTACGTCTCCTGCGACCCGGCCACGCTGGCCCGGGACCTAGCGATATTCGGCGAGCTGGGATGGCAGCTTGACGACCTGCGCGCGTTCGATGCCTTCCCGATGACGCACCATGTCGAGTGCATCGCCACCCTGGCCCGCTGCTAGCTCCGCCTGGCCCGCTGCTAGCTCCGCCTGGTGCGTGCGGGGCGGTGGGGGCAGGTGGGGCGGATGTGACTGCTGGGTATGACTGGCAGGACGCGTGAAGGCAAGGTCCGGGTATGGATGTGAATCCACCCCCCATCGGTGGGGGGCTGCGTCACATTCATGATGGCGGATGCGGCGCGGCCCGCTGGGCGCGGCCCGCTGGGGCGCCGCCCGCTGGGCGTGCGGCAGGCTCCGGGCCTCGCCGAGCGCCCTGGCCGGCGCCAGCCGTTCGGAATGGGACAAGATGAGACGCATGCGACTACGGATCTTTACAGAGCCACAGCAGGGAGCCGACTACGCGACGCTGCGGCGGGTGGCGCAGGCGGCGGAGCAGCTTGGCTTCGATGCGTTCTTCCGCTCCGACCATTACCTGAAGATGGGCGATGTCAGCGGGCTGCCCGGCCCGACCGATGCGTGGGCGACGCTGGCCGCGCTGGCCGTCGAGACGAGCCGGATCCGGCTCGGCACGCTGATGAGCCCCGCGACATTCCGGCTGCCAGGGCCGCTGGCCGTGACCGTGGCTCAGGTGGACCAGATGAGTGGCGGGCGGGTCGAACTTGGGCTCGGCAGTGGCTGGTACGACACCGAGCATGCTGCCTACGGGATCCCGTTCCCGCCGCTCGCGGAGCGATTCGACCGGCTCGAGGAGCAGCTTGCGATCATCACCGGCTTGTGGGCGACGCCCGCGGGGGAGAAGTTCTCCTTCCGCGGCTCGCACTACCAGGTGACGGACTCTCCGGCGCTGCCCAAGCCCGTGCAGCGGCCGCGTCCGCCGGTGCTGATCGGCGGGGCAGGCCCGAAGCGGACTCCGCGGCTGGCGGCCGCCTACGCCGACGAGTACAACGTGCCGTTCAGCGGGCTGGATGAGTCGGCGGCCGCGTTCGGCCGGGTGCGCGAGGCATGCGCGGCGGCGGGCCGGGACGCCTCGTCGCTGCGCTACTCGGTGGCGCATCGGGTGTGCTGCGGCCGGGACGCCGCCGAGCTGGAGCGGCGGGCTGCCGCGATCGGCGAGCAGGTCAGCGAGCTGCGTGAGCACGCAGTGGCCGGGACGCCCGCCGAGATCACTGACCAGCTCGGACGGTACGGCGAGATCGGGGCGGACTGTGTCTATCTCCAGGTTCTCGATCTGGATGATCTTGATCACCTTGAGCTGATCGCGGCCGAGGTGCTGCCCCAGGTGGCGTGATCCGCGCATCCCGGCCAGAGCCGGCCCGGCCCGGCTCGGGCCGGAACGGGCAAAACGCAGCGGGAGGAGTGGTCTTCGCTGAAGCTCACGGCCGATGAAGCGCGCGGACGGCTCGGTGCGGCGCGGGTGGCCCGGCTGGCCACCGTCGGCGGGCCGGGGCCGCCGCACCTCGTGCCCGTCACCTTCGTGCTGCACGGTGACCGCATCTACAGTGCGGTCGATAGCAAGCCCAAGACAACCCGTGACCTGCGCCGGCTTCGCAATATCCGGGCGCATCCGCAGGTCGCGGTGCTGGCCGATCACTACGAGGAAGACTGGTCGCGGCTGTGGTGGGTGCGGGCAGACGGCCGGGCGTCCATCCTGGACGCGCCGGGGGAGATGGCCGCGCCCATCGGGCTGCTGGCCGAGCGGTATCCGCAGTATGGCCACAGCCCGCCGGCCGGTCCGGTGGTCTGCGTTCTGGTGAGACGATGGAGCGGCTGGGCGGCCTCGAGCGACTAGCGGTACCCTGCTCCGCGGCCTCTGGGCGTGAGCCCCCGGCACCGCACCGCCGGCGGAGGATGATGCAACGTGGAATCTGGAAATCCGATATCGATCGGCCAGGCCGCAGCGGCCTTGCCGGGACCCTGGCAGCCGCGTGACGTGGTCACGGTCAACGAGGCAGTGCTGCGCATCGCCAGGCTCGAAGGAGAGTTTCCCTGGCACCATCACGAGGAAGACGAGCTCTTTCTCTGCTGGGATGGCAGCTTCCGCATCGAGATGGAGGGGCAGGAGCCGGTCACCCTCAGCGCAGGCGAGCTGTTCGTGGTGCCTCGCGGGATTCGGCATCGCCCCGTGGCCAGCCAGGTCGCGCACGCTCTGCTGCTTGAGCGGCCTGAGACCCAGCAATACGGGAACTAGCAGGCTGCCGTGCTGGATCGGCGGCTGAAGCTAAGTGCGGTATAGCCCTGTCACCTCGGTCAAATCCCGGTCTGGAACGGACAGTGAATATGACAACCAGCTAGCAGTTGAGCCTGGTGGTTCGCCGGTGACCTGCGGTTTGCGGGTCTGGGGAATGAGTGCGATGGTGAATCGGTGGTTCCCATTGCGCCGATGACACACCGGACTCGGCTAGTTGTCGGCCTGGCTATCACGGGCGCCATTCCGCTCACCGTGGGCGTGATCCTGTGGGTCATCGGCTCGGCCATGCGGACGGCGTACCACGGCGGCTGGAGCGGGCCAGCCGACGTCGGCGAAGTGATGGTGCTCGCCGGGTTGGTCTGCGGCTTGGCCCTGTTCGTATTCGCGGCCGCCGAGCAGCGCAGGATGCCGCGCGGGCCGACGGGCTGGGCCGATGCGAGCTTGCAGCGAGGCGAGCAGGCCCTTATGCCGCTGGACTCGCCTGAGCACCAGGCATTCTTGGCGGATCCGCAGCCGATGCCGGTTCGGCTGGCCGGGCCGGGCGTGCCCCCCGGTGGCGTCCCGCCTGCGGACCCGGTGTATCCGCAAGCTGGGGAGTTTTACCCGCCAGCGGGAGAGGCGCATCCGTTAGCGGGAGCGGCTTATCCGCCCGCGGGACAGGTGTATCCGCCGGCGGCGGGGCCGTGGCCGGACCAGGGGATGCCGCAAGCCTGGATCCCCCCGCCCGGCCTGGGAGCGCCAACCGGCCCGGGGTATCGCGACAATCCGGAATTCCCCCGTGAACGGGGATTCCCGGTTCCCCCCGAAGCACCAGGCGAAGCTGAGTAAGGCCAGATGTAACGGGATGGCCGTGGAGCAGGCAAAAGAGGCCAGGCTCTGGCACAGTGGGGGTCTGCGCGCAGGTCCCGGCATGGCAGCTGGACTGACCGCAGGTCCTGGGCGCGGCAAGCGGGACTGACCGCGGATCCCGGGACCGACGGCGGGCCGCGCGCAGCGGCGAGTGCGGGTCTGGGCGCAGCGGGGGGCCGTGCCCCGACCCCAAGATCCACCGCGAGCCGAAGGCGGGCTCTCGTACAGGGCGGAGAAGGGTGAATGCTGGGACTTCCTGACGCGACGCTGGCGTGCCTGTTCGACCTGGACGGCGTCGTTACCCAAACGGCGCTTGTCCACGCGGCCGCATGGAAGGAAACGTTCGACGAGTTCCTCCGAGAGCGAGCGAACCAGACCGGTACCGCGTTCGTGCCATTCGACAAGGTGCGCGAGTACGACCGGTACGTGGACGGCAAGCCGCGGCTGGCCGGCACCCGGTCGTTCCTGGCGGCGCGCGGCATCGAGCTTCCCGAGGGGGACCAGGACGACCCGCCCACCGCGCACACCGTCAACGGGCTGAGCAATCGCAAGAACGCGCTGGTGCTCGAGATGATCGAAAAGCAGGGTGTCCAGGTGTACGAGGGCTCGGTGCGCTACATCAGGCGAGTCCGTGCAGCGGGCCTGAGCACCGCGGTGGTCTCGTCGAGCGCCAACACCGTCCAGGTGCTCGACGTCGCCGGGATCGCCGACCTGTTCGACGCGCGCATCGACGGCGTGATCGCCAAGGAGCAAGGACTGGCAGGCAAGCCAGCCCCGGACACGTTCCTCGCCGGAGCGAAGGCGCTGGGCGTGGCGCCCGCCCGCGCCGTGGTATTCGAGGACGCACTCGCAGGCGTCGAAGCGGGCCGGGCCGGCCATTTCGGCCTCGTCGTGGGCGTGAACAGGACGGGCCAGGCACAAGCGCTGGCCGAACATGGCGCGGACATCGTGGTCAGCGACCTCGAGGAGCTGCTGGGCAAGTGAGAAAGGACGCGATGAGCGGCCGACGAGGGCAGAAGGTCCGGCCGATGGCTGGTGCGCAAGGAGTCTCGGCGGGTACGAACCTGTCTGGGCCTGATGCCCAGGGAGCGGGGATGATCAAGCACACGGCATACGGGGTCGAACCGTGGTGCGTCACCGAGTCGGAGCTCAACCTCGACGTACTCGCCCAGAGCGAGTCCGTTTTCGCGCTGTCGAACGGGCACTTCGGCCTGCGCGGAAACCTGGACGAGGGTGAGCCGCACGGGCTGCCAGGTACCTACCTGAACTCCCTCTTCGAGCTCAGGCCGCTGCCCTACGCGGAGGCAGGCTACGGATACCCGGAGTCCGGCCAGACGGTCATCAACGTCACCAACGGCAAGCTGATCCGCCTGCACGTCAACGACGAGCCTTTCGATGTCAGGTACGGCACCGTGCACTCGCATGTGCGCAGGCTCGACCTGCGCGCCGGGACGCTGACCCGCGAGGTGGAGTGGAGCTCGCCGGCCGGCAGCCGGGTAAAGGTCACCTCGGTGCGGTTTGTCTCACTGTCCCAGCGGGCGCTCGCGGGGATCCGCTACACCGTCGAGCCGGTCGGCGAGCCGTTGCGGCTCGTCCTACAGTCCGAGCTCGTCGCCAACGAGGCGCTGCCTGACATGGGCAAGGACCCGCGTGTCGCCGCGGTGCTTGAGTCGCCGCTGGTCAGCGAGGAGCATGTCGCCGCTAATGATGACCAGCAGCGGGTGATCCTGGTGCACCGGACGAAGGCGAGCGGGCTGATGCTCGCTGCCGGGATGGCGCACGAGGTGATAGGCCCGGCGAAGATGTCAGTGAACACCGAGGCCATCCCCGACCTCGGCAGGTGCACCGTGGCGGCCTTGCTGGCGCCGGGGGAGCGGCTGGAGGTCGTGAAGTACATCGGTTACGGCTGGTCCAGCCAGCGCTCCCGGCCGGCGCTGCACGCCCAGGTGGTAGGTGCGCTCGCGCTGGCCCGGCTGACCGGGTGGGAGGGCCTGCTGGCCGAGCAGCGCGGCTACCTCGACGAGTTCTGGGCGGGCGCGGACGTCGCGGTGGAGGGTGACCCGGAGATCCAGCAGGCGGTGCGGTTCGGCCTGTTCCACATCCTCCAGGCCGGCGCGCGGGCCGAGCACAGGCCGATCGCGGCCAAGGGGCTGACCGGGCCCGGCTACGACGGGCACACGTTCTGGGACACCGAGACGTTCGTGCTGCCGGTCCTGACCTACACCCACCCTGACGCGGTCGCCGACGCGCTCCGCTGGCGGCACCTGCTGCTGCCCGAGGCCCGCAAGCACGCGATCGACCTGGGCCTGGCCGGCGCGGCCTTCCCGTGGCGGACCATCAGGGGCCAGGAGTGCTCGGCGTACTGGCCGGCCGGCACGGCCGCGTTTCACATCAACGCCGACATAGCCGACGCCGTCCTCCGCTACCTGGACGCGACGCAGGACACCGAGTTCGAGCGCGACTATGGCCTGGAGATGCTCGTGGAGACCGCGCGGCTGTGGCGCAATCTCGGCCACCACGACGCGGACGGCAAGTTCCGTATCGACGGCGTGACGGGGCCCGACGAGTACAGCGCCATCGTGGACAACAACATCTACACGAACCTGATGGCGCAGCAGAACCTGGTCGCCGCCGCGGACGTCGCGGGCAAGTACATGGATGAAGCGGGCGCGCTCGGCGTCACGACCGAGGAAGCGGCGGCGTGGCGGGACGCGGCCGCCGCCATGGTGATCCCGTTCGACGAGCGCCTCGGCGTGCATCCTCAGCATGAGGGCTTCACCGACCACGCACGCTGGGACTTCGAGGGCACGCCGCCGGAAGGTTACCCGCTGCTGCTGCACTATCCGTACTTCGAGCTGTACCGGACGCAGGTCATCAAGCAGGCCGACCTGGTGCTCGCGATGCACCTGCGCGGCGATGCCTTCACCCCCGAGCAGAAGGCCCGCAACTTCGCCTACTACGAGGCGCTGACCGTGCGTGACTCCTCGCTGTCCGCCTGCACCCAGGCGGTGATCGCCGCCGAGGTCGGCCATCTGGAGCTCGCGCACGACTACCTCGCCGAGGCCGCGCTGATGGACCTGCACGACGTGCAGCACAACACCCGCGACGGGCTGCACATGGCCTCGCTCGCGGGCGCGTGGACCGCGCTCGTCTCCGGCTTCGGCGGGATGCGCACCGAGGGCGGCACGCTGGCGTTCAGCCCGCGGCTGCCGACCGGCATCTCCCGGCTGACCTTCCGGCTCCGCTACCGCGGTCGCAGGCTCTGCATCGCCATCTCGCACCACCGGGTGCGCTATGAGCTGCTCGACGGCGATCCGCTGCCGCTGTCGCACCACGGCGAGGAGCTGTTGCTGGAGGACAAGCCGGTAGAGCGCGATGTGCCGCAGGTCACCCCGCGCCCGTCGCCTCACCAGCCCGCGGGCCGGGCGCCGATCACCCATCGCACGGTCTGAGCCACCGAGCGATCGGGCCGGCCTGCTCCGTTCGGTATCCAGATTGACCAAATCTTCCAGGGCAACCGCCTAAGGGCTATACAAAATGATTATGCCGAACGGTGCCGGTTGCGCACTGACACCCTGATAGCGAAGATTTGTGCTACAGGTTGCATTGCGATGAGAGGGCTTTGGCATGACGGCCGACACGCACGCACCACACATCGATACCCTCACCCCTGCCGAGCTGACGGCTGACGAGGCGGCGGCCGGCCTGGCGCCGGGCCAGCTGGAGGAGCTTGTCGGGCTGGTGGATTACGACCAGTCGGCGGATCCCTTCCCGGTCACCGCCCTGGACGCGGTGGTCTTCGTGACCGGGAACGCGACCCAGACCGCGCACTACTATCAGGCGGTCTTTGGGATGGACCTCGTCGCCTATCGCGGTCCGGAGACCGGCAACCCCGGGTTCAAGTCCTACGTGCTCAAGTCCGGATCCGCGCGGTTCGTGATCAACGGGGGAGTGCGCGCCGGCAGCTGGATGCTCGATCACCACCGCGCGCACGGTGACGGCGTCGTGGACCTGCCGCTGTCGGTGCCCGACGTGGACAAGTGCGTGCAGTACGCGCGCCGGCAGGGCGCGACGGTGCTCGCCGAGCCCTACGACGAGTCCGACGAGCATGGGACGGTGCGGTTCGCCGCGATCGCGGCCTACGGCGACACCAGGCACACGCTCATCGACCGGACCCGCTACCACGGGCCCTACCTGCCCGGATACGCGACCGCGGCGACGGCCGTGACGCGGGCAGCGGGTGAGCCGAGGCGGCTGTTCCAGGCGGTCGACCACACCGTCGGCAACGTCGAGCTGGGCAAGATGGACGACTGGGTCGCCTTCTACAACGACGTCATGGGTTTCACCAACATGGCGGAATTCATCGGTGACGACATCGCCACCGACTACTCGGCGCTGATGTCCAAGGTCGTCGCCAACGGCAACCACCGGGTGAAGTTTCCGCTCAACGAGCCGGCAATCGGCAAGCGCAAGTCGCAGATCGACGAGTTCCTCGAGTTCTACGGCGGGCCGGGCGTGCAGCACATCGCGCTGGCCACCGGCGACATCTTGGGCGCGGTGGATGTGCTGCGCGCGCGCGGCGTGCCCTTCCTCGCCGCCCCCGATACCTATTACACCGACCCCGCGCTTCGCGCCAGGATCGGCCAGGTCAGGGTTCCGGTGCAGGAACTGCGGTCGCGCGGAATCCTGGTGGACAGGGACGAGGACGGCTACCTGCTACAGATCTTCACCGCACCGCTGGGCGACCGGCCGACCTTGTTCTTCGAGCTGATCGAGCGGCACGGGTCGCTGGGATTCGGCAAGGGCAACTTCAAGGCACTGTTCGAGTCGATCGAGCGCGAACAAGAGCGCCGCGGCAACCTCTGACGCCCCGCCCGGATCCCCGAACCCGGGCGGCGATGGTATCGGAGATAGCTTGGCGTCAAGATAAATCCCGGGTACGGTGGTGCCGTAGATAGCTTGATATCGAGATACTGATCGATGCTGCCGGTGGCCGAGGGCTCCTGGGCGGCAGCCGTTCGGCATACCCCGCGACCCTGGTGGCTGCCGCATGCGGCAGGATGCCAGCAGGGCATCGTGGATCAAGGAGGAGGTCGGTGCGGATGATCGCGGACAGCTTCGGCAGCCGGGCAACGCTGCGGGCGGGCGACACGGCGTACCAGATACACCGGCTGGACGCGGTTGACGACGCGCAGACGCTGCCGTTCAGCCTGAAGATCCTGCTCGAGAACCTGCTGCGCAACGAGGACGGGGTAAACATCACCGCCGACCACGTGCGCGCGCTGGCGGGCTGGGATCCCAAGGGCGAGCCCAGCACGGAGATCCAGTTCACCCCGGCGCGCGTGCTCCTCCAGGACCTGACCGGCGTTCCGGCTGTCGTGGACCTGGCCACCATGCGGGAGGCCATGCGCGCCCTGGGCGGCGACCCCGCCATGATCAACCCGCTCGTCCCGGCCGAGCTCGTCATCGATCACTCGGTGGTGGCGGACGTATTCGGCCGCGCCGACGCGTTCCAGCGGAATGTCGACCTGGAGTTCCAGCGGAACTCCGAGCGGTTCGGCTTCCTGCGCTGGGGCCAGGAGGCGTTCGACGGCCTGCGGGTAGTGCCGCCGGGCACCGGCATCGTCCATCAGGTCAACATCGAGCACCTGGCCCGGGTTGTCATGACCTCCGGCGACCTCGCCTATCCCGATACCTGCGTGGGCACGGACTCGCACACCACCATGCAGAACGGGCTCGGCGTGCTCGGCTGGGGAGTAGGTGGCATCGAGGCCGAGGCGGCCATGCTCGGCCAGCCCATCTCCATGCTGATCCCGCGCGTGATCGGGTTCCGGCTGACCGGTGAGCTGCCTGACGGTGCGACGGCGACCGACCTAGTGCTGCACATCACCGAACTGCTCCGCCGCCACGGCGTGGTCAGCAAGTTCGTTGAGTTCCACGGCGAGGGAGTAGCCGCCGTGCCGGTCGCCAACCGGGCGACGATCGGGAACATGAGCCCCGAGTTCGGGTCCACCTGCGCGATCTTCCCGATCGATGACCTGACCCTCAGCTACCTGCGGCTTACCGGCCGGTCCGCGCAGCAGGTCGCGCTGGTCGAGGCCTACGCCAAGGAGCAGGGCCTCTGGCACACGCCCGGGACCACCGCAAGGTACTCCGAAGAGCTTGCGCTCGACCTTTCCACCGTGGTTCCCTCGCTGGCAGGCCCGAAGCGGCCGCAGGACCGGGTGGCGCTCACCGACGCCAAGACGTCGTTCCGCGAGGCGCTCGGCTCCTTCGTGCACTCGCCGGATCTCGACAACGGGATCGCGGACACCTTCCCGGCCTCCGATCCAGTGGCCAGCGCGCCGGACGGCGGCCGCCCCTCGTCGCCGGTGCCGGTGACCCTCGATGACGGAACCCAGACCACGGTGGACCACGGCTCGGTAGTGATCGCCGCGATCACTTCCTGCACCAACACCTCCAACCCGTCGGTCATGATCGGGGCCGCGCTGGTAGCCAAGAAGGCGGTGGAAGCCGGGCTGGCCAGCAAGCCCTGGGTGAAGACCACGCTAGCGCCCGGTTCCAAGGTGGTCATGGACTACTACGAGCGCTCCGGCCTGCTGCCCTACCTGGAGAAGCTCGGCTTCAACTTGGTCGGCTACGGCTGTACCACCTGCATCGGCAACTCGGGGCCGCTGCCCGAGGCGATCAGCGCCGCGGTCGCCGACAGCGACCTGGCCGTCGTCTCGGTGCTGTCCGGCAACCGGAACTTCGAGGGCAGGATCAACCCGGACGTCAAGATGAACTACCTGGCCTCGCCGCCGCTGGTGGTGGCTTATGCGCTGGCCGGGACGATGGACATCAACCTGACCACCGAGCCACTTGGCGCCGGCGCCGACGGAAGCCCGGTGTATCTGGCGGACATCTGGCCCTCCGCCCACGAGATTTCCGAGATCGTGCAAACTGCGCTGGCCGCCGAGATGTTCACCCGCGGCTACGCCGATGTCTTCGAGGGAGACGACAGGTGGCGGTCACTGCCGGTCCCGTCCGGTGACACCTTCGAGTGGGACCCCGACTCCACCTACGTTCGGCTGCCTCCGTATTTCGAGGAGATGCCCGCTTCGCCCGAGCCGCTGCACGACATCCACGGCGCCCGGGTGCTTGCCGTGCTCGGCGACTCGGTGACCACCGACCACATCTCGCCGGCCGGCGCGATCAGGCCGGACGGGCCGGCCGGCGAGTACCTGCTCGCCCACGGGGTGGCGCGGCGCGACTTCAACTCCTTCGGGTCGCGGCGCGGCAATCACGAGGTGATGATCAGGGGCACGTTCGGCAATATCCGGCTGCGGAACTTGCTGGCGCCTGGCACCGAGGGCGGGGTCACCGTGAAGCTGCCGTCGGCCGAGCAGATGAGCATCTACGAAGCGTCGCGGCAGTATCTAGCCGAAGGCACGCCGCTGGTCGTCCTCGGCGGCAAGGAATACGGCTCCGGCTCGTCACGGGACTGGGCGGCCAAGGGCACCGCGCTGCTGGGTGTCCGCGCCGTGCTGGTGCAGTCGTTCGAGCGCATCCACCGGTCCAATCTGATTGGCATGGGCGTGCTGCCGCTGGAGTTCCGCCCGGGTGAGTCCGCCGCATCGCTCGGCCTGACCGGGCACGAGGTGTTCGACGTGCTCGGGATCGAGGCGATGAGCTCGGGACCCGTGCCGGATGAGGTAACGGTGGTGGCGCACGCCGATGAGGGTTCCGGCGAGCGCGAGTTCCGCGCGGTGGTCAGGATCGACACGCCAGGCGAGGCCGAGTACTTCAGGCACGGCGGGATCATGCAGTTCGTGCTGCGGACGCTGCTGGCAAGGAACTGATCCGGCCGGCGGCATCGCGGTGCCGCCAAGCGCTGGGCCCATGACCTAACCCCGCGACTCACCCGCGTCAGCGTGGCATCATGCGTTACGTGCTGCGTCACCGCAATGGTCGCGATGCCGCGCGCCGGGCGGGCGGCGCCCTTTTCGTGATCGGCATCGCGATCCTCGCGCTCAACCTGCGGGCCGCGATCACCAGCCTGCCTCCGATCTTCCCCGAGCTAGCCTCCCGGCTCCGCTTGTCCACGGCAGCGGTGACCGTTCTGGCCACCATCCCGGTGCTGTGCTTCGGCCTGTTCTCCGGCGTGGCGGCGCCGCTGAGCCGCAGGTTTGGGGAGGAGCGGGTGCTGCTCGCCTCGCTTAGCCTGGTGGCCGTCGGGCTGGTCTTGCGCGGCGCGCTGCCCGGCGTCCTGCTCTACCCGGGAACGGTGCTCGCCTCGGGCGCGATCGCGCTGATGAACGTCCTGCTGCCCAGCATGATCAAGCGGCGCCAGCCGAGCAGGGCCGGGCTGCTGATCGGAATCTACCTGCTGAGCCTGGCTGTCGGCGCTGTATTCGGCTCGCTGCTGGCCGTGCCCGCATTCCGCGACACGGCGCATGCCGCCTGGCTCGGCGGGCCGGTGCGATTCTCGCTGTGGCTGTGGGCGGTGCCTGCCGCGATAGCCGTCGTAGCCTGGCTGCCGCAGTGGCGCTACCGCCCAGCCGCGATGGCCAGGGCCGGCGATCTGCCTGTTGCCGTCCGGCCGGACACGCGGCCCGTTCCGGGCCGGCCGCACACGCGGCCCGTTCCGGGCCGGCTTCAGGTCGCCCGGCACGCGCTGGCCTGGCAGGTCACCGCCTTCATGGGCCTACAGAGCCTGTCGTATTACGCGACGCTGTCCTGGCTGCCCACCCTGCTTCGTGACCGCGGCGCGAGTGCCGCGCACGCCGGTGACCTGCTCGCGCTGATGAACCTCGGCAATGTCGTAACGTGCATGCTCATCCCGGTGCTCGCCCATCGGATGACTGCCCAGCGCCTGCTGGTGGTGCCCACCGTCATCGCCACAGCGGCGGGAATCGCGGGAGCACTGTACGGGCCGCTCGGCAGCGTATGGGCGTGGATACTCCTGCTCGGCCTGAGCCAGGGCTCCTCGCTGGGCCTGGCGATCTTCTTCACCATGGCGCGGGCACCCGACCCGGTGGCCGCCGCCTCCCTGTCCGCGCTCGCGCAGGGCGGCGGCTACCTGCTATCGACCGCGGGCCCGCTCGCGGTGGGACTGCTGCACGCGGAGACCGGCGGCTGGGGCGTCCCCGTCGACCTGCTGCTCGTCATGTGCGCGGCCGAGCTTGCCGCCGGGTGGCTCGCGGGCAGGGCCCGGGTCTTGCCATCACGCGACGACGCCCTGGCTGCATCCGCGGAAACGGATCTGTGATACCGCGATAACCGCGGCTGGCGGAGCGGCCCGGGCCTGACACGAGTAGGATGCCGCGGTGCTCTCGGTCGTGTTTGCCCTGCTGACCGCGCTGGCCAACGGATCGGCCTCCGTGTTCCAGCGGCGCGCCGCCAGGGACGCGCCGCAGTCGAAGGCGCTGCACCTGTCGTTGTTCGGCTACCTGATCAGGCGCAAGGTGTGGCTGGTCGGTATCGCGCTGATTATCGTCGCGGCGGTGTGCCAGGCTACAGCGCTGGCGACCGGTCCGGTCGCCCTGGTGCAGCCGATTTTCATCATCGAGCTGCCGTTCACCCTGCTGCTGGCCAGCAGGCTTTCCCGGCGCCGGCTGCCGCGCCTGACATGGTGGGCCGTGGTCCTGGTAACGGTCAGCCTGGGGGCGGGCCTGGCCGCCGCCGCGCCGTCCGGCGGGGCCGCGCACGCTCCGGCGCACGTGTGGGTGGTGACCCTGGTCGTGACCGGCTGCTTCGAGGCAGTGCTGATCGTCGCGGGCGTCCGGCTGAACGGGAATGCGCGGGCCGCAGCGTTCGCGCTGGCAGCGGCGTGCGGATACGCGCTGACCGCCACGCTGATGAAGGGCGCGATGGCCGCCCTGGCCCGTGGAGTCGTGCCGTTCTTTAGCTCCTGGGAGTTGTACGGCACCGCCGTGGCCGGTGTCGGGGCCTTGTTCCTCTTGCAGAACAGCCTCCAGGCCGGTTCCCTTGTCGCCGCACAGCCGCCGCTTACCCTGGGCGACGCCCTGATCAGCGTCGCCTACGGGGTGAGCGTGTTCGGCGAGAACCTGCGAACCGGCGTCTGGCTCGCGGCCGAGATCGTGGCCGTCCTGCTGATCGCTGTCGGCTGTGTGGAGATCTCTCGCTCCCTGGCGAGCGCGCAGACGGCCGAGGGACCAGGCACGCCAGCGGTCTCCGCGCACGGTGCCGAGGTGTGAGTGCCGCGCCGGTGAGCCACGCTGGGCGGCGGGTCAAAGTGGCGGCGGGCCGCCAGCGCGGCGGCGCCTGTCATCCCGCGAAGGTGTTCGCCGGCAGGCCGCGGAAGCTGGTCTCGCCGACCAGGAAGACCGACCCGGCAAGCGGCTGACCCGCCAGGTCGCTCTCGCCGAGTCCCTCTCGCGACGTGGTCACGTACAGGTCGCCGAGCTCGGCGCCGCCGAACGTCACGCTGGTGACGAGCCGCACCGGAAACCCGATCACGTGGTCGAGCCTTCCGCCGGCGGTGTACCTGCGGACCGCACCGCCGCGTGACATGGCGATCCACACCGCTCCCTCACTGTCCACGGTCAGGCCGTCGGGCCTGCCGGGTACGTCGTGCAGGTCCGCGAAGACGCGGCGGTCGCTGACCGCGCCGGTAGCGGGGTCATAGCGCAGCACGTCCACCCGTTCCAGCTCGGTGTCCGCGAAATAGAGCAGGTCACCGGCGGGATTCCAGCCGAGGCCGTTGGACAGCGTCACGCCGTCGAGCAGCGTGCTCACCCGCGCAGCCAGGTGCCCGCCCGGGCCGCCGCCCGGGCCGCCGCCGGGGTCCAGCCGGTACAGCGCGCACGCGCCGGGATCGCGCGCGTAGGTGAGCGTGCCGGCCAGGAACCGGCCTGCCGGGTCGCACTTGCCGTCGTTCATCCTGTCGCCGCGGCCGCCGGTCCAGATCCAGTCGAGCACGCCGGTCCGCTCATCCAGGGTGGCGAAGCCCAGCGCCGCGGCGAGAATCAGCCCGCCGGCTTGCCGCGGTGCCACGGCGCCTACCGGGACGCTGACCCGCGTCACGCTGTCCTCGCCGGTGCTGGGGTCGAGCCGGTGCACGTCGCCGGCCATGATGTCCACCCAGAGCAGCGACTGACTGCTGGCATCCCACACCGGGCTCTCGGCGAGAAACGCCGGCCGGGTGACGGGAACGGGCCCGGCGCTTCCGGTCATCCGGCAGCCCCGGGCGGGCCGGCCTCAGCCGCGCCTGCCTGCCCGGCGGTGAGTCCTTCCGCGGCCAGCTGCGCCGCCAGCCCGGTGCGTTCGTCGGCGGACAGCGCGGTCCCGGGCGGGACCGGGTGTGCCGCGCACACGCCGGCGATCTCGAGCGCGGCCTTCCACCCTGCCGGGGCATAGCCGCACCGGCAGGCAGTGACGATCCGGGTCAGCCGCTGCTGGAGGCTCAGCGCCTCGGATACCTGGCCCTCGGCGAAGGCTCGGTACACGCGGGTAAGCAGCTCAGGCACCAGATTCGCGCTGGCCGCGATGGTGCCGGCCGCGCCGAGCGTGAAGCTCGCGACAAGGAGCGTGTCGGTGCCGGTGAGCACGCTGAAGTCGGCGCCTGCGGTGGCATAGATGACCTGTGCCTGGTACTGCATGTCCCGGCTGGAGTCCTTGATCCCGGCCACCGACGGATGGGCGGCCAGCCTGCCCACCACCTCGGGCGCGATCACCACCTTGGTGTAGACGGGGATGTTGTAGAGCAGCAGGGGAATGGGCGAGTGGTCGGCAAGGGTCTCGTAGCCCCGCAGCACGCTGTCGTCGGACAGCGGATAGTAGGACGGCATCGCGACGAGCGCGGCGGTGGCCCCCGCCGCGGCGAGCGCATCGAGCTCGGCGGCGCCTTCCCGGAGCGTGACCAGGGGGAGGCCCGCAATCACCGGCATGCCCGGCGGCGCAAGCTCGCGTACCCGCCGGCACACGGCGTGCCGCTGCGCACGGGTGAGCAGGGCACCCTCGCCGGTAGAGCCGACCGGGCTGATGCCGTCGACCCCGCCGGAAATTACCCGGTGGACGAGCCGCTCGAGCCCGCCCTCATCGAGGGTTCCGTCCGCGTGCACCGGGGTGGCCAGCGCCACCATCGTGCCAGTTGGATGGAAACTCGCGCCCGTCGTCATCCCGGTCCTCTCGGTGGATACCTGGGGGGCGGGTGCCGCCGGGCCCGCCCGTCATGGCGATGCCGATGGTATCGGGTGGGCCTGAGCGCAGATATCCGGTGGGCGAGGCTGCTACTGCGGTCTGTGGGTGTAGACCACGTTGATGATCCCGACGATGATCCAGATCAGCGCCACGAGGATGACGGAACCCGCGCCCGGCGCCGACTTGAGCACGATCGCAGTGACCGACAGGGCGACCAGCATCGACCCGAGGGCCAGCATGATGGACGTCCGCCCGGAGCGGTCGGCGCGCAACGCGCGCTCGGCGCGCATCACGCGCCTGGCACGGCGGCGCAGATGCCGACAGCCCGCATACCTGTCCAGTTGCGTCACGATGCGGCTGTCGACCTCCGCCGAAACGCGGCTGTCGACCTCGGCCGTGATCCGCTTGTCGATCTCCACCCCGATGCGTTCCACCAGACCCTCGGCCAGCGCCTGGTCGAACCCGGGGCCAAGGTCCCCAAGTGCGCCGACCGAAGCGGCGATCTCATCCCGGCTGTCCGTGCCCATGGCGCCTCCATCGGTTCCCATCCCTGGGGACAAGGTATGGACGCCGGGCAGGCCGGCGGAATGCGGCTAGCCCCCCTGTTGGTCATGGGGCTAGCCCCATGGCGACGTGGCCGCGCCGGCAGGGAACCGCCGCAGTGGCTTGCCGTGGACACGTCGCTAGGTTCCGCCCGCGCCCTCGATGAGCTGCTGGCAAGCGCCGGAAGGCCGTCGTGAGCCGCTAGGACGGTGCTAGCAGTTCCTGGACAGCGGCGCGCAGCGGGTCCAGCCGGCCTGCGGCGGCCTGCCGGGCGGCGGCCAGATCGCCGGTCGCAGGCTGGACGATCTCGAAGTAGACCTTGAGCTTGGGCTCTGTTCCGCTGGGCCGGATGACCACCCTGGCCCCGGCTAGCCGGTAGACGAGCACATCGGACGGCGGCAGGCCCAGCCCTCCGGCGGCCAGATCCTCAGCCGAGGTCACCGGCAGGCCGGCCAGTGCGGCCGGGGGAGCGGCGCGCAAGACCGTCATGACGTCTCCCGGCGACCTGGTGCGCAGCGTGAGCTGCGCGGTCAGGTGCACGCCATGTGCCCTCTCGAGTTCGTCGTAGGCATCGAGCAGCGTGCGCCCGGCCAGCCGCTCGCGCGTCGCGAGGCCGAGCACGGCGAGGGCGGCGCCCATGCCGTCCTTGTCGCGGACCACGCCGCCGACCGCGTAGCCGAGCGCCTCCTCGTAGCCGAACAGGAAGCGGCTGCCCGGCAGGTACTGGCCGCCCCTGACGATCCACTTGAAGCCGGTGAGCGTCTCGGCGTAGCGCGCGGCTGCCGCGGAAGCGATCTTCGACAGCATCGTCGAGGAGACGATCGTGGCCACCACGAGGCGGTCAGCCGGATCGGGCTGCGCGGCGGTCCGGTCCAGCAGGTAGGCGCCGAGCAGCGCGCCAAGCTGGTCGCCGGTCAGCCGTCTCCAGCCGCCGTCGGCCGCCGGATCGGGCACCGCGACGCCGAGCCGGTCGCCGTCGGGATCGCTGGCCAGCACCAGGTCGGCGCCGAGCCCCCGGGCCTCGTCCAGCGCAAGGTCAAGGGCGCCGGGTTCCTCCGGGTTGGGAAAGGCGACCGTCGGGAAGTCGGGGTCGGGATCCGCCTGGGCGGCGACCACATGCGGGGCGGCGAAGCCTGCCCGCGCGATGGCCTCGAGCATCAGCCGGCCGGCCACGCCGTGCATTGCGGTATAGACAACCCGCAGCGGCGCAGCGCCACCCGGGGAAGCGCCGACCGGGGAAGCACCGCCCAGCGGGAGACCGCCAGGAGAGGTCCCGCCCAGCGAGATCCCGCGGGACAGCGCCGTGATCGCAGCCAGATAGGCATCGGCAACCTCCGTGCCGAGCCGGGTTACGAGCGGGTCATCGAGGGACCCGGCGGGGATCTCACGCAACGGGCCGAGCGCGAGGATCGCGGCCTCGATCTCGGCGTCGGCAGGCGGCACGATCTGCGCCCCGTCGGCGAGGTACAGCTTGTAGCCGTTGTCGGCCGCAGGATTATGACTGGCGGTGATCATGACTCCGGCGGCGGCGGACAGCTGCCTGACCGAGAACGCGAGCAGCGGCGTCGGGCACGGCCGCGGCAGCAGGTGAACGCGGAAACCCGCCCCGGCAAGCACCCGCGCCGCCTCGTCGGCGAACTGCGCCGATCCGTGCCGGGCATCACACCCGACGACCACCCCCGCGCTCGCCGAACCGGGCTCACCCGAACGCAGCCAGCCGGCCAGCGCGGCGGTGGCGGCACGGACGACCGCCCGGTTCATCCGGTTCGGGCCGGCCGCCACCGCGCCGCGCAACCCCGCGGTGCCAAACTCCAGCCGCGCGCCGAACCTGTCAGCCAGCCCGGCCACGGCCTCGCCGCTGCCGTCTGCCAGCAGGGCGGCCAGCTCGGCCTGGTCACCGGGATCCGGATCGTCCGCGATCCACGCCTCGACCCTTGACCGCAGACCAGCCGGGATCGCCCCGTACCGTTCGGCCGAAATCTTGGTGTCGTCACCGCCAGCGGAACCCACGTCAGCAGGCCCGGGGCAGGATCGCGGCGAGCAGCGCGCCCATCCGGTCCGCGGCCGCCTTCCCCGCGGCGACCACTTCGGCGTGATTGAGTTCCCGGCCGCCCAGGCCGGCCGCGGGGTTGGTGACGAGCGACAGGCCCAGCACCTCGGCGCCCAGGTGACGGGCGGCTATCGCCTCAAGGACCGTTGACATTCCCACCAGGTCGGCGCCGAGGCCGCGGAGCATGCGGACCTCGGCCGGCGTCTCGTAGTGCGGTCCAGGCAGTCCGGCGTAGATGCCTTCGGGCAGGTCGGGGTCGGCTTTGAGTGCCAGGCGGCGCAGCCGAGCCGAGTACACCTCGGTGAGGTCGGCGAACCTCGCCGGGTACCCGTCGGGCGGCGGCGGCCCGGCCAGCGGCGAGCGGCCGGTGAGGTTCAGGTGATCGTGGATGATGACGGGCTGCCCGACCCGATAGCCGCCGATCCCGCCGGCCGCGTTGGTCAGCACGATCACCCGGCAGCCCGCGGCGATCGCCGTGCGCACGCCGTGCACAACCGTGGCCGGCGAATGCCCCTCGTACAGATGCGCACGGCCCAGAAACACGAGCACCCGCGCCTGCCCGGCCTGTACCGAGCGGACCAGTCCGGCATGGCCTGCCACGGTGGGCGGCGGGAAACCGCCAAGCTCTGCCAGCGGTACCTCCGCCAGACAGGGCCCGATCGCCGCGGCGGCGGAGGCCCAGCCGGAGCCGAGGACCACGGCGGCGTCATGGCTGCGCAGGCCGGTCCGCCGGGCGAGCGCCTGCGCGCTTGCCGCCGCCGCTGCGAACGGGTCTGGTGAGCCGCTCATGCCTTGACGTACGGTTTCCCGTCAGCCTTCGGCGGCCGGATCTTGCCGCCTCGGCTGGCGACGGCGACGATCGTCACCACGTAGGGAGCCATCAGCAGGATGTTGGAGGGCAGCGCGGTGCCGAGCGTCGACAGGATCTGCTCCAGCGAGGTAGCGAAGCCAAAGATCAGCGCCGCACCCAGCGCGCCCAGCGGATCCCAGCGCCCGAAGATCAAGGCGGCCAGGGCGATGTAACCCAGTCCCGAGGACATGTCCTCGCCGAACGAGCCGACGCTTCCGATCGTGAGGTAAGCGCCGCCGATGCCCGCGACCAGGCCGCCCAGGATGACTTGGCGGTACCGGATGCCGAGCACCCGGATGCCGACCGTGTCCGCTGCCGTCGGATGCTCGCCGACCGCCCGTACCCGCAGCCCCCAGCGGGTCCTGAACAGCCCGACCTGGACCAGGATGACCACCGCATAGGTGATGTACAGGAAGATCGTCGAGTCGAAGAAGATCGGCCCGATGATCGGGATGTCGCCGAGTCCGGGGATCTTCACGCTGGCGAACGTGGCCGGGGAGTTGAGCCGGTTCTGGTAAGGAGTGAGCACCCGGTCGAAGAGGAAGTCGGTGAGTCCCAGGGCGAAGACGTTGAGCACCACGCCGAGGATGATCTGGTCGACCATGTAGCGGATCGCGAACACGGCAAGCAGCACGGCGATCAGGCCGCCGGCCAGCGACCCGGTGACCAGGCCGAGCCATAGCCCGCCGAACGCGCTCGCCACCACAGCCGCGCCGAACGCACCGAACAGAAGCTGTCCTTCGATCGCGATGTTGATCACGCCGGATCGCTCGCACAGGCAGCCGGCCATGGCGCCGAGGATGATCGGTATCGAGCTGGACAGCGCGACCGCCAGCAGGTTGACCAGGTTCAGCGGGATGGCATTTCCCGCATCGGCCCAGCACAGCAGGGCGACAACGAAGAAGAGCAGGACGGCGGCGATGGTCACTCGCCTGACCCGCTGGCCCAGCTCGACCGCCGCCCGGCCAATGGCCAGCACGATCGACGCGGCACCGAGCGCATAGGCGACCGGCGCGGCCGGCACATGCAGGCTCGGCACCGTCACCGCGGCGCCGGGCAGCGACAGCCCGAAGGTCGCGTCGCCCGCGTGCGCGAGGTGCCCGAAGACGAACACGTCCACCAGCCCGAGCACCGCGAAGGCGGCCGCGGTCAGCAGCCTGCGGTTCACCGTCCGCGGTGCGCGGATAACGCTGGCCACGGCGGTCATCCGCTCCACCCCTTGGCCAGCGTCTGGCCTTCGCCGCCTGCCTTCGCCCCGCGCAGCCTGAACAGGGCCCGGACGAAGGCGGGGGCCGCGACGAACAGCACGATGAGCGCCTGGATCACTTCGGTCATGCTGGCCGGAGTCTGGGTGACGGCCTGCATCTGAACGCCACCGGCATACAGGCCGCCGTACAGCAGCGCCGCCAGCACGGTGCCCAGCGGCCTAGCCCGTCCGAGCAAGGCCACGGTAATGGCGTCGATCCCGTAGGTGCCGTAGCTCTGGAAGGTCAGGAAGTGGTCGGTGCCCTGGACGACGGCGGCGCCCGACAGCCCGGCCAGTCCGCCGGCGATGAGAAAAACGAGTATCCACGTCCGCTCGACGCTCATCCCTGCGGCCCGCGCCGCGCTGGGATTCGCGCCGACGGTGCGGAACTCGAAGCCCAGCGTGCTCCGCGACAGCAGCCACCACACGCCGACGGCGGCCGCCAGCGCGACGAGGAATCCCGCGTTGATCCGCAGGCTCGGCCCGGCGATGTGCGGCAGCACCGCGCTTCCGGCGATGTTCGGGCTGATCAGGTCGTTGCTGCCGGGCTTTCCCAGGGCGCTGGTGCCCAGTAGGTAGGAGAGCAGGTACTCCATCACGTAGTTGAGCATGATCGTGACGATGACTTCGTGCGCGCCTGTCCGTGCCTTGAGCACGCCGACCACCCAGCCGATGACGGCGCCCCCCACGAAACCGCCGATCACGCAGACGACGCAGTGGATGAACGGCGGCAAGCTGACCCCGAAGCCCAGCCAGGTGGCGAGCATGGCGCCGCCGATCCACTGCGAGGTGGCGCCGATGTTGAACAGCCCGGCCCGGAAGGCAAGGGCAACCGCCAGTCCGGCGAGGATGAGCGGCGTCGCGTTGACCGCGGTTTCTGACAGCGGGTTGAAAACAGCGCTGACGTAGCCATCGTGCAGTGCCGAGGCAAGGGATGCCTGCTGGAATACGGCGGCGATCGTGTGCGGGTTGAAGATCGCTCCCTCGAACATCGCCGAGTAGGAGCCGGCTGCCGAGTCCCAGGCCTGGGCGAACGCGTTGCCCGGGTTGGCCGAAAAATTGCTCCAGGCGGTCAGCACCACCGGATCGGTGAAAGCGATGAGCAGGCCGCCGACCACGATCGCCGCCACGATGGCGAGGGTGGTCACCATCGCCGAGTTGCCCTCGACGATGGATTCAAGAATTATCCTGCCGAACGGCTGCCGCCCATCCTGAGCGGTCTCCTCGCCGCCGGATGCGGGTGGGGGAGCGTCGCCACTCGCGCTAGTCGCGATGGCCGGCGTTCCGGCGTCCTGCGGAGTGCCCGGGCCTGGCGACTGCGGGCCGTCCGGGCCTGGCGTCACCGGGCCTGGCGTCACCGGGCCCTCCCCGGGTGGCCCGCTCATACTGGCTCCGTCGGCTCACCGGGCGAGTCGCTCGCAGCGCCCGCTTGCGTCCCGGCATCGGGCCCGGTCCCGGCGCCGGCCATGAGCAGGCCGAGTTCCTCGGCCGACGTCGTCGGCGGCCGAAATCCGGTAATCCGTCCTTCGTACATCACCGCGATCCTGTCCGCCAGCGCGTAGATCTCATCGAGCTCCGACGAGACGATGACCACGGCGACGCCCTGGTCACGCTGCTCGACGATGCGCCGGTGGACGAACTCGATCGATCCGACGTCCAGCCCCCGGGTGGGCTGGCTGGCCACCAGCAACTTGACGTCGCGCCCGATCTCACGGGCCAGGATGACCTTCTGCTGGTTACCGCCGGACAGGGTTCCTGTCGGTGTCGAGGTGGAAGTGGTGCGGATGTCGAAGTCGGCAACCCGCTTGACGGCGGTGCTGCGGATGGCGTCGAGGTTGAGCGAGAGGCCGGATGCGAACGGGGGGCGATCGTAGACGTCGAGAATGAGATTGTCAGCTACCGAGAAGTCGGTGACCAGCCCATCCTCCTGCCGGTCCTCGGGGATGTATCCCACGCCGGCCCGCAGCCGGTCCCTCGGGGTCGCGCTGGTGATATCCCGGCCACTGAGGCGCACCGAACCGGCGACGGACGGCAGCAGGCCCATCAGCGCCTCGCAGAGCTCGGTCTGCCCGTTGCCCTGCACCCCGGCAATGCCGAGGATCTCACCAGCCCTGACCTGGAATGAGACGTCGTCCACCGCGGCCGGGTGGTCGGTCAGCAGGTGGTCCCCGGTCGGCACGGTGAGTCCGGCCACATCAAGGACCACGTCGCCGGGCTGGGCAGGCGCCTTGGTGACCCGCAGTTCCACCTTGCGGCCCACCATCAGCAAGGCGAGTTCGCTGTCGCTCGCGGTGGGCGGGCGCTCGCCGACGACCTTGCCGCGGCGCAGCACCGTGATCGTATCGGCGATCGCCTGGACCTCCCTGAGCTTGTGCGAGATGAAGATGATCGAGGTCCCGCCGGCCTTCAGCTCGCGCATGACGCGGAAGAGGTCCTCGGTCTCGCCGGGGGTGAGCACCGCGGTCGGCTCATCAAGGATGAGCACGCGAGCCTCGCGGAGCAGGGCCTTGACGATCTCAACGCGCTGTTGCACGCCGACCGGAATGTCCTCGACCAGGGCATCGGGGTCGACGTGCAGGCCGTAGCGCTCAGAGAGCTCACGGACGTCGCGCCGGGTCCTGCGCCGGTCCAGCAGGCCGAGCGCGTGGGTGCGCTCCACGCCGAGGGTGATGTTCTCCGCCACGGTGAACACGGGCACGAGCATGAAGTGCTGATGGACCATGCCGATGCCGGCGTTGATCGCATCCTTGGGGGAGTGGAATGCAGTTGGCTGGCCGTCGAGGATGAACTCGCCCTCGTCGGGCTGTAGGAGGCCGTAGAGCACGTTCATCAGGGTGGTTTTGCCGGCGCCGTTCTCGCCGAGCAGGGCATGGATCTGACCGGGCAGGACGGTCAGATCGATGTGATCATTTGCCGTGAGGCTGCCGAACCGCTTGGTGATGCCCCGCAGCTCGAGCTTCACCGGCCGCCTCCCTCTCCGGACCGATATATCTTCCCCAGCACTGTGGCCCTGGCGGACTCGCGCCGTCCAGGGCCACAGCGAGCCGGGTTACACCGGGCTCTTGGTCGGCGTCTTGATGGTGCCGTTCTCGATACCCGTCTTGATCGTGGCGAGCTCTGACTGAAGCGCGGCCGGGACCTTGCTCGCGAAGTCGTGGTACGGGGCCAGCGTGACTCCGCCGTTGGCCAGCGTGCCGATGTAGTTGCCGCCTGCGAAGGTGCCCTTGACGGAGGTAAGGATCGCGTTCTTGACCGCGGTCTGGATGCCCTTCTCCACGCTGGTGATGAAGTACTTGCAGTACTGCGGGGCACTAACGCAGCCGTCGGTGTCCACCCACTCCATGTTGGCGTTGTCACCCTGGCTGTCAGCGTCCTGCACCGCCTTCGCCGCGCCGAGTCCGACGTTCCCCGCGACCGGGAAGATAATGTCGGCGCCCTCGGTGAGGAACGTGCCGGTCAGGGTCTCGCCCTTGGTCTGGTTGGTGAAGTCGCCGGTGAAGGCGCCCTTCTGGGTCTGCTCGTCCCAGCCGAGGACCTTGACGCTCTTGTGGTGCTGGCTGTTGTAGTACTGCACGCCGTCCCAGAAGCCATCCATGTAGATGGTCACGGTGGGGAAATCCTCGCCGCCGAACGTTGCCACCTTGCCGGTCTTGGTCATGCCGGCCGCGAGGTACCCGCCGAGGAAGGCATCCTGCACGGTGTCAAAGAGCAGCCCATCGACGTTCTTGAGCACCGGTGTGTAGTTGTAGTCAACGATCCCGAAGTGCTGACTGGGGTGAGCCTTGGCGGCAGTCTCCGTCGCGGGGCCCATGAGGTAGCCGACGGTGACGATCATGCCGCATTTGTCGCCGACGAACGCGTTGATGTTCGGCACGTAGTTGCTCTGCGTAGTGGACTGTAGGTACTTGATGCCTGTCGGGTAGGCGGCGATCTGGCTGGGATCGGCGGCCTGCGCCTCCTGCACTCCTTGCCAGGACGATGAGTTGAACGACCGGTCGTCGATGCCGCCCGTGTCGGTGACCATGCACGCCTTCAGGCCGGTCGCGGATGTCGACGGACTGTTCGACGAGCCACCGCCCGCCTTGGAGGTATTGCTACCGCAGGCCGCGGCCAGCAGCGCCACGACGGTGAACGCCGCGGCAGTCTTGATGGTCCCTCTCACGGTTACCTCCTCTTGTCGGGCAGCCGGTGGCTGTCCCGGGCGCACCAGCGCTGACCCTTCCCGCGTGTCACCGGCTTGGTGCCTGGCACCTGCGACCTAACCGAACCAGCCGGGGATGCCCGCAGGCTAGACCCGTTCATGTCACGGGGGGAAGCGTTAGACGCTGCCCTGAACCATGCCGTTGCCAAATCGAGACACGCTGATCACTTGTTACCAGATTTCATGCTCGCGCGCGCTATACGCGCCGGCTTCTGCGGACTGCTAGCCTCCCGGCGGGAGGTGCCGTCATGGGGCACGTGACGATCGACTGGGCCGGGCTGCGGGCCATGGCCACCCAGGTAGCCCAGCGGGCGTACGCGCCCTACTCCCAGCTGCGGGTGGGCGCGGCGGGCCAGACGACCGGCGGCCGGGTTGTTGTCGGCTGCAACGTCGAGAATGCCTCCTACGGGCTCACCCTCTGCGCCGAATGCGGTCTGGTGTCCGCGCTGCACGCGTCCGGGCCACTGCCCGCCGAGCCGCTGCCGGACGAGCCACTGCCGGACGAGCCACTGCTGCCCGCCGAGCCGCTGCCGGACGCCGAGCCGCTGCCCGCCGCCGGGCAGCCCGCGCCTCATCAGCCATCCGACCGGGCCGCGCTTGTCGCGGTGAGCGTTGTCGCGGCGGACGGCCAGCCGCTGCTGCCGTGCGGGCGATGCCGGCAGCTGCTGCTCGAGGCGGGCGGTCCAGGGCTGCTGGTCGACACCGACGCCGGGCCGCAGGAGCTGGGCAGCCTGCTGCCGTCGGCTTTCACCACCGGCGACCTGGCGGCACGGCGGGAGGAAGCCGGCGGCCATGCCTGAGGTCATCGATCTCATCCTCGCCAAGCGGGATGGCCGGCGCCTGGCCGACGACGAGATCCGCTGGCTGATCGCCGCCTACGCCCGCGGACAGGTCGCGGACGAGCAGATGTCCGCGCTGCTCATGGCCGTCTACTTCCACGGGCTTGACCAGGCCGAGCTGCGCACCTGGACCGCCGCCATGGTCGCCTCTGGTGACCGGCTGGACCTGAGTCAGGTGCCGTGGCCGACGGTCGACAAGCACTCCACCGGCGGAGTCGGCGACAAGGTCTCGCTGATTCTCGCGCCGCTCGTCGCCAGCTGCGGTGCCGCCGTTCCGCAGCTCTCCGGCCGCGGGCTCGGCCACACCGGCGGCACCCTGGACAAGCTGGAATCGATCCCGGGCTGGCGGGCCGCCCTGCCGCCATCCGACATGCTCGCCGTGCTGGGCCAGGTCGGCTGCGTCATCTGTGCCGCGGGCCCCGGGCTCGCGCCGGCCGACCGCAGGCTGTACGCGCTGCGCGACGTCACCGGGACCGTCGAGTCGATCCCGCTGATCGCGAGTTCCATCATGTCCAAGAAGATCGCCGAGGGTACCTCGGCGCTCGTGCTTGACGTGAAGGTCGGCGGCGGCGCGTTCATGCGGAGGCTGGTCGATGCGCGCGAGCTGGCTCGGACCATGGTGGCTCTAGGCAGCGAGCATGGCGTTCGGACCTCGGCGCTTCTGACCAGGATGGACGCACCCCTGGGCCGGGCCGTCGGCAACGCTGTCGAGGTCGAGGAGGCCATCGCGACGTTGCAGGGCGAGGGCCCGGAGGATCTGGTCGAGGTGACTCTGGCGCTCGCCGTCGAGATGCTGCGGCTGGCCGGGGTGGACGCGGACCCGGCAGCGGCACTGGCCGACGGCCGCGCACTCGGCAAGTTCCGTGCCATGGTCACGGCGCAGGGCGGGGATCCGGACGCGCCGCTGCCGCGCGCCGCGCATTCGGAGACCATGTTCGCGCCGGAAGCCGGCTGGCTGCACCGGCTCGACGCGCGGGCCGTCGGGGTCGCCGCCTGGCGCCTTGGCGCGGGCCGCGCCCGCAAGGAGGATCCGGTCGATCCGGCGGCCGGCGTGTTCTGCCTCGTCAAGCCCGGTGACCCGGTGACGCGCGGGCAGCCCGTCCTTGAACTTCGCAGCAACGACGACGATCGCATGACCGGTGCCCTCCAGTCGCTCGAGGGAGCGATCGAGATCGGGCCGCATCCGCCGGAAGCGCAGTCGCTCATCCTGGAGCGCATCGGCCCCTGATCACCGGCAGGGGTTCGGCCCCTGATCTGTGGGGGACTCGGCCCCTTGATCGCCGGCGGGGATTCGGCCCCCTGATCACCGGCGGGGATTCGGCCCCCTGATCACCGGCGGGGGATAATGGCCAGGTGCCGCAGACCATCGAGGAGATCCGAGCCGCGCCCAAGGTGCTTTTGCATGATCATCTTGACGGGGGGCTCCGGCCGTCGACCGTCGTTGAGCTAGCCCACGAGATCGGGTACGACCAGCTGCCATCGGACGATCCCGACGAGGTGGCACGCTGGCTGACCCGCGGTGCCCGTCGCGGGCATCTCAAGTACTACCTGGATGCGTTTCAGCACACCGTGGCGGTCATGCAAACCCGCGAGGCGCTTATCCGGGTGGCCGCGGAGTGCGCCGAGGATCTTGCCGACGACGGCGTGGTCTACGCCGAGGTCAGGTTTGCCCCCGAGTTGCACGTGGCCGGCGGGCTGAGCCTCGACGAGGTGGTCGAGGCGGTGCTCGAAGGGTTCAGGCGCGGCAGCGCCGGCCGCCGGATCACCGTCTACGCGCTGCTCACCGCCATGCGCACGGCGGCGCGTTCGCTGGAGATCGCGGAGTTGGCCGTGCGGCACCGTGACGAGGGAGTCGTCGGGTTTGACATCGCGGGTGCGGAGGCAGGCAGCCCGCCGAGCAGGCACCTGGACGCGTTCCAGTATGTGGCTCGGGAGAACTTCCACATCACCATCCATGCCGGGGAGGGGTTCGGGCTGCCTTCCATCTGGGAGGCGCTTCAGTGGTGCGGAGCCGAACGCCTGGGCCATGGGGTCAGGATCGTCGACGACATTCACGTTTCCTCCGATGGCACCGTGTCGCTGGGCAGGCTGGCCAGCTACGTCCGCGACCAGCGGATCCCGCTCGAGCTGTGCCCGACATCCAACGTCCAGACCGGCGCCGCGCCGTCGATCGCCGAGCATCCGATCGGCCTGCTGCGGCAGCTCTCCTTCCGGGTGACGGTGAACACCGACAACAGGCTGATGAGCGCGGTCACCCTGTCGTCGGAGTTCCATACCCTGGCGCAGACGTTCGGCTACGGCTGGTCGGACTTCGAATGGCTCACCATCAACGCGATGAAGAGCGCGTTCGCGCCCTTCGACCATCGGCTGCACATCATCAACACCGTGATCAAGCCGGGCTTCGCGATCGCCAGGGCGGCCAGTGACGCAGTCGTGCGTCGCAGTGCTGGCGCCGGCGTGCTGGGACAGTGGACTGTCGCTGACGGGCCGGGAGGGTAGCCTCAGGGCGTGCAGGTCGAGTCGAGTGGCAAGGCGGTCGCGCACCGGCCCTGGCTGGCGCAGGCCGTCGGCGCCGAGATTTCCGATGCCGCGCTCCGGCAGGTACTACTCGGGCTTCCCGGCGTCGACCAGGTCGCAACCAACGAGCGGACGGCGAGCCTGGCCACCAGATCCATCAAGCGGGATGCGAAGCTCTGGGCGCTCACCATGGCGGTCAGGATGGTGGACCTGACCACGCTGGAGGGCGCGGATACCCCCGGCAAGGTGCGCGACCTGTGCGCGAAGGCTGTCAGGCCCGACCCGGCCGACGCCGCCGTGCCGCCGGTCGCGGCTGTCTGCATCTATCCGGACCTGGTCGGCGTGGCGCGCGAGGCGCTGGCCGGAAACCGGGCACGAGCCGAGACGTCGGCCCGAGCCGAGGCCGGGACGCGAGCCG
>PMSU01000163.1 GCA_003168255.1 Actinomycetota bacterium
ACCGCCTGTACGAGATCGACCGCATCATCAGCCGGGTGATCTCCTATGCGGTGGTCACGGCGCTGCTCGCCGGGGTGTTCGCCGCGCTGGTGGTCCTGGCCACGGATGTGCTCCCGTTCACTTCACCCGTGGCGGTGGCGGCTTCCACGCTGGTCGCCGCGGCGCTGTTCAACCCGCTGCGCACCCGGGTCCAGCGCGCGGTGGACCGGCGGTTCAACCGGGCCCACTACAACGCCGAGGCGATCCTGTCCGTCTTCACCGCGCGGCTGCGCGGGACGGTTGACCTGGACACCGTGCAGGGCGATCTGGTGACAGCCGTCCAGGGTGCCCTCGAGCCCGCTCACGTCTCCGTGTGGGTCAACTCCGGGTGGCTCAAGGACGGTACCGGGTCCGGTTAGCCGGGCGGGCCAGGCCGGCCGCCCCACTTGGGCGCGATCGGGTCACGCTGCGGGGCTGGGGCAGGACCGGCGTGCTCCGCCCGAGTAGGGTGTGCCGAAGAAACTGGACACAGTGGTCGTGAGGTTGCCGTGTACGACTATGTCATCATCGGTGCAGGTAGCGCTGGATGCGTCCTGGCCTCACGCCTCACGGAGAACCCCGCCGCGAGCGTCCTGCTTCTCGAGGCCGGGCCGCCGGACGACGCGGAGGAGATACGCATCCCGGCGGCCCTGAACCTGCTCTTCCAGAGCGCCTACGACTGGGATTTCCACACAGTCCCGCAGATGCGGGCCGACGGCCGGTCCATCTACTGGCCCCGGGGCCGCACTCTCGGCGGATCATCGTCGATCAACGCGATGATCTACATCAGGGGCAGCCGCTATGACTACGACAGCTGGCGCGACGACTACGGCTGCACCGGCTGGGGCTACGCTGACCTGCTCCCTTACTTTCTCAGGGCCGAGGACAACTCGCGCGGCAGTTCCGCCTATCACGGCGCCGGCGGTCCGCTACGGGTGCAGGATGGGCGCGCCACGTCGCCCCTGACCAAGGCCTTCGTCGCCGCCGCACGAGAGTGCGGTCTCGCGGAGAACGACGACTTCAACGGTACGCAGCAGGACGGTGTCGGTTTCTACCAGGTGACGCAGCGCGGCGGCCGCCGCTGCTCGACGGCGGATGCCTACCTTCGCCCTGCACTGTCGCGGCCAAACCTCACTGTGCGGACAGACGCCCTGGTGACCAAGATCGTGGTTGAGGACGGCCGCGCCGCGGCGGTGCACTACCTGCGCGGCGGAGTGCAGGAGACGGCGCGCGCGGAGAGCGAGGTCATCCTCGCCGGCGGGGCCGTGAACAGTCCGCAGCTGCTCATGCTGTCCGGCATAGGTCCGGCGGATCACTTGCGCGAGCTGGGCATCGATGTGGTCGTCGACAGCCAGGGAGTCGGCGCCAACCTCTCCGATCATCCGATCGTCACGGCCATGTGGCATACGCCCAAGGTCCGCGGGGTCTGGGAGCAGGCCGGCCCGGTCAACCTGCTGCGCTGGCAGTTGGCACACAACGGCCCGCTCCAGTCCAACGTGGCCGAGGCGGGCGGGTTCAGCCGTTCGGATCCCTCGCTGCCCGCGCCTGACCTACAGTGGCATGCGCTGCCGGCGCCGTATGAGAATCAGGGGCTCACCGACCCGGCGAGGCGTGCCCTTTCGCTGCTTGTCACGCTCGTCGCGGTACGCAGCCGCGGCAAGATCACGCTTCGCAGCGCGGATCCCCGGCACAAGCCGGCCATAGACCCGTGCTATCTCGCGGACAGCGCCGATATCGAGCCGCTGGTCGCAGGCCTCCAGATGGCCCGGCAGTTCGCGGCTGCCCGGCCGATGGCCAAGGTCTGCACGAGCGAGTTCGCGCCGGGCGCCGACGTGCGCACCGATGCCGAGCTCCGCGAGTTCATCAGGCAGAATCTCGCCACCCTGTACCACCCCGTCGGCAGCTGCGCCATGGGCGGTGACTCGCCGCTGGCCGCCAGCAAGCTGACCAGCGTGGTCGACCCTGAGCTACGGGTACGCGGCGTGACGGGGCTGCGCGTGGTGGACGCATCGGTCATGCCCGCCGTGCCACGCGGCAATACCAACGCGCCCACGATCGCCATCGCGGAGCGGGCGGCCGACCTCATCGCCGGCCGGGCGCTGCTCGCGGCGGCTGATCCCGAGCAGGCAGCCGCGCTGGTCCCCTGACCTGCCGGCGGCCGTGCTGGTCCTGGCGTCTTAGCGGTGGGCGAACCAGCGGGACCGGCGGGACCGGCCGGACCTCGATGTGATCAGGTGGTAGGCGAGAAGCAGGACCGCTGCGCCGACGATGGCGGTCACCCAGGTGGAGAGGTTGAAGAACCCGTGCAGCGTGTGGGTGTGGAATAGCCGGGTAGCGGCCCAGCCGCCGAGCAGCGCCCCGGCGATGCCGATCAAGCAGGTGAGGATGAGTCCCTGTGATCTCTTGCCGGGGATCAGCATGTTGGCGAGCAGACCTGAGGCCAGGCCGAGAACGATCCAGGCGATGATGCTCATTACCGACTCCTTTAGTCAGCGAGGTGACGTACGCGGCAGTCGGTCATGCTGGATAGATCGCGGTGGAAGAAGTTCTCCCGGGCGTTTTCACTGTCCCGTGGCCGTACCGTCTTGCCGGCACCGTTCCGTACATAAAAAAACCGGGCCCTGCTGCGGCACCGTGAATATCACGATGTGTGCAGCTGCCGGGTCCGGAGCAACACCCCTATTCTACCCTTTCCTGACATTTGGGCATAGGGAATTCCATCGCCAATAACGAGCCCTTCGACACGGTGCACGCTTAGCTTGGCGGGCTACCTGGGCGGGCCAGGCGCGGGGCCAGGCGCGGGGCCAGGGCCGCCAGCCGAGGTGGATGCGGCATGGCCTACCACCGATGGGGGGTGATTTCACATTCACATCGCCGACCGGGGATGGGGCCGGGGGTTGAAGCGGGTTAGTGTTGCCGGCCACCGAGTGTTTCACAGGCCCGCGGCCGCACCGTCTGGTCGGCAACCAGCCTCTCCGACACCGCGCACGCGCAGTTTGCGGGGAAGCCATTCGCCTAGCTGCGCTTGTCAGCGTCGCCGCAGGAGCATGATGATGAGCACGATGATCACAATGAGAACGATCGTTCCGAAGCCGAAAAACATCTGTGGAGTTCCTCTCGGATGTGCACCGCCTGGCAAGACGGGGCTGTCTTAGCCAGTCGGCCAGCCTCGCAGGAAAATGGAATCAGCGATCATCTTGGCGAGGCTCAAGGCCGGCTTCCGTTCGTGGCTGATATTGCCGGGGCTGACGCTGGGATGTGGACGTCAGGACCGGGCTGGCCGGCCGGCGATCCCGGTTGCTCGGCCGTGGCCTGCTCGGCCGTGGCCTGCTCGGTAGCGGGCCGGCGTCCGAACAGGCCCGACTTGCTCCGGCGGTGGCTGCCTGGACTGAGATCGCTGCCAGTGTCTCCAGCAGCCTCGCTGGCCAGCTGGCTAGCCGTATAGGCGCGGGCGGTGTCGCGCTGGTCGATCAGGTCGTCGCGAGTCTGGCTGACGGTGGCGGTCTCCTGCCGGGACTGCTTGAGCCCGCGTCGTGCGGCGCTGCCGCGGCGGGAGGTCCGGCGCGCTCCGGCCAGCAGCAGGCTGAGCCCGAACAAGCCGACTGCCCCTACGACGATGCCGTAAAGGAACAGGGTGCCGGTGGAGCCGGTTACGTGGTAGCCGAGCACGGCGAAATCGTGCGGGAACCCGTGCCCGCTCCCGCCGTTGGTGAGGACGCCGGCGACGGCGACGATCACTGCCGCGACCAGGATGACGAGCCCGACGATTACGATCATGAAGTTTCTCCCGAGAGCCGCGTTGTATACCTACAGTCAACGCTTCAGCTAGAGCGATGTCAACACCGTAGACCTACATTGTTAACACTGACCATCGACCATGGAGCCCGGCCACCGGAGAATGCGTTGCGATGCCCCCGCCGTCGGGCTTGCCGTGTGTGGCGTCAGGGCCGCTGCGAGCTTGGGCCAATGCGCTGCCTGTGATGCTCCTGGCACGTCGTGACGAGCGCACGCACCGGAGCGCAGCCGGGGTGTTGCTGGCGATCTTCGGGATGCGCGCTGTGGCAGAGTACCGGGCATGACGGACTCCCTTCCCGCCCAGCTGGTCCGCACGCAGCGCTTCACCTTGGGTGTTCCTCAGCAGTTCACCGTGGTGCTGGATGGGGCGGCTGTGGTGTTCTTGCGCAGCCGCAAGGGAGACGATCCACTGGTGTGCCTGTGGGCGCTCGAGCTTGAGTCCGGGACGGAACGGCTGCTCGCTGACCCCGCCGAGCTGTCAGCCCGGATGGGAGCGGCGGAAGGCGATGCAGCGCCGGTGCGGGAGGAGCGGCCCTTGGGGCAGGGTGCGGGGATCGAGTCCTACAGTGCGTGCCCCACGACAGGCCTGGCTGCCTTCGCGCTGGCCGGCGGCCTGTGGACGGTGGACGTGGCCGGGGGCAGGCCGCGGCGCCTGATCACGCAGCAGCCGGTGGCCGGCCCGCTGCTGGACCCGGCCGGCCAGCGGATCGCGTATGTGTCGGGTGGCGCGCTCTGGGTGGTCGAGGCAGACGGTACTGGTGACCGCCTTGTCGCAGCATCTGGGAACACGAACGTGGAGTTCGGGGGTGGCCAGGACACCGGCAGCTTCCTGCTGGACAGCCTGCGGGGGTACTGGTGGGCGCCGGACGGTGGCCGGCTCCTGGTGGCCCGGGTTGACTCCTCCGCGGTGCCAGTGTGGTACATCGCCGATCCGGCCGAGCCCGGGAAGGCACCGCGCACTATGCGCTACCCGGCCGCGGGCACCGCCAACGCCGAGGTCACGCTCTGGATCGTCGGCACCAGCGGCTCACCTACCCCGGTCGCGTGGGATCGGCGCAACGCCGAGTACCTCGTGGCAGCCGGCTGGGACGCCCACGGGCCCTATGCCGCCGTGCAGACGCGTGACCAGCGCACCGTCCAGTTCCTCGGCATCGACGCCGCGACCGGCGATACGGCAGTCCTGCACGAGCAGACCGACGAGTGCTGGGTGCAACTTGTCCCCGGCCTGCCCGCGCGCACCGCCTCCGGTGCCCTGGTTGGCCACGCTGACCGGGACGGCACGCGGCACCTGACCGTGGCCGGGGCCACCGTCACACCGCCGGGCCTCCAGCTCCGGGAAATACTCGGCATCGACGGTGAAAAAGTGCTGTTCACCGCGTCGGACGAGCCCACCCAGACCCACCTGTGGGCCTACCAGCCCGGCCAGGGCAGCCAGCAGCTGAGCGCCGAGCCGGGAGTGCACTCCGGGGTGAGCCTGGGTGGAACGCTGGTCCATGTCGCACGTGGAACAGACCGGCCAGGCGGCCGGGTGACCGTGCGGCGCGACGGCAGGCCAGCTGTCGGCGTCGCGTCCTTCGCCGAACCGCCCGTCCTCGATCTCCATGCGACATCGCTGGTCCTCGGACCGCGTTCGCTGCGCGCGGTGTTGTACCTCCCGTCGTGGCACCAGCCCGGCACTGGCAGGCTGCCAGTCCTGGCCGACCCCTACGGCGGCCCGGCAGCGCAGCGGGTCACCGCCGAACTGGGCCCGTGGTCGCTGCTGTCGCAGTGGTTCGCCGAGCAGGGCTTTGCGGTCCTGGCCGCGGACGGCAGCGGCACACCCGGCCGCGGCCCGGGCTGGGAACGTGAGGTCTACGGTGACGTGTACGGGCCAGTGCTGGACGACCAGGTGACAGCGATCCAGCAGGCTGCCCGCCTGCATCCCGACCTCGACCTGGGGCGGGTAGGTATCCGTGGCTGGTCGTTCGGCGGCTACCTCGCAGCCGCGGCCGTGCTGCACCGGCCAGATGTGTTCCACGCCGCTGTGGCCGGGGCCGGCGTGGCCGACCAGCGCCTCTATCACGCGCACTGGCGCGAGCGCTTCCTCGGCCACCCAGATGAGTTCCCCGAACGGTACGACGCGTGCTCACTTATCCCGGCCGCGGCGAAGCTCCGCAGGCCATTGCTGCTCATCCACGGCCTCACCGACGACAACGTGCACCCCGCCAATACGCTGCGCCTGTCCGCCGCGCTGCTGGCGGCCAGCCGCCCGCACGAAGTGCTGCTCCTGCCAGGCACCGGCCACGGGGCGATCGGCGCGGCGGGCACCGAGAACCTCCTCTGGCACCAGGTCCGGTTCCTCCAGCGGCATCTGCACGCCAAGCACCCAGCGGGAAATGCCAAAGCCGGTCCCCTGGGAACTACGCGATAAAGACGCTCAGCAGCCAATGATCAGTCAGGATGCCGACAGCGCTTAGGGCACGCAGAGAAGTAAGCCGCAGGTTTCGTGATCGTCAGGTCGGGCCAGGGCGGGGGATGCGGCCCGGAGGCGCCTCCTTCCGCGTCCTTTCCATGATCGATGTGACGGAGCCCACCACCGGTGGTGGGCTCTGCCACATCGATCTTCGGCGGCGCTACGGAAGTCGTGGCTCACGGGGTCGCTGGTGCCGGTGTGACGGGAGTAATCCGGTCGGCAGGGTCCGCGGGCACCGCACGATCGTCCGGGATCAGGAAACGACGGTTTACTCCACGACGTGTCCAAAGAGTGTCAACGCTGCCATATCGACGCCGTTCGGCAAGCGGTGAACCCACCACGGCCAGGATCTGGCTCCGCTCAGGCAAGCCGCAGCCAGGCTGCGGCCTCTGCTGTGCCGGACTCCGCATCGAGTACGCGGGCCGGGGCTTCCCTGCGGGCGGATGGGACGGGTTCCTGACGTGCGACAGTCCGCTCCGCATCGCCCGGCGCCGTCGTTCCCACCGGGATTCCCGCGGGGGTTCCCGCTGGCGGCCACGGGGCGAGACCAGCGGACGCCTGTCCAGGCAGCTCGCCCGAGGTCCAGGTGGCCAGGTCAGCGTCAACGCTCTGCGGTACATCCCGGTCCGGCGTCTGCGCCGCATCGGCGGGCGCGGCCTGCTGGCGGCTGACCCGGGCCTGAGCCCACTCCGCTGCCGTTTCGGCGTCCGCGGGCGCCTGCTCGGCCTGCTGCTCGGCTTGGCCGGAATTACCGGAACTAGCGGCGGCAGTCTCTGCTGTCTGCGCCCCGTTTACCGTGGCCTGCGCCAGACGAGTCTGTGGCTCCGGCTCCCAGAGCAGGCCCTGGCTGAATCGAGGGTCAGCGCTATTATCCTGCTCGAGAAGGACCGCGAGCTGCTCAGCCTCTTCGGCCCCAAGCCCGAATACAACGCGCGGCCGCCCCCATGGCTCTGCCAGCGAATATCCGACGTAACTCGACACCGGCTGCGCTTGTTCTGCTGCCAGACCGTGCAGCCGCCGCCAGCGATCCCACGACCGCTCGAGCCGCACCGCTGCCCGCTGGGCGCGCGCAACCAACTCTGGATCACCCATTGTGCGATCCTCCCCCTGAATGCGGCATCGCGCTCAGCCCTGGCGGGTGGAAAAGAGCGCTCGTCGCTGCCAAACCCCGTATCCACGCGTCGCGAGCGCGTACTGCCGCTTGGTGCGCGGATGCCAAGCAGGCCGCCGTCTCGGTAAGCCGGGACCAGCGGCGCCGCTAAGTATGGCAGACCTCACTGCCGGACACGAAGAGTTATCGAAAAAGACTATTTCGATTACTCACCGTATCCAAGGAGGCGCGCCGGCCGGCGTGTCGCGAATGCGCCCAGGAACGCTGGCGTGACGGACCGCCCCCCCGCAGGGCTCAGGTGCAGGTGGCTGGACCAGGGACGCTGGCGTGACGGACCGCCCCCCCGCAGGGCTCAGGTGCAGGTGGCTGGACCAGGGACGCTGGCGTGACGGGCCGCCGCCCGCAGGTGCGGGTGGCTGGAGCAGGGACGCTGGCGTGACGGGCCGCCGCCCGCAGGTGCGGGTGGCTGGAGCAGAGACGCTGGCATGGCGGCTGTTGCCGCGGATGCATGTGATTGGAACGGCTAGGGTCGGCCCCGGCAGCGGCAGCATCGGCGGATATGGCTCCGGTGGCAACACGCTCGCCGCCGGGGCCGACCCCGTTGCCTGACGCGGGACTACGTCGTCCCGCACCACCGCCGGCGTACGGCCGTTACGCCGACGGTGGCTATAGCTGGATGGTCTGTCATCGCCGCGGGTCATGGCGCCAGGGATGCGCCGCAGCCGACGATGGCTCGCGGTGTCCCCCGCACGGCCTTGGCTTGTGATACCCCGTGGCTGGGTGATGTGTCTCCCGCCCAGTAGCGGCTGAGGAAGCCCCCGCGGCCTGGTGATGGTCTGCGGTGTGCCCCGTCCGCCAGCGGCTGCTGCTACCCCGTAGCCTGGCGATTGATATGTGGTGTGGTGTTCCCTTGACTGGCGTGCCTGCTGGTGTGCAGTGGCCAGACGATGGGCTAACGGGCTTGCCGTCGCCGGACGATGGCTTACGTGACGTCGTCGCCCGGCGATGGCAGGTGACCCTCCGTCCCCCGGCAGGAGCCCTGCCGCGTGACGGTAGCGGGGAAGCCGAGCGTCATTCCATGCGCTGCTGCGGAATTCCCGCGAGCAGCGCACGAACCTCGGTCTCCCGGTACCGGCGGTGACCCCCGAGCGTACGGATGGAGGTCAGCTTGCCGGCCTTCGCCCACCGCGTAACAGTCTTCGGGTCCACTCGGAACATCGTCGCGACCTCCGCTGGGGTGAGCAGCGGCTCGGCCTCGGGTGTACGTGCAGACATGTGTACGGCCTCTCCTCCTGGACCGGTACTGCGATCCTGCGGTCTTCGTTCTTACTTTCCTGGTGCTCCGTCTGGAGCCTGTCGGGATGTCCTATATGGCCAACAGAGACCATATTGCCATCACGACCGGTGACAAGTCGACCACCAGGAGCAAAGTTTTCGTCGCGGCTTGCCCTGATGTACGGCTGATGCGTGTCACGCTGCGTGATTCTAGCGATACGTACAGTCGCATCGTGGCGGAATCGGAAAAACTTGCCCGAGCCGGGGCGGTCCCCATCCAGGGCACTGAACACCCGGCTAGCAGCCTCGATCACCCGCTTGCTCACGTGTCGCCGTGACCGCGGGCCGGCGGGCATACCCTGGACTCCCATCCTGAGTCAGCGAGGACACGGGACCGGACCGGAAGAGTCACCACAGTGACGCAAGTGTTCGCCACATCAGACAACGGCAGCGGATCAGCCGATCACTCCGGACACGAGCAGATCGTCTTCTGCCACGACGCCCCGACCGGGCTGCGGGCAATCATCGCGATCCACTCCACGACGCTTGGCCCCGCGCTCGGCGGTACCCGCTTCTACCCCTATCAGAGCGAATCGCAGGCCCTGGCCGACGCGCTCAACCTGTCCAGGGCCATGAGTTACAAGAACGCGCTTGCCGGGCTCGATCACGGCGGCGGGAAGGCCGTGATCATCGGCGATCCGGCCCGGCAGAAGTCGGAGGCGCTGCTGCGCGCCTACGGCAGGTTCGTCGAGTCGCTGGGCGGGCGCTACATCACGGCATGTGACGTCGGCACCTTCAGCGAGGACATGGACGTCGTCGCGCGGGAATGCCGTCACGTGACGGGCCGCACGGCCTGGGACGGCGGGGCCGGCGATTCGTCTGTGCTCACCGCCTTCGGCGTGTTCCAGGGCATGCGGGCGGCCGCGGAGCACGCCTGGGGCAGCACCAGCCTGGAAGGCAGGCGGGTCGGGGTGGAGGGTGTCGGCAAGGTCGGCACCCGCCTGGTGGATCATCTCGCCGAGGCGGGAGCAGAGCTGGTGATCTGCGATGTCGACCCGCATGCCGTCGAGCGGATCCGGGCCAGGCATCCGGGCGTCACGCCGGCGGCGGACCGGCGCGCGCTGATCGCCAGGGAGCTTGACATCCTCGCCCCGTGCGCACTTGGCGGCACTATCGACGATGACACCGTCGGCGCCCTGACCGCGAGGATCGTCTGCGGCGGCGCCAACAACCAGCTGGCCCACGCCGGCATCGAGAAGATGCTGGCCGACCGAGACATCCTCTACGCGCCGGACTACCTGGTGAATTCGGGCGGCGTGATCCAGGTGGCGGACGAGCTGGCTGGGTTCTGCTTCGACCGGGCCAAGGCCCGGGCCGAGAAGATTTTCGACACCACCCGCAGGATCTTCGCGCTCGCCGATGAGGAGGGGGTGCCTCCCGCCGTGGCCGCCGACAGGCTCGCCGAGCGAAGGATGTCCGAGATAGGCAGGCTGCGCGGTATCTGGCTACCGGGCTGACACCCGGTCAGCGGAGCGCGGGCTTCATAAACCGGGTACCGTTATACGGGTACGAAAGGCTGGCACGCGCTGCCCTCCAGACGTTGGAGCGGGCGACGGGTCGGCTTGCTGTGCGGGAAAGCCGGCAAGCAGGTTAGCGTAAGCAGTGGCCTGACCGGGCCAGAAGAATGTTCAAGGGGGTCGAGCCAATGGGGCGCGGCCGAGCCAAGGCCAAGCAGGTGAAGGTTGCCCGCCAGCTGAAGTACAGCAGTGGCGGAATGGACCTTGACCAGCTGCAGGCCGAGCTGGGTAGCAGCACGGACCAGCAGGACGAGGACCACGCGGACTCGTATTCGGATTTCGGCGATCGCTACGCCGACGAGGAGGGCGAGGGCGCAGACGCCAGCGCCTGAGCGACTACCGCCCAGGCCTGGTGCGTTGTGCCAGCGTGCGTCGGTGCGTGTCGGCCGGTCCCTCCGCCAGCGTGCGCCGGTACCTGTCCACCCCGGGTGCCTCCGCCAGCGTGCGCCGGTACCTGTCCACCCCGGGTATCTCCGCTAGCGTGCGCCGGTGCGTGTCGGCCGGTCCCTCAGCCAGCGTGCGACCCGGTTAGCCGTGCGGTACCGCGCGTACCTGGAGCCTGGATAACCTGGCCGACATGCCAGGCGGGTACGCCGCGCGCGGTGAGCAGGCCAACCGCGCGGTCCGCGTCGTCGGCCGCGACCACGGCTGCCATGCCCACGCCCATGTTGAAGACCCGCTCCATCTCATCCAGGTCCACCGGGCCGCGGTCGGCAAGGATGCCGAATACCGCCGGCGGGCGCCAGCTGCCGCGGTCCAGCACGGCGGTGGTGTCCGGCGGCAGCACCCGCGCCAGATTCGCGGCCAGGCCGCCGCCGGTGATGTGCGCATACGCGTGCACGTCGCACTCTCGGGCCAGCGACAGGCAGTCGCGGGCATAGATCCGGGCCGGCACCAGCAGCTCCTCGCCGAGCGGCTTGTCAAGCCCGGGCAGCTCGGCGTCGAGCCCGAGCCCGGCCCGGTCAATCACCATCCGGACGAGCGAGAACCCGTTGCAGTGCAGCCCGGATGAGGCCATGGCGATCACCACGTCACCGGGCCTTACCCGGTCAGGGCCGAGCAGCTCGTCCGCCTCGACAACGCCGGTAGCCGCCCCGGCCAGGTCGAAGTCATCGCGCCCGAGGTGTCCAGGGTGCTCGGCGGTCTCACCGCCGAGCAGGGCACACCCCGCCATGGCGCATCCGTCGGCGACGCCGGAGACGATCGCGGCGACCCGCTCAGGGACAACGGATCCGCAGACCAGGTAGTCGGTGAGGAACAGCGGCTCCGCCCCGCAGGCCACCAGGTCGTCCGCCACCATGGCGACCAGGTCGATCCCGACCGTGTCGTACCTGCCGAGGCGGCTGGCAATCGCCACTTTGGTGCCCACGCCGTCGGTGGAGGTGGCCAGCACCGGCCGCCGGTAGGAGGCCAGCTTGCTCGCGTCGAACAGCCCGGCGAACCCGCCGATCCCGCCGATGACCTCGGGCCTTCCGGTACGGGCGACGTGCTCGCGGATGAGCTCGACCGCAGCCTCCCCCGCGCCGATATCCACGCCCGACGCCGCGTAACCGGCCGGCTGGCTGGCCTGAGTCATGACCTGACGTCCTCGAGCATGTGCTTGCCGCGCTCGGCCGCGGCGACCGGAATCGGGTACCTACCGTCGAAGCAGGCATGGCAGAGCCGCTCACCGGGCACGGTGGTGGCTGCGATCAGGCCCTCGAGCGAGACGTACCCGAGTGAGTCGGCGCCGATGGAAGCCGTGATCTCCGCCACCGATGACCTGCCCGCGATGAGCTCGTCGCGGGTGGCGAAATCGATGCCGTAGAAGCACGGCCAGGTCACCGGCGGGCTCGAGATCCGCACGTGTACCTGCGCGGCACCAGCCTCGCGGAGCATGGCCACGATGGCTTGCTGGGTATTTCCCCGGACGATCGAATCGTCGACCACGACTACCCGCTGGCCGGCGATCGCATCCCTGAGCGGATTCAGCTTGAGCTTGATGCCGCGCTCACGGATGGTCTGGCTGGGCTGGATGAACGTGCGGCCCACATAGGAGTTCTTGACTAGGCCCTGGCCGTACGGGATGCCGCTTGCCTGCGCATAGCCGATCGCAGCCGGGGTGCCCGACTCGGGCACCGGGATCACCAGGTCGGCGTCGGCCGGATGCTCGGCTGCCAGGGTGCGGCCGACCTCTACCCGGGTGGCCTGCACGCCCCGGCCGGCGATCGTGGTGTCGGGCCGGGCCAGGTATACGTACTCGAACAGGCAGCCCTTAGGCTGGGCGGGAGCGAAGGTGCGCGAAGAGACACCCCGCTCGTCGATGCTGATGAGCTCGCCGGGCTCCACCTCGCGGACGAACGCCGCCCCGACGATGTCCAGCGCGGCCGTCTCGCTCGCCACCACCCAGCCGCGAGCCAGCTTGCCGAGCACGAGCGGCCGGAACCCCTGCGGGTCACGGGCCGCGTACAGGGTCTTCTCGTCCATGAACACCAGCGAGAACGCACCCCGGACCAGGGGCAGCGCGGCAAAGGCCGCGTCACCCAGCCCGCCTGGCGCCAGCCCGCCCGGCGGGTTCGCGAACAGCGCGGCGAGCACGTCGGTGTCCGAGGTTCCCTTGAGCGCGGCCGGGTGGACAAGCCCGCCGTCGCCGTCGGCCTGGGCCGCGCTGAGGCCCGCGGCGAGCTCTAGCGTGTTGAT
Source organism: Actinomycetota bacterium (assembly GCA_003168255.1). GTDB lineage: Bacteria > Actinomycetota > Actinomycetes > Streptosporangiales > Streptosporangiaceae > PALSA-505. Next base: position 12,908 of record PMSU01000163.1, read on the forward strand.
CAGGTTGCCGTTGTGACCGAGAGCCAGGCCCGCCGATGGCGTCGCGCGGAACGTCGGCTGGGCGTTCTGCCACACCGAGGCGCCGCTGGTGGAGTACCTACAGTGACCGATCGCGAGGTGCCCGCGCAGGGTGCTGAGCACCGACTCGTCGAATACCTGGGCCACCAGGCCCATGTCCTTGTAGACGATGATGCGGGTGCCGTCGCTTACCGCGATCCCGGCCGACTCCTGGCCTCTGTGCTGTAGCGCGTACAGACCGTAATAGGCGAGCTTGGCGACGTCCTCCCCCGGGCACCAGGCACCGAACACGCCACAGGCATCGCGTGGAGGGTGGTCAGATGGATCCAGGTCATCCGTCAGCCGACCGTCGGGCTTGACCACGCTGGTCAGTCTAGTGGCGCCGGTCCACCGGCCGGGACCACCCCCGCCTCAGCGGGCCGGCGGCCGCGTCAGCGGCAGGTACGCAGACACATCCGCCCGGATGCCGCTGGCCATGATGCGCCCGTCCGCCGCCGCCGCCGCCCAGGTCAGCCGGCCGGTGGCCAGCTTGATCCAGGTGACCGGATCGGTCTCCACGACATTGGGCGGGGTCCCGCGGGTGTGCCGCGGCCCGTCCACGCACTGCACCGCGGCATAGGGCGGGATCCTGACCTCGACGGCCCGTCCCGGGGCCCGCGTGGCGAGCAGATCCAGCAGGTACCGCACCGCGGTGCGCAGTTCCTGCCGCCGCGACGGCTCGCCTGCGTCCAGCGCGGCCAGCACGGCGGCGACTGACTCCTCGCCGCAGCCTGGGTCGCCGGAGGGCGATGGCATCGGCGCGGTCCCGCTGATCAGCCGAACAGCGCGGGCAACGTGCCGCCATGCGCCGCCGCGAGCTCGGCCAGGGGGATCTCGAAGCAGTCCGCCACCAGCAGGCTGTCGCCGCCCACGCTGCCCAGCACCTCGGCCGGCAGGTCATGCTCGGCGGCGAGCGCGGCGAAGGCCGGCTGCGAGCCGGGCCGCACGGCCACCACAGCGCGGGCCGCCGACTCGCTGAACAGATAACTGAACGGGTCGCCAGGCAGCGTGACCCGGCAGCCGAGCCCACCGCGCAGGCACGACTCGGCGAGCGCGATGGCTAGCCCGCCGTCGGACAGGTCGTGCGCCGCCGCGAGCAGGCCGCCGCTGGCGGCCGCGATCAGCACCGCGGCCAGCGAGCGCTCGGCATCCAGGTCCGGCCGCGGCGGCCGCCCGCCCAGGTGCCCATGCGTCACCTGCGCCCACGCGGACCCACCGAGCTCCAGCCTGGTCCGGCCGAGCAGGACAATGCTCGCTCCGCCGGTAGCGAACCCGATCGACAGCCGCCGCCGCACGTCGTCATGGACGCCGAGCACCCCGACCACCGGTGTCGGGTGGATGGCGGCGCCGCCGGTCTGGTTGTAGAAGCTCACGTTGCCGCCGGTGACCGGGATGCCGAGCGTCGCGCAGCCGTCGGCCAGCCCGGCGGTGGCCTGCTCGAACTGCCACATGACACCGGGATCCTCGGGCGAGCCGAAGTTCAGGCAGTTCGTCACCGCGAGCGGCCTGGCGCCGGTGGCGGCGACGTTGCGGTACGCCTCGGCGAGGGCGAGCTGGGTGCCGGCGTAGGGATCGAGCTTGCAGTAGCGCCCGTTGCCGTCGGTGGCCAGGGCCACCCCCAGGCCGGTCCGCTCGTCGATGCGCAGCAGTCCGGCGTCCTCGGGCATGGCCAGCACCGTGTTGCCGCGTACGTAGCGGTCGTACTGCTGGGTGACCCAGGTCTTGTCGGCGAGACCCGGCGAGGCGAGCAGGTCAAGCAGCGTCGCCCGCAGCCCTGAGCCGGTCGCCGGCCGGGCCAGCCCGGCCGGGTCGGCCGCGGCCAGCGCGTCCTGCCCGGCGGGCCTGGCCACCGGGCGGTGGTACACCGGGCCGTCGTCGGCCGCGCTGCCCGGCGGCATGTCCACGATCAGCTCGCCGTGCCAGGTCATCTCCAGCCTGCCGGTGTCGGTCACCTCGCCGATCACGGTCGCCTGCACGCCCCACTTCGCGCAGACCGCCAGGAAGCCGTCGGTGTGCCGCGGCTCCACCACGGCGGCCATCCGCTCCTGCGACTCGCTCCGCAGGATCTCCGCAGGCCGCAGCGACGCGTCCCTGGTCGGCACGGCGTCCAGGCTGACCCGCATGCCGCCCGTCCCGGCGGCGGCGAGCTCGGCGGTCGCACAGGAGATGCCGGCCGCGCCAAGATCCTGGATCGCGGTCACCAGGCCGGACGAGTACAGCTCCAGGCAGCACTCGATCAGCAGCTTCTCCATGAACGGGTCGCCGACCTGCACGCTCGGCCGCTTCGAAGACTCCCCGCCGTCTTCGGCATTTTGATTTCCGAACGACGCGCTGGCAAGCACCGAGGCACCGCCGATGCCGTCGGGCCCTGTCCTGGAGCCAAAGAGGACGACCTTGTTGCCCGGACCGGTGGCCGCGGCAAACTTCATGTCGCCATGCCGCATCACCCCCACGCACAGGGCGTTCACCAGGGGGTTCCCGGCGTAACACGGATCGAATGCCAGCTCGCCGCCGATGTTGGGCAGGCCGAGGCAGTTGCCGTAGAACGAGATGCCGCCGACCACACCGGGCAGCACCCGGCGGGTGTCCGCGGCGTCCGCCGGGCCGAACCGCAGCGCGTCCATCACCGCGACCGGGCGCGCGCCCATCGCGAGGATGTCCCGGACGATGCCGCCCACCCCGGTGGCCGCGCCCTGATAAGGCTCCACGTACGAGGGGTGATTGTGCGACTCGATCTTGAAGGTGACCGCGTAGCCCTGGCCGATGTCCACCACGCCCGCCTGCTCGCCGATGCCGGCCAGCAGCGCGGCCGACTCCGGTGCCTTATCGGCGAACTGCCGCAGGTAAACCTTGGACGACTTGTAGGAGCAGTGCTCGCTCCACATCCCGGAGTAGATGGCCAGCTCCGAATCGGTGGGGCGGCGGCGCAGGACGTCCCGGATCCGGTCGTACTCGGCGGCGGTCAGGCCGAGTTCCGCGAACGGCTGCTGACGTCCAGGGGTGGCCGCGGCCACGCTGACCGTGTCCTGGCCACTCGGCCCTGGCCCGCCGGTCATGCGCCCGCCAGTACCGAGATCACCGACGCGAAGAAGCCCAGGCCGTCGCTGCCGGGCCCGGTGAGCTCGTCCACCGCATGTTCGGGGTGCGGCATCAGGCCTACCACGCTGCCAGAGTCACTGCATATGCCGGCAATGTCGGCTGCGGAGCCGTTCGGATTAATCTCGATATAACGGGCCACCACCTGGCCGGCCGCCTCAAGCTCAGCCAGCGTGCCGGGATCCGCGGCGTAGGCCCCCTCGCCGCTCTTGAGCGGCACGACTATCTGCTGCCCAGCCGTATATCCGCTGGTCCACGGCGTGCGCGCGGTCTCGATTCGCAGCCGCACGTCGCGGCTGATGAAGCGGAGGCCAGCGTTGCGGGTGAGCGCGCCGGGCAGCAGGTGGGCCTCGCAGAGAATCTGGAAGCCGTTGCAGATGCCGAGCACCGGCAGGCCGGCCCTGGCCGCGGGCACCAGCGCGGACATCACCGGGGCGAACCGGGCGATCGCGCCGCACCGGAGGTAGTCGCCGTAGGAGAAACCGCCGGGCAGGATCACCGCATCGACGCCGTGCAGGTCACGCTCCCCGTGCCAGAGCGGCACCGGTTCGCCGCCGGCCCGGGTCACCGCGCGGGCGGCGTCGGCGTCGTCGAGCGACCCGGGGAACGTCACCACCCCGACCCTGGCCGTCATCGCTGGTTTCCTCCTGCGGCACAGGCACGCTGGAGGGTGCGGCATGGGACCTGAATGCGGACCATGGTCGCAGCCAGCGGGCGGGTCGGCACCTGCACGTCCCGCAGGCATGCCCGGGACGGGTGGTACGCAGGCAGGCTACCCGGTCAGCCCACTTCGCGCAGCGCGGCGGTATCCGCCGCGGCGGTCCGGGTGGGCAGGCCGCCGGCGTGCCGCCCGTTCACGGCGGGAGCCCAGGTGAGCTGCTTGCGCATCGACACCACCGTGCCGCGGGCCGCGGTGCCGCGCAGGGTCAGGTCGTCCACGCAGGCGCGCATGATGGTGAGCCCGCGCCCGGACTCGGAAATCTGCGAGATGTCCTGATCCGCCTCGGCGCGGGCCGACGAACGCCGCTGCCACATCCGGGTGCCGCCGCGGAGCGGATGGCCGTTGTGGCGGCGGCCAGGCTTGGTCCCGTTGGCTGACTGCCCGTTGGCGATCTCCAGCAGGCAGTCATCCTTGCCGACGCTGGCTGAGACCTCGTACTCGCCGCAGCGCGCGTCATGCTTGAGCACGTTGGTGCAGGCCTCGGTCGCGGCGAGCAGGAGATCGGCCACGCATTCCTCGTCCGCACCAAAGCCAAGCAGCGTGCCGCCAAGCACCCGCCGCATGACCGGAACACTCAATGCCTCACAGGGAAGCACGAGGCAGAATCTCACGTCCCCACCCAGAACCTCGACGTTCTTCACCCCAGTACGCACCAGCCTCTGCATCCCCCAGCGTCACAGGGAAAGTGACCCATACTGGGAAAGGTTTCCCAAACTCAGCGCCGAATAACCGCGAACTTTCGATCTTCTTCGCTGCTGGTCACGGGCTGTAGTCACACTGTGCGCAGCGAGAAATCCTCAAGGACGGGGTTGGCCAGCAGCTCGGCCGCCAGCTCGGCGATCCGGGCGAGTGCCGCGTCATCCGCCGGACCGCTGAGCTCTACCTCAAACCGCTTGCCCTGCCGGATCCCGGCTACCTGGCCGAAGCCGAGACGGCGGCACGCGCCCGCGATCGCCTCGCCTTGCGGGTCATGAATCTCGGGCTTGAGAACCACATCGACGACAACCCTGGCCACATACCCTCCATGCGCCGACTCTCACCGAGGACATATCCTCCGTGACACTGACTCTGTCACGATGACGGTAGTGGACCCGGGCTGGGTGCACTGCGAACAAGGCCGCGTCCCTGGCGGCGTTACCAGCGGCGCCGGGGGCGAACCAACGGCCGGCCACGGTGATCCCGGCGACCGGCCCCGAGTACGCAAGGAGAGGCACGTGGCCGTCGACTCCGGCGCTGCAGGCCCGCAAAGGCTGGAAGGAACGGGCGGGGAACTCATCCAGCTTCTCACGCCCGAGGGTGAGCGGGTCGAGCACCCGGACTACCCGCTCGACATATCCACCGAAGAGATCAAGGCACTGTTCCGCGACCTCGTGCTCGTCCGCAGGATCGACACCGAGGCGATCGCGCTCCAGCGGCAGGGTGAGCTCGGCATCTGGGCCTCACTGCTGGGCCAGGAGGCCGCCCAGGTCGGCTCGGGGCGGGCACTCGGCCCGAAGGACATGGCCTTCCCGACCTACCGCGAGCACGGCGTGGCCTGGTGCCGCGGCCTCGACCCGGCGAAGCTGCTCGAGCTCTTCCGCGGGGTCAGCCACGGCGGCTGGGACCCGAACGAGCACAACTTCCACCTGTACACGATCGTGATCGGCAGCCAGACGCTGCACGCCACCGGCTACGCGATGGGGATCCAGCGCGACGGGGCCGTGGGCGAGGACGGCGAGGCGGTCATCGTGTACTTCGGTGACGGCGCCACCAGCCAGGGCGATGTCAACGAGTCGTTCATCTGGGCGTCGGTCTTCAACGCCCCGGTGGTGTTCTTCTGCCAGAACAACCAGTGGGCCATCTCCGAGCCGCTCGAGCGGCAGAGCCGGATCCCGCTCTACCAGCGGGCCCGCGGCTTTGGGTTCCCAGGCCTGCGGGTGGACGGCAACGACGTGCTCGCCTGCCTGGCCGTCACGCGAAAGGCGATGCAGGCCGCGCGGGAAGGCCAGGGACCGACCCTGATCGAGGCGTTCACCTACCGGATGGGCGCGCACACCACGACCGACGACCCGACCAGGTACCGGCTGGCCGCCGAGCTCGAGTCGTGGAAGCTGAAGGACCCGCTGGAGCGGGTGCGGGCCTACCTGGTCAGGACCGGGGCCGCGGACGCGGACTTCTTCGCCGCAGTCGATGCGGAGGCGGGCGAGTTGGGCACGCGGGTCAGGAAGTCCTGCCTGACGATGCCCGACCCGCAGCCGCTGACCATCTTCGAGAACGTATATTCCGAGCCCAACGCGCAGGTCGCCTACGAACGCGACCGATTCGCCGCGTACCTGGACTCGTTCGACAGCGAGGAGGTGGGCGCATGACCACCCTGACCTTGTCCAGGGCGATGAACGAGGGACTGCGCCGCGCGCTGGAGAACGATCCCAAGGTGCTCGTCATGGGCGAGGACGTGGGCAAACTCGGCGGCGTGTTCCGGGTCACCGACGGGCTGCAGAAGGACTTTGGCGAGGGCCGCGTCATCGATACCCCGCTAGCCGAATCAGGCATCGTCGGCACGGCGATAGGGCTCGCGCTGCGCGGCTACCGGCCGATATGCGAGATCCAGTTCGACGGCTTCGTGTTCCCCGCCTTCAACCAGATCGTCTGCCAGCTGGCCAAGATGCGGCTCCGCTCGCTCGGCCATGTCAGCCTGCCGATCGTCATCAGGATCCCATGCGGCGGCGGCATCGGTGCGGTAGAGCATCACAGCGAGTCACCCGAGGCGCTGTTCGCGCACATTGGCGGACTGCGGGTAGTCGCCTGCTCCGAGCCCGCCGATGCGTACTCCATGATCCAGCAGAGCGTCAGCTGCGAAGATCCGGTGATCCTCTTCGAGCCCAAGCGGAGATACTGGGACAAGGGCGAGGTGGACACCGCCGCCGACCCGCAGGCCTGGCTCTCGCTGAACGCGGCCAGGACCGTGCACCAGGGCAGCGACGTGACCCTACTTGCCTACGGGCCCATGATCAGGACCTGCGTCGAGGCGGCAGTGGCCGCAGCGAAGGACGGCCGCAGCATCGAGGTCATCGACCTGCGCTCGCTCGCGCCGCTGGACATCGAGACCATCCGCGCATCGGTCCAGCGCACCGGCAGGTGCGTGGTAGCACACGAGGCACCGGTCACCGGCGGTCTCGGCGCCGAGATCGCCGCGCGGATCACCGAGGAGTGCTTCTACCACCTGGAGGCTCCGGTGCTGCGGGTAGGCGGGTTCTCCACCCCGTACCCGCCGTCCAAGCTGGAGGACCATTACCTTCCTGACCTGGACCGGGTACTCGATGCCGTCGACCGTACCTTTGCCTTCTGAGAGGCGGGCATGACCGAGCTGAAGCAGTTCAAGCTCCCTGACGTCGGCGAGGGCCTCACCGAGGCGGACATCGTCAAGTGGCATGTCCAGCCGGGTGACAGGGTGACCATCAACCAGATCATCGTGGAGATCGAGACCGCCAAGGCGGTGGTCGAGCTGCCGTGCCCGTTCGAGGGAGTGGTGGCGGAGCTGCTCGTCGCCGAGGGAACGACCGTGGACGTCGGGATCCCGATCGTCTCGGTCGCCGTCGGCGAGGACGACGGCGAGCCCCCCGCCGGGGCGGCGCCTGCCGCCGCGGCGCAGACGGCGGCCGTCCCGGGCCGGGAGACGGCCGCTGCTGTGCAGACGCGGACCCACGCCGCCGCGCTGCCAGCAGCCGAGGCCGTGCCCGGCACACAGGCATCCGCGCCCGAGGGGGAGAAGCGCCAGGCCGTGCTGGTCGGGTACGGGGTGAAGCTCGGCCGCACCACGCGTCGCACGCGCAAGACGTCCGCGCCTGCGGCTTCCGCGGGGACGGCTTCCGCGGGGACGGCTTCCGCGGGGACGGCTTCCGCGGGGACGGCTTCCGCGGGACCGGCGCCAGCGGCGGGGGCGGGACGCACACCAGTGGCCGCTGCGGCGGCCGGGGCGGCAGCGGCGCCGCCGGCCAATGGCGCGCAGCGCTCGGCGGGGCCCGCGAGCTCGCGGGCGCTGGCCAAGCCGCCGGTGCGCAAGCTCGCCAAGGACCTCGGGGTCGATCTGAGCACGCTGACGGGCAGCGGCCCGGAAGGCTCGATCACCAGGGACGACGTGCAGCAGGCGGTCGGCTCACCGGCGGCCGACGGGCTGGCCGCCGTAACCGCGGTCCCGCGCGAGGAACGCGTACCGGTCCGCGGAGTGCGCAAGCACACCGCGGCCGCGGTGACCGCAAGCGCTTTCACCGCCCCGCACGTCACCGAGTTCCTGCAGGTAGACGTGACCGCCACGACCGAGGCGCTGGGACGGATCCGTAACCTGCCCGAGTTCGCCGACCTGCGCGTCTCGCCGCTGCTGCTGGCCGCGAGGGCGCTGCTCGTCGCGATCGCAAGGCACCCGATGATCAACTCGTCCTGGGACCAGGAAGCCCAGGAGATCGTGATCCATCACTACGTGAACCTGGGCATCGCGGCGGCCACCGAGCGCGGTCTGGTCGTGCCCAACATCAAGGACGCCCAGGCGATGTCGCTGCCTGAGCTGGCCGCGGCGCTCGGCCAGCTCGCCCAGACAGCCCGGGCAGGCAAGACTTCCCCGGCCGAGCTGAGGGACGGCACGATCACGATCACCAACGTGGGCGTCTTCGGAGTGGACTCCGGTACCCCGATCCTGTCTCCGGGAGAGGCGGCCATCCTGGCGTTCGGCCGGATCAGGGACGCTCCGTGGGTGCACCAGGGCCAGCTCGCCGTGCGGAAGGTCACCACGCTCGCGCTGTCCTTCGACCACCGCATCGTGGACGGGGATCTCGGCTCCGCGGTGCTGAGCGAGGTCGGCGCGATGCTGGAGGACCCGCTGCGTATGCTTGCCTGGGCCTGACGAGCGCGTCCAGGACGCTACCTAGCGAAGGAGATCCGCAATGCTCCGCCATGTTGTCTTGCTGGACTGGACGCCGGACGTGACCGAAGAGCAGAAGTACAACTTGACGGAGGCGCTGGACAGGCTGCCTACGCTGATCCCGACCATCCGCGACTACCGGTTTGGTCCGGACGCGGGGATCAACAAGGGAACGTTCGACTTCGCCCTGGTGGCCGACTTCGACGACGCGGACGGTTACCGCGCCTACAGTGACCACCCAGTGCACCGCGACATCGTCGAGCGCTTCATCGACCCGATCGCGGCGCAGCGGGCGTCCGTCCAGTACGAGTTCTGACCTGCCTGGTCAGAACGCCGTCTCTGGGATCTCCATCACGTCAAGCCCGGTCTCCTCGGTGATCTGGCGCTCCGCGGCGAGCCTGGGCAGCACGGTGGCAGCGAAGAACCGCGCGGCGGCGATCTTCCCGAGATAAAAGTCCTCGTCGGTGACGCCCTGGTCGAGCGCTGTCAGCGCGACCTCGGCCTGGCGGCCGAGCAGCCAGCCGATCAGCAGGTCGCCGAGGGCCAGCAGCAGCCGGTTGGTGTTGAGTCCGACCCGGTAGATCTCGGTCGGCCGGTCCATCGCATCGGTGAGGAAGCCGGTCATCGCGGTGAGCATGCCCTCGACGTCGGACACCGCGCGGGCCACCGCGGCGCGCTCCGCCTTGAGCCGCCCGTTGCCCGCGTCGGCCGTGGTGAACTCGGTGATCTCGCCGAGCAACTGCCGCAACGCCGTGCCGTTGTCCCGGACGATCTTGCGGAAGTACAGGTCCAGGCCCTGGATCGCGGTGGTGCCCTCGTAAAGGCTGTCGATCTTCGCGTCCCTGATGTACTGCTCGATCGGGTAGTCCTGCAGGAACCCCGACCCGCCGAGTGTCTGCAGGGACAGGGTGAGCATCTCGTACGAGCGCTCCGAACCGACCCCCTTGACTATGGGCAGCAGCAGGTCGTTCAGCCGGGCCGTCACCTCGTCGGCGGTGCCGTTCGCCGCGGCGATCTGCGCTGCGTCCTGCATGGTCGCCGTGTACAGGACGAGCGCCCGCATGCCTTCCGCGTACGCCTTTTGCAGCATGAGCATGCGGCGGACATCGGGGTGATGAATGATCGTGACCCGCGGCGCGGTCTTGTCCATCATCTGGGCGAGATCGGCGCCTTGTACCCGGGTCTTGGCAAAGTCCAGCGCGTTCAGGTAACCGGTGGACAGGGTGGCGATGGCCTTCGTGCCCACCATCATCCGGGCGTGCTCAATGATCATGAACATCTGCTTGATGCCCTGGTGCACGCCGCCGACCAAGGTGCCCACCGCCGGGTGCTTCGCACCGAAGCTGAGCTCGCAGGTGGTCGATGCCTTCAGCCCCATCTTGTGCTCGACGCCGGTCGCATAGACGCCGTTCCGCTCGCCGAGCGTGCCGTCGCCGGCGACCAGGTACTTGGGCACCAGGAACATGGACAGCCCCTTAGTGCCAGGCCCGTGTCCATCGGGCCTGGCCAGCACCAGGTGGAAGATGTTCTCGGCCATGTCGTGCTCGGCGCTGGTGATGAACCGCTTGACGCCCTCGATGTGCCAGGTCCCGTCCGGCTGCTCGATCGCCTTGGCCAGGCCCGCCCCGACGTCCGAGCCCGCATCGGGCTCGGTCAGCACCATGGTGGCGCCCCATACGCGCTCGATGGCGAGCTCGGCGAAACGCTTCTGCTCGGGCGTGCCGATCTGCCAGAGCACGTGCGCGAACGAGGGCCCGCCCGAGTACATCCAGACGGCGGGGTTAGCGCCGAGGATCATCTCGCCCACGGCCCAGGCCAGCGAGCGCGGCGCGCCGGTGCCGCCCAGCTCCGGCGGCAGGTCCAGCCGGTACCACTCGGCGTCCATGAAGGCGCGGAACGACTTCTTGAACGACTCGGGCATCCGCACCGAGCCCGTCTCGCGGTCGAAGACCGGCGGATTGCGGTCCCCCTCGGCGAAGGACTCCGCCAGCGGCCCCGACGCCAGCCTGTTCACCTCGGCGAGGATGCCCCTGACGGTCTCCTCGTCCAGGTCGGGATAGGGCTCGCTGCCCAGCACATCCTGTCGGTTCAGCACCTCGAAGAGGTTGAACTCGATGTCACGAAGATTGCTCTTGTAGTGGCCCATCGGAGGCTCCATTGCTCAGCCTGGCACGACCTACCCGCCAGTAACACCATTATGCTACCCACTGGTAACCAGAGCAACTGTCGTTGTGAGCAGGATCACCCGAGGCTCTATCCTTTCGCTAAACCGAACCTCGTTCTAGAGTGTGCAGGGCAGTCAACTGACGAGGTGGGTTATGGCACTGGCGGTCACCGAGGAACATCAGGCACTGGCCGAATCGGTGCGAGGCTGGGCCGAGCGGAACGCGGGACCCCCCGCACTGCGGGCCGCGGCCGACGCGCCCGACGGCGGCGCCGCCAACTACGCCGATTCAGTGCACAGCGCCCTGGCGGCGCAGGGCCTGCTCGGCTTGCACCTGCCCGAGGACCAGGGCGGCCAGGGCTTCGGCCTGGCCGAGCTCGCGGTCGCGGTGGCCGAGCTCGGCCGTGGGATGCTGCCGGGCTGCTTCCTGCCGACCGTCCTTGCCAGCGCGGCGCTGGCCGCGTCGGGCACCGGCGGCAAGCTGGTGACCAGTCTCGCGGACGGCACCCGCTGCGGCGCGGTCTGTCTCGCCGCCGGGATCACGGCGACACCGGGCGAGGATGGCGGGCTGGTGCTGGACGGCAGCTGCGCGCCCGTACTCGGCGGTTCCGTCGCCGACCTGGTGATCCTGCCCGTCTCCGGCACGGGTGGCGAGACCTGGGTCGCGGTAGACGCGGCGGAGCTCGACATCACGCAACTGGACAGCCTTGACCTCACCCGGCCCGTCGCGCAGCTGCGCGCGGACAGCCTGGCCGTCCCGGCCGAGCGGGTGCTGACCGGCCTGCGCCGGACCGTGGTCGCTGACCTTGCCGCCGTGCTGTTCGGCGCCGAGGCAGCCGGGATTGCCGGATGGGCGGTGAGCACGGCCGCCGAGTACGCCAGGATCCGCCATCAGTTTGGCAGGCCCATTGGCCAGTTCCAGGCGGTCAAGCACCGGTGCGCCCGGATGCTCACCCAGGCCGAGCAGGCGGACGCGGTCGTCTGGGATGCGGCCCGGGCACTCGATCGCGCCGCTGGCGACGCGGCGCCAGCGGGCTCGGCTGCCGCGGCGCCGTCAGCGCCTGGGGGCGCGGCGGACAGCGAGGCGCAGGCGGACTTCGCCGCGAGCGTGGCAGCCGTCATCGCAGTTGACGCCGCCGTGGAGTGCGCGCATGAGTGCATCCAGGTGCTTGGCGGCATCGGCTACACCTGGGAGCACGAAGCGCACCTGTACTACCGGCGGGCGCTTTCGCTGCGCGCCCTGCTCGGTCCGTCCGGCCGGTGGGCCCGGCAGGTCGCCGGGCTGGCTACCTCCGGCACCCGCCGGAAGCTCGAGATCGACCTGCCGGACGAGGCCGAACGCTGGCGCACCGAGATCAGGGCCGAGCTGGCCGAGATCGCCGGGCTGTCGTGGGTCGACCAGATCGAGCGGTTCGCGGCGGGCGGCTGGGTCTCACCGCACCTGCCGCGCCCCTGGGGGCGCGCCGCCACTCCCCTGGAACAGGTCATCATCGCTCAGGAGCTTCGCGCGGCACGGCTGCGACCGCCCGTGCTGTTCATCGGCTCGTGGGCCATGTCGGCACTCGTCGGGTACGGCACACCGGAGCAGCAGGAGCGGTTCCTGCCGCGGACGCTGCGCAACCAGGTCGTCTGGTGCCAGCTGTTCAGCGAGCCCGGAGCGGGTTCCGACCTGGCCGGCATCACCACCCGGGCGGAGCGGGCGGACGGCGGCTGGCGGCTGACCGGGCAGAAGATCTGGACCTCCCTGGCCAAGCAGGCGGCGTGGGCGATCTGCATCGCCAGGACCGACCCGAGCGAGCCGCGGCACGACGGCATCAGCTACTTCCTCGTGGACATGTCCTCGCCTGGTATCGAGGTGCGGCCGCTGCGCGAGATGACCGGGGACGCGCTGTTCAACCAGGTCTTCCTCGACGACGTATTCGTGCCAGATGACTGCGTCGTGGGCGAGATCAACGGCGGCTGGAAGGTGGCCCGCAGCACGCTGGCCAACGAGCGGGTGTCGCTGTCACAGTCCTGGACGTCGGGATTCGGCGTGGCCGAACTGCTTGACGTGGTCGCCAAGCAGGATCCCGCAATGGCGCAGGACGCTGAGCTGATCGGCCGGCTGGTGGGCGCCGGGCATGCGATCGACGTGCTCGGGCTGCGGGTAACGCTGAGGCAGCTGTCCGGAACCGAGCCTGGCGCGACCGGCAGCGTGCGCAAGCTGCTTGGCATGCGGCACGCACAGCAGGTCACCGAATGCTGCTGGTCGCTGGCCGGCGCGGACGGTGCGCTCGGACCCGGCCGGGAGGGCGGCTGGCGGCCCGGAGACGGCGAGCAGGACCAGGCCAGGCACTGGAGCAAGCAGGTATTGATGACCCGGGCGCTGACAATCGGCGGCGGCACCACCGATATCCAGCTCAACATCATCGCCGAGCGCATCCTGGGCTTGCCGCGCGACCCAGAGCCGCCTGCGGCATAACGGCGTATCGGTGACCCCAGGTAATTCGTCTACTACTATGCAGAAGCGAACGAAGAACCCCCGCGCGTCCGGCAACGCGGGGGGTTCTTCGTTCTTGCTCTCGGGGTAGAAACCGGGCAGGGCGTTGAAAACGCCATATTTCCGTGTCCGTCCCCCACGGCCATCATGGATTGATGGACTAGTTGCTCTGGCCCGAGCCCTGCTTGCAGCCCGAATCCTGCACCGCAGTAACGCCACCAGGCGAGACGAGGCCCAGGGCACCCGCGAGCTCAGACACGGGAACCTGAACGCCGAGCACGTTGACCGGGATCTCGTTGCCACAGCCCTGCAGCGGAACCTGGTTGTGGCTGAGGTTAACCAGCCCACCGTTGTCGCCGCCGGTGCCGGCGACAGCCGCCGACGCCCACAGGCCGATTGTCCCCGCCGCCATCGTTGCGACGACGAGAATACGGCTTTTTTGGAACATACCTTAATTCTCCCTTTTTGTTGGACCCCCGAAACCTGCTGGATCGCTGGTTTCCGCCTTGCCGGTGAAACCTTACTCACTGAGTCCGTGCCTGGAAGCGTATTCGGTGTGTCATTGAAAAATAGGCGGTTACAAACTGCCAAAACTTCGTATCCGCACACATTCACATGACTCTTAGAGGGCTGGGACATCCGTGATCAGACCACCTGGATGTCGATATTCCGCATTGGGTCGCCGCTGTGACAGAAAAATCCGTGCCTGCGGTGCGGGACAATGTGCGCGGAGCCTGAGACGATGGTCCTTGGTTCGTACATATGCAAGGGGGAGCATTTCATGCAAACTTGGATAAAGAACGGCGTCCGAATGACGATTCTCGTCACCGCTTTCGCCGGCGCGGGGGCAGGCCTTGCCTGCTCCAGCGTGGTAACGGACAGGTCAGCACGGCTGGCCGGCTGGGCCGGCCGCCGGGGCAGCTCGGACGCCGCAGAGGGCTCGGTCGCCGCGGGGTCGGCCGACCCGAGCGCGGCAGCCGACGAAAGCGAGTCGTCCGGCACCGGCGCCCCGATCGGCCGCCTGGTCGGGCTGGCAATCGCCGTGCTCGGCGCAGGCCTGGTAGTCCGCCGCCGCCGCCGCGGCCGGCATGCCGCCACAGGCCAGGGTGAAGAGGGCTAGGCAGCCGGGAAGACTAGGCCGTCTCCAGCGCGGCCAACCGGACGGCGCGGGCACGGCGCAGGGAGCCGGCCCGTGCCGTTCGGTATGTCTATTTTCTCCTGAGGTGGTGACACGCCGCACCGCTGCGGCCTCATGACGCGGCCGGCCGTCTGGTGAGAGGTATCCTGCGGGTCAGCCCGGGCTTGGGGGGGTGCATGACCGGCAGCGGCGACGATTCGTACGAGCGTTTCTTCAGGGCTCGTGGCCCCGACGGCTCCGGCGACGACGCTGGCGGCGGGTCACCTCCAGCTCTGCCTCCCCCGCCCCGCCCGCCGCACCGCCGCGGCACACCGTCGGCCGCCCAGGAGCGGCTGATGGCCAGGATCGCGGCGGGCCGCAGGGCGCGCCAGCGCCGCGCGTTCCTCGTCGCGTCCGGCATCGTGTCCGCGCTCGTGCTGTTCGTGGCCGGCTCTGGCTGGGCGCTGACCGGGTACGTCAACCACATGGTCGCCCGGGTGAACGCGGGGACCTCCGCCGCGCCCGCGGGGGCGCCGTTGAACATCCTGGTCGCGGGCGTGGACCGCCGGACCGGGCTCACCCGGCATCAGGAGGCCGTGCTGCACGTTGGCAGCGACGTCACCGCCAACTCGGACACGATGATGCTCGTACACATCTCGCCCGCGCACAGCCGGGTGACGGTGGTCAGCCTGCCGCGCGACTCGTGGGTGGAGATCCCCGGGCACGGCATGAACAAGATCAACGCTGCCTACGGGCTCGGCGGGCCTGAACTGATGGTGCAGACCGTCGAGCAGGCAACCGGCCTGACGGTGAACGACTACGTCGAGGTGAACTTCCTCGCCTTCGTCAAGGTCATCGACGCGCTCGGCGGCGTGGACGTCTGCCTGCCGGAGGCGCTCGACGACCCGTCGAGCGGGGTTCACCTGTCGGCCGGCGAGCACCATGTGGACGGGATCACCGCCCTCGAATACGCCAGGGACCGGCACTCGTTCCCGCTCGAGGATCTGACCAGGATCCAGGATCAGCAGAGCCTGGTTTCGACCGCGCTCAGCAAGATAATCAGTACGGGCACGCTGGCCAATCCCCTCCAGCTGGCCCATCTGCTGGATGCCGTGCTCCCCGCGCTTCGGGTGGACAAGGGGCTTAACGTGTCCGGGCTCGCCGACGAGCTACGCGGGATCACGTCGCGTGACGTCGTGTTCCTCACCGTCCCGCTGGGCAACCTGGACTACACCGCGCCGGACGGCGAGGACGCCGTGTTGTGGAACACCAGTGAGGCGGACCGCGTGTTCAGCGAGATCCGCAGCGATCAGCCGGTGATCAAGCCGGCCGCCAAGCCCCGCCGGTCCAGCTCGTCCCGGCGCAGCGGAGCGCACGCTTCCGCCAGCCCGCAGCCCCATCATTCGCCGGGCTGGGTACCGCCGGGGACACGGACCGCAGCCCAGGCGGCCTGCCGTTGACCGCAGGCCAGGTGGCCTGCCGTTAGGCCATGCTCAGCGCTGGCCGCCGAGCGTTGCGGGCGCGCCGTAGGGGCGGAGCACTTCGGGCAGGGTGACGGTGCCACTGGAGTCCTGGAAGTTCTCCATCATGGCCAGCAGCGCGCGGGCCGTCGCGCCCGTCCCGTTGAGCGTGTGCACGTAGTCAAGGCCGCCGGCCCGCCGGAACCTGATGTTCAGCCGCCTGGCCTGGTAGTCGGTGGTGTTCGAGCATGAGGTGATCTCCCGGTAACGACCTTGCACGGGAAACCACGCCTCGATGTCGTATTTCTTCGCCGCAGGTGCGCCCAGGTCGCCCACCGCGATGTTTTGCACCCGGTAGGGCAGCCCGAGCGCCTGCACGATCTCCTCCTCGTAGCCAAGCAGCCGCTCGTGATACTCCACGGACTCCTCGGGCAGGCAGCACACGTACATCTCCACCTTGTCGAACTGATGCACGCGGAACATGCCGCGGGTGTCCTTGCCCGCCGCCCCCGCCTCGCGCCTGAAGTTGGTGGAGAACGCCACGTAACGAGCCGGCAGCTCGTCTTCCTCCAGCCGCTCGTCAGCGTGTATGCCAGCCAGCGCCACCTCAGACGTGCCGGTCAGGTACAGGTCGTCCTTCTCCAGGTGATAGGTGTTGGACTCCTCGGTGGGCAGGAACCCGGTGCCGTACATCGCCTGCTCGCCCACCAGCACGGGCGGGAGCACGGGCAGGAAGCCCTTGCTGATCAGCCGGTCCAGGGTGAACCTGTACAGCGCCATCTCGGCGAGCGCCACATCGCCGATCCGGTAAGCGAACCGCGACCCGGACAGCCGCGCGCCCCGCGCCATGTCTATCCAGCCGGTCTTCGAACCCAGGTCCAGCGGATCCCGGGGAGTGAAGTCGAACGCCGGCAGTTCCCCCCAGGTGCGCAGGGTCTGGGCGTCGTCCTCCTCCATGCCGTCCGCGGCGGAGGGGTCAGGAAGGTTCGGAATCGTAATGAGCAGGTCATTGCGCTCGGTCTCCGCCCTGGCCAGGTCACCCTGCGCCTCGGCAAGCTCCTCCCTGAGCTGCCTGAGCTCGGCGAGCTCGGCCTCGCTCGGAGCGGACTTAGACGACCTCTTCTGCCTGGCTCGCAGCCCCTCGGCTCGCTCGGTCAGCTCCCGCCAGGAAGCGTCGACGGCGAGCAGGGCGTCAAAGTCTTGGGCTGCGCCACGGCGGGCAAGCGCGGTACGGAAATGATCGGGATCTTTGCGGGCGGCCTTGAGGTCAATCACCTGCGAGAGTTTAGTGGAATCCGGTCGCGGGCCGGGTCACGCTCCGGGGCTGTGCTGCCGGGCCAGCACGATGCTCGCGACGAGCACCCAGGCGAAGCCGAGGATGGCGGCGAGCAGCAGGAAGCCGTAAAGGGGCGATCGGTTGTTCATCGGGCCGAGCAGCGTGGTTGCCGAGGCAACCGATACGACGACCGCGGCCAGGCCCAGCCACCCGGTCCAGCGCGGCAGCAGCGCTGCGCGGAATGCGAGGATGCTGCCCGCGCCGACCGGCAGCACCATCGAGATCGCGATCGCCTGACCGCCGGTCAGATAGGACAT
Organism: Actinomycetota bacterium; assembly: GCA_003168255.1. Classification (GTDB taxonomy): domain Bacteria; phylum Actinomycetota; class Actinomycetes; order Streptosporangiales; family Streptosporangiaceae; genus PALSA-505. The sequence goes on from PMSU01000163.1 coordinate 30,489, forward strand.
GACGAGCAGCGCATGGGCCAGGCGTGGAAGAAGCTGAGCGCCCGGACTTCGGCCACGCTGTGCAGGAAGTAGTCGCGAACGACGGCGGCCGAGGCGTCGGCCGGCGGATAGTTGCGGCCGCCGGACCCGCGCGCCCGCGTCTACCCGGCTCCTGTTTGACCGCCGGACCTGCGCGCCTGCGGTTTACCCCGGCCTCCTGTTTTGGCCGCCGGACCCGCGCGCCCGCGTCTACCCTGGCCTCTCGCCCGCCCCGACACCAGAATGCCGACCAGCCGCCGCGATACCGTTGATTGCGTGAGCAGGGTGCATGACATGGGCGGGCAGACAGGTTTCGGGCCAATCGCCGCGGATGACGATGGGCAATTCTTCCACGCCGACTGGGAAGCCCGGGTATACGCGGTTGTCAGGACACTGCAGCGCCGCGGCGTGATCAACAAGGAGTTCGACAATCTCCGCGACGCCATCGAGCGCATCCCGCCGGCCGAGTACCTCAGCCTGTCCTACTACGAGCGCTGGCTCCGGGCAACCGAGATGCTGCTCGCGGAGAAGGGACTGCTGGCAGATGACTAGGTTCGCCGCCGGTGCCCGGGTACGCGCCCGCTGCGCCGACCCCGAGGGCCACACCAGGCTGCCGCGCTACGCCCGCGGCCATGTCGGCGAGGTGCTCGAGATCCGCGGGACCTGGCAGCTGCCCGACCAGGCGGTGCGAGGAGTCTCGCAGCGCGAGCCGGTGTACGCGGTGCGCTTCCCAGCGGCTGAGCTCTGGGGCTCCGGATCGCACTCGGTGATCCTGGACATGTGGGAGTCGTACCTGGAGGAGGCGCCGTGAGCGGCGGGCATGGCGAGCTTCCTGTCGCAGCACGGGTCCGCAGGCTCGAGGAACGGCTGATCGCCGCCGGGCTGGTCACCGACGACGAGCTCGACGAGGTGCTGGCTCAGGTGTTCGCCTCTGCCGCCCCGGCCAACGGCGCGCGGATGGTCGCCCGGGCCTGGACGGACCCGGCTTACCGGGACCGCCTGCTTGCCGACGGGAATGCCGCGGCGGCCGAGCTCGGCTTCGGTGCCGGCAGCCATGGCTACCTGCTGAAGGTGGTCGAGAACACGGCGAGCGTGCACAACATGATCGTCTGCACGCTCTGCTCGTGCTACCCGACGGCCCTGCTCGGGCCCTCGCCGAGCTGGTACAAGAGCTTCGCGTACCGCTCCAGGGCGGTCCGCGAGCCGCGCGGGGTGCTGGCGGAGTTTGGGCTCGAACTGCCGGACGATACCGAGATCCGGGTGTGGGACGCCAACTCCGAGACCCGCTACCTGGTGCTGCCACAGCGGCCGGAGGCCGCCGACGGGATGGACGAGAACGCGCTTGCGTCTCTCGTAACGAGCAACGGGCTCATCGGCACCGCCGTTCGGTAGAACTATACGGTTTTGACCTGGGCGCGGGGTGGGCCCCGGAGTTACCGGGAAGGATGTTGGTCGTAGTGGCGGCCAGGACCCTTCCCCATGATGCGGAACACCGGGCCGTAGCCGGGACGGCAGTTGCGGGGGGGGTCGTCGACTTGCTGCCTGCTATTGGTCGCAGGGAACCGGCGGCCAGCGCAGCGGGAGGTGGGTGATCCCGTTGATGAAGTTAGAGGTCAGCCGCACGGGCTCGCCGTCGAGCGCAATCTCGGGCAGCAGGGCGAGCAGTTCGGTGAAGAAAATCCGCATCTGCAGCCGGGCGAAGTGGGCGCCCAGGCACAGGTGCGGTCCCTGGCCGAAGGCCAGGTGGTCGTTGGGCTCGCGGGCGATGTCGAATCGGTGGGGATCGGGGAAGGCGCGCTCGTCGTAGTTGGCCGATACGTGGTAGACGACGACCTTGTCGCCTTGGCGAATGTGCCTGCCGCCGAGTTGGGTGTGCTGGGTGGCGGTGCGCCTGAAGCTGAGCACCGGCGGGTGCCAGCGCAGCATCTCCTCGATCGCAGTCGGCATGAGCTCGGGATGTGCTCTTAGCCGGCGGTAAGCGTCCGGGTGCTGGACGAGGGCGAGCACGCCGCCAGGCAGGGCGCTGCGGACCGTGTCGTTGCCGGCGATCACCAGCAGGAAGAAGAACATGGCCAGCTCGGCGTCATCCAGCGACCGGCCGCCGGTGGACGCGCTGGCCAGCGCGGTCATCAGGTCGTCGGACGGATGCTCGCGCTTGTGCGCGGCGAGCTGGCCGGCGTAGCCAAACATGTCGGCCAGCATCGCGGGCGAGCGGGGGTTAACCGGACGGCCGCTGGCGTCCCTGACCACCTCGGCGTGCTCGGGATCCTGGTAGCCGATGACCCGGTTGGTCCAGCGCAGCAGGAGCGTGCGGTCGCCGGGCGGGACGCCGAGCAGGTCGGACAGGTTGGTGAGCGGGAAGTCGTCGGTGATCTCGGCCGGCAAATCGCAGCGCCCGCGGGCGGCCACGGTTTCGATCAGCTCGCGGGCCCGGGCGGTGACCTGGTTCGTTAGGAGTTCGAGCCGGCGGCGGGTGAACGCCGATGTGACGATCTTGCGCAGCCGGTTGTGTTCCGGCGGGTCCATGTTGAGGATCATCCGCCGGATGAAATCCAGGTCGCCGGGGTCGGGGTCCCGGATCTGGGTGGCGCCAAGCGAGGAGGAGAACAGGTCAGGGGTGCGCAGCACGTACCTGACATCGGCATACCGGGTCACCGCCCAGTAGCCGGGGCCAGCCGGCCAGCCGAGCACCTCCGGTTCCTGCTGCCAGCACACCGGATCTGTGTCCCTGAGCCTGCGGAACTCCTCGTGCGGCACCCCGCGGGCGAACACCCGCGGATCGAAGACGTCGGGCAACGGGGACCGGGCGGTCATCACACCGTCTTGAGGAACCGCTCGACCACTGTTGCCAGCGCTACCGGAGCCTCGTCTATCGCGTAGTGGCCGGCGTTCGGGAATACGTCAAGGTCCAGCCTCGGATACCACTGCTGGAAGGTCGCCCGCATGGTCTGCTCGCCGAGCGCGGGATCGTGCTCGCCGACGATGACCTTGATCGGGATATCGCTGCCCTCGATGTCAGCGTGGAAGTCGGTCCGTCCCCAGGCGGTCAGGTAGTCACCGAACGCGTCTTTGTCTGATTCTTGCAGCGAATGGGCGACCATCGCGTCCAGCCAGGTACCGGTCAGCCGGTTGCCCGTGGTGAAGTCGATGATCGCCCTGCGGCTGGCCGGTTCCGCCGCGGCGCTGCTGAACAGCTGCCAGCTCTGCTCGTCGAACGGCACGCCGCTGGCCGGCACGGGCGAGATGCCCACCATGGCCCGCACCCGGTCCGGCGCGTCCGCGTACACGCGCTGCATCACCGAGCCGCCCATCGAGTGACCGATCAGCGAGAACCGTTCGAGGCTTAGCTCGTCGGCGGCTTCGAGCACGTCTGCCGCCAGCTCGGCCATGGTGTGCTGGCCGGCGACACCGCGCCGTGCTCCGTAGCCGCGGTAGTCGGGGAACACATAGCTGAAGGTGTCCCGGTCCAGGTGAGGCCACACCGGCCGCCACGCCTTCGCCGATCCGAACCACCCGTGCAGCCCGATCACGGCGTGCCCTCCCTCGCCAACGCGCTGATAGTCGTCTCTGGTCACCGCGCCTCCAGCCGTCGTACATGTTCTTTGTCGGGTGCTTTCGTGGCACCTGAGGTCTGATGCTGTCCGCGGTGGCGGCAGCTTGTCAACGCGCTGGTTCTCGTTCATCCCAATACCGTGCGGCCGGCTAACCCGCGGGCTGCCTACGGGCACTATGAGGTGTGGGGTCGTCCGATGCCGGGAAGTCAGATGCGGACCTGGTGCACGATGCGCTGCAAGGGGCGAGAGAAGCGCTCGCCGAGCTGGTAAGGCGTCACTGGGACACAGCCGTGTTCCTGACTGCGCGGGTTCTGGGCTCCCCGGATCTTGCGCACGATGCCGCACAGGAAGCTGCTGTCGCTGCGATGACCGACCTCGCACGGCTGCGCTCGCCGGACAGGTTCGGCGCATGGTTCTGCGGGATCGCGCTCAACGTGTCGCGACGGTGGCTGCGCCAGCTTAGGTCAGAGGTTCCGGGTATGCCGCCGGATCAGGCGTCGGCCTCTCCCGGGCCGGCCGAGGTCGCGGAGGTCGCCGATATGGCGGCCCGGGTCCGGAGCGCTGTCGCAGCGCTGCCCAATGGTCAGCAGCACGCGGTGCTGCTGTTTTACCTCCAAGGTATGAGTCACCGCGAGGTGGCAGCTGAGCTTGGCATCTCGATAGGGGCCGTCAAGTCCCGGCTACATCAGGCGCGGGCCGCGCTGGCTCCGATGCTCGCGCCGATAGCCGAGATTCCGGAGGAAAGGATCATGATGGCTGATAACGCAGTGGACTGGATCGATGTATCGGTGTCGGAGATCCGAAGAGCCGAGGGCGAGGACGTCTCGCAGCCTAAGCACATCATGGTCCTTCAGGAACGCGGCGGCGAACGTCGGCTGCCAGTGTGGATAGGGCCCTTCGAGGCCACATCGCTCGCCTTGGCAATGGAATCGGTCGAAACCCCTCGCCCATTCACCTACAAGCTGGCCGCCAGCCTGGTGCAAGCCGCCGGTTCCCGGCTCGCCGAGGTCAGGATCGCCAGCCTGCTCAACCAGGTGTTCTACGCGTCCGTCATCGTGCACGGCCAGGCTGGGACGCAGGAGGTCGACTCCCGGCCAAGCGACGCCGTGAACCTGGCCCTCACGGCGGACGTGCCTATCCGCGTAGACAGTGCGCTGTTCAGCATGGTCTCGGCGCCGGACCGCATGGAGGAACTGTCGTCCCTCCCGGTGGCTACGGCCGAGATAGCGGAAGAAGCCCGTCAGCTAATGCATGAGTCGATGCAGAAGCTGGAAGAGCGGTGTACGCCTCCGTCAGGTGGCGGCGAGAAGGGCCCCTGAGCCGGCTGGAACGCCGCTGAGCGCCTGCTTAGTCCTCGGGGCGTTGGCAGCCGTCGTGGATCCAGTCCCCGTCACCAACCTTGCGCGCATCCTGGAAGGGCCTTATTCCCTTGTCGCAGTAGGCGCAGAACTTGCCGGCCGCGCTGTTGCTTACACTCCTCGCATGGTTTCAGGCTCATCGTGGGATCAGGCGGCCACCGGTCCGCATCGGCCCTTCGGCGATGGTGGCTTCTATGAAGGAGTGCTGGCGGCCAGCCGGCCTGCGGCTGCGTTGCGGCCGCCACCATGGTGCCGCAATGGGGCAGCGTGCCCCGGATGAGCCTTGGTCTAGATCAACTGCTCGCGGTGTCGGTGTACCGCTCCTTCGATATCGACGCCGCGGGCAGGATCCTCAGTGGAACCGACGAAAGCGGCTCGATGCAGCTCATCGAGATCAGTCCGGACGGCACCGTGGATCGGCTCACCGCTTTGCCCAGCGCATGCGGCGGCCGGTACCTGCCCGGCGAACGGGTCGTCATCGTGTCGCATGACGATGGCGGCAACGAGCGCCGCCAGCTCTCACTGCTCAGGCTGTCGGCGCCGGACGCCATCCCGGCCCGCCTAGACGACCTCCAACCGCTGGTCCGCGATCCGCGCTACAGGCACACGCTCACCCAGGTCTCGCCTGGACGGATCTGCTACCTCACGAACCGCGGCAATGGAATCGATTCCGACGTGGTGCTCCGCGATCTGGCGACCGGTGCCGAGAAGATCCCTTTCACCGGCAGTCCCGGGGTTAGCGAGGCGACCGTTTCGCCGGACGGCCGATGGCTGGCTGTGAGCCGGCCCACAGACGTCGCCATGTCCGATCAGATCCTGCTTGTCGACCTCGCCGCCCCGGCCGGGGATGGTGAGCCGCGCAGCGTCTCCGGGCCTGCCGAGCATGCCATCTACATGCGCCTGTGCTGGCTCCCTGGCAGCGAGGGCCTGGTGCTGACGACCAACCGGGAACGGGACTTCACCGCCGTAGCCCGCTATGACATCGCCACGGCGGGCTGGACCTGGCTGATCACGGATGACGAGCACGACGTGACCGGCTGGCTGTCGCCGGATGGCTCAATGATCCTCGCCGAGCGCAACGACGACGGCCGGTCAGTGCTCACGCTCCACGACGCCGCCACCGGTGCTCGGATCCGCGACGTGGCGCTGCCCGCGGCCGGCTGCATTACCGACGTGCCGTTGCCCGAGCCGCGCTGGTCACCAGACTCCCGTACGGTCCCGATGTCGATCAGCGCGGACGAGATGCCTGGCGACATCCTGCTGGCGGACGCTGCCGACGGGACAGCCCGGCTGCTGACGACGTCGGCGAGGTCACTCGGTGACGCCAGCCCCGCGATACCGGAAGTGCACCGGATCAGGACTGACGATGGCGAGCTGATTCCCTGCTTCGTGTACCGCGGTACGCAGCCGTCCGATGCCGCGCTAGCAGGCTCGGCCGTACTCGTGGTGCACGGCGGCCCCGAGGGCCAGGCGAAGCGCAACTTCAACCCGGTCGTCCAGATGCTGGCGGCGGCCGGCCACACCGTACTCGTACCGAACGTTCGTGGCTCGCGTGGATACGGCAAGCGCTGGTACTCCGCTGACGACGTCGAGCTGCGGCTCGACTCTGTCGCCGATCTCGGCGCCATCCACGCGTATCTGCCGGAGATCGGCCTGGACCCGGCCCGGGCCGCCCTGTGGGGCGGATCGTACGGCGGCTACATGGTGCTTGCCGGGCTCGCGTTCCAGCCGGGCCTCTGGACCGCAGGGGTCGACATCGTCGGTATCTCATCGCTGGTGACGTTCTTGCAGAACACATCGCCGTACCGGCGGGCGCTCCGCGAGCGCGAATACGGCACGCTGGCGCGGCACCGGGAGTTTCTGCACGCTGCATCCCCGCTCACCCGGATCGACGCGATCAGGGCGCCGCTGTTCATCCTGCACGGCGCGAACGACCCCCGGGTCCCGCTGAGCGAGGCCGAGCAGATCCATGCCGCTCTGGCCAGCCGCGGGCTGGAGTGCGAGTTGCTGGTCTACGGTGACGAGGGCCACGGTCTGGCGAAGCGGGCAAACCGAGCTGACGCCTACCCCAAGGCGCTCGCCTTCCTCGCCCGGCATCTGGGGCCCTGACGCGTGATTCCGGCGACAACGCGCTGACGGCATCCCCCGATCGCTTGTTCCATAGACCAACCTGCGCTGTCGGCTCCTCGCTTTGGAAATTGCCGCGATCCAGCGGATTCGACGGCGGCAATCAGGATGGCCAAGCCGGGGAACTCTGTACGTGCAGCGCAGTGCAGGACCGCGTACTCTCCCTGGCGTGATCGTTTACCTTCTGTGGCACGTGAGTCACTCCGCCGAGGACGAGATCGGGAATGTCTGCCATCGCGATGGTGGCGAGACTTCGATCCGCGAAGACGAAGGTGACGAGGTTGCGCTGCTGGGCATCTACTCAAGCCGCGTGCATGCTGAGCGCCGCATTGCCCGAGCGCGCGTCCTGCCCGGCTCCCGAAATGCGCCCGAATGTCTCTTGATCGGCGAGTACACGCTGGATCGTGACGAATGACACCTGGGCTACCTGGCGGCATGCCGGCATCGAGCACCCCGCGAAAGCGTCGGGCGCCGGATGCTGAGATCATGGGCCATGCGAGATGCTGTGACTGACCTGATGGCGCAGCCGCAACCTCGGGACGGATACGACCGTGGGCGGCAGGTAACCTTCCTCCTCATCGCGCTGGCCGCCGGTGCCGCTTTCGGAGCAGGCGACCAGTACCTGGGAAGCATCGCACGTTGGCCCATGGCCACCGCATTCAGCTTGATGTCGGCTCCCTGGCTGCTGCTCCCATTCTGCTTCGGCTGCACGCAGGTCCGGGGTCGCATGGCAGGGCTCATAGGCCTTACCGTCACGCTTGCAGCCCTGGCGGGATACTGCGCCATGACACTGAGTCCCATCGAGAACGTGCACCTTAGCCAGGATCCGGGGTTGATCTTCTCCCTGATCCGTTCCGAGGAGCGGGTGCTGCTGGGCGGCCTCATCGCCGGTCCCATCTACGGCCTGCTCGGGCAGCGATGGCGGACACGCCGGTCGTGGGTTAGCGCGCTTCTCCTCGGCGGCGCTGTGCTGCTTGAGCCGATAGCGCGTGTTCTTCACCTGGAATACGGCCCGCCCCTGGCGTATATCGCCGAGCTGACGGCAGGCGCACTAGCCGTCGCCTACTTCCTGACCGCGTTCTCCCGGTCCAACAGGGGACTCGCGCGGCCTTCGGGCTAAGCGCGGTCATTCGTCACGTCGTGCAGGCGGCCAGTATCGGTCCCGGATCGCCGTGGTGGGGCATAACTACGGCGCCACGTACGGCGCGCTGCTCGCTAACACAGATCTCCCGGTGCACGCCGCCGTCCTCGCGACTCCGGATGCCACCTGGGGCCATTGGCGTCAAGTACTGGCTGGGCTACACCGGCGAGCGCGCGGCGCGCTATGAAGCCCTATTTGCCAACGTGCAGCCCCGTGCGCCACGTGTCTCGACTCGGCAGCCGGGAATTGTTCCGGTGGGCCGGCGAAGACATCTACGTCAGCCCCAGCGTGCGGAGACAATTCGCCTGCCATGCACCACAGGCGCGGGTTGACTTCTATCCCAATGCTGATCATCAGCTGACCAGTGCTGCACAGGCAGACCGTGACACTTTCCTTGAACACGAACTTGGCCTGTCGCGATGATCGGTCCGGCTGAGGGATCCAGCCAGACGTGGCGGTCCACCCGCTGACCCGATCGTGAGCAGCGGCGAGATCACTTGCCTATCCGTAGGTGGGGTGCTGCGGCCAGCCGGGCGGGGAGTCCTCCCAGTCCTGTTGCCGGCCGTACGGGGTGAGGTCGAGGATGTTATGGACGAAGAGGAGCCGGTCCACGCCGCGGGCGGTCGTGGAATAGGTCCGGTAGACGTCCGCGCCGTCGCGCAGGAACACACTGAGCAGGAAGCCGCCGCTGACGCCGCAGTCGGCGGCGAACGACGTGCCATGCGACGACACGAACGGCACCGTCCAGCCCATCCGGGCCTTGTACGCCTCGATCTGGGCGAGCGGCATGTCCGACACGGTCACCCAGGTGACCCCGGACTCGGCCAGCCCGGCCAGGCCGGGGATGTTGTTCGTGAATCCGGTGCAGCCCGGGCAGTAGTCGTCTGGCCCGTTGTCCATAAACTGGTAGACGACGAGCTGTCCCCGGCCGTCGAACAGGTCGAGCAGGCTTTTCGGGCCGGCCGGCGTATCGAACGCGTACCCGTTGCCGAACTTGACCATCGGGAGCCGGCGGCGCTGCGCGGCAAGCGCGTCCAGCGTGCGGGTGGCTTCCTTCTCGGCCTTGAGCAGCTCGTCGCGGTCTTGCTGCCACTCCTCGGCCGGTACGATCTTCGGTTTCTCCATCCTCCGATTGTGCCCTGCGGGTCGCAGCCCCGTAGGCACGCCGCAACAACACCAGCGAATCTGACAGCCCGCCGGTGGGGCAAAATCGGCATCGACGGTCTTGGCCATGCGTCTCCACGGGGCCTCGCGGCCTGGCGGCCTATATGCAACCCAGGAGTTGCGAGATAGTTCACGATGTGCAACTCTAGAGTTGCACATCACTTTGAACCGGAAGGTGGACATCTCGCCATGAAGACACCCCCGATCGTGTCACCAAAGGAGTGGGAGGCTGCCCGCCAGCAACTGCTCCTGAAGGAGAAGGACTTGACCCGCGCCCGGGACGCGCTGGCCGCCGAGCGTCGGCGGATGCCGCGGCTGGCCGTGGAGAAGGAGTACGAGTTCGACGGACCCAAGGGCAAAGCGAGCCTGCTCGACCTGTTCGAGGGCCGCCGTCAGCTGATCGTCTACCGCGCCTTCTTCGAACCCGGCGTGTCCGGCTGGCCCGACCATGCCTGCCCCGGCTGCTCCCTGGTAGCCGACCAGGTCGCCCACGTCGCCCATCTGAACGCGCGCGACACCACTCTCGCCTTCGCCTCGCGCGCGCCGCAGCCAGACATCGAGCGCGTGAAGGCGCGGATGGGCTGGAAGATGCCCTGGTACACCATGACCGACGGCTTCGACACCGACTTCGGCGTGGACGAATGGCACGGCACGAACGCGTTCATCCGCGACGGCGACAGCGTGCTCCGCACCTACTTCATCAACAACCGCGGCGACGAAGCAATGGGGAGCACCTGGAGCTACCTCGACCTGACCGCACTCGGACGCCAGGAGGACTGGGAGGACTCACCCGAGGGCTACCCCCAAACCCCACCGTACGCGTGGTGGAACTGGCACGACGAATACGGCAACGCCTAGCCCTGCTGTAGCGACGCCATGGCCAATTTGAGGTGCCCCGCGACTGTTCTTCGAGAATCGGGCGATTAGCGCCGAGGTGGCACACGTCTCCAGCATCTCGCCTGGTGTCCAGTCGAGGCGCTAGCCTGGGCAGATATGGGCCAGTTCAGATCCAGTGCCCATACGTGGTCACCTATCGTGTCCCAACCCTGAGGGGCCGGTGCACAAATGCGTGCACCACCGACCACGGCCGGCTTGATGACTCCAGCACCTACCTGCCTCGCGATGAGGCACTCGGAAGTGGAGGCGGACCGACGCGCCGAGCGGAGGAGCGGATGCAGATCGGCGAGCGGGTGCGCGCGGCGCACCTAGAGCATTTTTGCCCGGGGGGCATCGGCTTGCCCGTAACAAGCTCCCGCCCGATCGGGCTCGGCCTGGAAGACACTTCCCCGGCCGGGTTGGACGGTAACGCAGCCCGCGCGGTCGGCGAGCGATGCGGACGTTGCGGACAGCCGATAGCGCCACGGCAGGATGCCCGCAGGCGCCTCAGCGGGACGTGGGTACACGAGAACTGCCCGGCCTGACCGCCTGGAAATAGCCGGATCCCGGCTGCTGTAGCGGCTGACGTGGCCCCTCTGGCTTCCAGGAGTGACCGTGACTCTGGTACCGGCCCGGAGTTGCGAGGATGACCGGACGCGGGATGACGGGAACGGCGGACTGTCCGGCACACATACCGCAGGCAGCGCGTCCAGGAAGCAGCCCACCTGACCGACACCGCGCTCCGCCCAGCCCACATCACTGGTCCGACGCGGGACCGCAGGACGTCGAGATCGCCGACTACCCCTGCCGGAGATGACGTTCCTAGGTTGCGGAGTGCGGTGTCCATCGTCGCGCCGTCACTACTGCCGCAGTTCTTCGAGGAGATGCAGCAGGTCTTCACCCAGGCCGGGGACGAAGACAGCGTCATCCCGATCCGGATGTTCTACCGCCGATGGGCTGTCACAGTAGCGATCGAGCGGAAACCCTCGGTCGCAAACCGGCTGCACGCAGCCGAGCTAGCCATCGGGGACCCGGACGCCGAAGTCCGGGCACAGGCAATCAGGGAAGCTGGCGATATCGTCCGGGCCGCGCACCGTGAAGTAGCCGGTGACCGACTGGCTCTGGGAGTGCGACCCCGACGACTTGCTAGACGGGCTGCCTCCCGAAGCCGTGCGGGCGGTCGTGCGCACAGCCGCGTAGGCATCGGCGAGAGCTGGCCCCGGCCACACTGTCTGCGCACGGCTGAGTTTAAGGTCCAGGCGCTTGAGCCCGGTCAGCGACGGAGATGAAGGAAATGACGGCGGGCCGACCTTCAAGGAGGGGCTGGTAGGCGGCGGCAACTGGCCTTCCCCTGGGCGTCAGCCGGGCGCCGTACACGCCCGTGTCGATGACAACTGCCCCCGCGAGCTGGGGTTCACTGGTCAAGGATGGTAGCGACGAAGATGCGGTCCTCGTCGTCGCTCAGCTCCTCGATGACCATCTCGTTACCAGACGGCAGCGGCCGGGCCGCATCAAGCACATCTTCCCGGCTCCGCTCCAAGGTGCCCCCATCGGAGGCAGGCTCATGGGCCTCCAACTCCGACATCGACTACCCCCTCTTCCCTTCCAAGGTATAGCCACAAACATGATCATCGTTCGTCACCAAGACCTCGGCCAGAGGTGGGTTTGCCAGCCCCAGCTTGGAGGGCTGCGACTGGACCCTGCCCGACCCGCTCGTGCAGGTCACGAAGTCGGTGGAGTCGGCGTGCGGGCCGCCGCCCTTGACGGTCCTCTATCAAAGTGATATCTCTTTGATAGAGGACCGGCGAGGCCGGACACCGAAGGCCACAGGAGACATCTCATGTACGCACAGAAGGACAACCCCGCTCCCTCGTCACGGTCGTCCGCCGCAAGGCTGACGGCGCGGTCGGCTCCCTGGAGTTCACCCACCACTTCCGAGAACGTACTTCAACTTCCAGCCGAAGGAATGATCATGACCATCAGCCGCGCCACCCTGCGAACCCGCCCGCGCATCCAACGCGCCCTCATCCGGTCCTGGGAGTACATCCAGCCCGTCCGGGTCACCTTCCTGGTCATCCGGCTGCTGGTCGTGCTGTGGCTGTTCTTCCTCGGCGCGGTGCTGATGTCGGCAGGCCACGACTGGGCCTGGACTCTGCTAGCTGCCGCCCTGGCCATGTTGGCGATTAGCGTCTGGGTGTTCACCACCGCCGCGAAAGGGTGGCCGGTGGCTGACGCATGAGTACCAGCCGAAAGATCAACAACTGTATGCAAACGATCAAGGCCCAGGCCGGGAACGCTCCCTACCTGGGCCTTCTCGATGAGAGCGGGTGACGAGAATCGAACTCGCACTATCAGCTTGGGAACTCGTCCCGCTCCGCCTGATAGTACCCCTGACCAGCCAGACCCGCCGCCCCTAGGTGACCGTGGTTGACCGCCAGACACCCCGGCTAATTGCACGCTAATTGCACGACGATCATGTCCCGGACCTTGCTGCCTGCACCCGCCAGCGTCCGCCCCGACATGCCGCCGTACCGACTGAACCCCTCACGTCCTACCCGGAGTCGCCGATCGCGAGACGGAGCGGCCTGAGGCAGGTGTGTACGTGAGCGGGTCACACTGTCGATCGCGCGGGGCGGCGTTGCGAAACTTGGATACCATCGCTGTAATTCCAAGTTCTGATCCCCTGGCTTGGATTTGTCTCGTAGGATTCCAAGTCATGATGACTTCGTTGGCCGGCTCTCCGATCGGCCAGGTGACAACCATCACCGGCTACGATCCCCGGTTCCGCGAGTCATACGAGGTGAAGGCTTTCCTGCCAGATGATCTTCCGGACAAGGTTACCCTCCCGAGTTCAACATGGCTCGTACTCAGCGAGGCCATGGCTGAGCTAGGACGTTTGGACGCAGCAGCCAGCCTGATACTCAATCCGACACTCGTAACCCGGATGGCCACGAGACGTGAGGCGATCGGCACCTCTGCCCTCGAAGGCACCTTCGCCGCCCTGGCCGAACTGCTGGCGTCTGAAGTACTCCCAGTCTCGGAGGATGGCACGTCGCTGCCTCCCAATGTACGAGAAGTTAGGAACTACGCCCGAGCTGCCGACCTCGCCTACACCTGGATCGTAGATCGTCACATCACGCTGGGGATGCTAGCTGCGCTGCAGGCTGAGATCGTTAAGGACACCGACGGTGACGGCCCAGATGCAGGTGCGCTGCGTGAACGGCAAGTGTTCATAGGTGCGAAGGACCGACGACTGGCGGATGCTCGCTTCGTTCCGCCTCCCCCCGGAGATCACCTCCGGTCAAGTTGTGAGCGTTGGCTTGCTTGGCTCACTGCGCCAGCGCCGAAGGCCAACATCCAGTTGATAGCTCGCATAGCCATGGCTCACTATCAACTGGAATCACTCCATCCCTTCAGCGACGGCAACGGTCGAATCGGCCGCCTAGTCTCAATCCTGCAAATGATGCGCGAAGGGGCCCTCCGCTCACCTGTGCTATCGGTGTCTTCGTGGCTCAAGGACCACGCCGACGCATACCGAGACCATTTGCTTGCTGTCAGCCAAAGCGGCGAGTGGGCTCCGTGGATAGAATTCTTTGCCACTGCCGTTCGTGAGGAGGCCCGCAGCGGTCATGATCGCATCATGAACCTCCTGGATTTGCGGACAGAGCTTACACATCGAGTGCGCTCCGCTTTCCCTCGAGCCCGAATCGCGCTAGAAATCGCGGAAGATCTCATTGCCTACCCAATACTAACCGTGGCGGATGCTCACTACCGCTACGGACGCTCGAATCAGGCGAATCGCAACGCTATTGCCGCGTTGGTTGATATCGGCATTCTCGAACCTTACGGTGCAGCTACCTACGATCGCCTTTACTGGAATCAGCAAGTCTTCCAGATCGTGGATCACTAGATCACCGGTTCAGCAAGATGCACTTCCTCAGCCGGCGAAGCGGGCCAGTTCGGCAGTCACGGCGGCCACGTCGCAGCCGGCGAACTTGGCACGGGTCACACCACACCGCAACTCCACATGATCTTCTACCGGGTCGTGGAGGCGGCCGGGTCAAAATCACGTTCCACCCTGCTCGGCATTCCACGCTGAGCTACCTGCTCAACTCGGGACAGGTGCCCATCGCGATCGTGGCCGCATGGCAGGTCACGCTGACGGCGGCGCGACCGCGCTCAAGCACTACATCCGCACCCGTCCGGGCGACCTGGAGGCCGCGGGACGCCATAGCCGAACTGCTCGGCGCGTAGAACAGTTGTGAGAAATTGTGAGATTCCAGCCCTCAAGGGAGGACCATGAGAGGCTCAAGCTGACTCGGAAAGCGACTTTGAACTGGTGTTTCTTCGGAGCGGGTGACGAGAATCGAACTCGCACTATCAGCTTGGGAAACGGTGCGATACCGGCCGGTTGCGGGCCTGGCCTGGGCAAAGCAATGCCCCTGAGTGCCCGTGGTTGACCACTGCTGACCCTGGCTAATTGCACGTTAATTGCACGACGATCTTGCGCTGACGTGCACCGATCGGGCCCCACCGTCGCATGCTCCTCCCTGTCCTCCTCATAGTTATCGTGCATCGGGGAGGGGGGTGCGGCCTGCTTGGAGACTGTGAAGGAGGTCTCGCGACCGAACTTGCACGCGGGTTGTGCTCAACCTCGGCCGGGCCGACGGGATTCATATAGGTAGAGCACCAGGACCGGTCGGCGGGAGGCGCAAATGCAGCTAGTGAGGGACGCGGCGTCTGATCGCCAGTTCGAGGGCTTCGTTGCCGAGGCGTCGGACGCCCTGTTCCGCACTGGCTACCTGATGACAGGAGATGCCCGGGATGCCGAGGACCTGGTCCAGGAGACCTTTCTGCGGGTAGCCCGGCGGTGGAACCGGGTGCGGGCGATGGATCATCCGGCAGCGTACGCCCGCCGGATCCTGATCAACCTGGTGCTGCGCGATGGTGACCGCCGGTCACGCGAGAAGGCAGAACTGGTCCCGGAGGGCGCGTGGATCGATGCTGCGGACCAGGACGCGGCGCATGTGCTGCGGGCAATCGACGACGTCGCGGAGTTCCGCTGGGCGCTGGCGCAGCTGCCTGCTCGCCAGCGGGCCGTGCTGGTGCTGCGGTACTGGGCCGACCTGCCCGTCGCCGAAGTCGCCGACATCCTGGGCTGCTCCGCCGGGACAGTCAAGAGCACCGCATCGCGGGCTGCCGCCCGGCTAGCCGAAACCCTCACCCGCGCTGAGGCGGCATCCCAGCCTGCCGCTCCGGGCCAAGAATGAAAGGACGGACCTGATGATCACCGACGAACTCGAAAATGAACTCCGCAAGACCTTCGCCAGAGCCGGAGCTGAAAGCGCGATTCCCGACCAGGCCCGCGAGCGGCTGCTCCAGCACGACTACCTGCCAGGGCGGAGAAACCGGCGACTCATCGTGAGCATCACCGCCGCCGCGGCCGCCGCTGCCCTGGTCCTGGGTCTTAACCTGTCCGGCGTGTTCGGCTCTGTGCCAGCGCACCACATGGGCACGATCCGGACCGCGGCATTCACGCTCGTCAGCAACGCCGATGGCACCGCTACCCTGACCCTCAAGCCGCAGGAGCTATTCGAGCCCGGCACCCTGCAAAGCGACCTGGCGAAAGCTGGCATCCCGGCCAGGGTCACGGTAGGCAGCTTCTGCTCCTCCGATCCGACGCCCGCCGGTTTCTCGCAGGCCGTGTCCATCCCGATCCAGCCTGGCCAGGGCATGACCGTGACGATCAATCCCGCAGCGATACCAGCTGGGACCGAGCTGAGCTTCGGCACCTTCCAGCTCGCGAGCAACCTGGAGACGACGGCTGCGCTTATCGACACCGGCTCCTACACCTGCACCAGCACCGCACCCACCACTCTCCCGACCGGCGGTGCGCTGTTGCACTGGCGGAAATGACGTACTGCTACTAGTAAGCGATCCTGTCCTGGCCCGGGCCTGGCACTGACAATGCCGACCCGGGCCAGGGTCTGCTGCAGCCCGGCGCGGGTGGCAAGCCGAATGGGGAGGTCGGATCAACAATGCGCCCGACTGGGACGGCGCGGACGCGCCCGGCATGGCTGGGAGCGGGTGACGAGAATCGAACTCGCACTGTCAGCTTGGGAAGTCACTGCCAGTCCAGGCCGATCACCTGCGGCAGCGCTGAACTGGGCCGGAGCAAGAGCTTCCCCGTGAGTCACCGTGGATCCCCGTGATCACTCGTCCTGACGGGCACGTAACGGGCACGCTCCCTCGCCTGCTATCGAGGGCAACCCGTCGAACCGAGCCTCATCTGGGCTACGGGAGTGTGGGGATTTTCGCACAGGACGCGATGTGGAGATATTCTCACATCAAACGATGTGGGGATTTCCTCACGTAGACCGGAGTGGTGGCCATGGCCCGCAAGACGATCGAGGTGCGCAAGCCACGCGACATCGGCGACGCGATCCGCGTCGTGCGCGAGGCACGCGGCATCTCACAGGAGGAACTAGCACTGGCGAACGCCTACGACAGGTTCTACCTCAACAGACTGGAGGCAGGCCGGAGCACGGTGTACATCACCCGCCTCCTGCGCACGCTGAAGTCGCTCGGCATCACCCTCAGCGTCACGTTCGACACCGGTGAGTCCGTCGCTGGCAAAGGCCCCTCTGATGCCTGACAGGCTAGAGGTGCGTCTCCACGACGAGCAGGTCGGCTGGATTACCAGAGGCTCCCGGCGGGAGCGCATCGAGTTCGAGTGGGTTGAGGACTACCCCCCCGGACCCGTCACTCTGACGGAGTCGTTCGGGTCTGTTCGGTCGAAGGCGCCGTCGGCTGAAGCGAGTAGTTTCTTCGGGGGATACGCGCTTGAGGGCCGTCAACGCGAGCGGCTTACTGTGCGTCGCGGCATCAGCAACCCGACGGATCTGTACGCGATGCTCCGCGAGTTCGGAAGTTCGATCGCCGGCGCCGTGACGATAAGCGACCCAGACGTTGCGAGCCGGACGCAGCCGCGCTACGAGCCGATCAGTGACGGCGAGATCATTCAGCGCCTCCGCCGGGCCGCGAATGACGGCGACCTCGGCTCCGATGATCAGAGTCGCTCAATGCTCGCTGGCTACCAGCCGAAGCTGCTGCTCGCCCGGTTCGACGGTAAATGGCACCTTCCCCGCGGCCGCGCGCACTCCACCCACATCCTCAAGCCGAGACTTCCGGGACGCCGCGACGCGCTCGCCAGGGAGCACTACGGCCACGCACTAGCCGCAGAACTCGGGCTCGCGCGCTACCGAACGGAACTCGTCGGCAACGGGGCCAACCAGTACCTGGTCATCGAGCGCTACGACCGGGCTGTCAACGGCGAGACCGTTTCGCTGATCCACCAGGAAGACGCTGCACAGGCACTCGGTCTCGACTGGGTCGATGACCACGCGAAGTTTCAGGACCCTGGTGCGCCGCGTGACTCCCATCGCCCGAGCGCATACCGGATCGCCGAGCTCCTCGGCTCGCTTCAGGGAGAGGGCAAGCCGGTCGCTGACTTCCTGCGCAGGCTCACATTCACCGTGCTCTTGGGCGATAACGACGCCCACGCGAAAAACTTGGCCATCTTGCACCTTCCCGGCCGCAGCGTGCTCGCTGACGTATACGACGCGGTCCCGAATCTCTTCCAGGACGGCCGGATCGACTACAACCTCGCGCTCGCCATCGACGGGAGCTTCGACCACCGGCGCATCAGCGCTGCGCATCTCATCCACGAAGCCGAGCGGTGGAACGCGCTCGGCACCGGCGAAGCAGAGCAGATCGTCACCGCGACTGTGGCCGACTTCGCGAAGGCGCTCGACCGTGTAACAGTCCCGCCAGGCGTCCCCGCACTGGCCAGGACACAACTCGCATGGAACGTCGAGCGATTGCAGGCGGGCTTGGAGATCAACGAGCGACCGAGCGGGTACCGTCGTCGACGCAGTCGTCCTTGATCCCAAGTGCACCGGCCAGCCCGGTGATCGTCACGGCGTGCCTGACTAGGACGCGGCCTCGCCACCCCTTGATGATCAAGGAATCAAGACTCGCGATAGGGGCCTGACCAGGCAACTCAGGTACTCGGAGCGGGTGACGAGAATCGAACTCGCACTATCAGCTTGGGAAGCTGATGTTCTGCCATTGAACTACACCCGCGCGCCGGGCCGTCCCCGGCCAGATGACCGGTCACGGCACCGCAATGCTGTGTTCGCCCCGGACATCGTACCGGAACCGGTAGGTTGCCAGCGTGCTCCTCTCTGACCGCGACATCAGGGCCGAGATCGAGTCGGGCCGGGTCAAGCTCGACCCTTACTCTGCCGAACTCGTCCAGCCGTCAAGCATCGACGTCCGGCTAGACCGGTACTTCCGGGTGTTCGAGAACCATCGGTACCCGCACATCGACCCGGCGGTCGAGCAGGCGGACCTGACCCGACTGGTGGAGACCAAGGGCGATGAGCCTTTCGTGCTGCACCCGAACGAGTTCGTCCTGGGCTCCACCTTTGAAGTCGTCACGCTTCCAGCCGATATTGCCGGTCGGCTAGAAGGGAAAAGCAGTCTCGGCAGGCTGGGGCTGCTCACCCACTCCACGGCCGGCTGGATCGACCCGGGATTCTCCGGCCACGTGACGCTTGAGCTGTCCAACGTGGCCACGCTGCCGATCAAGCTGTGGCCGGGCATGAAGATCGGCCAGCTGTGCCTGTTCCGGACCAGTTCGCCGGCCGAGCATCCCTACGGCTCGGATGTGTACGGCTCCAGGTACCAGGATCAGCGGGGCCCGACACCGTCGCGGTCGTACCTGAACTTCTACCGCTCCCCGGTCTAGACAGGGCCTAGGGGCTACCGGGTCAGCGAATTCTGCCCTAGCGTGTTGTTACCTCCGGGTACAACCGGGAAGTAACTTGGGGGCAGGTAGAGTCGCGCCGCCGAGGAGGGCCACCATGACACACGTCGATGAACGCCAGGCAAGGAAGGTGGCCGAGGACGCCAGGGAAACCACCTGGGTCCAGCCGAGCTTCGGCAAGCAGCTCTTCCTCGGCGACCTCCAGCTTGACCTCATTCACCCGCACCCGCAGCCGACCGACGAGGCCCGCCAGCGCGGCGAGGAGTTCTGCGCCCGGATGCTCGAGTTCGCCGAGACTCACATCGACGGCGCGCTCATCGAGCGCGAATCCCGTATCCCGGACGAGACCATCAAGGGTCTTGCCGCCCTTGGCGCGTTCGGCATGAAAATAGCCCCCGAATACGGCGGCCTCGGCCTCTCTCAGCTGTACTACAACCGGGCCCTGATGATCGCCGGATCGGCCTCGGCCGCGGTAGGCGCGCTGCTGTCCGCGCATCAGTCCATCGGCGTGCCGCAGCCGGTGAAGCTGTTCGGCACCGATGATCAGAAGCAGCGGTTCCTGCCGAGGTGCGCGCGCGGCGAGGTCAGCGCGTTCCTGCTCACCGAGCCCGACGTCGGCTCCGACCCGGCCCGCCTGCGCACCACCGCCACCCCCAGCGCCGACGGCAGCGAGTACGTGATGGACGGCGTCAAGCTGTGGACCACCAACGGGGTCATCGCCGGCCTGCTGATCGTGATGGCCAGGGTGCCCAAGAGCGAAGGCCACCGGGGCGGCATCAGCGCGTTCGTGGTGGAGGCCGAGGCACCGGGCGTGACGGTCGAGAACCGCAATGCCTTCATGGGCCTGCGCGGCATCGAGAACGGCGTCACCAGGTTCTACCAGGTGAAGGTGCCGGCCGAGAACCTGATCGGCAAGGAGGGCCAGGGCCTGAAGATCGCCCTCACCACCCTGAACACCGGCCGCCTCTCGCTGCCGGCCAGCTGCGCGGCGGCCGCGAAATGGTCCCTCAAGATCGCCAGGGAGTGGTCCAGGGAACGCGTTCAGTGGGGCCGCCCGGTTGGCGAGCATGAGGCGGTAGCGAAGAAGATCGCGTTCATCGCGGCGACCGCCTACGCGCTGGAGGCCATGGTCGACCTGTCCAGCCAGATGGCCGACGACAAGCGCCGCGACATCCGGATCGAGGCTGCGCTCGCCAAACTGTTCTGCTCGGAGATGGGCTACAAGGTCGCCGACGAGCTGGTGCAGATCCGCGGCGGCCGCGGTTACGAGACAGCCGAGTCGCTCGCCGCCAGGGGCGAGCGCGGCGTGCCCGCGGAGCAGGTGCTCCGCGACATGCGGATCAACAGGATCTTCGAGGGTTCCTCCGAGATCATGCAGCTGTTCATCGCCAGGGAGGCGGTGGACGCGCACCTGACCGCGGCCGGCCAGCTGATCGAGCCCGGCGCGCTCCCGGTCAAGGCCCGCGCGGCCGCCAAGGCCGGCGGCTTCTACGCCAAATGGCTGCCTACCCTCGTCACCGGCCAGGGCTCACTGCCCACCTCGTACAAGGAATTCGGCGTGCTGGCGTCGCACCTGCGCTACGTGGAGCGGACCAGCCGCAAGCTGGCGCGCGAGACGTTCTACGCGATGGCGCGCTGGCAGGGCAAGCTGGAGCGCAAGCAGGGCTTCCTCGGCCGGATCGTAGACATCGGCGCCGAGCTCTTCGCCATGAGCGCGACCTGCGTCCGGGCCCAGATGGATGCCGCCGAGGGGGCAGGCTCACCGCGCGGCGAGAACGCGATCGAGCTCGCCGACGCATTCTGCGGGCAGTCCAGGCTGCGCGTCGACGAGCTGCTGCACCAGCTCTGGCACAACACCGATGCCACCGACGCCAAGCTGGCCAGCCGCGTCCTGGCGGACCGCTACACCTGGCTGGAGGAAGGGATCGTCGACCCGTCCACGCCAGGCCCGTGGATCGCCCCGGCCGAGCCCGGGCCGTCCGAGCACGAGAATGTGCACCGCCGCCCCGGCTGACGGCGGCTAACGCCGGCTCGGGTCTTGGGACTCCATAATTTTTCCGAACGCACGCAGCCGAGCAATCAGCGCGTCGCGCTCGACAATCGCGGCCCGGAGCGCGTCCTGGTCAGCCTCCAGCTGACGGACCCGCTCTTCGAGCTCGAGGACCCGGCGGACGGCCGCTAGCGTCAGGCCGTCCTGCACCAGCCGCAGGACGTACGCGACGATGGTCACCTCTTGCCGGGTGTAGCGCCGCTGTCCCCCAGACGACCTGGACGGGCACACGACGCCAAATTCGTCCAGCCGCCGCAGGAACGCGTGCTGCACCTCGAGCGTGGCGGCGACCTGTCCCACTGTGTACAGCGGCAGGTTCTCGTCATCAATGGGCAGCGAAGGCACGGCAGGCTCCATAAGCAAAACCGGGTCCGGACGGCGCTGCCGTCCGGACCCGGTTACGGTACGGCGATCAGGCAGTGATCATCTTCTTGGTGTCGTTGCCGACGTCCACCTTACGGGCCTTGGCCTTCTCGGCCAGCGGCACGCGCACGGTGAGCACGCCGTTCTCGTAGGCAGCCTCGACCTTGTCGGCGTCGTACGCGTCACCAAGGTAGACGCGACGGCGCAGCGTTCCGGTCACCCGCTCGCGGATGAAAGGACGCTCGGAGTCGGACTTCTCCTCGTCCCGCTTCGCGCTGACAGTCAGCACGCCGCGGTCGACGTTCACCTCGATGTCTTCCAGGCTGATGCCGGGAAGGTCGAACCGCAGCACGATGTCATCCTCGCGGCGGATGCCGTCCATCGGAAGCGCAGTCCGGGCAGATCCGGCAGACCAGCCGAACGCGCGCTGAGTGTGTACGAACGGATCAAATGATGTCAGGAGCACTGAGGCTCACCTCCATGTAGTTTCCTAGGTCTTCACATCAGGTGCGACCAGGTTTCACGTATCTTCTACTGGAGGTAACCTCAAACTCTGCTTGTATATTTCCTCTCGCCGCGAGAGAGCTTTCTGATTCTCAGCCGACCCGCTCGATGATCGTCGCGTTGGCCTGGCCGCCGCCCTCGCACATGGTCTGGAGGCCGTACCTGCCGCCGGTGCGCTCAAGCTCATGCAGCAGCTTGGTCATCAGGATCGCCCCGGTGGCGCCCAGCGGGTGCCCGAGAGCTATCGCGCCGCCGTTCGGGTTGGTCTTCGCCAGCGATGCGCCGGTCTCCTGCGACCAGGCAAGCAGCACCGGAGCGAATGCCTCGTTGACCTCGAACACGTCGATGTCATCGATCTCGAGCTTCGCCTTCGTGAGTGCCTGGCCGGTCGCCGGGATGGGGCCGGTCAGCATGAACACCGGATCGTCGCCGGTGACCGCGAGCGCATGGATCCGCGCCCGGGGGGTCAGGCCGTGCCGCTGCACCGCCTCCTCCGAGGCGATCAGCAGGGCGGCCGCGCCGTCGGAGATCTGCGATGCGGTGGCGGCGGTGAGCTCCCAGCCCTCGCGCAGCGGCTCCAGGCCCGCCAGCTTCTCCTTGGACGTGTTCCGGCGCGGTCCCTCGTCGGTGCTCAGGCCGGCGAGTTCCACGATCTGACTCTCGAACCTGCCCTCATCGATCGCCCGGACGGCCCGTGCGTGGCTCTCCAGGGCAAAGTCCTCGAGCTGGTCGCGGGTGATCCCCCACTTCTCGCACATCAGCTGCGCACCGCGGAACTGGGATATCTCCTGGTCGCCGTACCGCTTCTTCCAGCCCTCTCCCCAGGGCATCGCCATGCCCATCGGCAGCGCGACAGACGAGCCCATCGGGACCATGCTCATGCTCTCGACACCGGCCGCGACTACCAGGTCCTGGGTGCCGGACAGAACGCCCTGCGCGGCGAAGTGGATCGCCTGCTGGGAGGAGCCGCACTGCCGGTCGATGCTCACGCCTGGCACGCTCTCGGGCAGGCCGGCCGACAGCCAGGCGCCGCGCGCGATGTCGAGGCTCTGCGGGCCGATCTGCGAGACGCAGCCCATGATCACATCTTCGACGGCGGCCGGATCTACCTGTGTCCTGCTGATCAACTCGGTCAGCACGTGCGCGGCCATGTCCACTGGGTGCACGCCGGACAGGCCGCCGTTCCGCTTTCCGACGGGGGTTCGGACCGCCCCGACGATGTACGCCTCTGCCACAACGTCCTCCCACTGCTCATCCGAGCGGCCGCTCGCCCATGGCGCTCCGACCGCAAACCGAGTGCCGTTCGGTATTACTACAGAGTAACGCGTCACCGGGAGCCTGGCACCGGCTGGCCGGGGCTGGCGCTGCCTTGGCCGCCCAGCGTAGGCTTGACACAAGGCCGCCTGCGGGTGCTGGCAGCGGGTAACGAGGCAGGAGGAACGAATGCTCACCGGGTTCATCTTGGTGGCGTTTCTTGCCGCTCTCGTCACCTTCGGCGTTACTAAGCTGCGCCGCCGGATGGGACTGGGCGTGACCAACCGGACGTGGGGAGTCGCCTTCCTCGTCACGGCCGTGATCATCCTGGCGTGCTGGGCGTACGGACACAACTGACCGGCAGTCCCGACGCCCGGCGTTATTCAGGCCTTGCGGCCCCGTCCACCGGTATCTCGAACCAGACCGCCTTGCCGTCCTTGGTGGGCCTTGACCCCCACCGGGTGGCCAGCTGGTCTACCAGGTACAGACCCCGGCCGCCCTCGTCAGTCTCGCCCGCGCTGCGGATCCGTGGCAGCCGCAGGTCAGGGTCGAATACCTCTACCCAGATCGCCGACGCGCCGCGCCGCAGCCGCAGCGTGAGCTCCTTGCCGGCCGGCCGCAGGATGTCATCGAGCCGGTCCTCCCAGGACTCGGCGAGCATCGCGGCGGCAGGTGCCACCCCGGCGGTCTCGAACGCGAACTCGCGGCGCGGGCTCGGCGAGGCCGCCGCGTGCAGCACGGCATTGGTGACCACCTCGGAGACCAGCAGGCAGGCCAGCTTCGCCTGCTCTGGCTCCACCCCCCACCTGACCAGCGTGTGCAGGGCCGACCGGCGTGCTTCGGAGACCCTGATGGGCTCGGCTGGGAACGATGCCTCCCAGGTGTCCAGATCCACCGGGCTCGACTGGACCACCACGATCGCCATGTCATCATCAATTTCGCCGGGGACCGCCTCCTCGGCGGCCTGGGCGATCGACTCGACATCCCGGCGGGCCACCACGCCGACGGCCGCCTTGAGCATCTCCAGCGACTCGGCCTCGGTGTAGTGACCGGGTCCGTCCGGGCGTGTCCGCCGGTCGGTCAGCCCGTCGGTGTAGAAGACCAGCGTTGCCCCGGGCGGCAGCAGCACGGTTTCCTCGCGGAACGTCGGCACCCCGGCGATCCCCCGGCCGCGCACGCCGAGCAGCAGGCCCTTGTGCGCGATCTCCATCTCGCCGACCTTGCCGTCAACGATCAGCAGCGGGGCGTCGTGGCCGGCGTTCGCGTACGACAGCTCGCGCGACCACGGGTCGTACACCAGGTAGGTGCAGCTTACGATCGGCGGATCCCGGGAGTCGTCCCGCTGGCCCGAGTTGGCCGGGCCCAGCGTCCGGCACCAGTCGTCGAGTTTGCGCAGGATCTCCGCTGGCGGCTTGTCGTCCTGCGCGAAAGCGCGCAACGCGGCGCGCAGCTGTCCCATGATCGCGGCGGCGCGCGCGCCGCGGCCTTCCACGTCGCCAATGACGATGCCGACCCGCCCGGCGGACAGCGGGATGATGTCGTACCAGTCACCGCCCACCTGGGTCTGGATGCCCTGCCCGTGTATTTCCAGCGGCTTGGCGGGCACGTACCGCCAGGCCACCTTGAGCCCGTCGACGTCCGGCATGGTCTGCGGCAGCAGGCTCTTCTGGAAGGCGAGCGCGGTGCGGCGCTCCTCCTCGAACAGCATCGCGTTGTCGATGGCGATCGCAACCCGGCTTGCGATGGCACTCAGGAAGTCGCGGTCATATGCGTCGTAGTGCTGCTCTTCGCGCTCGGTCAGCCGCGACAGTCCCAGGCTCATCACGCCGAGCAGTTCGCCGCGGGCACAGAGCGGCGCGGCCACGATGGAGATCATGCCCACGTCGTCGCACGCCCGCAGGCTCTCCCTGCTTGGCGCGGGATAGTGCTCGTCGGCCATGTCGGCCACCACGACCGCGTCCAGCCGCGCCATCGCCTGCTGGCAGAAGTGCCCCTCGGGGTACTTGATCTGCTCGCCGACCGCGGCCCAGCTGCCCGGCCGCGGCATCCAGCCGCGGGCGTGCGCCGCCGCGCGGCGGACGAGCTTGTCCGACTGGAACAGGTCAATGAAGCAATGGTCAGCGAACTGCGGCACCAGGGTGTCCGCCACGTGCCGCAGGGTGACGCCGAGCTCAAGGGATCCGGCCAGCCGCTCGCCGATGCGCTCGAGCAGTCCGATCCGCTCATGCTCACGCTGGCTGCCGCGCCGGGTGGCCTCGTGGGCGAAGATGACGATGCCGTCGATCGCGCCGGATGGATGCCGCAGCGGGACCGCGCTGGCCCGCACGAAAATCCGCGAGCCGTCCGCCCGCCGGCTGGCGATCGTTCCCTCCCAGGCGCGTCCGCGCAGCACTTGCCTGGCGAGCTCGATGGCCTTGCCGAGATCCTCGACCTCGAAGCCGAGCGAAAGGACAGGGCGGCCAACTAGCTGCTGCGCATCGGCGGATACGCCGAAGAGTTTTTGCGCGAAAGAGTTCGCATATAGCAGGTTGTTAAGCCGGTCTGTGACAACGACCGCGGTCTCAACCTGATCGAGAACAGTTTCGGCCGGCAGGTAGGACGGATAAGCGGCGTCTCTCCATCCGGTCATCGCCAACTAGTCACCTCACCGGGTACGAGACCGTCGGGGAGACAGGAGCGGCAGCCTTCACAGGCGGGCGACGAAGACGTGCATGGCGACATCACGGGGTAGTTCGGCACTGCGACCTTCCGAAAAGTCCTCACACGTCACCCGCACACCGTCGTGACTCAGCGCGAGAGTTACCTCGCGTCCGGGTTGTATCCCGATGTGCTTGAGTCTAAGCATCAAACCGGCATCGCTTTGGACTTGCTCACTTATCCGCCGGACAACAAAGCGCTCGGCGCGGACCGTTGCGGTCTCAGTCATTGCCTCGGCGGGCTCATGGCCGACGGCGAGCGAGCGTGCCCTCGCCTCCGCGGGCAGGCCGAGTTCCTCCAGCCCGGGGATGAGATTGCCGTGCGGGCAGTGCACCGGATAGCCGAGCAGTTCCACCAGACGGCGTTCCACCTGCTCGGAAATCACGTGCTCCCACCGGCACGCCTCGATATGAACCTCTTCCCAGGGCAGCCCGATGACACCGACCAGGAGGCACTCGGCTAGCCGGTGCTTGCGCATGACCCGGGTGGCAAGCCCCCGGCCGGCCGCCGTCAGCGACAGCTGGCGGTCACCGGCCACCTCGAGCAGCCCGTCCCGCTCCATCCTGGCTACGGTCTGGCTCACCGTGGGACCGCTCTGCGAGAGCCGCTCGGCAATGCGGGCACGCAGCGGAACGATGCCTTCCTCTTCGAGTTCGAAGACCGTGCGAAGGTACATTTCCGTCGTGTCAATGAGCCCGTGTGCCGCCAACGGTTCTCCCTCCCCTACCGATGCTATGCCGGCCGGCGGAGAAACAGGACAGTAAGCGATACAGGCCCGGTCAGGGGGACAGCCGGGTAATGACCCAGCCACCGTCAGACCGCTGATACCGCAGCCGGTCGTGCAGGCGGCTTGGCCGCCCCTGCCAGAACTCGAGCGACTCGGGCACCAGCAGGTAACCGCCCCAGAAATCTGGCATCGGCACCGTCTCACCGGGCGGCCAGCGCCGCTGCATCTCGCCGTAGCGCTCGTCGAGCTCGGCCCGCGACCCGATGACCGACGACTGCCTGCTCGCCCACGCGCCCAGCTGGGAGCCATGCGGGCGGGACCGGAAGTAGGGCTCGCTCTGCTCCTTGGTCAGGGCGCTGACCGCACCCTCGATGAGCACCTGGCGCTGCATCGCGTGCCAGGGGAACAGCAGGCACGCCCTGGGCTGCCCGGCCAGGTCCCGGGCCTTCCGCGAGGTCCGGTTGGTGTAGAACTCAAAACCGGCTGAGCTGTGCTTCTTGAGCAGCACGGTCCTGGCGCGCGGCTGTCCCGAGCCAGACACGGTGGCCAGCACCATCGCGTTCGGCTCGGGCAGCCCCGCGGCGGTGGCGTCCGCGAGCCAGCCGGAGAACTGGGCGAACGGGTCCGCCGCGAGCATGCCCTCGTCGAGGCCGGCCGGCGGCTCGGATTCGTGCTGTGCGGCGTCCACGAACACCGATCCTCACACAGTCCGGGTCATGCCCGCAGCCGCCGGCCGCACCCGCCGGCCACCCCGGCCGACCGGCGCACCGCCGCCGCCGGACCCGCGCGGGTCCAGCGCACCGCCGCCGCCGGACCCGTGCGGGCGGCCCTGGCTACCGGGAAGTAGGCAAGGCGCGATTGAATAGGTCGGCCAGGCACCGTGCCGCGCCACGGCCGCGCCCTACCAGGGAGACGGAGGAACACAAATGCCTGAATTCAAGCCGGGGCTCGAAGGCATTGTGGCGTTCGAGACCGAGATCGCCGAGCCGGACAGAGAGGGCGGGGCGCTTCGGTATCGCGGCGTGGACATCGAGGAACTCGCCGGTCACGTCTCCTACGGGCATGTGTGGGGACTGCTCGTGGACAACGCGTTCGCGCCCGGCCTGCCGCCTGCCGAGCCGTACCCGATCCCGGTGCACTCCGGTGACATCCGGGTGGACGTGCAGAGCGCGCTGGCCATGCTCGCGCCGGCCTACGGGATGCGCCAGCTGCTCGACATCTCCGACGAGCAGGCCCGCGATGACCTGGCCCGCGCGTCGGTGATGGCGCTGTCGTTCGTGGCCCAGTCGGCCCGCGGGCTCGGCCTGCCGATGGTCCCGCAGACCCGGGTGGACGAGGCTAAGACGATCACCGAGCGGTTCATGATCCGCTGGCGCGGCGAGCCCGACCCCCTGCACGTAAAGGCGGTCGATGCCTACTGGACCTCGGCCGCCGAGCACGGCCTGAACGCCTCGACGTTTACCGCCAGGGTGATCGCGTCCACCGGCGCCGACGTTGCCGCCGCGCTGTCCGGCGCGGTCGGCGCGATGTCAGGACCGCTGCACGGCGGCGCGCCCGCCCGGGTGCTGCACATGATCGAAGAGGTGGAGAAGACCGGCGACGCCGAGACCTACGTGAAGTCGGCGCTTGACCGGGGCGAGCGGCTGATGGGCTTCGGCCACCGGGTGTACCGGGCCGAGGACCCCCGCGCCCGGGTGCTGCGCAAGACCGCCAGGGAACTCGGTGCGCCGCGCTTCGAGGTAGCCGAGGCGCTTGAGCGCGCCGCGCTGGACGAGCTGCACGCCCGCAGGCCGGACCGGGTGCTCGCGACCAACGTGGAGTTCTGGGCGGCGATCATGCTCGACTTCGCCGAGGTGCCATCGCACATGTTCACCTCCATGTTCACCTGCGCGCGGACCGCCGGCTGGGCCGCGCACATCCTGGAGCAAAAGCGCACGGGCCGGCTGGTGCGGCCGAGCGCGCGCTACGTCGGCCCCAAGGCACGCCCGGTGTCCGAGGTGCCCGGAGCGAGCGAGGTGCTCGACCGCGCCGTCTAGGCCCCTCGCGGGCGTCACTAAACTCGGGCCTGTGACCGGTATCGATATCCCAGCAGACATCAAGCCAGCAGACGGCAGGTTCGGCTGCGGCCCGTCCAAGGTCCGCCCGCAGCAGCTGGCTGCGCTCGCCGAATGGGGCGACCGCTACCTGGGCACCTCGCACCGGCAGGCTCCGGTCCGCTCCTTGGTGGGCAGAGTGCGTTCGGGAATATCCGATCTTTTCTCTCTTCCTGACGGCTTCGAGGTGATCCTCGGCAACGGGGGTACCACCGCGTTCTGGGATATCGCCGCCTTCGGGCTCGTTCGCGAGAGGTCTCAGCATCTTGCGTTCGGCGAGTTCTCCTCGAAGTTCGCGAAGGTGGCCGCTGCGGCGCCCTGGCTGGCGGAGCCGACGGTAATCGAGGCCGCCGTGGGTACGCACCCGCTGCCCCGGGCGCAGGCGGACGTGGACGCCTACGCGCTCACGCACAACGAGACCTCCACCGGCGTGGCCATGCCGATCGCTCGCGTGGCCGGCGCTGACCCGGGCGCTCTCGTGCTGGTGGATGCGACCAGCGGCGCGGGCGGGCTGCCGGTGACGGCCGGCGAGGCTGACGTGTACTACTTCGCCCCGCAGAAGTGCTTCGCGTCCGACGGCGGGCTGTGGATCGCGCTGATGTCGCCCGCCGCGCTGGAGCGTGTCGAGCAGATCACGGCGTCTGACCGCTATGTGCCGGAGTTCTTCTCGCTGCCCACCACGATCGACAACTCGCGCAAGAACCAGACCTACAACACCCCGGCGCTGACCACTTTGGTGCTGATGGCCGAACAGGTGGAGTGGATGCTCGGCAACGGCGGGCTCGACTGGACCACCGCGCGCACCGCTGACTCGTCTTCCCGGCTGTACACCTGGGCGGAGAAGGTGCCGTACGCTGTGCCGTTTGTCGCCGATCCGGCGCAGCGTTCGCAGGTCGTCGGCACGATTGACTTCGCCGACACGGTCGATGCGGCGTCGGTCGCGGCCACGCTGCGGGCGAACGGGATCGTGGACACCGAGCCCTACCGCAAGCTCGGCCGCAACCAGCTACGGATCGGCATGTTCCCCGCCGTGGACCCGGCCGACGTCGAGGCGCTCACCGCCTGCATCGACTACGTGGTGGAGCGCCTCTAGCCGGTGGGCGCAGCCTGCCCGCCCCGCCCATCCCCATCCCCACGCCCACCCCCCACGCCCCGCCTGAGCCGTCGGGCGACGTCGATGTGAAATTACCTACCACCGGTGGTAGGCCCTGCCACATCGATCTTGAAGCTGCGGGCGGGAGGTGACGCGCTCAGTGCACTATTGCGCCGATGACGACGGCGAGGATGAGGATCGCCAGCACGGAGGGCAGCAGCCAGCGGGGTGCACGATTCACGCCACGCAGCCTACGCCGCAACCCTGGCCACGCCGCGGCTCAGTCGGCGGCTGAGACCGGATCACGCGGCGTCCTGCGTGGATAACGGACGGGCGCGCAGCGGCCAGCTCCCGATGGACTCGTACCACGGCTGCGGATCCGGGTGGCTGCGGATCAGGTGAATCCGGCCCGCCGGCCAGGAGCTGCCCGCATAGTCGGCCAGCCTGGCGATCAGCGGCCGGACATCGGTTGGTGCCCGGCAGCGAGCCAGGGTGATGTGCGGCCTGAAGCGCCGCCCCTCATCCGGCGATGGCGCGCCCGCGAGCCTGGCACCCGCCGCCACTGAGACGGCTATCGCGCGCAGCGCCTGCCGGTCGCCCTGGACTCCGGTCCACAGCACGCTTGCCTTGGGTGCGGACGGAAAGGCGCCGGCACCTGCCGCCGAAAGGTCGAGACTGGCGTGCCTGGCCGCCGCGCGCTTGAGCCGCGCGGCCAGCGGTGCCGTCACCGCATCGTCCACGTCGCCGAGGAAAGCCAGGGTGACGTGCCATGACTGAGGACTGCTCCAGCGCAGCTCCGGCTGGGCGATGCGGAGCGGGGCGACAGCCGCCTCAAGCTCGTCCAGCGCCAGCGCTGGCGGCGTGATGGCGACGAAGAGTCTCACCCATCATGGGTATCAGACCAGCCCGGGTGCTCCGCAGCGGTTCCCGCGACCCGGTCTGGGTTATCGCGCCGGCTTGAGCAGCATGGCGGGCCGCAGGTAGTCACGGACCCTGAGGCTGCGGCTGTGGGCGAAGATGAGCGCGACTACTCCCGCGGCGACCGCCGAGATCGCTCCGCCCGCGACCAGGCTGATTCTCGGCCCGAACGCCTGGCCGACCCAGCCGACCAGCGGCGACCCGAGCGGCGCGCCGCCAAGGAAGACGAGCAGGTAAAGCCCCATCACCCGG
Source organism: Actinomycetota bacterium (assembly GCA_003168255.1). Lineage (GTDB taxonomy): Bacteria > Actinomycetota > Actinomycetes > Streptosporangiales > Streptosporangiaceae > PALSA-505. The sequence continues at coordinate 61,508 of PMSU01000163.1, forward strand.
CCGCGCATCTCAGCCGTGGTACCGAGCTGGGTGGCCGAGTTGGCCGCAGTGGTGAAGGTGAGGAGCACCACTCCGATCGGGAACAGCACGACCAGGAACGACCAGAACGACGGCACCATCCCGCTCAGCACTTCGAGCGTCCCGAAAGCAAACGCCGTCATCACCAGCAGCCGGATCCCGGGGTTCTTCCTGCGGGCAGCGAGGAGCGCTCCGACCAGCGCGCCAGCCGCGAACACCGTCGAACCCAGCCCGAACGCTCCCGCGCCGGTGTGAAACACCAGGCGGGACATCAGGGCGTTGGTTACCTGAAAATTCATGCCGAACGTTGCCACGAAGAACACCAGCAGCATCAGCGTCCACAGGGTGGGCCGGGCCTTGACGTACGCTAGCGCTTCGCGAAGCTGACCCTTTGTCCTGCGCTTCGGCTCGGTCGGATGCAGCTCGGACGGTCGCATGAGCTTAAGTCCGATGATCACCGCGACGTAGGATGCCGCATTGACCACGAAGGTCACCGGAGTCCCCACCGCGCTGATCACGAGGCCCGCGACGGCCGGCCCGGCGATCCTGCCCATGTTGAAGACGGCACTGTTCAGGGCGATCGCGTTGGGCATGTCGGCTGGGCCGACCATCTCCACGGCGAACGTCTGCCTTGTCGGGTTGTCCACGACGGTGACGAGTCCCAGCGCGAAGGCGAGCACATACACGTGCCAGATGCGCACCTCGCCGGTCAGTGCCAGCACGCCGAGAATGAGTGCGAGCCCGCCCATGATGGCCTGCGTGAACATCAGGATGAGCCGCTTGGGGTACCGGTCCGCGACCACTCCGCCCCACAGGCTGAACAGCAGCAGCGGGAGGAACTGCAATCCGGTGGTGATGCCCAGCGCGGTGCCGCTGCCGTGGGTCAGGTCCAGGACCAGCCAGTCTTGTGCGACCCGCTGCATCCACGATCCCGTGTTCGAGATGACCTGGCCGGTCGCGAACAACCGGTAGTTGCGGTTGCGCAGCGAGCTGAAGGTGCGGCCAGACGAGCTAGGAGCTACGCCTGGCTGAGCTTTTCCAGGACCGGCGCTGCTGCCCGCAGCAAAGCCCGCTCCTCCAGCGTCAGCTCCTTCAGCCGCTTCGCCAGCCAGGCGTCCCTGCGCCGGCGCGCCTGGTTGACCAGCGCCCTGCCATCCTCGGTCACCGTCAGCACCACCTGCCGCCGGTCGGTCGGATGGGGTGCCCGCAGCACCAGGCTCCGTTCCTCCAGCACGGCGATTACGCGCGTCATGGAGGGTGGCTGCACCTTCTCGTGGTCCGCCAGCTCGCCCGGCGTCATCGGGGAATGCGTGTCCAGCACCGCGAGTGCGGCGAGCTGAGTGTCGGAGAGCGAGACCAGGCCTTCCGCCTGGCGCTCTACTCGTAGCCGACGGGCGAGACGGCTCACCGAAATCCGAAGGGCCGTGGCCAGGCCCGCGTCTGACCTGGTCTGCGTCGCAGTCATGTTCATTAGCCTGAGTCATTACTGTTGCTAACGATATGCCGGCATGCAAGCATTCCGCAAACGGTTAGCAACGCGAACGGCGGCGCCCATCGGCGCCCGATTCAAGTACACCATGACTTTGGCGACAACTCACGCTGTCACGGCGATCACGCGGAGCCCGGCCAGTGCCGCCGGCAATCCGCGATCATGTGAAGAGGTTAGCCTGTGATCTGTGAACCGTCGGCCCCATCCGGATCCAGACTCTCGCCCAGCGCAGGCGGGTGATCTCGGGCGGGCGGCGGACACCGCCTCGGCGGACACTGCGCTTCGCGAACCGCCCCCGCCGCTCGAGGCCAATGACCAGCTCGTGACCGCCGTCATCACGGCCGGGTGGGCAATCGCCCTTGTGGTCCTGCTGCTGGTGCGCAGCTCCATCCCGCCGGGGCAGCGCTGGTGGATATGGACCGCGGTGGCCGGCCTTGTCCTAGGGTTCTTCGGGCTGTTGTATGTCCCGTACCTCAAGCGGGCCCGGGCACGAGCTGCACAGCGGCATTCGCGCAGCGATACGGGCGATCCTCAGCCGTGATCGAGGGACTCGAAGACCGTCTCCGCCATCGAGACGCCGGGCTGATCGACGAGGTCATACCCCAGCTCATCGATGATGGGCGGCATCGCAGGCTCCGCTCCGTGGCCCCCCGTCGCCTCCGAATGCGCTCCGCAGCCATGATCGGCGGAGACCACCCGGCCATCCTCGGGCGCGTACGCGTTCGCGCACACTCCGAAGACTCCGCCGAGCGGGCCGGCCAGCCGGACCAGGAATCCGCAGCTGGCGCACTGGGCGGGAGCTGAACGAGTCAGCGGCGTATGCGGGCCGTGATCACCCAAGTACCAGCGCTCGGCCGTGTCATCACGGCCGATGGCGGACAGTACCCGGGCCTGAGCCGTCTCGGGCTGCTGAGCCAGGTCTACCCCGTCACCGGATTGCCAGTCCTGGAGCCCGTCGCTGCCCTCGCTGGCCACGACGGGAACCAGGCGCTCGTCGTCGGCTCGAGCGGGAAGCAGATCACCGACGCCTAGATCGCCCGGCAGCAGCCGATCGCGCCATGGCACCCACTCGGGTGCCAGCAGCGCGTCAGGCCCAGGCAGCAGAACGACCTCACTGACCGTCACCAGCTTCGACCGCGATGCCCTGGCCACGGTGACCGCCCACCGCCAGCCGAGATATCCAGGCTGTAGGCACTCGAACAGGTGCGTGACAAGCCGGTCGCCATCTACCTCAGTACCGAGATGGACACCAACCTGGTCCTGCCCGGCCATCTCCGCCGCGGCGGCGCGGGCAAGGTCGGTCGCCTGGACGCATATCTCGTCGGCTTCCCTGGCACGGACTCGGGTTACTGGGCTCACGTCTAGCCATTCTTCCCCATCCCGGACGCGCCGGGAACACTCGGCCGGATTTGGCAGCCGCCAGCGAAGAACACACGGCGGCCGGGTCGCGGCGGTAACGACATGAACACCCCGCCGGGTCGCGGCGGTAACGACATGAACACCCCGCCGGGTCGTGGCAGCACGAGACAACCTGAATACTGGGGGCATGCGAATGTCCGGCGCGCGGGATGCAGCCCGCGGCGCGGCTTCCGCCACCGGGGCGGCGGCACGCGCGGGCCGGTCTGCTACCCGCGGGACAGCTCGGGTCATCCACCGGTTCACCAACGCCTCCGGCGCCGGCAGCACTGGCCTGGGCAGTCTCATCGACCTCACCGCCGCGGGCAGCGTCGGTGATGCCTTCGTCGCCGTCTCCCTGGCCGGCACGATCTTCTTCAGCACATCCCTTGACCAGGCCCGGGGCAGGGTAGCTCTTTTCCTGCTCATCACGATGGCCCCGTTCGCGCTGCTGGCGCCGTTCATCGGGCCGCTGCTCGACCGAGTGCAGGAGGGCCGCCGCTACATCCTGGCCGGCACGCTGCTGTCCCGCGGGCTCCTGTGCTGGGGAATGTCAGGCGCGGTAAAGAACCCGGTCACGCTCCTGCCTGCCGCTTTCGGCGTCCTTGTCCTACAGAAGGCCTACGGGGTGGCCCGCGCCTCGGTCGCCCCCCGGCTGCTGCCAGCCGAGATCACCCTGGTGACCGCGAACGCACGATCTGCCCTCGCGGCGCTGATCGCTTCGTCGATTGCCGCGCCGGTGGCCGCGGGGGTGGACGTCCTGCTCGGCCCGGCCTGGGTGCTGCGGCTGGCCACCTTGATCTACATCGCGGCAATGACGCTCGGCCTGCGGCTGCCCAGTCATGTCGACACACCGCGAGCCGACACAGAGCGCACCCAGCCGATACCCGCGGGCAGGCCCGCTCAGGCCGAGACTGCCGAGTTTTCCGGGCATGATCCGGACGCAGGCCCGTGGCCGAGCCAGGAACCCGGTCACGGCCAGACCTTGCCAGGCAGCGAGCCCGGACACCCGGCGAACCGGGTGCGGTGGCGGACACTACAGAGCGTCGGCCCGGTGGTGGGGGAGGCGATGCGGGGGAACGCCGCACTGCGCGCGCTTTCCGGTTACATGATCTTCTTCCTTGCCTTCCTGCTGCGCACCGACCATTTCCACGGGGTGAGCCAGAATGTCGCGCTCGGCGCCATGATCGGGGCGGCCGCGGCCGGCGGGCTCGTGGCCATGGCCGTAGGCTCGATGCTGCGCTCCCGGGCACCGCATCTCATCCTGTTCGGCATGCTCGCCCTCGCCACGGTCAGCACGGCCGTCTGCGCATCGTTCTTTGGGCTCTTTGCCGCGCTCATCGTCGCGTTCGTCGCCGCCTGCGGGACTGCCCTCGCCAAGCTCGCACTCGACTCGATCGTGCAGCGCGAGATCGGCGAGGAAATCCGCTCCTCGGCGTTCGCGGCGTCGGAGACGCTGCACCAGCTGTCCTGGGTGGCTGGCGGGCTGGCCGGCCTGGCCATGTCGTTCACCAACAGCGGCCCCGCGGGGCTGGCCGTCGCCGCCGCCGGAGTCGGCGTATCGCTCGCCCTGCTGATCTCCCGGCGGCGGCGCAGGCTCCAGGTCAGCCACCAGGTTGCGCCGCACGCTCTCTAGCCAGACGAGGGCTCAAGGTCGTCGGCCACGGCACGCAGCACCGTCGCGATCTTTTTCGCGTCCCGGCCCTCCGGATGCTTGCCTCGCCGGTACACGGTGGAGACCCCGTCGAGCAGCTTGATCAGATCCTCGACGAGAACGGTCATTTCGTCCGGGTCCTTGCGGCTGGCCCTGGCCACGGTCGGCAGCGGGTCAAGCAGCCGGACCTGAAGAGCCTGCGCGCCCTTGCGCCCGTCCGCGATCCCGAATTCCACCCGCTGACCGGCCCGCAGCCCCACGGCACCACCCTGGAGTGCGGAGGAATGCACGAAGACCTCACCGCCGTCATCGCGGGTGAGAAAACCAAACCCCTTGTCGGAGTCGTACCACTTGACCTTGCCAGTCGGCACAGACGAGACCTCACGTGACGAAAAGGAACTGACTGCCTCGGCGCCGCGACAGGCCCGAAGCCACCCAATAAGGCTATCGGTACCGCAGCGGCAGCGGCAGTCACGGTTTGGCTCGGGTGCACTAGCGTTACGCCGCGCCAAGCTCCGTGACGCGAGGACATCCGCCGCCGCCGCCGGCACAGCGACGTGGTCCCGGCTGACTGCTCGGTGACATCCGCTCGGCCTCACTCGTGTGGCGAGCGGTGCCAGGGTGGCTCCCGCTGAGGCCGTCGGCCTCGCCGCACCCGCCAGGCGAGATATGCCGCACCGAGCACGGCCCCCGCACGTATCAGGCCCCGCCCGTCGACGCGAACGGCGTGGGCATAGCCAGACAGGCTTCCTGACCTTGCGGTCAGCCCCGCCATGACGATGGCTCCGATCAGCGCGACGGCTACCGGGAGGACGACCGCGGTCAGCTTGTCCCTGGCATCCCACAGTCGCGAGACCAGGACTGCCAGCGCGCCGAGGAGCCACAGCGGGAACGGGTCGATCAATCCCCCGACGCCAAGCAGCAGGACGGCGGCGCACTCCAGCGGCTGCCTGCGCAACAGCGCGAGAACTCCGGTCGGATAGGCTCGGTAGGTGCCTGGTCCGGCGCCTGGCGGCACGGCCGCGCCGCTAGGCGACTCCGCGCCGCCATCCCCCGGCCGGGAGGGACCAGCGCGGCGTGGCGAAACCGTGCGGTCCCCAGTCAGGTGGTCCTGGGCCAGGCGGTCCTGGGCCAGGCGGTCCTGGGCCAGGCGGTCCTGGGCCGCGCCATGCTGAGCTGTACGGTCCTGAGCCAGCAGGTCCTGAGCCAGATCGCGGACTGGACGATCTTGGGTCAGGTGATCCTGGGCCAGGCGGCCTCGCTGCCGCGGCTCGGCAGCCATGCCGTCGCCCGGCCGCCACCGCGCGGTTATCGGCCGGTGCAGGACAGGCGGGGCGAACGGCCGCCGCCCGGGAGGCGCTGTGATCGGCCGCTGCTTGCGCGGCGGGGCGGGGGCACCAGGCGGCCGCCCACCGGTCCCGGACGCCGAGGGGCGACGCTGGCCCGGCTGATTGTCGTCCCGGGAACCGGGCTCCGCGGCCCTGTCAAGCCGCCGCCGCTCTTGCACCACCAGCTTCTGCGGGTCGCCGAACCGGGCGAGCAGGCGTAGCACTTCCCCCGCTTCGGCCACTCGCGTCTCGCCGACCTGTCTGGCGATGGCGGCTCGTGACCGCGCCATGAACCTGAGTCGCTCATCCGGGTGAAGTATCCGCTGCGCCGCGTCCCCCAACCGGCGGAGGTAGTCGAGCACGAGTTGCTCGGCACTGGCGTCCATGGGCCGATAATCCCGCAGCACCACCGCCTCGCGCAGGCGAAAGGCGGCCTAGGCAAGCGCAGGGGCGATTCCGGGCAAGCGAAGGAGCCACTTCGGCCAAGCGAAGGGGCGGCCCCGCGTGATGCGGGACCGCCCACTTGCTTGCGCCCCGGGCCTGCTCAAGCACCCGGAATGCGACGAACTTGCCAGCCTTTGGATTCCGGACGCCTTTACGGCGGCCCGGGATTTCGGGCTAGAAGTCCATGTCACCGCCACCAGGACCGGCCGGCGCTGGTGACTTCTCCGGCTTCTCCGCGATGACTACCTCAGTGGTGAGGAACAGCCCCGCGATGGAAGCAGCGTTCTGCAGAGCAGACCGCGTGACCTTGGCCGGGTCGATAATCCCCGCCTTGAACATGTCGACGTAGTCGCCGGTCGCAGCATTAAGCCCGTGACCTGCCGACAGCGTCTTGACCTTCTCGGCCACCACGCCGCCCTCAAGGCCCGCGTTCACGGCAATCTGCTTCAGCGGCTCCTCGAGCGCGCGGCGCACGATTGCAGCACCGGTAGCCTCGTCGCCAGTCAGGTCGAGCTTCTTAAAGGCGTTGTTACCCGCCTGGAGCAGGGCCACGCCGCCACCGGCGACGACACCCTCCTCGACCGCAGCCTTGGCGTTACGCACCGCGTCTTCGATGCGGTGCTTGCGCTCCTTCAGCTCGACCTCGGTGGCCGCGCCCGCCTTGATGACGGCAACGCCGCCCGCCAGCTTGGCCAGCCGCTCCTGCAGCTTCTCCTTGTCGTAATCGGAGTCGCTGTTGTCAATCTCGGTGCGGATCTGGTTGACCCGGCCCGAGATCTGCTCCGCGTCGCCCGCGCCGTCCACGATCGTCGTCTCGTCCTTGGTGACGACGACCTTGCGGGCCTTGCCGAGCAGGTCAAGGTCGGCATTCTCAAGCTTGAGACCAACCTCTTCGCTGATCACCTGACCGCCGACCAGGATCGCGATGTCGCCGAGCATGGCCTTGCGACGGTCGCCAAACCCAGGGGCCTTCACCGCGACCGACTTGAACAGCCCGCGCATCTTGTTGACGATCAGGGTCGCCAGGGCCTCGCCCTCGACGTCCTCAGCGATCACCATGAGCGGCTTGCCCGACTGCACCACCTTGTCAAGCAGCGGCAGCAGGTCCTTGTTGGCCGAGATCTTAGAGTTGACCACGAGGATGTATGGGTCCTCGAGGACAGCCTCCAGACGGTCGGGATCGGTGACGAAGTAGGGCGCGATGTAACCCTTGTCGAAGCGCATTCCCTCGGTGAGCTCAAGCTCGAGGCCGAAGGTGTTGCTCTCCTCGACGGTGATAACGCCTTCCTTGCCCACCTTGTCCATCGCCTCGGCGATCATCTCGCCGATGGCCGGGTCGCCGGCCGAGATGGAGGCGGTCGAAGCGATCTGCTCCTTGGTCTCCACATCCTTGGCGAGCTTGGACAGTTCCTCGCTCACCCGCTCGACGGCCGCCTCGATGCCCCGCTTGAGCGACATCGGGTTGGCGCCCGCCGCCACGTTGCGCAGGCCCTCGCGGACCAGCGCCTGTGCCAGCACGGTCGCCGTCGTGGTGCCATCACCAGCGACGTCGTCCGTCTTCTTCGCGACTTCCTTGACAAGCTCGGCGCCGATTTTCTCCCACGGGTCCTCGAGCTCGATCTCCTTGGCGATGGACACGCCATCGTTGGTGATAGTGGGAGCGCCCCACTTTTTCTCGAGTACCACGTTGCGGCCCTTGGGGCCGAGAGTTACTTTGACGGCGTCGGCGAGCTGATTCATGCCGCGTTCGAGGCCGCGCCTGGCTTCCTCGTCGAACGCGATCATCTTGCTTGCCATAGGCTCCAGTCCTCCGGAACTTTGTGGCTTAGTTACGGATCGAGCCGACGCCCGCGACGGCCGACCTCCGCCCGCGGGCAGTCCCTTCCTGCCGCGGAGAAGGCCTCATCGCCCCGATCCCGCCCTAATGCTGTCACTCTCGGGGTGAGAGTGCCAACGCCTGTTTAGCACTCTAAGGGTGAGAGTGCAAACCGAACCCGGGGGTCCACGCCACCCTCGCGACGGGTCGAGATCGAGCTGCTGCCCCGAGCCGGCCGACCCCAGGCAGCCCGGCCACGCCCGCCCCGGGCAATCGGGCCCACGTCCAGGCAACTACGGCATCCGGGCAGACCAACAGCCGGGCCGACGGTGCAGCGACCCGGAATCAAGGGAACGGCCCGGCTAAGTCAGGCGACCGAGCCAGGCCTTTCGATATTGCGACAGCGCCTCACAGAGCGCGAACAGCCTCCGCTTGCGGACCCCGGTCGCTCTGCGTGATCTCAAACTCGACCCGCTGTCCCTCCTCAAGGGTGCGATAGCCATCCGACTGGATGGCTGAGAAGTGGACGAAGACGTCCCTGCCACCGTCGACCGCGATGAAGCCGTAGCCCTTATCCGCGTTGAACCACTTGACGGTGCCCTGAGCCATTCCCAACAACTCCCTAAACTGTGCTCCTGCTTACCAGGCTTCGCCCTTGCATCTGCGGAGCCCCGTTGATCGCAGAACGGGGAGCGGACATGCCAGGCAGAGCCGGGCATCTCCGCGGAGCCGACAGCGACCGACACGACATTACCTTGTGTAGTGGCGGACCGGAACGGCTAGTCAGCGTCCAAAACCGCGAAGGTCTTCCCCCGCTTTTCGCGACCGCACGAACCACAGCGGACCACCCGGCTACCACTGACAGGGACAAAAAGCCACATAACGGGCTAGGCGCCCAGAGCTCGCGGCGCGCGCCTATCCACCTGCTACGGCAGGGATGACGGAGACCTGCGCCCCGGTCGGCACCGGCGTGTCAAGCCCCGCCGCGAACCGCACATCCTCCTCGCCAACGTAGACGTTGATGAACCGCCGCAGCTTGCCGGAGTCGTCAAGGATCCGGCCGCCGAGGCCCGGATAGGCCGTATCCAGCCCCGCGATGACTTCACGCAACGTCCCTGACTGCGCGCTCACCTCTGCGGAACCGCTGGTATAGCTGCGCAAGATGGTCGGGATCCGGACGGAAACGCTCATCCAAGGCCTGCCTTCCTGAAGGCTTCGAGAGTCGGGCGGATAGGCGCCGGGGCGCGCGCCCCGGCAGGGACCGCGTTCAGGGTCTTGAGGCCGTCGCCCGAGTTGATGATGACGGTCTCCGCCTCCGGATCGAGCCGACCGCTGGCCAGCAGCTTCCGCAGCACGCCGACCACCACCCCGCCCGCGGTTTCGGCGAAGATTCCCTCGGTTGACGCGAGCAGCCCGATCGAGTCAATGATCTCATCGTCGCTCACATCCGCGATCGCGCCGCCCGTCCTGCGCACCGCGTCGAGCACATACGGCCCGTCTGCCGGGTCCCCGATCGCGAGCGACTTCGCGATCGTGGCGGGCCGCACCGGCTTGACCACGTCCTGGCCCGCCTCGAACGCGGCGGACACCGGCGCGCACCCGCTCGCCTGCGCCCCAAACACCCGCCAGCTCTCCCCGCCGACCAGCCCGAGCTCCGCGAACTCGCGGAACCCCTTGTCGATCTTGACGAGCTGGGCGCCGGACGCGATCGGGACGACGATCTGCTCGGGCAGCCGCCAGCCGAGCTGCTCGGCCACCTCATAGCCGAGGGTCTTGGATCCCTCAGCGTAGTAAGGCCGGACGTTGACGTTGACGAACGCCCAGTCCTCATGCTCGCCGGCCAGTTCGGAGGCGAGCCTGTTCACGTCGTCGTAGGTTCCGTCAACGGTGACGAGGGTGCCGCCATACACCGCCGTCATGATGATCTTCTGGATCTCCAGGTCGGCCGGCACGAGCACCACCGAGCGGATGCCCGCCTTGGCCGCCGCGGCGGCGACGGCATTCGCCAGGTTGCCGGTGGAGGGGCAGGCGAGCACCTTGAAGCCCATCTCGATGGCGGCGGCAAGGGAGACCGCGACCACCCGGTCCTTGAATGAGTGGGTGGGATTACCTCGCTCATCCTTGATCCACAGGCGGCGCATGCCGAGCGCCGCGGCCAGGTTGTCGGCACGGACCAGCCTGGTCCAGCCCGGCTCGGTTCCCGGGGTCTCCGCGATGTCGGGCCGGACCGGCAGCAGGCTGGCGTACCGCCAGATGTTGAGCGGACCCGACTCGATGTCCGCTCTGGTCAGAGCCGGGAAGTCGTACCTGACCTCAAGCGGCCCGAAGCACTCCATGCACGCATAGTGCGGGCCGAGCTCGCAGGTGTACCCGCACTCGCGGCAGGCCATACCGGTGGCATGTCCGAACGAATTGCGGCCGCGTGCCCGGCCAGCGGCAGCGGCAGCGGCAGCGGGCGGAGTCTCAGGTTGGGGGGTTGTGCTCACGTGACGAGGCCTTCCTCATCTTTACCCTGCGACCACCCTGGCCGCGGGCCGGACTTGGCACCTGTCACGGGCTGGCCTCGTCAAACGGGAAATCCCCGCCTCGAGACGCGCATGCGTGTCCGCGATGGTTGCCGGGGCTTCACCGGGCCGATCCCTCCACCCCTCTGGATGAGCAATATTCAGTTGTCGCAAAACACTCTAACCGACCGGCCAGGGACGACCTGCCAGGTCGCGCGGTGACCCGCTAGCCTGGCTGGCGATGAACGAGCATGGGGGCGGCACGAATATCGGCGGCATGGGCCGGGTCCTCGTGGCGTCGAACCGCGGTCCGGTGTCGTTCACCCAGGACGCCAGCGGGGCGCTTTGCGCCCGGCGCGGCGGCGGCGGGCTGGTGTCCGGGCTGTCTTCGGTGACAGGCGAGGCTGACCTGCTCTGGATCTGTGCCGCGCTCAGCGACGCCGACCGTGCCGCCGCGCACAAGGCCCCGGGCGGCAGGCTGGACCCAGACGGACACGACATGCCGTCCCCCGTCCTGATGCTCGACATCCCGCCGGAAACCTTCCATCAGGCTTACAACTCGGTGGCGAACTCCACCCTCTGGTTCATTAATCATCTGCTGTATGACACCCCGAACCAGCCGCAGTTCGGGGCCGGCTTCACCGGCGAGTGGGAGTCGTACCGCGAGTACAACACCGCCTTCGCGAAGGCGCTTGCCGACAGCGCGGGCGACGACGGCGCGCGCGCGATGGTGCAGGATTACCACCTTGCCCTTGTGCCTGGCATGCTCGCGAGGCTGCGCCCCGGGGTCAGGATCGCCCATTTCTCGCACACCCCGTGGGCACCGCCCGACTACTACCGGATGCTGCCCGACGACGTGGGCCGCGAACTGCTGGCGGGCATGCTCGGCGCCGATCATGCTGGGTTTCTCAGCGCCCGCTGGGCCGACGCGTTCCTCGACTGCTGCGAGGACATCCTCGGCGCCGAGGTGGACCGGGCAACGCGGCGAGTCAGCTACCGGGGCCACGTCACCGGCATCGGCGTGCACCCGCTCGGCGTCGATGCGGCCGACCTGCGCCAGCGGGCGAAGGCCGCGGACGTCGAGGCGCACGTCGCGGCGCTGACCGAAGCCACGAAGGGCAGGCAGCTGATCGTCCGGATCGACCGGACAGAACTGTCCAAGAACATCGTTCGCGGCCTGGCCGCCTACCGCGAGCTGCTGGCTACCCGCCCCGGACTGCACGGCCAGGTCACCCACCTGGCCTTCGCCTACCCGTCCAGGCACGACCTGCCCGAGTACCGCGATTACACCGACAGCGTGCTGCGGATCGCGCGGGAGATAAACGATGAGTTCGGCACGCCGGACTGGGATCCGCTGATCCTTGCGGTCAAGGACGACTACGCCCGCTCACTCGCCGCCTACCGGTTGGCCGACGTGCTCGTGGTCAATCCCATCCGGGACGGCATGAACCTAGTCGCCAAGGAGGCCCCGATCGTGTCGGAGCGCGGCTGCGCGCTCGTGCTTTCCAGGGAGGCGGGTGCGTGCGACGAGCTCGGCGGCGACGCCCTGGTCGTCAATCCCTACGATGTCAGCGCAACCGCGCGGGCCATGTACGAGGGGCTCACCATGCCGCGCGCGCTGCGACGCCGGCGCTGCGCCGCACTCGCGGAAGCCGGCGGCGCCCTGCCGCCAGGGCAATGGCTGACCGATCAGCTCACCGCGCTCGGCTGAGCCGCCCGGCCAGCTCACCGCGCTCGGCCGATCAGCTCACCGCGCCCGGCCGAGCCGGCCGGCCAGCCAGTCCAGCAGGGCGACCACGCCGGCCGGACCGTCGACCACCAGGTCGCTCGCCGCGGCGAGCTCGTTGACCTCGGCCGAGCCGCTGCACACCGTGACGCCGGGAATGCCCTGGTCACGGAGCTCACCGACGGCGGTGAACGCCGGGATGTCGCCGATATCGTCGCCGCAGAACAGCACGACCCGCGAAGCGCGTTCGGAAAAAAGGGACTTAAGGGCTGCGCCCTTGTCTATCCCGCGCGGCCGTAGCTCGATCACCATCTTGCCCGGCTGCGCCAGCAGCCCCTCCTGCGCCGCGAGTTTTTCGAGCGAGGGCCGCAGCAGGCGCAGCGCGGCGGCGGGGTCGGCGGTCCGCCGCATGTGCACGGCGATGGCGTGCCCCTTGTCCTCGGTCCAGGTGCCCGGCGGCGCCCCCGCGGCGCTGAGCATGCCGGGCAGCAGCCGGCGCACGGCGGCCACGCCTGGCGGGGCGGGCGGCGAGGTGATCTCGCCGTCCGCCCACCGTTCCCAGCCGTAATGGCCGAGCACGACAAGGCCGGGCACGTCGGCCAGGCCGCCGTACTGCACCGCCTTGGCGGCTTGGCGGCCGGTGATGATCGCGAGCGTGCCCACCCGCCGGGCCAGCGCGCGCAGTGCCGTGACCGCGCCCGGATGTGCCCGCGCGGCCCTCGGATCCGCCACGATCGGCGACAGCGTGCCGTCGAAATCCAGGCCGATCAGCGCCCGCTGCGGATCGGCGAGCAGCGCGGCGAGGCCGGCCTGCCCGGCTGCGGTACGGGGCAGGAAATCGGCCGGGATGTCCGGCAGGCCGCGGCTTACTTGCCGGTCCTCGCCGCCGGGCCCGTTGCCCGCCTCAGCAGGCTTCATCGGATTCCGCCGAACGCACAGAGCGCCGCTTCGCGCGCTTTGACCGCCGGGCTCGCAGGCGCTTGACCAGGACAGGGTCGAACGCCGCCGCTTCCGGCTGGTCGATCAGCTCGTTGAGCAGCTGGTAGTAACGGGTGGCCGAGATAGCGAAGACTTCCCGGATCTCCAGCTCCTTCGCGCCCGGGCTGCGCCACATGCGGCGCTCGAACGCCAGGATGCGCATGTCGCGCTCCTGCATCGCCGCCATGCCACCTCCCGCTTGCCCGCGCCGGGCAAAACCATGGTAGGCGGTCTATGCGGGGAGCCGCCGACAACGTACGCTCACCCTTCGTGGCTTCATTTGACTGCATTACGTTCCTTACCGACTACGGCCTGGAAGACGGGTTCGTCGCGGCCTGCCACGGGGTGGCCTGCCGGATCGCGCCAGGGGTCCCGCTCATCGACATCACGCACCTGGTGCCGCCCGGCGACGTCCGGCGCGGCGCCGCCGTGCTGGCGCAGACAATCCCTTACCTGCCGCCGGGTGTGCATGTCGCGGTCGTTGACCCCGGCGTCGGCACCGCGCGGCGGCCGGTCGCGATACGCGCCTCCGGCGGCATCTTCGTCGGGCCAGATAATGGCCTGCTGTCCTGGGCGGTGGCGGCGGCGGGCGGCGCCACGAACGCGTATCAGCTGACCAACGGCGAGCTGTGGCTGCACCCGGTGGCGCCCACGTTTCACGGCAGGGACATCTTCGCCCCGGTGGCCTCGCACCTGGTTACGGGCACCGACATCGCCGCCGTCGGCGATGAGATCGATATCGCGGACCTGGTGACCCTGCCAGCGCCGACCAGCCGGGTAGAGGGCGGGGAGGCCGAGGGCGAGGTGATGTCGGTGGACAGGTTCGGCAATGTCCAGCTGTCCATCGCGGCGGCCGAGGCCAGCCGGATCGGGATCGGGCTCGGATCCAACGTCGTGGTCCGCTGCGGCCGCCGCCAGCTCACCCTGCCTTACCTGGAGACCTTCGGGTCGGTGCCGCCCGGCGAACTGGTGGCCTACACCGACAGCGCGGGCCTGATCTCGCTGGCCGTCAACGCGGGTGACGCCGCGGAGCGGCTCGGGCTGCCGCCTGGCGCGCATGTCCGGCTTACTGTGACGCCGCCTTCGTAGACCCGCTCGCCGCGAGTTCCTCTTTGCGCGTGCTGGCGTACACGGGCACGTATTCCTGGCCGGAGAGGGCCTGAATGGCCCGCATCACCTCGTCGGTAACCGCCCGGCGCGCCTTGGCGCCCGGCCCCTTCAGGACGCTGGGACCGAACGTCAGCGGCTCGCCGACGCTGACCCGGATGCGGCTCGGACGGGGGATGATCCGCCCCGGCGGAAGCACATGATCGGTCCCCTTCATGGCCACCGGGATGACCGGCAGGCCCGAGTTGATGGCCAGCCAGCCGACGCCGATCCTGCCGCGGTACAGCCGCCCGTCCGGCGATCTGGTGCCCTCCGGGTAGATGCCGAAAAGCTCACCGGCGAGCAGCCGGTCCAGGGCCGCCTGGAGCATGTCCTGCGCGGCGCGCGGCCCCGTCCTGTCCACCGAGAGCTGATTGGTCGCGCGCAGGTAGGCGGCGGTGATCCGCTCGATCGGCTTGGTCCCGGTGAAGTATTCAGACTTGGCGGCGAAGGTCACCGGCCGCGCCAGCATCAGCGGCAGGTAGATCGAGTCGACGATCGACAGGTGGTTGGACGCGAGGATGGCGCCGCCGGACGCGGGGACATGCTCCGCACCGGTAATCCGCGGGCGCCCGAATGCCCTCAGGAAAGGGCCGGCCACCGCCCTCGAGAACTGATATGGCACGCATGCTCCCCTTCGGACGCCCGATGGCTCACGGCGGCAGGTCCAAGATAGCCTGCCGCGGCTGGCCGGCCGCGGTGGCGCCGGCCGGCCGGCCGCGCTCCGGGCAGGCCGCCGCGGCCGCGGCGGCGATGGCGAGCGGCAGCACGAACGGCAGGCCCGAGGCGACCACGGTGACTCCGGAGTCCTCCGCGAACCAGCTCAGCACCGCCACCATCCAGATGGCGGCCAGGATGACACGCAGCAGCGGCTGCCCGGCCGCGGCCCAGGCGCGCGGCAGGGTCTTGACCGCGAACCAGGACGGCCGCAGCAGCATCAGCCCGGCCAGCGCCACCACCGGCGGCACGATCAGGGCGTACTGGCTGACGGTGAGCGAGCCGACGTTAGAGCTGATCTTGCGCGACAGCGTGCCGCTGGCCCCGCCGTGCAGCACCTGGCCGAAGAATCCGCCGATGTCAGACTGTCCTGTCGCCGGGATGAAGTAGTTGACGAGCGCGAACATGACGACCAGCGCGGCCCCGCAGGCGACGGCGGCCGCGGCGCGGCGCGGCGTAATCCGGACGTTCGCCACGCCCATGAGCAGGATGAGGAAGCCGGGAACCATCGCGAAAGTCCCGCCGACCTTCGCGCCGAACCCCGGCCAGCCAGACACCGCCACCACGACGAGCCCGACCGCGGCCACGGTGAGCAGGGCGGTCCTGGTGCTGCGCCGCGGCGCTGCGCCGCGGCGCAGCGCCGCGATGCCCAGCCACCCGGCGCAGAACAGGCCGGACGCGGCATAGACGAGGACCGCGTTGTTCCCGATCCCGTAGAACCGCCCGGCGACCACGACCGACAACCCGAACGGCGTGCCAAGCTGTAGCCGCGACCCGGTCGCCACATCCACGGCGATTACCGCCGCGGTCACCGCCGCCACCATGCCGAGCGGGCCGAGCGGATCCCGCCGCCACGGCCCGGCCAGGGCGACGGCGCCGATCACGGCCGCCCAGCAGGCAGCCATGCCGTACAGCCAGACCGCCGGGTGCGGCAGCAGCCACCACGAGACCAGGCTGGCCAGGTACGACCCCGCCGGAACAGCGCAGGCGAACACGCCGGCCAGCCGCCACAGCGCGGCCCGGCGGCGGCGCCGCTCCGGCTGGCCGCCGCGCAGGATCAGCCCGATCGCGGCGAACGCCACCACGTCGGCCAGCGCGTAGACGGCGAAGAACCAGCCGAACGTCCCGGCGTACACCTGGGCGCCGGTATCCTGCCCGATCAGGCCGCGGATCGCGCCGGTCAGGCTGCCCCTGGCCGCCCTGGTAAGCCGCGACCCGACCGCGTCGGACGGGACGGGCACGCCGTGCCAGCCGAGCAGCGTCGGGGTCAGGTCGGTGAGCGTGCTCATGCCCGGCTGGCGGGTCGCTGTGGAGTCCAGCAGGCCGGGGCCAAACCCGGGCCCGGCGACCACGATGGGGTGCAGGTGCGCCGCGGCACCGTCGGCGGGCGCGGCCACGACGAGGATCGCGCCGGGCGGCAGTTCGGCGCGAATCCGGCCCACGGCGCTGTCGTCGGCACGGACCGCGGCCGCCCGGCTCGCGGCTCCCCCCGGGCCGTGGCTGGCGGGGACCGCACCAAGGTCCACCACCGTGAGCGGGCAAAGCGAGTATGCCGAACGTCCAGTCGCCGATGCCGATGGCAGGTAATACTCGACGCGGCCTTTTCCGGTTGCCAGGGCGAGCGCGGCACCCGGCCCGACAGCGGTCGCGCACTGGCCTGGCCCGGCCGCCTTGGCTAGCAGCCCCCAGTTCGGGTTCTCCGCGAATTGCTTGTTGTAGGAGACCAGCGACGGCATGGCCAAAACGTCGGCAGGGACCGCGGTGCCTTGTGCGGCGGTCCGGGCTGCGACGACAGCGGGCAGCGCGGCACACTGGCCCGAGGCCGGCCGCGGCGCCGCGGCGCGGGCCCCGGCGTTGAGCGTGAGCCAGCCATCGGCCGGGCAGGCCAGCGCGTCGACCGCGTGCACGACCAGGTTGCCGACCGAGCCTGATTGTGCGACCCGCCACAGCTCGGGCGTGGCCGCTGCGGAGATGTCGGTCCAGAGCAGGCCGGGGATGCCCACGAACACGACCGGATGCGCCCCGGCGGTGGTTTGCGCGGCCCGGCCTGACGCAGCCCAGCCTGACGCGGCCCGGCCTGAC
>PMSU01000072.1 GCA_003168255.1 Actinomycetota bacterium
CGCGGGCCGCCAGCGCCGCCGCGAGCGGCTCGGCCGCGGCCGGCTTGACGGCGAGCTCGGCGACACCGGCCGGCAGGCCCGGCGAGTGCTCGATGCCGATGTCCTCGATGTTGATGCCTGCCTCACCGGCCGCCTGGAACAGCCTGGCGAGCTCACCCGGCTGGTCGGGGATGACAACCTGGACGATCGCGTACGGGGTTGCCGGGCCGCCGCGCTTCCCAGGAATCCGCGCCACACCGGCCCCACCAGCATCGAGCAGCGCGGCAAGTCGGGCAACGGACGCCTGGTCGGCCGGCGTCCCTCCCGCCGGCGTCACTCCAGCCGGCGTCGCTCCAGCCGGCGTCGCTCCAGCCGCCTGGGATTCGGTTAGGGCCGTGGCGGCCATCCGAAGGTCTTCGGCGACGAGGGCGAGCACCTCGCCGACCCCTGCCGCATTCGCCATCAGGATCTGCGTCCACAGGTCCGTGTCTCCGGCCGCGATCCTGGTTACGTCGCGCAGGCCTTGGCCAGCCAGGGCAAGCGCGCCGCTCGGTGCGCCGGCCAGCCGGGCCGCCATCGCCGATGCGACCACGTGCGGCGCGTGCGATACCAGCGCTACCCAGCGATCATGCTCGGCGGCTTCTGCCGTGACGGGCTCCGCCCCGCAAGCCAGGACGAGGGACGTGACGCACGCGACCGCGGGCGCGGTGGTGTCAGGTACGGGGCAGAGCGCCCACGGGCGGCCAAGGAACAGGTCGGCGCGGGCAGCGGCGGGGCCGCTGCGCTCCCGGCCGGCCAGCGGGTGACCGGGAACGTAGCTGGCCAGATCGCAGCCGAGCGCGCGCACCGCGGCGAGCGGCCGGGCCTTCACGCTGGCCACGTCGGTGTAGCAGGTAGCCAGGCCGGCGGCCTGGGCGGCGGCGAGCGCGGGAGCCACCGCGTCCGGCGGGACGGCGAGCACCGCCAGATCGGCGGCGCCGCCGGGGGGCGGCGCATCGGCGTCTGCTGCCGCACCGGTCCGCAGCAGCTCGCCGGCACCCAGGCTGGCCGCCATCGCGGCCGCGCGCGGATCGCCGTCGGCCAGCCAGACGCGGATGCCGCGCTCGCGCAGGGCAAGCGCGATCGAGGCTCCGATCAGGCCGGTGCCGATGATCACGACGCCGCGCGGGAAGAGGCGGTCCCCCGGGGAGAGGGGGTCCCCCGGGGAGAGGGGGTCCCCCGGGGAGAGGGGGTCCCCCGGGGAGAGGGGGTCCCCCGGGACTAGCGGGTCCCCCGGGACTAGCGGGCCGTCCGGGGCGGTGGTCACTGGGCGATGTCCAGCCTGAGCGCGGCCGCCCCGCGCAGGTATACGTGCCGTATCTCCGAGCGCGGCCGGTCGGTTTCCACGTGCATGAGCAGCCGGACAACCCGCGGCATCGCGCCCGGCATGTCGATCTCCGTCGCGCACAGCAGCGGGACGTCATGGAACCCGGTCTTGCGCGCGGCCAGCGCGGGGAACTCCGCGGTCAGGTCGGGGGTGGCGGTGAACAGGACACTGATCACGTCGTCGGTGACCAGGTCGTTTCGGGCCATCACCTCGGCCACGAGTTCCGCGGTTCCCTCGATGATGGCCTCCCGCTGGTTGGCATCCAGCTGGACGGCGCCACGGATCGCCCTGACCGGCACTGGTCCTCCTAGCTTTGCAGCTCCCGCCGACGAGAGCGTGAATCCCCCAGGTTACAGACCCACGGCGGCGTACAGCTCGCCTATTTCAGCCGTGGTCAGCTTGCGGTTGGCACCGGGGGCAAGCCTGCCGAGCCTGACCGGGCCGAGCTGGGTGCGCACCAGGCGGCTGACTGGGTGCCCTACCTCGGCGAGCATCCGCCGGACGATGTGCTTGCGGCCCTCGTGCAGGGTGATCTCCACGAGCGCATGCGACCCTGACCGGTCCACGATCCGGAACTTGTCCGCGGACGCCATGCCATCCTCGAGCTGGACCCCGGCGGCCAGCCGCTTGCCGAGGCTGGCCGGCACTGACCCGGTCACGTCCGCCAGGTAGGTCTTGAGCACCCCGTAGCGGGGGTGCGCGAGCCGGTGCGCGAGCTCGCCGTCGTTGGTGAGCAGCATCAGCCCCTCGGTGTCGTAGTCGAGCCTGCCGACGTGGAACAGCCGCTCGCCGCCGCTGGGCAGCAAGTCCGCGACGGTCTGCCGCCCGCGGTCGTCCGACATCGCGGTGAGCACGCCGGTCGGCTTGTTCAGCGCCAGGTAGACGAGATCCTGGCGGGACGGGATACGCCGCCCGTCCACCTTGATGATCTGCCGGTCAGGATCGACCTTCGCCCCGAACCTGCGGACGATCTGGCCGTCTACCTCGACCCTGCCCTCGCCGATCATCTCCTCGCAGTGCCGCCTGCTGCCGACGCCCGCGGCCGCCAGTACCTTCTGTAGCCGCACGCCTTCCGGGCCGTCGGCGTCGACCAGAGTGTCCCTGTCGTCATCCGGGTCCATGACCCACGTCCTGTTCATCCTCGACATTCTCCGGTAGGAACGGCGCAAGCTCCGGTAGCTCGTCGAGGCTGGCCAGGCCGAGCCGTTCAAGGAAGTAGCCGGTGGTCCGGAACAGGATCGCGCCGGTCTCCGGATCGGTCGCCTGCTCCTCCACTAGGCCGCGCAGGGTGAGCGTGCGCATCACGCCGTCGCAGTTGACTCCCCGGACCGCCGACACCCGGGCCCGGCTGACCGGCTGCCGGTAGGCGACCACCGCGAGGGCTTCGAGGGCTGCCTGGGTGAGCCTGACCTCGTGGCCGTCGGTGAGGAACCGCTCAACCACAGGGGCGCACTCCTCGCGAGTGTAGAGCCGCCAGCCTCCGGCGATCTCGCGGAGGTCGAAGCCGCGGCCCTCCGCGGTGTAGGAGGCGGCGAGCGAGCGCAGCTCGGTGGCCACCTCGTCGCGCGGTCGCTCGAGTACCTGCGCGAGCAGCATGTCGGAGACGGGCTCGTCCACCACGAGCAGGACCGCCTCTACGCAGGTGCGCAGGCCGGGGAGTTCCTCGCCCCCGGCGTCGGACGCGTCGTCTTGTCCGCGCGGGCTCGGGGCGGAGCCGTTCGGCATCAATATTTTTCGCCTTCCTTTGCCGCTTCGGCGGGCATTTCATCGGGTGCCCCGGTCCAGGTGACGTAAAGCTCGCCGAGCGCGGCCACCTGCTCGAACGAAATCACGTCCTCACGATAGAGATCGAGCAGCGCCAGGAACCTCGCCACCACCTCGTACATCCCGTCGGCATCGGAGGTGAGGCTGCGGAACGTGGCCCGGCCGAGCCGCCGCAGCTTGCCCGCGAGTATCTGGGCCTGCTCGCGGACGCTGGTACGGGGGGCGTGAATGTGCTCGGTCGATACGACGGGCGGCGGCTTGGGCGCGAGGGTGATGGCCGCGATCCTGGCGAACTCCGCCGGGCCGAGACCGAGCAGCACCTCGGGAAGCAGGCCGGCGAAGCGCGGCTCGACCGGCACCCGGCGCGGAAACCGGCGCGCGGCCGCGGCCATCCGGCCGGCGAACACGGCCGTCACCTCCTTGTAGGCACGGTACTGAAGCAGACGCGCGAACAGCAGGTCCCTGGCCTCGAGCAGGGCCAGATCCTCCTCGTCCTCGACCTCGCCCGCGGGCAGCAGCCTGGCCGCCTTGAGGTCGAGCAGCGTTGCCGCGACGACAAGGAAATAACTCGCCTGATCGAGGTCCCAGCCGTCGGCCAGGGCCCGGATATAGCCGATGAACTCATTGGTGACCTCGGACAGCGCGACCTCGGTGATGTCCAGCTTGTGCTTGGAGATGAGCGCGAGCAGCAGGTCGAAAGGTCCCTCGAACACGTCGAGATGGACCTGGAAGCCCGCCGTGCCGCCGGTCTCCGCCGTAGCGTCATCGCCGGTCATCGCGTTAGCAGTCACTGAAGTCCGTTCAGGCCTTCCGGTCGAGCCGTCTGGCCAGCTGGCTGGCATCGCCCCGGGCGTCGAGGTCAGCAAGCAGGACGGCGATCGCCTCCCGGACCAGACGGCCCCGGTCGACAGAGATCCCGTAGCCGCGCAGTGTCAGCCTGGCGCGTTCCAGGTCGAGCAGTTCCTCGGCGGACAGGTAGACCGTGATCTTCTGGGTGTGTGCCTGCCGCCCGCTCGCCGGGCGCTGTTCGTCGATGGCATGGTCGACCGAGGCGGGACGCAACAGCTCGGCGATGCCAGGTAGTCTCACCCGCCGGGACCTGGACCCCCGAGATCCTTCTGTCGCCACCGCTCCAGCACCTCCTTGGCAAGCTCACGATACGAGCTTGCACCCTGGGACGAGGAGTCAAAACGAGTGATCGGTTCCCCGGCCACTGTGGCGTCAGGGAACTTGACGGTGCGGTTTATCACCGTGTGGAACACCTTGTCGCCGAATCCGCTCACGACGCTGGACAGCACCTCGCGGGTATGCAGCGTCCGGGAGTCGTACATGGTGGCGAGCAGGCCGTCCATTCCCAGCTTCGGGTTCAGCCGACGCGACACCTTGTCGATCGTCTCCCGCAGCAGGGCGACACCACGCATGGCGAAGTACTCGCATTCGAGCGGCACGATCACCCCGTCGGCGCAGGCGAGCGCGTTGACGGTCAACAGGCCGAGAGAGGGCTGGCAGTCGATGAGCACGATGTCGTACTCGGGCAGCACCGGCTCAAGTACGCCGCCGAGCACGTATTCCCTGCCGACCTCGTGGACTAGCTGCACCTCGGCGCCGGCCAGGTCGATATTGCTCGGCAGCAGGTCCAGGCCGTCGACATTCGTCTTGATCAGCACGTCGCGTGCCGACACGCCCGGCTCGACGAGCAGGTTGTAGACGGAACTGTCAAGTTCATGCGGCTGGATGCCGAGACCGACCGACAGCGCTCCCTGCGGGTCGAAGTCAACGAGCAGTACCCGCCGACCGTACTCAGCCAGGGCGGCGCCCAGATTGATCGTCGTCGTTGTCTTGCCGACCCCGCCCTTTTGGTTGCAGACCGCGGCCACCCGGGCGGGACCATGGGTATGCAAGACCTCGGGCTCAGGGAACGTCGGCAACGGACGGCCGGTAGGGCCTAGCCGTCCAGGCCCGGACGTCCGGGGGTCACTCGTACGGGATGCTGCCACCAACTGTGAACCCTCCCGAGCGGACTCGCAAAAACCTTCCGCTGAAACCCGGACTCTAGGGCCTAGGGAATGATGCGGCAAGCCGACTCACCGTTTGGCCCTGATATGCGCGAACCTGGTCACCGCCTAGGCCGGCCAGGGGCCGGCCCCTGGCCGTCAGCCGAGAGCCCGCGGATGGGCGGCGGCGTATACCTCGCGGAGCTTGTCCACGGTCACCAGAGTGTAGACCTGAGTGGTGGTGACCGAGGCGTGCCCGAGCAATTCCTGCACGACGCGGATGTCGGCACCGCCGTCCAGCATGTGAGTGGCGAAGGAATGCCGGAGCGTGTGCGGCGAGAGCGGGCTCAGCCCGGCGCGGCCGGCTGCCGCGCGCAGCACCATCCAGGCACCCTGCCTGGTCAGCCTGCCGCCGCGGGCGTTGAGGAAGACGGCTGGTGCGGCGGACACCCGGGCTTTCGGGGCGGCTGATCGGGCGGTGGGCGCGGCTGGTCGGGCGGTGGCCGCGGCTGATCGGGCGGTGGGCGCGGCTGATCGGGCGGTGGGCGCGGCCGTGGCTGATCGGGCGGCGGCTGCGGCCAGTGCGGGCCGCGCTCGGACCAGGTAGGCCTCCAGCGCCTGCCTGGCATAGCTGCCGACGGGGACGATCCGCTGCTTGCCGCCCTTGCCGGACAGCCGGACGATCCCCTCATCCGCGAGATCCAGTTCGTCGATGTCCAGGCCGACGGCTTCGGAGATCCGCGCACCCGTCCCGTAGAGGAACTCGAGCAGGGCACGGTCCCTGAGCTTGGCCCTGGCGGCAGGCCCGTCCGCGGCGGCGGCGGCGCTGGCCATCGGCCCTGCGGCGGCCAGCAGCCGCTCGACCTCGGACACGGTGATGGCCTTGGGCAGCCGCCGCGGCGGCTGCGGCGGCCTTACCTGGCGAGCCGGGTCCGCGGCGGTGAGTCCCTGTGCCGCCGCGAAGGCGTGCAGCCCCCGCACGGCCACCACCGCACGGCCGGCCGAGCTGGCGGCGAGCGGTATGTGCTCCTCGTCACCCTCCCGCAGCCCGGCCAGGAAGGCCGCGACGTCCGCCCCCGTGAGCTGGCCCATCGCCGTCTTTCCCTGCCCGGCCAAGGCATTGGAATAGCGCAGCAGGTCCCTGCGGTATGACTCGAGTGTGCTCGCGGCGAGCCCGCGCTCGACCGCCAGGTGATCGAGGTAGCCGCCGACCGCGTCCGCGACCGTGATCAGCTGAGCACCTCGCTCGGGCTTACCCAGGGCAGGCCGTGCTCTTCGCCGACCGGCGGGCAGGTGAGGATGCCCTCGTGCGTGTTCAGGCCAAGGGCCAGCGACGGATCGGCCCGCAGCGCGGCCCGCCAGCCGCAGTTGGCGATCTCCACGATGTAGGGCAGGGTCACGTTGGTCAGCGCGTAGGTGGAGGTGTGCGGCACCGCGCCCGGCATGTTCGCCACGCAGTAGAACAGCGAATTGTGCACCAGGTAGGTGGGCTCGGCGTGGGTGGTGGGATGTGAATCCTCGAAGCAGCCGCCCTGGTCCACGGCGATGTCCACCAGCACGGAGCCCGGCTTCATCTGGGACACGAGCTCGTTGGAGATCAGCATGGGTGCCTTGGCGCCGGGGACGAGCACCGCGCCGATGACGAGATCGGCGTCGATCACCGCGCGCCTGATCTCGTAGGCGTTGGACGCGACCGTCTGAAGGTGCCCCTGGTAGATCGCGTCCGCCGAGCGCAGTCGCGCGATGTTCTTGTCAACGAGCAGCACCTCGGCCTGCATGCCGAGGGCGATGGCAGCGGCGTTCATGCCTGATACGCCGGCCCCGAGCACGACCACCTTCGCCGCATATACGCCTGACACGCCGCCCATGAGCACGCCGCGGCCGCCCCCGTCGCGCTGTAGGTGATGCGCCCCGACCTGGGGCGCCATCCGGCCTGCCACCTCGGACATGGGCGCGAGCAGTGGCAGCGACCCATCGGGCAGCTGCACGGTCTCATACGCGATCGAGGTGATCCCGGACTCGAGCAGCGCATCGGTGCACGGCCTGGACGCGGCCAGGTGCAGGTAGGTGAAGAGCACCTGCCCCTTGCGCATCCGGTGGTATTCCTCGGCGACGGGCTCCTTGACCTTCAGGATCAGGTCGGCGGTGTCCCACACCTCGTCGGCCGCGGCGAGAATCGCCGCGCCCGCCGTGACGAAGTCCTCATCGGGGATGGCCGAGCCGGTACCCGCGCTCGCCTCGATGAACACCTGGTGTCCGGCCCGCACCAGCTCGTGCGCGCCGGACGGCGTGATGGCCACCCGGTCCTCATGGTTCTTGACTTCCTTCGGAACGCCAACCTTCATGCCTGCCAGCCTTTCCTGGTTCGCCTGGCCGCCGGCCCCATTGCCGTGCGGATTTGAGTCGTGGCGAGCCTCCCGGCCGCCGGTCAGCGTTCGGGTGCGTCCGTGCAGCGCAGCTCCGCGAACCCGTCCCGCCTGGCGGCATACGCGGACAAGATACCCACTGCGGCTACACCGTTATGCAGGTCGCCGGCCAGAAGCAGGCGCACAGCCTGATCCAGCGGCACCCAGGCAAGCAGCAGGTGCGCTTCCTCGTGCTCTGGGACGAAGTTTCGCTCGGCATGGGAGACCTCGGACAGACCGCGGGCGAGGAAGACGCGCAGTCGCTCGTCGCATATCCCTGGCGAGGAGAAATAGTCGGTAAGCACGTGCCAGTCACGCGCCCGGTAGCCGGTCTCCTCGAGCAGCTCGCGTTCGGCGGTGACGTGGGTCGGCTCACCGTCCACATCGCGAAGTCCGGCCGGGATCTCCCAGAGCAGCCTGCCCACCGGATGCCGGTACTGGCGGATCATCAGCACCCGGTCGGCGTCATCGAGGGCAACGATGCCGACCGCGCCGGGATGCTCCACCACGTCGCGTTCGGCTATCTCGCCATCCGGCATCAGCACCTGGTCGCTGCGGACCGCCACTATTTGGCTGCGGGCAAGCTCGACCGAGCCGATGACCTGCCATTGCTCGGCGACGTCGGTGATGTCCGGGTGGCCGGGCGGGGAGGAGCCGGCCGGGGGGGCGCCGGGCGGAGGGGCGCCGGGCGGAAGGGCACCAGGCGGAAGGGCGCCGGGCGGGAACAGGCCGGTATCTGCCGGGGAGCCACCTGGGCGCACGCCGGTCACGCGCTGGCTACCGCGCGCTGGCCGGATGGCGCCGCCGTGTCCGTACCCGCTCTCGAGCGCTCCAGCGCGGCACTCACCAGGCCGGCGAACAGCGGGTGCGGCCTGGTCGGGCGGGACAGGAACTCCGGGTGCGCCTGGGTTGCCACGAAGAACGGGTGCACGCTGCGCGGCAGCTCGACGAACTCGACGAGACGGCCGTCGGGTGACAGCCCCGAGCAGGAGAGCCCCGCCTTCTCGAGCACGTCCCGGTAGGCGTTGTTGACCTCGTATCGATGCCGGTGCCGCTCCTGCACGGTTTCCTTCCCGTACAGCTCGCGCACCAGGCTTCCCTCGGCAAGCGTCGCGGGGTACAGCCCGAGCCGCATGGTGCCGCCCATGTCCCGCTCCCCCGCCACCACGTCCTCCTGATCAGCCATCGTTGCGATCACCGGATGCGGAGTCTCCGGGTCGAACTCGGTGCTGTTGGCTCCCTCCAGGCCCGCCAGGTCGCGGGCCACCTCGATGGCCACGCACTGCAGCCCGAGGCAGAGTCCGAGCAGCGGGATGCCATGCGTGCGCGCGTGCCGGATCGCGCCGAGCTTTCCTTCGATGCCGCGCACCCCGAAGCCGCCGGGGATGAGCACGCCGTCCGCCCCGTCGAGCTGGCGCGCCGCGCCCTCGGGTGTCTGGCAGTCGTCACTGGTTACCCAGCGGATGCTGACCCTGGCGTCGTTGCCGAACCCGCCGGCCCGCAGCGCCTCGGCCGGCGAGAGGTAAGCATCCGGCAGGTCCACGTACTTGCCGACAAGAGCGATGGTGACGCTGCGGGCCGGCCGGTGCACCCGGCGAAGCAGTTCGTCCCAGTCGTGCCAGTCCACATCACGGAAGGACAGCCCCAGCCGCTGCACCACGTACGCATCCAGGCCCTCGGCGTGCAGCACCCGCGGAATGTCATAGATGGACAGCGCGTCCGCCGCCGACACCACCGCTTCCTCGTCCACGTCGCACATCAGGCTGATCTTGCGTTTCAGGCCGGCGCTGATTGCCCGGTCAGAGCGGCAGACGATGGCGTCCGGCTGGATGCCGATGCTGCGGAGCGCGGCCACCGAATGCTGGGTCGGCTTGGTCTTCAGCTCGCCGGAGGGCCCGATGTAGGGCAGCAGCGACACGTGCAGGAAGAAGCAGCGGTCGCGGCCGATCTCATGCCGGATCTGGCGGATCGCCTCAAGGAAAGGCTGCGACTCGATGTCCCCGACCGTGCCGCCCACCTCGGTGATCACGACATCGATCTCGGGGCTGGCCATTTCCAGGATCCGGGACTTGATCTCGTTGGTGATGTGCGGGATGACCTGAACGGTGTCCCCCAGGTACTCGCCGCGGCGCTCCTTGGCGATCACGGTGGAGTAGATCTGTCCGGTGGTGACGTTGGCCGAGCCGACCAGCTCGGTGTCGAGGAAACGCTCGTAGTGCCCCACGTCGAGATCGGTCTCCGTGCCGTCATCGGTCACGAACACCTCGCCGTGCTGGAACGGGTTCATGGTGCCCGGATCCACGTTGAGGTAGGGATCGAGCTTTTGCATGGTGACCCGAAGACCGCGCAGCTTCAGCAATCGGCCGAGGCTGGAGGCGGTGAGTCCCTTGCCGAGACTCGAGGCGACTCCCCCGGTGACGAAAAGATGCCTGGTTTCGATCGGCCGTGACGCACGCGCAGATGCGGCCAAGATGTTCTCCCGTGGTCGGTGCGATGCGGGTTTATGCCTCCGCTCCACGGACCCTCAGGATAACAGCAGACAGTAATCGCAGCTCGCATCGACACTGGACCAGTGCGGCCGGTGCCCGGGCGGGCACGGAGAGTTCGCCCGGGCACCGGCTGGCAGAATCGCATTCGGTACGGTGATCACTCATCCGGTACGGCGCGGTCGGATGCCCGCGGAAGGGAAGGGCATGGCCACCACCGAAAGCCAGACAGTCGGCGCTGCCGGCGCTGCCATCGCCGGCCTGGGCATGACCGAGCTCGGCAAGGTCTACGGCCGCAGCCCGCGCCGGCTCGCCGCCGAGGCGGTGCGGCTCGCGGCCGCTGACGCCGGACTCGAACTGTCCGAACTCGACGGGTTGCTCGTCTGCCCGGGAATCGCCGGCAGCGCCCTAGACGTCGGCCTTGCTCAGGTACTGGGCCTGCGCGATCTCCGCCTGCTCAGCGTGATCAATGCCTACGGCGCCTCCGCAGGGGCCGCGGTGCAGCTAGCCGCACTCGCCATCACGAGCGGCTCGGCCAGCGCCGTGGCATGCGTGTTCGCGGATACGCCGCTGCGGCCGAAGACATCGGCTGGGGCGACGTTCGGCATGCAAGCCGGAACCGGCTCAGCCCAGGCGCGGCCTGAGTGGCACGGCCTGCTCGGTCTTCGAGCCGGATACGGCTACCGCAGCGTCAACGCCGAGTACGCCCTCGCCGCCCGACGGCACATGACCACCTATGGCACGACGAGCGAGCAGCTCGGCGCGGTCGCGGTCGCGCAGCGCGGGTGGGCGGCCGGCAACCCCGGTGCCCAGCTCCGGGATCCCATCACGATCTCCGATCACCAGGCATCCCGGTGGATCGTCGAGCCGCTGCACCTGCTCGACTGCTGCTTGGTCTCCAACGGGAGCATCGCCGTCGTCGTGATCAGCGCAGACCGGGCGGCCGACCTGCAAAAGCCGCCTGTGCACATCTGGGGCTGGGGCCAGGGTCATCCCGGGCAACAGCTAGAGCGCGATAGCGGGTTTGGCCTGACCACCGGCGCCGCCATCGCGGGGCCTGCCGCGATGGGCATGGCGCATATCGGCCCGGCTGACGTCACGATGTGCCAGATCTACGACTGTTACACCTACACGGTCATCGTGACGCTAGAGGACTATGGGTTCTGCGCTAAGGGTGAGGGCGGCCCGTTCGCTGCTTCGGGAGCGCTCGCGCCTGCCGGGTCGCTGCCGGTGAACACCGGCGGCGGCCAGCTCTCTTCGTACTACATGTGGGGTTTCACGCCGCTGTCCGAGGCGGTCATCCAGGCTCGCGGGGACGGCGGCGACAGGCAGGCGTCGGGCAATGACGTGATCCTGGTCAGCGGGAACGGCGGAATCCTGGCACATCACTCCACGCTGATCCTGAGCCCGCACGCCAGATGAGGTGATCCTGGGCGGCACGCCAGATGAGGTGATCCTGGGCGGCACGCCAGATGAAGGGATGACTGTGAGCGAGGGGTCCGGATCCTGCTTGTGTCGGGCAGCACGCGCGGCGGGTCGACCAACACCGCGGCGCTTCGCACCGTTCAGGCTGTGGCGACGGCCCCGATGACGGCCGCGGCGTATGAAGGGATGGCTGGCCTGCTGGCGTTCAACCCCGACGATGATTGCGAGCCGCTGCCACCGACTGTCGCGGAGCTGCGGCAGCAGATTGCCGCGGCTGATGCGGTCCTGTTCTGCACCCCCGAGTACGCGGGCGGCTTGCCTGGCAGCTTCAAGAACCTGCTCGACTGGACGGTCGGCGGCGGCGGCGGCGGCGAAATCTATGGCAAGCCGGTCGCCTGGATCAATGTCGCCGTCGAGGGCCGCGGGGACCGCGCTACGGCTTCGCTGGCCCAGGTGCTCGGTTACGTGGGCGCCGTTGCCATCGAGCCGGCCTGCCGCCGCATCCCGGTAGCCAGGACGGCGGTCGGCCCGGACGGTCTGGTAACCGATCCGCGCTTCCTTGCCGATATGGCGGAGGTCCTGCGGGCCATCCTCGACTATCTCAGCGCCAGCTAGACGATTGATCCCGGTGGCCGGCCGCCGGAACCGTCTCGGCCACTGCCGGGGACATCGAGAGCCCGGCCATCGCCGGGACCAGCTCGGCCGTTACCGGAGCTGACTCGGCCATCGCCAGGGCTGACCCGGCCATCGCGGGGGCTGACTCGGCCATCGCGGGGGCTGACTCGGCCAATTCCCGTGCTGGCACGGATGCTTCTGCAACGACCTGATCGCGCCTGGTCAGGCCGAGCCAGCCGAGCAGCCCGAGAGGGTAGGCGAAGTATCCCCACCGGGTGGCAGGCGCAAGGACGAACATGGCCGAGAGCCCGATGGCAAGGCGCCAGGCGGCGGCACGAGCGTCGGCCGGCCGACGCATGATGAGCCAGACCGTAATCGTGAGACCGGCCGCGCACAGCAGGCAGATGGCCGCCCAGTGCCCGGCCGCCCCGGTGGTGGCGAGCAGATGTCCCGGCAGCGGGCTGGCAGCCGACGTAACGTGCCGGGTCAGGCCGAGCGGATACAGAACGGTGTTCTGCAGGAAGACGGCAGGCCTCGTGATAGCCGCCGGGGCGGTCGCCGCGATGGCGGTACCCGCTGTAACCGCCGAGGTGGCAACGAAACGCCATGCCGCTCGCCTGCCGTCACGGCCCGCGAGCATCACGGCGATCACCGGCAGGGCAGGCCATGCTGTGTTCTTCATGGCACACGCAACCCCGATCGCCAGGGCCGCTGCCGTCAACCGCGATGGCCGGATCCGGCGTGGGCTTCCTGGCCAGCGAAGTCCAAGGGCTCGCGGAGCAACACTGCCCGCCGCCGGGCCAGCACCGATACAAGCCAAGGCCACGCAGAACAGCGCCAGCACCGGCGGGTCGGTAACTCCCAGCGCCAGTGGCAGCGCCAGCAAGGGCGTGGTCACGGCGAACACGGCAAGCCCCAGCGTCTGGCGACGGCAGTTAACACACCGCCATACGCGGTGCGGGGCAGCCACACCGAATGCCACCGCGAGCAGCGTCACGCACGCGACGGCGAGCCACAGCCTCGGATCGCCGGCTACACCGCGAACACCCACCGCCCGGAACAGCCCGAAAACGGTCATCGCGGGCAGATATGGATCATAGGACCGCCAAGCGGAGAGCTGCGCCGACGGCAGGTACGGGGTTCCGTGACGCAGCAGCAGCGTCGCGGCGCGGGCGACAACCTGGACGTCGGCCGTCGCGGGCGCACGGATGGCCAGCCAGGCCAGCGGTCCCGCCAGGGCGCCGGCCGCGGCGATGAAGATCGCCGTGCCGCGGCCGCGGCAGCGGCACGTCGCCGCGGTGATCGCGGCCAGCAGGTAGCCGCCCGTCGCCCACACTCCCCAGCACTGGTCCGCGTGTCTGCTGAAGACCGCGACCATCGCGGCGTACCCAGCGAACACCGCGTACCACGCCGCGATCTGCCGCCGATCAAGTCCGGGCTGGCGACCAGGCCCGGACTCGCGCGCTCGCGGCACGTTCAGCCCGGCGGTCCTGGCCCGCCCCGGCGGCACTGACGAGACGAAATCCGCACCCCGTAGCGCCCAGGCGCGCCGGGCCCGGTTACCAAGATCAGTGCTGAGGATGACGTTCATGTCCCGGCCTCCGCCCGCCGGCCCGCGTGCATGGACGCGGATGACGCCTGGCTGCAAGTACATTTACCTATCTCCATAGTTAAAAGATATTTGCAGCCGGGCAGCGCGTCAAACGTTCCGCTCAGTCAGGGAACAAAAGGGTGCGGCCCTAGGCGGTGAGCCGCGGGTCTGCCGGTCCGCTCCATCCGCGGCGTCCCGGGTTCGCATCCGGATCATTGCGGGCGAATCGCGCCCGCAGCGTCAAGATCGATGCCGATTTCCTGTTCACCCGCCGACAGCAACTAGGCATCGGCGCTGCCCGGTGAAGACAGCAGGGATGCCCGGGACAGGCGGGGCAGAAGGGACAGATGGTGACTGCCGGACGCGCCTGCGGGACGTTTCGCAGACAGACCAGGGGCATGAATGCGGCGTAGCCCCCCACNNTCACATCCACGTTCCTAGCCGGACAACGACTCACTCCAGGAGAGCCGCACCCGGACAAAATCCTCGTCGCTGGCCTGTCGGGCATGGACAGGTCCACAGCCGCGGGGGTGACGTCCTTCGGGGCCGACGGGCCG
>PMSU01000114.1 GCA_003168255.1 Actinomycetota bacterium
CCCGCCGCCAGCGGGCCAGTGGGATGTCCGGTTCGGCACCAGTGATGCGGCCGGAGGCTGGGAGGAACTGTGCCGGCATGCGCTGGCGAATACCCGGCGCTGCCTCGAGATATTGCGTTCAGAACCGCGTTCGGGAGCAGGCCACGACCGGCAGCACCGGCTGCGCGGCGATCTGGCGACGCACCGGCACAACGGTAAGGATCTTGAGCAATGGGAGTACGAGGTGACCAGCGGCGGCCGTGTCCGCTACGTCATCGATGACCAGGACCGAATGCTTTCGTCAGGACGTCGGCGAGTCCCGCGTAGTACGGGCTGTCGGTCTGTGCCCGTACTAGCCGGGTGTTGCCGACCTTTCGGCTGGTGACGAGCCCGGTTTGCTCGGCGCGCAGCACCTCGCGGTGCACCGACGGGTGCGGCGCTCCGGTCAGGTGCGAGATCTCGGTGAGGCTCAGCTCCCGATCAGGGTCGCCGAGGAGTAGCGAGAGGATCTCGCCTTGCTGCTGGGAGCGCAGGAGGGCGTCGCCGCGGACCCGGACTTGTGGGTTTCTGTGTGGACGCGGCCCTGCGGGAAACAGTGGGCCCCCGGAAGACGCATGGAGGGTGCCATGGCTGGACGCCGACCTCGCGGAGGCCCGCGCCCGCCGCGCCCGCCGCGCCGACCCGGCTGCGGCTAGCCTGGCGTCCTTCATCTGGAGCGTGGCTACGTGCGTGTACCGCTCCGTGGTCGTGACCCTCGTAGTAGCCCTAGCCGATAGCAAGTCAGGAACGCTGCTGGAACCAGCATGCTGCCGCGCCGCTCCTGGTCCTCGGTCGCTGGCGCTCCCTCCGGTCGCACGGTCGGCTTGCCTTCGGGCAAGCTGGGTCGCCTGGTCTTGGCGCGAGGTCGACACATGCATGCGACGCGAGGAGGCCAGGATGCTCGGAGGACGGTCTCGACTTACGGTCGCCCGCAAGCCTCGACGTTCGATTGTCCGTTCCGGCGTGCCCGTTAGGTGCCGTCAGAAAGGATGATCACGGGGATTCACGGTCACTCGCGGGGAAGCGCGGGTTCGATTCCCGTCACCCGCTCCAAGAAGAAACGCCAGGTCAGCAACGCTTTTCCCGGTCAGCGGGGGCCTCTCATGATCTGCCATTGGTGAGCCGGAATCTCACAATCTCTCACAACTGCTCCACGCGCCGAGTAGTCCGGCGATGGCGTCCGGGGCATCCTCCAGGTCACCTACAGTAGGTTCCCCCGTCCCTCTCCGACGAGGGCATGCGACTCCCGCACTCCAAAGAGCCAGCACGCCGATGAGTTCCGGGGTGGATTCACGTCAACCCATCCGCCCTCACCAAAGGGAAGGAGATCACGCGATGCGCAAGGTAGTCGCCTACGAGTTGTTGTCGCTCGATGGTGTGGCTGAGCAACCCGACGAGTTCATAACCGAGTTCGATGACCTGATGCGGGAGAACCTGGGCCGTGTCATCGCTACCCAGGACACCGTGCTCCTCGGACGCCGGACCTATGACGACTGGTCCGGCTTCTGGCCCACCAGTGACATCGAACCGTTCGCCAGCTTCATAAACGGTGTCGAGAAATTCGTCGCGACCTCGACGACGCCAGGCGAAACCTGGGCCAACTCGACGGTCGTTCATGGGGACCTAAGCGAGTTCGTCACCGGGCTCAAGCAACGGTCCGGCGGCGACATCGGGGTGCATGGGAGCATCGCGCTCACTCACTCGCTGCTCGAGGCGGGCCTGGTTGACGAACTGCGGCTTGTCGTCGCCCCGGCTCTGCACATGCACGGCCGAAAGCTGTTCGACCAGGGGCTGTCGAGGCGGCTGACACTGACGCGCCACGTCGCCTCTCCGGCCGGGTACCTCTTGCTCGACTTTCAGATTGAGGGCTGAGAGCGCGTGGCTCGTGTCACCGGGTTGTGTCTGTCCCAGTACGCCGGCTCGGTGGGGCACCGTTCTGGATCGCGCAACGCCAAGTGCTTGCTCTCGCTAGCGCCAGACGCCCAAACAGCGAGGGGTTGCTGTAGGTGCCAGGCTTGGGCATGTCGAAAAGACACCTGGCAGCACGGCTCTCGCACCAAGCAGAGTCGCAGCCTCCCGTCGAAGACGACGTGCTGGTGTCGGGCTCCATCGGTCCAAGTGGCGAGGCAGGTGCGGGTCCCGACCCGTGTCTGAGGGTGGGCCAGGACCCACACGCTCAGCCCCGCCCAGCTCGAGCGGTACCGCCCCCTGTTCGACAACACCAAGCGCCTGCGCGAGCTGATCCGCGAGCTCGAGACACTCTCAGCCGAAACCGTCGAGCAAGCCGAGGGATGGACAACAACCCGAGACAACCGCGGCCCTCACAGCCGTCACAGCGAAGAGGTCATCGTCGACACTTGCCAGGAGTTGCCGCGTTGATCAGTTGACCGGCAGGATTCGAGGATGGGGAGCACGGGAGGATCGCAGCAGCCACCGCCGGACGAGGGAACCGGCCAGGCGGGATCCCGCGGCCGGCGGGACTTCCTGTCCCGCGGTGTCGAGCGGTTCAGCCTGTTCTCCGACGCGGTGGTGGCCATCGCCATCACGTTGCTCGCGATCGAGCTGCCGCTGCCCAGCGGGAACAGCGCGTCTGCATTGTGGACCTCGGTGCGGCACGAGGATGGCCATTACATCGCGTTCCTGATCAGCTTCACGGTGATCGCCGCGTCCTGGAATGACCACTTCGATCTCTTCCGGTGCATCAAGAAAGTCGACGGTCGGCTGCGCACGCTCAACGCGGGCTGGCTGCTGATGATCGTCCTCAACCCGTTCGCCACCCGGCTGCTGACCTCGCGCGGGAACGAGGACCTGTACGCCCACGCCCTGCGGTTCGGGTTCTACGCGCTGTTGCAGGTGCTGGATACGCTGCTGATGCTCGCGATGGTGCGTCATATGAACTCCCGCCGGCTGGCCCCGGACACCCCGCCAGAGGTTGTGACCGGGCTCGTGCACCAGGAGTTCGCGCAGTTGCTGGGCTTCAGCCTCTCCATCCCCCTCTTCTTCGTCACCGGCTACGCCTGGATACTGTGGGTCGCCATCCCGGTGCTGATCCGGGTACGCGGCCGGCTCCCGCTGTTCAGCTACCGCGGCCCCCAGCCGAGCGGGGGCGGGTAGTGGAATCCGTACCGGTGGTCGCGCCGATGCAGGCCACTGTGGTGTCGCTGTCGGCCGAGCCGGGGACGGTGGTGGCGCGCGGCGACGAGGTCGCTGTGCTCGAGGCGATGAAGATGGAGCACGTCGTCACGGCGCCGTATGCCGGGACGCTCACCGAGTGGCGGGTCCAGCCCGGCGACGTGGTCGATGCCGGTGCGGTGCTGGCCGTGCTGACCGCCACGGGCGATGTCGGCCGCGAGGACCGCGGCGAGGCGCCCGTCGACCTCGACCAGGTGCGGCCCGACCTCGCCGAGACCCTGGAGCGGCACCGGATCGGCCTGGATGAGGGGCGGCCGCAAGCCGCCGGCAAGCGGCACGCCGCCGGACGGCGCACGGCGCGGGAGAACATCACCGGCCTGATCGATCCGGGCAGCTTCACCGAGTACGGCGCGCTGGCCATCGCCGCCCAGCGGCGCCGCCGCTCGCTGGAGGACCTCATCGCGAACACGCCCGCCGACGGGCTGATCACAGGGACAGCCACGGTCGGCGGCCGGCCGGTCGCCGTGCTGGCCTACGACTACACGGTGCTGGCCGGCACCCAGGGCATCCAGAACCACCGCAAGACCGACCGGCTCTACCGCCTCGCGCTGCGGGAGAAGCTGCCGCTGGTGCTGTTCGCCGAGGGCGGCGGCGGGCGGCCGGGTGACACCGACACTTACGCGGTCGCCCAGCTGGACATCCCCACGTTCCGGCTGGCGGCGCAGCTGTCTGGCGTGGTGCCCACGGTCGCGGTCGTGTCCGGGTACTGCTTCGCCGGCAACGCCGCGCTGGCCTCGGTGTGCGACATGATCATCGCGACCGAGGGCAGCAGCCTGGGCATGGGCGGGCCGGCCATGATCGAGGGCGGCGGCCTCGGGGTCGTCGCGCCCGGCGACGTAGGCCCGATGGCGGTGCAGGTGCCCAATGGGGTGGTGGACGTCCTGGTGGCCGACGACGACGCCGCGGTGGCCGCCGCCCGCCGCTACCTGTCCCTGTTCACCGGCCCGCGCCCCGGGGCGCCCCCCGCCGACCAGCGCAGGCTGCGCCACCTGGTGCCGGAGAACCGGGCCCGCGCTTACGATGTCCGCCCGGTCATCGAGACGCTGGCCGACCCCGGGTCGCTGCTGGAGGTGCGGGCCGAGTTCGGCGTCGGCATCGTCACCGCGTTTGCCCGGATCGCCGGCCACGCGGTCGGCGTCATGGCCAGCAACCCGCGCCACCTCGGCGGCGCCATCGACGGGGACGCCGCCGACAAGGCCACCCGGTTCCTGGAGATCTGCCGCGCCCACGCGCTGCCGGTGGTGTCGCTGTGCGACACCCCGGGCTTCATGGTCGGCCCGGAGGTCGAGCGGACCGCGACGGTGCGCCGGTTCGGCGCTCTGTTCGCCGCCGGGGCCCGGCTCACCGCGCCGCTGTGCGTGGTCGTGCTGCGCAAGGCCTACGGGCTGGGCGCGATGGCCATGGCCGGCGGTGACCTCAAGGCGCCCGCGCTGACTGTGGCGTGGCCGACCGGCGAGTTCGGCGGCATGGGGCTGGAGGGGGCGGTGCGGCTCGGCTACCGGCGGGAGCTGGAAGCCATCGCCGACCCAGGGGAGCGCGAGGCCCGCTACCAGCAGCTGGTGGCCGAGCACTACGAGCGCGGCAAGGCGCTGAGCACGGCCGCGGCCTTCGAGGTCGACGACGTGATCGACCCGGCCGGCACCCGGGAAGTCATTGCCCGCGTGCTGGCCCGCACCAGCTGAACCGTGGCGGGGCCAGGCGCCTGCGCACGGGATCCGCGCTGCACCGTTCGGGAGAAAAAGAAAGTTCGGCTGGCCTGGGCCATCGGGCGGGCATCTCGTGGTGGGGGGAGTCGCCGGAGGCCTGGGTGACGCGCTCGGGGTAGCTCTTGCTGAACTTGAACATGCAGACCAGGATCACGACCGGCACGACCAGGCTGAGGATGATCTGGGGAACCCGGCTGGTGGTGTGCTCATCGATGGCCGCGGCGGCGATCCGGGACACGCCCAGCGCGAAGATCGCCGCGTCCCAGCCTGCGCTGAGCACCCGGTTGATCTTCTTGAACGACGGGGCCGGCTAGA
This sequence comes from Actinomycetota bacterium, assembly GCA_003168255.1. GTDB lineage: Bacteria > Actinomycetota > Actinomycetes > Streptosporangiales > Streptosporangiaceae > PALSA-505. The sequence goes on from PMSU01000114.1 coordinate 5,232, forward strand.
CATCAGCCAGCCGGCGGATATCGGGCCCGGCGGCCCGCGCGATCTCCACCCTGAAGCGCAGGCCAGTCTTCTGCAGGATGTGCGAGACGTGGGTCTGCACCGTCCGCGGCGACACGTAGAGCCGGGTGCCGATCTCCCGGTTGGTCAGCCCGTCGCGGACCAGCACGGCGATCTTGACTTCGGTCGCGGTCAGGCTGGCCCAGCCGAAGGAGACACCACGATGTGCCTCCGGTTGCCGCGGCGTACGCCCAGCGCCCGCAGCCGGCCCCGGGCCGGGCGCCCATCCGCTGGTATCCGGCCAGAGCTGCCCCGAGCTCGGCCACGGCACGATCCTGGTCTCCGGCGGTGGCCGTGGCGCAGGCGAGTTCCTCACGGGCGAAGGCTTCGGCCGTGTGCCGGCCGGCCGCGGCGTGCTCAGCGGCGACCGCGCCGATCGCCCCCGGGTCGGCGGCAAGCATGCCCCGCACCAGCTGGGCCACGGGCGCCTGGCACAGCGCAGGCACGTCGTCGGCCACCTGCTCGGCCAGACGGCGGTTCATCCCGGTGATGGCTTGGGCGGTAGGAGTCTCGGGTTATCCCCTGCGAGCTGCCTGACGTGCGTCCTTGAGCAGGAGCATCAGGTGCAGCGGATCCGTGGGGGACGGCTCGAAGCCGAAATGCAGGTAGAACTGGCGGGCATCCTCCGACACCGCGTGTACCAGCAGAACACGCACGCCTATGGCCTCGGCCGCGAGCAGAGTACGGGTAACGGCGTCCCGCAGCAGATGTTTTCCGAGCCCGTGGCCCTGCTCCTTCTGGCTGATCGCAAGCCGTCCCAGCAGGATGGCTGGAACGGGCTGCGGCATCGCTTTGGCAGCCCGTTCCGTGGCGTCATCCCGCATGATGCTTGTAGCGGCTAGCGCGTAGTACCCCACAACCTGGGTATCACGCAGTGTGACGAACACCCTAGCGGCGCCAGCGGTGTGGTTAACCAAGGCGTAGCGCTTCAGCCATTCGTCGAGTGCGCTGTCGCCAGACGAGAACGATGAGGTGTCGTCATCTGCCGAGATCGGACGCGGAGTGCTGTAGCCCGTCACTCAAAGATCGTATCTTCGCTGAATAGTTTGGCGAGCCGGTCCTTGGCGACGACGGGGCGGTCCAGGATCGCCGTGAATTCGGCCCATGCCGCATCGTCCAAGACGAACAGGCGCCTGTCGGCCAGCACGTCCCGGGCGTGATCTACCGCCGCCTCTACGGTGAAGTCGGTGATGCTCTTGCCCTCTACATCGGCTGCCCGGCGGATGAGTGCGTCCTGCTCGGAGGAGAGCCGCGCGTGCAGGCGGGAGTCCTTCGTTGTGGTCATGAATTGATTGTACGTACAACAGGCACACATGGCAAGGAAGCTTAACAACACGAGTTCTCCAAAGACGGCATGAATCCCGTGGCCATGGTCTTCAGCCAGCTCCAACCTTCAAAGCGACAGAGCGCGCATCCTTGAGCGACAGTTTCGCACCCACTACGCTGACCGCGATCAGACGAGTGTCCTGCGTCCACTCGAAGCGAAATTCATTCATACCGCCATTCGCCGCGTATCTTGACTGGTGCCCAGGAGTTCGAAAATTCCCAGACTTCATCAAAGACCTCAGCCGGCCCCGCATGTTGAAGCGCGAACCCTAGAGGCAGCGGCAGTTGGAGTCCGGAGTTTAGCGGACCGAACCTAGCGCCCTGAGCAGCCCGCCCGGTTCCTGGTCCGGACCGGGCCGGGCAGTTCGACGCGGTGCTGTCCGGTGCCGGGATCGAGGTGGTGAAGATCCCGGCAGCCGAGGGGCGAAGGGATCGACCCGGTCCTGGCATGTACCGTTCGCGCGTGGTTATGACGCTGAGGTGTTGAGGAGTACTGCCAGGCAGACGTTGATGATCGAACCGGGGCAGAAGGTCGGTACTGCTATGTCCTGCTTGCCGTCGCCGTTGAAGTCGGCGGCGACCGGTCCTTGCGGGAACGTGCCCGTGGGGTAGGAGCCGGCCGGGACCAGGTTGCCTTGCCCGTCGCTGGCTAGCACGACTTGGCTGCTGCTCACCGTGTCGCTGGAGACGAAGTCGGCGTTCCCGTCGCCGTTGAAGTCGCCGACGGCACTGGAGATCGGGGTCAGGCCGGCGTTGTAGATCTTGGCGGGCGCGAAGTCTCCGTTGCCGTTGTTGACGTAGAGCGAGCCGGTCTGGGAGGGAGCGTTGAACTCGTCGGTCACCAGCGCGGAGTCCAAGCCGGTGCGGTTGACGTCGCCGGCGCTCACCGATCCGGGAACGAAGGGCACGGTGGCGCTGGCGGTCAAGGTGAAGGTGCCGTTTCCGTTGCCGGCCAGCGCGAAGAACCGCTGAGCGGCGGCATCGACTGCGAACAGGCCCATGTGCCCGCTGTTGTCGACGTTGGCGGTGACGATGGCCGAGATTCCTCCGGGGAAGCTGGACGGCACGGTGGTCAGCGGGCCGGCGGTGAAGGTGCCGTTTCCGTTGCCGAGCTCCATCTGGATGCCCAGCGGCGTCTTGATCGCCAGATCGAGCTTGCCGTCGCCGTTGAAGTCGGCTGCTACTGCGGTGTCCTGGAAGGGGGCCTGCTGGAGGATGTAGCTGCTGGCCACTGTGAATTTGCCGCCGCCCTGATTGGCGAGCAGTTCGAAGCCGGTGGCTGTGAGCACCACGATGTCGGTCCGGCCGCTGTTAGTGAACTGCCCCGTCACTACATTCTCGGTGAGCGGGGGGGTGGTGATGCTCTGACCGGGGCTCTGGAAGGTCCCGTCCCCGTTGTTGTACATGACGGTGATCGTGCTGCCCTCCCACTGGCAGGCGCACACCACATCCTGACGGCCGTTGTTGAGAAGATCGGCGGTGGCCGCGGTGTTCTCGTCCGCGCTGGGAGTGCTCCAGCTGACCCCGGTCGGGTAATAGACGGCTGGAGCAAAGCTGATCGGCGCCACGGCGACCGCGTGAGCTGGCGGTACCGCGGTGACCAGGACCGGCCCTAGGAGCAATGCGGTGACCCAGGCCAGACGGCGGGCATGACAAAGAGACCTGGACAAGGGTTCTCCTCTGGGTTCGGGCCGGGCGGTCCCAGCATCCCAATAGAAATAAGCAACGTTATTCAGCTATGAAATAAGGTAAGTTATCTTTCTTTGGCGTGTCAAGAGTGACCAGGGATGCCGTTCGCGCCGCGCCGCGCCGCGTGCTTGTGATCGCTCATCTCGGCCGGTCAGCGAGGGGCGGAGAGGCAGGCCTTGCCGACGTGATCTCGCCGTGCCCAGTCGACTCGTCCGAAGGTTCCCGGGTGCTTGTCTGCCGGGAGAGACTCGTTCGGGCGAGGTGTGTCTGCTCCGGGAACCCGCGATCCGGTGCTGCGAGTTCCGCCCATCAACGGGCGGAACTCCGACCCCCCCTGGTCGTGGCTCCGGTGGTAGCCGGGCGGGATGGCCGGGTGGTCGCGCCGATGGCCGCGGCACCGTAAAAGGAAGCCGTGATCCACTCGGCGAGGTCGGGTATCAGAGCGCGCAGGCCGGTCTCTGGCTCGTACTCGAGCACGTCGCAGGCCAGGTCACGGGTGGCATGGACGAACCCGATGAAAGCAAGCTGTGGCAGTGGTCCGAGTGAAGGGTCCTGGCGGCGAAGGGCGTCGTGCTGCTCGTGCAGGAAGGCGGCCGCGGTCAGGTACGCCGACCGCCGCCGGGCCCGGGCCCGCGGCCCAGCGCTTTCAATCTCGACGAGGAACGCCCGCGCCGCATTGGGCTCCTCCTCAAGGAGGCCAAAATACGATTCCAGCATTCCATTGATGAAATCGTCCCATTTCGGAGCCGACGGCACCAGCCTGCTCATGCGCTCGAACAGGGTGGCGGTGAACGCGTCGTAGGCGGTGACGAAGCACGCTTCTCGATCGGCGAAATGCTCGTAGAAGACGTTCGGGGAGACCCCGGCCTTCCGGGCGATCGCCGTAATCGTCGTATCCGCGTACCCCCGTTCCGCGACTAGGTCCACGATCGCGGTGAGCAGGCGAGTTCGTTGTGAGGCTTGCACCTCCTCTCGGCTGAGGCGATGGGGTCCGCGCGGCAGAGGGGTCATTTCGCCGAACATCGAGTTGCGCTGCAGCGCCTCCGGGCCCTCTGACCTCATGCTGAGGAGGATACCGGCCAGGTATGGCGGCCCCTTGGCGCTGAAGTGCGATGTTGGCTGATCACGATGTGGGGAACTGCCCGCAGTTGTTCACCACAGGCGCTCCGTCGAAGCGGGAGCTGAGGAACGCGATGGCCCCGGGTGCGCCGGTTATGGTCTCGCTGATGTGCTCGCCAACCAGATCCTCGACGTGGTCGACAGGGACTCCCGCCGCGCAGTAGCGGGCCATGAGCTGGCGGTCATCGGACAGCGGCGCGTATTCGTCTAGGACGGCGTGGTAGTCGTACACGGGAGCCGACGGATTCCCGGCGAACCCGAGCGGGCTGTCGCCGGCCAGCAGTGCGTCCAGCGTCGGATTGTTGATCGTGTTGGGAGCGGCCTGGTACTCGTTGAGGGAAGCGAAGGGAAATTGGATTGCGGCGGCGTTGATGCAGTCGCTCTGTCCCGCGGCCATCGCGGCCTGGCCTGCCGCGTTGAGGTACTGGCTGATGTCGGCGCTGGGGAATGACCGGTCAATTCCGATGATGCCGACGACAAGCGCACCGCCGAGGACGGAGCCGCTGAAGTCTGCCAGGGTGGCCTTGATGCTGGCCACTTCGCCGCCGAGCGCGATGCCGGCCAGATGCAGTTCGGGTGCGTAGGCGGGCTGCATCTGGGCGGCCACTGAGGTAGCGAACGCCCCGCCGGAGTACCCCCACATCCCGATCGGTGCCGCCGGGGATACCTGGGCTGGAGCGAAGCTGCGGGTGGCGCGGATGGCGTCGAGCACGCCGTGCGCCTCTCCCGTGGCGCCCAGGAACGCGGAGTCGGGTCCCTCGTAGTCGGGCACGGTCACCGCCCAGCCTTGCAGGAGAGCCAGGGCGATCAGGCCGGTCTCCAGCTCGGCGTTGGAGCCGAGCGAGGGCAAGCCGGTTTGCAGCGCGTATGACGGCGAGCAGTCCAGGCCAACGCCGTCTTCGGCGACCTGGTAGGACAGGAGCGGCCGAGGGCCGGGGCCGAGCCAGGGGGCAAGGGGCACCAGGACCGTGGTGACGTCCGCAGTGGGCTGGTTCTGGTTGTCCAGGGTCTTGTACTGGACCTGCCAGGCGGCAGCGGGCATGGGCAGGCTGTAGAAGCTGGCGTTCACCGGCCGTGACGCGAGCACGGTTCCGTTAGGCAGTCCGGCGATGCCGGTCGGCACGGCATAGAAGGGGTCCTGCGTGGGGGGCGTGACGCTCGCCGCGCTGGCCGGCTGTATTGCGATCACGGCGGCCAGAAAGCCAGTCAAGGCAGTCGCGACCGCCAGCATGCGAGTGCGCATGGGGTGCCTCCTCGATCTAGGAGCTAAGTGAGCACGGCGGGGTGACGGCCTGTGCGGGATCCAGGGCGTTGGCGATCATGGCGACCGCGGTGGCGTTGTAGGGGATCGTCTCGTGATCCGGCCAGGCCAGTGGGCATGCGTCTTGCACCCACTCGAGGCTGGCGTTGGTGACGGGCGGGGTGACGTAGTCCGAGATGTAGCTGATCTCGTCCGCGTGGGAGGTGATCTCCACGTAGCGCACTCCCGGGCTGGTCCCGTAGTCGACGGCATTCAGTTTCGCCCAGTACGCGGGATCGTCGAAGAGTTGCAGGAAAGGCAGGGTGGCCGCATTGACCCCGGCTATCGCTTGGGTTACCACCGGCGGGGCCTCTCCCAGCAGCAGGTTCGCGAGGTCTCCGAGGTTGTCGCCGCCCGCCACCGCCCAGGGCGAGGCGAGGAGGACCATAGTGTTGACCTCGTTCGCGCCGCCCAGCTCCTGGATGAACTCGCGGCTGATGACCCCGCCTTGAGAATGGCCGACCATATCGACCTTCGAGGCGCCGGTCGCGGCGAGTACCTGGTTGACGAAGGCGGCTACCTGGGCGGCCGATTGGTCGAGGTCAGCGATGCCTCCGATGACGGGCGAGACGCTGGGGTCGACGCCGTAGGTGAGGGCGAACACGCAGTAGCCCTGGTTCTTCAGGTACGGCGACAGGTCGATCCAGTTGAGTTCCGCGGTCGAAGCCGTCTGATGCACTAGGACTACTGGGTAAGGGTGCGCGGCGGTCGGCTTGCACGACCAGTCGTTGGCTCCGGGCGGGCTGGCGGTGAGCTGGGAACCGCCGACGAGATAGGCATATGGGGCGCCGTAGGTGATGGGCAGCGGGGCGGCGGCGGCGGGCGAGACGCTGGCAAGCGCGACCACGGTCCCGGCGATGGCCGTTGCGAGCCACCGTGGGTTATGCATGCTGGCTCCCTTGATGGATGGTGTCGGCGGTTGCGGCGGGTGACCCGCCGGTGGCAGGCGTGGCTCACCGCCGGCCGGGCCGGTCGGCGAGGGCGGAGCGGCGGATCTTGCCGGCGTCGTCTCGCAGCGGGCGGTTCACCCGTTCGAAGCTTCGCGGGTGTTTGTACGGGGAGAGCCGTTCGGCCAGGTGCCGTCCGAGGGCGTCGTCGCTGACGTCTTCACTCAGGTGGACCAGCGCGTGAGGGACCTGGCCGAGATCGGTGTGGGCTATCCCGATGACGCAGGAGTCAATCACCGCGGGGTGTTCAGCCAGAGCCGCTTCTACCTCGGCGGGGTACACGTTGGATCCGCCTACCAGCAGCATGTCGGTGTCGCGATCGGCGAGGTAGAGGTAACCTTCGGCGTCGACGCTGCCCATGTCGCCCAGCGTCTCCCAGCCGTCCTCGCCGGCCCTTGCCCGCGAACCGACATAGTGGTACGTGGTCGCGGCCGATGGGCCCCGGCGCATCCATACGGTGCCCACCTGGCCCGGAGCCGGGCGTGTGCCGTCTGCGCCGCGTATCTCGATCTCGCCGACGACCGGACGGCCCACCGAACCCCGATGCGCCAGCCATTCCGCCCCATCGATGAGGGTCACCGCTTGCGCCTCGGTACCGCTGTAAAGCTCCAGGATGCGCTCGGGGCCGAGCCAGTCGATCCAGGCTTGCTTGAGCCACACCGGGCACGGGGCGGCGGTGTGGAAGACGACCCGCAGGGACGTGAGATCGTAGCCCAGGCGTTCGGCGGGATCGAGCCGCCAGATACGGGACATCATGGTCGGTACCGCGTACATCCAGTCGACCCCACGCTGCTCGACGAGGCGAAGCGACTCGGAGGCATCGAAGCGGGGCATCACCACCACGTGGCAGCCGGTCGCCAGCGCGGCCATGGCGAAGATGAACGGGCCGTTGTGATGCAGTGGTCCTGTCGCTAGATGCACCCCGTCGGGCTGCATCCGCGCAAACGCCGCATAGATCTGAAGCGCCTCGGCGCTAGCCTCTTCCCCCGCCACGATCAGCTTCGGCCGACCGGTGCTGCCACCCGACGTGGGGGCCTTGAGGGATCGGGCCACGTGCGGCTGGAGCGGCCCGTCGGGAATCGCCGCGGCCGGCTCGAAACCAGGCGGGAGCGCCGGGACACCTTCGCCGGACGGGTCATCGATCCCGATCAGAAGGCTGGGCTGGGCCAGGTCGATGATGCCCTCGCGCTCGACCGGCGGCATATGGTGAGATACCGGCTGGGGGATGGCACCCGCCTTCCACACCGCCACCGTCGCCTCGACGAACTCGATGCCGTTGGGCAGGGCGATCGTGACCATGGTGTCGGGACGCAGCCCCTGGGCGAGGTAGGCCCGGGCGAGGCGGTTGGTGCGGGACTCCAGTTCCGCCCGCGTGAGCGTGCGGTTCCCGAAGGTCAGTGCGGGCCGGTGCGGATGGGTGACTGCCAAGCTCTCGAGCGCGACACCGATCGCAGTCAGAGCCTGGCTCATCGCGTTCCCAACTCTTGGTGTGGTCCCAGAGTGATATAACGGATCATATTCTACTTGCCGGTTCGAGGCTGTCAACCTGCCAAGCCCCGCCCCGGCTACGCTAGCTTCGCCATCGCCGAGCCTCCCCTGAAGCTGGTCCTGCTCGAAGGCGGCGCACCGGCACCGGGAAGGCGGCCCGGAGACGCCTTCTTCCGCATCGTTTCCAAGATCGATGTGACGGAGCCCCCCACCGGTGGTAGGCCCTGCCACATCGATCTTCGGCGGCGCTCCGGGGAACGCGGCTCACGGGGTCGGTGGTGCCGGTGTGACGGGAGTAGTCCGGCCGGCCGGGTCCGCGGGCACCGCACGATCGCCCGGGATCAGGAAACAACGGTTTATTCCACGACGTGTCCCTACCGCCCACTCCTGGGCGTGCGGCGACGTTTACGCGGCTCAGCCAGCACCCGTCCTATCCCCCCTTGTGCCCGGCTTCACCGAGCTCAGGGCAATAGCACGCCATCGGGGTGGCGATCGACCTCTTGGCGGGCGGCGTCCCGCCAGAGAAGTTCCGCGTTCGCCGGCGAATCTGGTCGAGCATGCCAGCCGAGGCCGACCCGGCGATGATCGTGCCAGCGGGACTGACCGCCCTGGTCAGGCAGGCCAGGCGCGGCCGGTGCCGACGCCGGCCGAGGAGGACTGGCTGAGCACCTGCACCTGCACCTGCACCTGCACCTGCCAGAGCGTCCTTGTTCGGTAGTCTCCGATCATGCCCGGCAGGCGGTCACGCCGCACTGCTAATGCGGTTTGGGTCCTGCCCATCCGGGGTTCAAATCCCCGAGCCTCCGCTCGAATTACCCTTCTGAACAGGGAGCTTGCGAATTGGCGCAAGCTCCCTGTTTGCTGCTGTGGCCCCTTCTGAGCCCTCTGCTGGCCCATTGCTGGCCCCAACGGCCCCAACGGCGCGCAGACGGTTCTGCCGGGTGCGGCGCGGCACGAACGCGGAGATGGGGGTCGCTGCTGCCCTGGCCAGCTCCCTCCGCGGATCGCCCCGCACCCATAAGGTGCGCGCACCAGCACCGCCCGCCATCGTGCAAAACCCCAGGTCAGAGCCGCAGAAAAGCAGCCGACACCGCACCTGGCCTAGGCGCTCAATGGTGGAGGTTAGTAAGAAAGGGCGTGCGCTTTGCGCACGGCGAGTGCTGGCGCCGGCGGGGGGCGTGAATAGCGCGGTCGGGGGGTGCGGCTTTCATGTCGTGCCGGGCTGCTTGCTCGCGTGCGTACGCCCGGAGCAGGGCGTTCATGGTGTACCTGTCGGGGCCGGCCGACTTGATCAGGCTCGCGCGTTCCAGTGAGCCGAGTGCGCGGCCGGCGATCTCCGGGGTCGTTCCGGTGAGAGCGGCGATCGCGTAGGGCTCGAGTTCGGTGCCGGGATGCAGGCCGGCCAGCCGGAAGGTGCGGGCGGCGGCGCTGTCTAGCTGACGGTAGGACCAGGAGAACGCTGCCCGGAGATCGGCGGCCGGGTCGGCCATGCCGGTAAACGCGTCCAGGCTCGGCTGGCGGGCCAGGTGTTCGGCGATGTGTTCCAGCGTCAGGTTCGGTCGCAGTTCCGCGCGGGCGGCGACGATGCACAGTGCTAGCGGCAGGTGTGCGCACGAGCCGATGATCTGGTCGGTGGCGTGCCGGTCAGCGGCGAGCCGGAGTGAACCGAGGCGTGTGGCCAGCAGTTGCCGGGCTTCGGTGCCGGTCAGGGTGTCGGTGAACAGCGGGCGGGCGGCTTCGATGGCGGTAAGGCTGGGGAGCTGGTTGCGGCTGGTGACGATGACCCGGCAGGCCGGGCTGCCGGGTAGCAGCGGGCGGACCTGGGCGGCGTCGCGTGCGTTGTCCAAGACGATGAGCGTTCTTTTCCTGGCTAGCAGACTGCGGTAGAGGCCCAGTTGTGCCTCGGCGGTCTCCGGGAGCCGGTCAGCGGGGACCCGCAATGCGTCCAGCAGCATCCAGGCGGCATCCGCGGGTGTCAGCGGTGTCTCGGAGGGCCCGAAGCCGTGCAGGTTGACGAACAGCTGGCCGTCGGGGAATCGCCCGGCGACCTGGTGCGCCCAGTGCACCGCGAGTGCGGTCTTCCCCGCGCCAGCGGTACCAGTGATCGCCGTGATGAGCGTCGCCGGGCCAGGTTCGTCGAGCATGCGTGATAGGCCCTTCAGTTCGCCGGCCCGTCCGACGAAGGCGGGGCTGCGCGGCGGCAGGAGCCGCGGGATGAAGCCGGCCGCTCGGGGCCGTACAGTTCCGGTGGCATGTCCCAGGCGGTGCCCGGCGGCCGCGGTGAATTCCGCTCGCTGTGCGTCACGAAGACCCAGGGCATCGGCCAGGCGGCCGACCGAATCGGGGTACGGCCACCGGATCCGGCCGCATTCGAGGTTGCTGATGGCGCGGACGCTCAGCCCGGAACGTTCGGCGAGTTCTTGCTGTGTCAAACCTGATGATCTTCGAGCGGCGCGCAGTCGGCCCCCGAAACCCCCGGCCCCGTCATTCATCCAACTTTCCCTCCTGCTGAAGGCCCTGTCGCAGCCAGGACGCGTGCGCTGTCCTGGCGTTCAGCCCGCACGGGGAACTTCAGCGGACGCGGGCGGCCGATCATGGGCACCGCGCCCTTGGGCGGCCGGGCCGTCACGCGTGGCCCGATGGTCCCCGCGGCGGAACTCCCGTTGCGCCATGCCGACCGCGGACCCTGGCAGCCCGGCCACATACGCATCACTATTCCCCCAAGAAACCAGAAACCCCGCTGGTCACCGCCCACAGGAAACTTTGCGAACGATCACCGGGGAGACGCTTACCTGTGTAGTTAGATCCTTTACCGTATGAGTGGTGTTTGCGTAACGTCCGAGTAGCGCGCTATGTCACAGCGTTACCTTGGCCTTGCGCACGGGGAATGAGGACGGGGCCATGTGGATCGGTTTGTTAGGTTCTCTGCGTGTGCGGCATGAGGACGTCACCCTGGTGGTATCGGCGGGCAAGCACAGGTCGCTGCTTGCCGCACTGGTCACGTCCGCGGGCGACGTGGTGTCCTTCGACCAGCTAGCCGAGATCGTGTGGGATGGGTCACCACCCGGCGGCTCGAGGGTTTCGCTCCGCAACTACGTCATGCGGATCAGGCAACTCCTCGGGCCCGAGGCCGGCGGCCGGATCGTCACCGCGTTTCCCGGCTACCTCTTCGCGGCGCGCGAGGACGAGGTAGACCTGCTCGCCTTCGAGAAGCTGCGCCAGGACGGCCACGCCGCGGCCAGGGCGCAGGAGTGGGACCGGGCGTCCGAAGTCCTGGCCGAGGCGCTGCGTCTCTTCCGTGGCACCCCGCTGGCCGACATCCCCTCGCAGCGGTTGCGCGATGCCCATGTTCCCCATCTGGCGGAGGCGCGACTGCTCGCCCAGGAGGCCCGCATCGACTGCGACCTGCGCCTGGGCCGTTCCGGCCAGGTCACGCCGGAGATTTTGGCGCTTGCCGCGAAGTTCCCGATGCGCGAACACCTGCAGGCACTGCTCATGCGAGCCCTGCACCAGCAGGGCCGCCAGGCCGACGCGCTCGCCGCCTACCTGAACACCCGCCAGACGATCGTCGAACAGCTTGGCATCGAGCCAGGCCGCGAGCTACGCGACATCCACCAGCAGATCCTCGCCGGCGTTCCGGACCCGCACATCTACCGCGATACCGGCACGTTACCAGCGCACCACCGGGCACCGGCAACCTGCTGGGGTACCCCGAACGGCACGGCCGCGTTCAATAGCGGCGCCTTCGCCGCCAGCGGCGACATCACGTGAGCTGACCTGGTCCGCGCTTGATGTCAAAGATTTCTTTGGGGGTATTCATCTGACCGGACTATGGCAGGTCGGCGGTACGCCATGGCCGGCGGGCTTCCGGCCGGTCCATGGTAGGCGGCTGCCCACGCTGGCCTGGTGGTATCGGCCGCCGGGCTTTCGGCTTCGACTTGGCGACCAGGGCACGGTAGCGGACCGGGTCGTGAGCGATGGCAAGTTCGAGCACGCGGTAAAAGAGCAGTCCCCGGCTGCGGGAGCAGCCGCGGTTGAACCGGAACACGAACTCGTTGAGATAGGCGGCCAGGTGCGCCTCATCGACCGCGCCTTGGTGGGGGCCCAGCAGCCAGCGCTTGGCCAGCGATGCCACCCGGTGCACCGCGGGCAGCAGCTTGCCAGGGTCCTCGCCGCGGGCGCGGGCGGCCTGATGTCGTCTTCTATGGCAAAGCGTCACTCACCGTCGATTGATCGGAGTTGTCGCCGTCGCAGCACCTCCTCGTCATGCTTCTGCATCCACTGCGGGTCCGCTGCGTACAGGGCATCTGTGATGTCGGTCGAGTGGCAACCTAGTTCAGCAAGCTTCTTGAGGATTTCCGTCGCCGTCATGGGCTCGGAGGATCGCCAGTTGGGACCCTCGGGAGGGCTCACCGCAACCTGGTACTTGTCGCCGTAAATGAAGATGCTAATAGCCACCGGCGATCGGCCAATCTGTCTCACCGGGGAGAACGTCCGTGCTGTAGCCTGCGTACCCTCGCAAGATGTTCTGCTCCATGGCGTAGTTCGGGCTCGTGGCCATCGGATAGAAGGCGCGGCCAGGCTCGGGACCGACATCAACAACCGGTCGGGCCCCGGCCACCCAGCTCTCGATCTGCGCTCGGTTGTGCGCCAAGAGCTCTTCAGTGGTGTAGTTCTCGGGGTCCTCGACTCCGGAGTAATACACGTAGCCGTGCTCCTCGGCATACGGAATTACCCTCGAGCTCATGCCCTCGCCGATAGCGGCGGGGGTCAATCCCTCACTTGCGTCTTCTGCGGCTAAGTTTCGCGACTCCCGGCGGCGGTTATGTTGGCGATGATACGTGGGACCCAATCAATCCCACGTGCGGTCGCGAACTCTATCGCGGCGTTCTGCAACATGAGCGCATCGTCAGCCTTGCCCAGATGAGCTGCATACACGCCGGCGAGCTCAAGAGGACCCACGACGTTGAATGGTTGGAGTTTGAGACGGCGGAACTCGTTATCTGCCCGTGGATCTCGGAAGAGCTCAAGCGCGCTATCACGCACCCATATGTAGAACTCATCTGCGTCTCGAAATTTAAGTAGAAATCCATCCGCCATGCTCTCGCAAACGCGCTTCGTGTGCTCTCTGACCTCCTCGTCGTATGCACCTTTGGTAAGCCTCAGCCAGGCTACGGCAGGGACTCCTTCAGGACGAAGGTTAATAGCCGAGCAGCTGACCACCCATCTATCAGTCTTGGGAAGGACCTCGCTGATGCCAGCGATTCCAAGGTTGAAAACGATATCAAAGCCCCCAAGCCCAACTGGCCTGAAGCGTACCACCCGGACTAGCTCATCTTGACGGACGAAGTTTCGACCCGTTCTGGTGAAACCATGGTTCTGGACGAAGAGCTTCGCGGCGTCCGCCACCAGGTCCCTCAGTTCGACCATTAACGTCACAGCACTCTCGTGAATAGGAAGTTGCCTACCTGGTCCTGGGTGTACATCCATAGCTGGCCCGATCCCGGCGGTGCACCCATTGCGTTCTCGTACCCTTCAAGCTGATTCCACCCTCGGACCAGATTCCCTGGCGTGGCTGGCTTCAGCTCAAGCGGGACATCCCCTGAGCCGTCGTTGAATACGCCATCCACCCGCAGGTTGCTACCTTCTATTCCCTGCACCCCAGAATATCCGTTGCCCTCCTCGTTGAGCATATTACTGAAGGCGCTGTGGGCTTGCCGACCGCTTGCGGCTTGCGGGTTGTCGCCGCTCGTGGACGAGCACGCGTTATGAACCAGGACGTCCGAAGCGTCGGTGTCGATGTAGAAGTCATGATCGTCATTGCCAGGAATGTTCAGGTCCCACATCCAGCCAGCCCGCTGGCGCGGCACCCATCCGCCGACGACGATCGCGTCATCACTCGCGCTCGGGGTCCGCAGATGAGTGCCGTACTTCAGGGCACTGGCCTTGACCCACCGGCCCCCGTGACCAACACCTGGCACCCAGAATGGGTGGCTGCTCGTCGTGTCGATGATCGACATTGTCTTCCCGGCCCTGATCTTGAGGTCATACAGATCGGTGTCGTGGTGCACCAAGACCGCAGTAACGGTCTCAGCCTGGGTCCTGCCCGTCTTCGTATTCGTCGCGAGAACCTTGTCACCGATCTTAAGCTGGCTGATCGGGATCGCCTCGCCCGAAGCGAACAGGACCTTGGTGCTGGAGGCGAAACTTTGCCCGCCTACAGTGCAGCTGTCCTCGCCCTCCTCAGCCGCATCACCCGCAGCGTCTTCTGCGGCTAAGTTTCGCGACTCCCGGCGGCGGTGAGCTTACATAAGCGAGTCGAGGCTTATATCGAATCCCGACACATCGCTACATGGAACCGTCGGCCAAAGTTCGGTTACCGAGAGCCAAACAGCACGGACTACACTCCAGTCTCTCGTTTGACCCACCAGGGTAATCGTTACCAGAAGATTTGTATCAGCGATACGCGCATCATCCGCACCCCCGAAGGATTTGACGGTGCTCTGAACGGACAGCTGATCGGAATGTATTTCAAGAAATACCGGCTCCTGCGGCGGCATGCAGGTGCCCGTTACTGCGGAGGTAATTTCACTTGCAACCCATCCATCACCGCTCTTCACTTTGCGTGTCCGTACATTATCCCCACTGCTAATGGCTCCCGAAAGCATCGCGAAAGCATTAGACGCATTCGCATCTTTCGCGTTACAAAAGAAGGTAATGATGAATGTCACCCTTTAATCCTATCTCATCCCGCCGCCGATTCTAACTCCCGCCATATACTACCGCTATGTTCAGACCTTGATTCTCTTGGAGCCAGGCATCTTTTAGAGCCTGGAGACCACCGTAAGGGGAGCTCCCCATCTTAGTTTCCACATAACCGAGGACATTACCTTCGTCGTCAGTCACGCCCATGTCAAATATGCGAGGACCGTACGGCGTGTCGAAGGTCATTAGTGATCTGTCCTCACCATCAGTCACCACATTGCGCCCCATGGATCGCAGGAACCCGGCCACAGTATCACGGAAAGCATTACCTGAAGCCTCGTTAAGCTGCACCCCCGTGGGGCCCTCTAGGTCCGTAGCTGTACCGCTAGAATTGACTTCGAAGCGCGGACAATTGTGAACAAGTATAGCTGCGGCGAATGTGTCGATGTAGAAGTCGTGGTCGCCACCGCCGGGGACGGTGAGGTCCCACATCCAGCCATCCCGCTGGGCCGGGATCCAGCCGCCAGCCACGACCGCGGTGCCGCTGCCGCCGGGGGCGCGGAGGTGAGTGCCGTATTTCAGGGCTCCTGCCTTGACCCACCGGCCGCCATGCCCCCCAGTGCCGGGTACCCAGAACAGGTGGCTGGTGGTGGTATCGATCACGGCTGTATTGCCGTGATCGCGGATCATCAGGTCATAAAGGTCGGTGTCATGATGCACGAGCACGGCGGTGACCGCCTCGGGCTGGGTCTTGCCGGTTTTCGTGTTCGTGGCGAGGACCTTGTCACCGGGCTTGAGCTGGCTGATCGGGACCGCCGCTCCGGAGGCGAGCAGCACCCTCGTCGCGGCGGTGAAGCTCATCCCGCCGCAGGACGCGGCAGCGTCCTCGGCAACACTGCTGCCGGCGTCTTCTGCGGCAAGTCGCGTAAGATGCGATCACGAGTCGGCACGCGAAATCACCTGCACCAGCAGCTCGCTCGGTTCCTCAGCGTCGTCAGCATATATCTCCACGCGGGCACGGGAACCATGAACCGGTACTGTCATGCAGATTGATTTATCCGGATCATAAAACTTTAGCCGAGTGGCAGGCAGTTCAAGGCTGCCGCTGAATAGAAGGTTGCTAGCCGCTCCTAGATAGTCAGTAATGTCATCGGTGCACGTCACGGTGACTAGGCCGGATGCCGCACCCCTGACAGACACGTAGAGCGAGTCAGTGCCAGCGTGGACTCTTTGCTCGCGCGGATCCCAATCGTCATGCC
This sequence comes from Actinomycetota bacterium, assembly GCA_003168255.1. Classification (GTDB taxonomy): domain Bacteria; phylum Actinomycetota; class Actinomycetes; order Streptosporangiales; family Streptosporangiaceae; genus PALSA-505. The sequence goes on from PMSU01000114.1 coordinate 21,122, forward strand.
GGTCCTTACTTCCGGGATCCGAGATTACTAGAAGACCGAAGGAAAACCGTGCTTCGAAGGCGCCGAGCTTCATAAGTACACCTCCAAGTCATGGCTCCGGATCAAAGTCATACCATTCATTGAGGATCGCGTTGACAATCCCACCCTGCTGCCTCGAGCACGCCGCGCACTGAGGATATCCGGTCCAAGGCCCGTCAGGGGCTAGCTTGTATGGCGGCTGATGATCCCCTGTCCAGTTGCCGTCCTTCCAGCCAGACTCGTCTGCGCCACATGTTGAGCACCCATTCGCGTCCCCAGATTCATTAATGAGAGCTTGCTCTTCGCCTGAGATGCTGTCGCCTCGGGCTAGCGAGACGCCGCTTCCGCTGTCCGGTCCGAGGGTCTGTTGTGCGACCTGCTCGCAATCTATGTTATGGACCAGGACGGCTGCGGCAGTGGTGTTGATGTAGAAGTCGTGGTCGTTGTTGCCGGGGACGGTGAGGTCCCACATCCAGCCGTCCCGCTGGCGAGGGACCCATCCGCCAAGGATGGTGGCGATATCACTGCCCGAGGGGGTGCGCAGGTGGGCGCCGTACTTGAGAGTGCCTGCTTTGGCCCAGCGGCCGCCGTGCCCGCCGGTGCCAGGTACCCAGAACAGGTGGTTGCTGGTGGTGTCAATGAGCGCGGTGCGGCGGCCAGCCTGGACCGTCAGGTCATACAGGTCGGTGTCATGGTGGACTAGGACCGCGGCCACTGCCTCGGGCTGGGTCTTCCCGGTCCTGGTGCTGGTGGCCAGGACCTTGTCACCGGGCTTGAGCTGGCTGATCGGGACCGCCGCGCCACTGGCGAGCAGCACCTTGGTGCCCGCGGTGAAACTGCTCCCGCCAACCAGGCATGAATCGGCCGTGTCCTCGCCGTCTTCTGCGGCTTCGGTTCCGGCGTCCTCGGCGGCGTCGGTGGCGGCGTCTTCGGCGGCGTCGAGACCGACGTCCACGGCCGCGCCCGCTCCGCCGGTGGCGATGGTCAGTGCCACCCCCGCGACGGTGATGGCGGCCTGCACGCAGGAGGAGAGGGTGGGGTTGGTGACGCAGGACACGACGCTCTGGGCGCCGGAGTACTTGTAGGCGGCCTTGGCCACTACCACGGCGGCATGGGCGACGGCTTTGGCGGCGCGGGTGACCACCTGCGCTGCCCTCTCGGCGGCCTCCTTCAGCTTCCGGGCGGCGGCCAGCGCGGCCGCGGCCAGCTCTCGCCGCACCTGGGCGGCATACGCGGCCGCCAGCGAGATCGCCTCGGCCTGGTAACGCGCCGCTATCGCCTCTTCCTGCGACGCGTAGGCGGCCAGTTCCTCCGCGGTGTGCTCGGCCTCATCCGCCACCCGGTCCGCGATCACCGACGCGTCCGCGGCACCCTTGGCCAGCGCCGCCGCGACCTTCGCCGCCGCTGACTCGGCATCGGCCGCCATCTGCAACCCGAACGCGGACACTTCCAGCGTGGCCCAGGCGGTGAAGGCGGCCAGCGCGTGCCCCTCGTCATACAACGCGACCGCGGTTTCCTTGGCCGCGTCATACAGATCGCCGGGGATCTTCCATACTTCCCATGTCGCGGCCTTGGCCGCATCAGCCGCCGCCTGGCTCCATGCCGCATTAGCCTTGTCCTGCCAGGACTCAGCCTGTTTCATCATCGCCGCGGCGTCACTGAACGCCGCGGCGGCCAGCTGGGCGGTCTTGGCCGCCAGCGCCGCCGCCTTCGCGGCGGCCGAATTCAGCATCCTGGCCAGGGCCGCCGCACCCGAGGCGAAGACCGCCGCGGCGATCGCGGTCGCCCTGGCTCCGGCCGCCGCGGCCTCCGCCGCCCCGGCCGCGGCGTGCGCCTCGGCGGCCCGGGCGGCCGCCGCGCCGACCTCACTGGCGGTGATGTCGCCGGCACCCGAACTGCCCGACGGGGCATGCCCGGATGGGTCGGTCACCGTCATCGGGTTGTCATCGGCGTAGGCGTAGGAGTTGTCCGACACCGCCGCCGCGCCGCCCTCGGCACCGGTATAGGTGTCCTTGCTGGTGAATCCCCCAGTCCCTGGCTGGTAGAACCGCGCGCCCATGCTCACCTGGCCGGACAGCGGATCAGTCCACGCACCCTGGTAGCCGACCTGGACCGATGGGCCGGTGGTGGCCTGGACCTGACCCCACGGGTCATACGTGGTGGACCCGGTCAGGGTGGTCCCGGACGCGGTGAACAACCCGGACAGGTCATCATGCTGGTCGTTCAGCGCCAGCGTCTTGCCGCCGGAAGCACTGTCCACCCCGACGATGTCACCAGCCGGATCGCGGGAGTAGGTGGCCGAGGAGTCGGAGGCGACCTCGTTGGTCATCCCCTCGTAGGTCAGCGGCACGTTGTAGCTGGTATTGCCCGACTCCCCCGCGCTGACCACCCGGTCCAGCGCGTCCCAGACATAGGAGGAGGTCCCGGCGGTGATCTGCTGACCGTACGCGTCAGAGGTGAGCGAGGAGACCCCAGAGGAGGTATCTTCGCTGGTCATGTCCCCGTCGGCGCTGTAGCTATAGGTATCGCCGTTGCTGGCGGAGGTCAGCTCGTCCCGCGCGTCGTACTTGTAGGTGACGCCGTTGTCGTCGGTCAGGTTCCCGTCATCGTCATACCCGTAGGTCTGGGTGGTGGCGGTCCCCCCGGACGGAGTGGCGGTCCACGACGTGAGCCGGTTCGCCTCGTCATAGGTGTAGGTGCTGGTCACCGTCCCGGTGCCGCTCGAGGTGTCCAGCCCGGAGGTGGTCATCGAGGTGAGGTCGTCGTCGTTGTTGTAGCCGTAGCTGATCGAGGCGACCTGAGCGCCCGCGGCGGTGGTGATCGTGTCGGAGCTGAGCCGGTTCAGGTTGTCGTAGCCGAAGGACTGGGTGTCCTTGCCCGAGCCGTAGGAGATCGAGGTCACCTGATCGAGGTCGTTGTAGCTGTAGGTTCCCGTCTTCCCGGAGGCGGCGTCGGCATCGGTCGCGAGCAGGCCGCCGCTGTTGTAGGTGTAGGTGGATGTCCCGGCGGCGTCGGTGGCGGAGGCGAGCTGGCCGCTGGCATTGTAGGTGTCGGTCGTGGTGCCGGCCGAGCCGGATGCGGACAGCAGCAGGCCGCGGTCGTCGTAGCTGAATGCCTCGGACGTGGCCGGCTGGTAGCCGAAGGTGCCCTGCGTCCCCACCGCGCTGGTCGCCGCGGTGAGCATCTGCCCGTCGGCGTCGTAGCTGAAGGTGCGGGTCGCGGTCGGCGCGGTCGAGCCGGAGCCGGACTGACTGGTCAGGTCGCCCATCGCGTCGTAGGTGTCGTTCAGCTGGACTCCGCCGGGCAGGTCCTGGGTGACCAGGTCTCCGTCGGCGTCGTAGATGTCGGTGGTCTGGGAGTCCGCGGGGCTGCTGTAGTGCGCGGTCGATGGCTCGGTGGTGGTTTCCGCCAGCCCGAGCGGGTTGTAGGTGGTGGAGGTGGTGTTGCCGTTGCCGTCGGTCAGCGCGGTCCGGTTTCCGTCCAGGTCGTATCCGTAGCTCACGGTGATGGACTTGCTGGCTGAGACCGGCTGGGTTTGCGAGGTCAGCATCCCGGTCGCGTCATAGCTGAACGTCGAGGTGTTGCCCCTGAAATCGGTCGAGGTCGCGACCTGCCCGTCCGGGGTGTAGGTGGCCGACTCTGACCGCAGCACCGTCCCGCTCGCGCTCAGGTCCGATTCCCCGGTCTGCTGCCCGGCCAGGTCATAGCTGTCGGTGGTCGCGGTCCCGTTGGGCAGCGTGGTCTTGGTCAGGTTCCCGTCGAGGTTGTAGGCGTAGGTCGTGGTGTTCCCGGCCCCGTCGGTGCTGGAGGTCTGCTCGCCCACCTTGTTGTAGGCCGCCGACACCGTTACCCCGGCCGGGCTGGTCTGCGAGATCTGGTTGCCCGCCGCGTCGTAGGTGTACGTCGTGGTGTAAGCGGCGGAGGTGTTCTGCCGAACCAGGTCCGTGCTGGTGATCATCTGGCCGAGGTTGTTGTAGGTGGCCTGGGTCTGGCCGCCGGTCGGGTCGGTCACCGAGGTCTGCTGGCCTGCCGGGTCGTAGGTGTAGGTGGTCACCCCGCCGCCCGGGCCGGTCTGGCTGGTCTGGTCCCCGAGCTGGTCGTAGCCGTACGTAGCGGTGTTGCCCAGCGGATCGGTCTGGCTGGTCTGCTCGCCCAGGCTGTTGTAGGTCATCGTCGTGGTGCCGTTGACCGGGGTGCTCGACCCCGGCGGGGTATAGGACGGATTGGTTTGCGAAACCTGCTGGCCGTCCTGGTCATAGGCATACGTGGTGACGTTGCCGCCGGCGTCGGAGGTCTGGGTCTGGTCGCCGAACGTGTCATAGCCGACCATGGTGACCGGATCAGCCGTCACCGGCGCCGCACCCGAACCGGTCTGCGACTGCACCGCCGGGCCGGTCGTCACGACCGTCCGCCCGGCCTCATCATTCTCATACGTCGTCGTGTTGCCCGCGGGGTCGGTCTCGGAGATCACCAGGCCACGCTGGTCCCGCACGTAGGTGGTGGTCAGGTTCCCGCCGGTGTTGTCAATCGTCTGCGACAGCTCTTCGTCCATCGCGTTGTAAGTCATCGTCTCGGTCTGGGTGACCCCGCCGCCGGTCAGCGATTCGGACACGACGTTGCCGTCGGGGTCGTAGGTCGCGGTGGTCGTGCGGTCGGCGCCTGCGGGGTCGGTTGTCTGGGAGGTGACCTGGTCGTCGGCGTTGTAGACGGTGTTGGTGACCAGGCCGCCCGGGCTGGTTTCGGAGACGTCGTTGCCCGCCGCGTCGTAGCTGTAGGTGTGCACCTGCTCCTCGCCTGAGGAGCCGGCGACATAGCTGGAGGCGACCTGGCCGTTGCCGTAGTAGGTGTAATCGGTCGTGGTTCCCATCACGTTGGTGTCCGACGCCAGGTTCCCCGCCGGATCGTAGGCGCGGGAGTCCTCGACCAGGTTCTCCGCCGCGATGGGATCCGACGGGTTACCCGTGTAGCCCACCAGCGTGGTGGTCAGCAGGTTCCCGGCCGCGTCGTAGCTGTAGCCGGTGGTGACAGCGGCGGGATTGGTCTGGCTGATCCGGTCGCCGAGCGCGTCATAGGTGTAGGTGGTCTTGTTCCCGAGCGGGTCGGTGACCGACGCCAGGTCGCCGTAGGCGTCATAGGTGTCAGTTGTCGTGCGGGACGGATCCCCGCCGGTCGCGTCGCTGACCGTGGTGGTCAGCACGTTGCCATCGGGGTCATAGGTGTAGGTGGTCGCCTCGGTGTGCACGGCACCGGTCACCCGGTTGGTGACCGGCGGATCCGTCTCGGTGAGCACCTCGCCCTGGCCGTTGTAGGTGTAGCTGGTCCTCAGGCCATCCGGATAGGTGCTGGAGATCTGCGTTTCGGATAGCTCGCGGCCCAGGTTGTCGTAGGTGTAGTCGGTCACCAGGCCGAGCGGGTCGGTGACCCGCGCGACGTCCCCCGCGGAGTCGTACGCGTACTTGGTCACACCGCCATCGGGGGAGGTGATCGACGCCACCAGGCCGGCCGGCTCGGTCCCGCCCCCGACGGCCGGTTCTGAACCGGTCGTATAGGCATACGTCGTTGTGCAGCCGGAAGGACACGCCGCGGTCGGCGGGGTGGTCCGCGTTGCTACCTGAGCCAGAGAAGTGTAGGTGGTGACGGTGTCATACGTGAGGTCATAAGGCGAGGACGAGCGCGCGTCGCGCTCGTCGGTTGGCTTGTTGTTGCGCAGGTCGAGCGGGTCGGACAGGTCCTCGTAGTACGACGTGTAGGAGGTCTGGCAGTCGTTGATCGCCGCGCAGGTGGTGGTGGAGGTGACGTTGTTGTACGCGTCGTGCGTCGTGTACGTCGTGTAGCCGTCGGGGTTGGTGACGGTCGTGGCCCGGTTGGAGTCGTCGTACCCGTACCAGGTGGTGCCGCCGAGGACGTCGGTCTCCTTGGCCAGGTCTCCGCTCGCGTAGACGTAGGTGGCGGTCTTGCCGGCCGGGTCGGTGACGGTGATCGTCTGCGTGTTGACCGTCGGGGTGGTCAGATAGATCGGGTCCGTGGGGGTGCTGCCCGGCGCCGGCACCATGACCTGGTTGGCCAGCGCGTCGTAGTGCGCGGTCACGTCGGTGGCCGTCAGCGCGGTGGTGTACAGGGACACGTCGGCGATGGAGCCGTCAAAGTCTCCGTCGGTCCCGTCACCGATGTCGGCGGTGTACCCGGCGGCCGACGCGGTCGGCGGCGTGATGTCGTTGGCCGCGGTCACCTTCCCGTCCACGTACAGGGCCGCCGCCTGCTGGCTCGCGGTCCCGGTCGCGTTCGCCTCGACCGCGCTGAGGGTGAAGTCGACCTGGTGCCACTTGCCGTCGCCGATCACCGACCTGCAGGTCACCGGGTTCAGCAGGATCCCGTCGATCTCCCCTTCCACACAGCCGCTGGAGTTCACCCACAAGGCCGGCGGGTTCCCGCCGGTGCCCGACCCGGCCGACAGCAGCGTCCCCGCCTTGGCCGCGGTGAACCACAGCTCCACCGACTCCCCCGCCCCGCCGGCCGCGGTGAAGTAGCCGCCGGGGACGGTGATCTGCGAGTCGCTGCCGCCGAAGCTCGCCGCCGTGCCGTCGGCGAACCCGGTCGGGCCGGTCACCCCGAGCGTCACGTTGGCGTAGGTCGCCGCCGGCCGCGGGTCCGCCGCGTCCGCCGCGCCCCCGACCATGTCATGCGCCTGCGGGCCGGAGGTGTCGTTCAGCGGCCAGAAGTCCTCCGGGGCTGACGCCAGCACCGCGTCGTCGTACCCCGCCGACGACGGCTGGTTCACCGGGTCGCTGTAGTCCCACGTCCCGCCGTTGGCGTCCGTCAGCGATGCCACCCGGTCGTTGACGGTGTCGTAGGTGGCCGACATCTCGGTCCGCCCGGCTGGGCTGGTGATGCCGGTCAGCTCCGCCGCCGGCGTGGTCTCCGCCGCGTACTGCGCCTCGACCGTGCCCGCCCCCGGCAGCTGGTTCTGGTAGACCGCGAAATCGGCCATCGACCCGTCGAAGTACTCCCAGTTCCCGGTCGACCCGTCCGCCACGATCCCCGTGCCCAGTTCCACATACGACCCCGCGGGGGTGGCGAACGACCCGGATCCGGTGGCGACCTGCGTCCCGTCGACGTACAGCGCCTTCCCCGGGATCAGCACCGCCTGATGCCACTTGCCATTGTCAACCGCCGCCTTCGACGTCAGCGCGCCCGCCCCCTCCAGCTCACCGCTGCTGGTGATCCACAGGATCGGCGTCGCCCCGGTGGTCCCGCAGCCCGTGCTGCAGGTCCCCGGCAGCGTCTGCGTCTCCCCCAGCAGCACCCCCGACGCCGTGGACGTCTTGAACCACACGCTGAACCCAAGGCTGGTCGTCGAGCTGGTCACGATCCGGTTGCTGCCGGTCGCCTCGCTGCAGGAGCTGTCCTGCGACGCCGTCGTGCACCAGGCATCGTCCATCGGGATCCACGAACTGGAGCCGTTGAACCTGGTCGCCGTCGCCCCGTCCCCCGGGCCCGCCACCCCCAGCGTCGTGTTCATCTCCGTCGCCGGGGGATCCACCGTCGTCAGGTCGTCCACCGGGATCTCGTTTGCCGCCGCCGTCGTGCCCGACGCGTCATCGAGCCGGTAGTACGCGGTAGGACCGGAGTTCAGCACCGCGGTCGCCGCATGCGACCCGTCGGTGATGTAGGAGTACTTCGTGCACGCGGTCGTGGTACCCGGCGGGCACACCGACGTCAGCAGATCCCCGCTGTAGCCGTAATTCCAGGTCAGCGCCGTCGGCGCGTCTCCCGCCTTCACCGGGCCGGTGGATACCGACGCCACATGCGGGTACGACGCCCCGCTGGGGGTAGACCAGGTGAACTGCAGGGCCCGCCCCGACACGTTATTGGTGATCGTGGTCAGCTGGCCGCTGGTGTAGCCGAACGTCTCTGTCTGGCCCTCGCCATCGCTGATCCCGGAAATCAGCCAGTCCGGCCCGCTCGCCTGCCCGAAATCATAGGTCATGCCCGTCTGGTCGGTCACCGAGAAACCCCCGCCCGACAGCGCGGTGACCACCGCGTACAGATCCTGCGGCGGCGCGTACCCGCCGCTGGCGTTCTTCGCGAACCGCACCTGCTGCCCGTCGGCCAGCGTCAAGATCAGCGCCCCCGTCCCGTCGGGGTCCGGGACCAGCGACATGTCGGCCAGTGACGACCAGCCCGCGCCGAACGCCTGCGACGTCCGCGGATCGAGCGAGTTGTAGGTCCGCACGATCGACAGCGCCGGTCCCGCGGTCGCCACGCTGGCGTCGGTGGCCTGCTCCGTCACGTTCCCGGTCTTCGGGTCCACCGTCTTTCCCGACGTGGTGTCGCTGGTGTCATCGCCCAGGTCGGAAGTCATCACCGGGTTGCCGTCATCGGCCTGCTCCACCGGCCCCAGCCGGCTGGACACCGCCCCCTGCGCGCTGCCCACCACGAACGAGATCGGCGTCGTCCACGTCAGCGACGTGGACGACAGGCTCGGCGGCGACGCCGCGTCACTGACCGTCACATCCCAGTAATACGTGCTGCCCCACGTCAGCGGCTTCGGCACGGTCCACGAATTCCCGTTGCCCGCCACCCAGCCCGACGACTGCACCACCGTGTACGTCCCCGGCGTCCCCCCCGCCACCAGCACCTGGAACGCGAACGAGAACGACGGATCCGCCGGGTACCCGCCCGGCACCGTCGCCGACGCGGTCAGCTGTGGCGTCTGCGTGTCCTCCGACGTCCCCGGCAGCGGCGTCTGCTCGTTCACCTCCGCCGCGTACTGCGCCACCGTGTACCCCGCGCAATACGACGCGCCCCCGTCCACCGACGCGAACGTGGCACCCGACGGCGTCACCGCGTTCCAGCAGATCTCGTACGTGCCCGGCTGCTCGGCCGGCGTCACGCTCTCCACCGTCACCGACGCCCCCGCCGCCACCGTGGTATCGAACACGACGTCCTGGCCCGTCGTCAGCGGCTTGCCCGTCCCGGTGGGATCGGTGGACGGGTACACGTCCGCCACCAGCCCGTACCCGCCGGACCAGGTAGCGGTGCCGGTGTTCGTCAAGGTTACCGCCACCCGGCCGGTCTGGTCCGCCATCGGCAACGTGTCATAACTCGACGCCACCGAGTACGAGGCATTGTCCGCCAAAGTGGCCGCCGCCGCCACCCGATGCGTGCCACCCGCCGCCGCATCATGGGTGACGACGTGACCCCGCACGGTCCTCGTCTGCCCGGTCCGCACCTGCCTGCGGGCCGCCATCGCCGGGGATGCCAGGTCCGGCTTTGGAGCACTGTGACCCGGCACCCGCAGATGTGTCCGCGTCGCCGACGCGGACACGTAATGCGACCTGCGGGCCGCGGTCCCGCCGCGTTGCCCCGGCCCCGCCGCATACCCGAACATCTTGGGGGCCGCGACGGTGCGGGCCGCCCCGGCAGCGAACGCGGCCGCGGCGCAGGTGGCCATGCCAAGGGCGAACACGGTGATCAGTACCACGCAACGCCAGATGTTGCTGCCTCGCCGGGACATGATCCGCTCCAGGGTGGGGGGTTGGGGGGACGGGGTCAGGCGGTGGCCGCGAGGGCGGTGACTTCCTGATCGATGCGTCCAGAAGCATCAGCAACCGGAACAACCACAGCGTTAGAAGGCACCACGGCAGGCCCAGCCGCGGCGCTGGTGATGACGAGAATGAAACGCTGCCCGGGATGCGCCTTGGCCGCGCTCGCCACCTGGACCTGCGAGGCGCCGGTGACGACAATGACGCCGCACCGCCGCTCAACCAGGGTGTTGAGCATGACCGGAACATCGGCGGCGGCCCCGCTATCGGGCAGATAGCTGACCATCACGTGGCTGGCCAGCGACGCGGACTCCATGGCGTGCCACGCCCGCCCGCCAGGACTGCCCGGGCTGACCCCGCCCGACCCGGTGAGCAGGCACGCCGAGACATCCAGGTACTGACGTGCCCGCGGCCCGCCCGCGGCACCCGGCCGCGGCCACAGCACCCAGGCGGTCACGAAGACAGCCACCACGGCCACCGCCGCCACGCCCGCCTTGACCAGCCGCTGCCTCAAGATCCCGCGCCTCGGCACTCTCGCATCCCCCTCACGCTCACACTCACACCGAACGTAAGTGCGCGGCTTCCCCCAGGAGAAGGAACACTGGCTCGCACTCTGACCGGAACAGTTCCAGTAACGGTGGCTGTAGTCACGGCGCCCAGAGTGCCAGTAAGAGTGCTGGTGAGTGTTCCTTCTCCAGGGCGAGGACAACCTCTTAGAGTCAGCCCGAGGCGGGCGTGGATCCGTGCGCGTCCATGGGGCCAAAGCGCCGGGCACAGGGTCTGTTACCCAAATGGCCGTCTCGTGACATGAAGAGAGGACCACAGTGAATATCTCACTCAGGAGCCGGCGCGGGGCGATGATCGCCTGCGCGCTCCTCACCCTCGGGCTCGGCGGATTCGCCGCCGTATCCGCGGTCCCGGCCGGCGCCGCCACTGGCGTAGGCACCCCCACCGTCACCGACAACGTCCAGGGTACCGTCACCACCACGGACGACATCGTGACCTGCCTGCCCAAGAAGATCTCCATCGGCGGCACGACCGCGGTCGCCTTTGCAGTCGGCTGCCTGACGGAGTACTACGGCGACAACGTAACCGTCACCTGGAGCGGCACCGGAGTCTCCACCGAGCTGACCCTGCAAAGCAAGGAGGGGAACTTCGTCCTGTACGCGGGCAACGGCAAAGTGTGGGCCGCGAAGACGTCGATCAGCGAGCTCTCGACCGGGCCTGGCTGCAGAGCGCCATTCCAGAGCGACGGCAACCTCGTCGTCTACAACTGCGCCGACAAGGCGATCTGGGCGGCGGGTACCCACGGCAATACCGACGCGGTCCTCTGCTTCCAGGCGGACGGAAACCTCGTCATCTACCCCGCCGCATCCGGCGGCAAGGCGCTCTGGGCCAGCGGAACCAACTCCTGACCCGCGCCAGAAAACGAAAGAGAGCGTTCAGTGCATACACCAGATAAGCCGGGATCAGCGTGGTGGCAGGCCAAGCCCGCGCGCCGCGCGGCGGCGACGGTCCTCGCCGTGGCAGCACTGCTGCTGGCAGCGGGCATGCCCGCGGCCTCGGCCAGGGACAGTCGTCAAGCCCACGGCGCAGGCCGCGCCCGCCGCCGTCAAGCCCACGGCGAAACCCGTGATCGCCCCGACAGCGGACGCGTCGTCCATCCCGACATGCAACGCCGGCGTAAATAACGACTACGAGTACTACACCAACTGCACAGCCGGCACGTACTACGCCCGCACCGTCGCGCAGTGCGAAGACGGGAACCTCGCGCTCGGCGCCGAACAACTGGGAAGTTCCAGGGAGGTATCCGTCTCGACCTGCCTGAACGACAGCGACCTCAACTCAGCTGACAACTGGGGCATCCTCTACTGCTCGAACGACAGCGGCACCGGCACCTACGAGGGCTATGAGAACGTGAGCGGTGACATCAGCCAGTTCCTGTCGACTGTAGGCGGGGGCACCATCGCGACCGGCGGCAACTACATGTGTCAATTCGACGTGAACGCCTCAGCCATAATCCCCGACGTGCAGCCGTCCTCCTCATGACGGCGTGTGCCGGGGACGATCAGGGAAGAGTCAGTGGGTGAACGGCTCCAGCCGGTGGCTGTAGGCCCAGGGCGACTGCTTGACGCCTGGTCCAAGAGCCGGCGATCTCGATGCCGCCTTCGTCGGCGCTGTAGCCGCCGAAGGACGGGATCACGTCGCCGCCCATGGCTAGCCATCCTTCCCGTGCGGCTGGTCGTTCAGAGCCGCGACGTACTCAGGGAATCTACCCGCTGGGCGCTACGACCCGGCAGATCCGCAAGACCGGAAGCCGTCAACCTGGGGACGCCGAAGACCACACCGACGCGTGCGTGGAGGTCACTCCCGGTGAGGCTCGTGCCGTAGCCCAGGCTCTCCTCGATCTCGCGGCTACCGCTGAACGTGCCCGGTCCCGAGGCCCAGTCGTCGCCATCGGTCGCTTCGCTGGAACCCGCAGGGCCACTTCGGACCCCGTGGGCAGAGCCATCCGGTCGGTCAGGAACTGGCTGTGGTGGGGGCGGGTTCTGCTGGTCCATTGCTGGGCCAAACCGCGCAGAAAACGGCCGGACGCAGCACCAACCGACCGGACGCGGCAGGCTGCCAAACTTAACGTGACCTGCCCAAACACATCCAGGCCGATCGTGGCCGCACGGGAGCCATCGCGCTGCTAATGCGGTTTGGGTCCTGCCCATCCGGGGTTCAAATCCCCGAGCCTCCGCCTGGTGAGGCGGCCTCTTCGATAGCTGATCCACGTGCGGCACGATCCAGATTGGCGACGTAACGCGACGTTTACAGAGTCTAATTCGCGTCTAGCAACTCAGTCGCTAAACTAGACCCATGAAGCGCGAGTTCTCCGAGTGGCCATGTTCCCTAGCGCGTGCCGTCGAGGTGTTCGGTGACTCCTGGACGCTTCTCATCGTCCGCGACGCGATGCAGGGGCTAATGCGCTTCGACGAGTTCCAGCGATCCCTGAACGTCGCCCGCAACACGCTGTCCGACCGGCTCGGCAAGCTTGTGGACTCCGGGGTCATGAGCAAGCGGTTCTACCAGGACAATCCGCCGCGCTACGAGTACTTGCTCACCGAAATGGGCCGAGACTTCTTCCCGGTCCTTGCGGCCATGCTCGCCTGGGGAGACAAGTGGCTCGATGACGGAGGCGGCGCGCCCGTCACCTTGCACCATCACAAGCCTGGGCACAACATCGTCAGCCAAGTCATCTGCGTCGAGTGCGGCGGGCCCGTCGAGCACGCCGATATCCAGTTCTGCGTCGGCCCCGGGTACCCCGACGATGTTCACCCTGAGCTCGATATGCGCGGTCGGCTAGCACCGGCTCCAGTTCAGCCGGTTGGCCGTCCTGGACGTGCCACCACGACGGCCGTGAAGGTGCCGAAACGTTCGGCGCTGCAAGGGTCGAGCGTCGCGGATCGTGAGGGTGAGGACACGAGGGTAAGTAGCGGCGAGGTGACCCCTGGCAAGCGGTCTATCGCGAAGCGGACGCCGATCCTCGGTGCGACTGACGGCCCGTTCTTCGCAGGACCTCACGGTGAACGATTCGCGAGTCCCATGAGCCTGGTCGGCAGCATGTCCTTTCCCTTCTACCTGGCAGCTATGCGTCGGCCAGATCTCGGCAAGGACCCGCGATTCCTGACGCCTGAGCTGCGCCTTCGCAACCTGGAGGCACTGCACCGCACCGTGCAGGAGTGGATCTGGACCTTCAGCGACATGGAGTCACTCGACGCTCAGCTGGACGAGGCAAAGATCGCTACCGGGCGGGTCCGCAGTGTCAAGGAGTTCGCGGACAGCGACTGGGCACGCGAATGGAATGCGGTGCGGACGGTGTCCGACAGGTCGGGTGGCGAGATCAAGATCCCGGGCCGTCCGTGGCACTTCGCGGAGCAGGTGGCGGCCGACGAGGGTCAGCTGGCGGCTCGCCAGGGCGAGCACAACGCCGAGGTACTCAAAGAGCTCGGGTTCAGCACCGCTGAGATCGGGACGTTCGAAGCCTCCGGTGCGCTGGTCCAGCCGAGCAGGAACGGTGCAGCGGGTTCGTCGCCAGATCCCGACCCGGCGCCTGACGCCAACGCTGAGGCAACGGAGGTAGAGCCGCCTCTCGTCCCCACGGGCGAGGCATGAGTCGCCATGCACTTCCTCACTACGTCCCGCCCCAGACGGGGCTGCCGCGCCTGACCCGTCATGTGCCATCTGACCAGCCAGAACGTGGCTGTTGGGTAGTCCCCGGCCGTCTTGCACTGGTACTTGCCGTGCCGGAGATCTAGCCTCAGGGAACGTGATACCGACATCGGGCTGATCAATGAAAAGGATGACAGCGTCCGCCTTACTCGCTGCCACAGCGCTGCTGCCTCCGCTGGCGGCGGCAGCAGCAGCAGGCAGCTCTGGCGCGGCCGTGCCCGCGGCAGCGGGCAGCTCCGGCGCGGCCGTGCCCGCAGCTGCCAACGCGGGAGTAGCAGGCACCGCGATACCGGCCCGGCTGCCGGCCGGGACCAGCGCCCGGTCAGCTGATGGAATGACCAGGGTCGCCACCGCCAACTGGTCGGGCTATGCGCAGGTCGGCAAGAAGACCAAGCAGTTCACGGCCGCGATGGCCGAGTGGTACGTGCCGCGCGTGTACACGAAGAAGTCCGGCGACCAGTACGCCGCGGACTGGGTGGGGATCGACGGCGCCTTCAACAATGACAAGCTCGTGCAGGCCGGCACTACGTCCGAAAACATAGGCGGCGAAGCGAAGTATTACGCCTGGACCGAGATCCTTCCCGCCAGCGCGGTCCGCACCTCGCTGGCGATCCATCCCGGCGACCTGATGACAGCCGAGGTCCGGGAAGTCGCGACCGACAAGTGGAAGATGACGGTCGTGGACGGCACCACGGGTAAGACCTTCGCCCGAGCAGTCAGCTACACGACGCCGGAGCAGGACGTCGAGGCCGTGCACGAGCGGCCGATGATTAGCGGCAGCCTGTCCGCGCTCGCGAAGACGGACAACGTCGAGTTCCTGGGTGTCTGGGCTTCCACCTTCGCGCCCGGGCGGCCACCGGGCTGGGAATACATCAGCGGTCATTTCCCCGGTGCCACGCGCGACCGGGTTTTCATGGTCAACCACGGCGGCGGTGCGATCATCGCCGCGCCGTCGGCTATTACTGATAACTGCTTCGTGGTGGCGGACGGCGGCAAGTCGCCCCCGCCGCCAACGTGCGAGTACGCAGCGAGACCATCGCCATGAGCCCGTCGCGGCGGTCCTGGGCCGCAACGGCTCCGAGCCGGACGTGGCGAACTCGGTGACTTGAGGTCGCCGCGGGGGCGACTCGCCGCGAGCAACCCCAGGACAATCCGAGGTTTAGTAATCCATTACGGGGTGAAGCGCGTCTCATATGTCAGAAAGGTACGACTGCGGGCCACGGACCCGTGGCCATTTTCGACCAGTTCCCGCAGGAAGGAACCCTCTGTGAACATCAGACCCTGGCTGGCTGCCGCCGTGTCCGTCGCAGCCGTCACGCTCGGCGTCAGCTCCGGCGCATCCGCCAGCACCACCACCGCCCACCAAGCCATCACGCACCCGGTGCCGCACGCCCCACAGATCAAGGGCTTTCATCTGGCGAGGAACGTGCACCTGCCGCGCACCACCCTCCAGCACCTGACCCCCGCCAATACGGTCCCCAGCGGCAACTGGTCAGGTTACACAGCCGTCGGGGACAAGAACGTCGCGCTGCGATACGTCGGCGCCGACTTCAATGTCCCCAGCCTCAACTGCGCGAACACCCCGGTCGGCTCGGCTGGCGACCCCATCGAGGGCCAGTGGGTGGGGCTGGACGGCTATGACACCAGCACCGTCGAGCAGACCGGGATCGCCGGCTACTGCGACAGCGGTACCGCTGAGTACTACGCCTGGTACGAGATGTACCCGGGCCCATCGGAGAACTACTCCAACACGGTCAAGGCCGGCGACCACTTCACCGCCACGGTGACGTACCTGAGCGGCGAGAAGTTCAGCCTGTATATCGCCGACACCACCCAAGGCTGGAGCCACACCACAGACGCCACCCTGGGCCAGACGCCGAGCCTGTCCTCGGCCGAGGTCATCGTCGAGGCGCCGTGCTGCACCAACAGCGGCGG